>JBCBZT010000006.1:0-216238 GCA_039815185.1 Cyanobacteria bacterium P01_A01_bin.123 | reverse complement strand
TCGGTAACCGCATAACCAAGGGCTTGCTTTTCCCCACTCCCCCACTCCCCCACTCCCCGAGCCCTCATTAGCGGCAGCCCGATCGCGCACAGCCACCCTACGGCAACCCCACCCATCCACCCTCAAATCCCTGCCCCGCTCAATCCACGGCATTGCCTGTCAGCTTGAAGATCACGCCCTAGTCTTAGTGGGCGAACAAAATTTAGTTTGGCTGGGGCTAACACCTGAACAGCAAGACCAATTGCGTCAGCAGATCAGCTGGGTACTGGCCGACTATTTTTATCGCAAGCGGCAGACAGACCGCAGACTGCGATCGCGTCTCGGCATTCTTGCGCCTCCCAAAGTATCAAACCGGGCCCTCCCCCCCATCAATGGTTTGCGGCGGCTGATGGGGTGGATACAGTTAGGCCCAGTCGCGATCGCGGCCAATTTGTTTAAAGAAGCAGAGCTATTCGAAACCTTGCAGTTACGGCTATCCCACGCTTTAGATGCTCAGGCCCAAGCCGCTCAGCTAGCTAGCACAGCTCAAATCACATCCGCTGTCCCCGCCAAGGAGGCGTCTCAGCTCCGCCCTGTGGTGCTACCCGTGCTGATTGATTATCGAGCTCGATTAACGGCAATCGCAACCCATTGGCTATACACCTCAGAGTTAGCAAACCGTTTGGCTCAAATTAAATTGCCCCCAGTCCTCCATCAAATCAGGGCCAAAATGCTGCCGCCATCGCCGCCCCATCCTCCGTCAGACCACTTACCGGCGACCGTGGTCTTTCCCCCGTTAGGGTCTGCTCAAACCCCGACTACCCAGCTTGTGACCTTGAGCGCGATCGCCACCCCAATCTCACCGTCAGGCCCTACTCAAGCGCCCCGCCAAGCAAGCACAACGGCAGTCATCCCCAAGCCCAAGCGACAACAGGCAGTAACTCTCGAAATCGATCAGCCTCTGGACAACCCCACTCCAACTCCACTGCCCAATTCCCACTGCTTAGAAACGAAAGCCACCCTGGTGGAATATATTGAGCATCCCCTGGAAAAGCTGCTGCGGTGGATCGATCAGCTTCTTTCTCAACTAGAAGCCTGGATTGAGGGATTATTTACCTGGCTGAAAGCTTTATTCCGCGAGAGAAAGTAGGTGATATGACGCAACCCTACTTTAACCCCCTACCCCTCGCATCCTCTCTGGAACAACCCACCAGCCGTCAATGACCAAGAAACAAAAATTTCCCCACTTAGTGGGTTCCAAATGGACTGCCCAGCATAAAACCCTAGGTTGGCGACACTTTCAGGTGGTTAATCGCAAAAATCAGGGTGGGTTAATCTTTGCGGAGTTGGTTGCGTCTTGTGATCCAGAAGCGCGGTTTTGGATTAATGCCAAACAGCTCAAGAATCGTACCCTTTGGCAGGCGGGTTGGCAGACCTTAGCCGAACTAAAAATTGACGTATCAGAGGATGGCTGAGTTTACTTAAGTTAATATTTGCACTTTTTTGGGTTGATTGAAATACAGGTTAAGTTCTGCTGTACAGGCGTTTTGTGCCTCTAGAATTAACGCTACCAGCGTAAAAAAATGTAATAAAAACGCTGATCAAATCAGTCTACGCTGATTTCTTAGAGTCAAGATTTTTATGACTGTTTAAGATTGCCACTAGCGAGACGTTTAGTATGAGCAGTAATTTAGCGACCAAGCTCCGTGAGGGTACCAAGAAGGCGCACACCATGGCTGAGAACGTGGGCTTTGTCCGCTGTTTTCTCAGAGGTGTGGTGGAGAAAAATTCCTACCGAAAATTGGTAGCCAATTTTTACTTCGTCTACACTGCGATGGAAGAAGAGCTAGAGCGCCATCGCAATCACCCCGTTGTTTCTCAGATCTATATGCCAGAGCTGCATCGCAAAGCCACTCTGGAAGGAGATCTGGCCTATTACTACGGCCCCAACTGGCAAGAGCAAGTTACCCCTTCAGCGGCCGGTCAGGCCTATGTTGACCGGGTGCGAGAGGTTTCAAATAACCAGCCCGAACTGTTGGTGGGTCATTCTTACACGCGCTATTTGGGCGATCTCTCGGGTGGGCAGATTCTCAAAGGTATTGCGCAACGGGCAATGAACCTAAATGACGGTGAAGGCACTGCTTTCTATGAGTTCGACGAAATCGACGACGAGAAAGCCTTCAAGCAGGCATACCGCGATGGCTTAGATGCCATGCCTGTAGATGACGCCATGGCTGAGGCAATTGTCAACGAAGCCAACGATGCCTTTGGGATCAACATGAAGTTGTTCCAAGAACTTGAGGGCAACTTGGTGAAGGCAATTGGTCAAATGTTGTTCAACACCTTGACCCGCAACCGTCGCCGGGGCAGCACTGAACTCGCCACTGCTGCTGAATAGCAGTTTCGTATTCTCTGCACACTACACGACTAGCCCATATATCTAGGACGCTGAAATCAGTGTCCTTTTTATTTTGTTTACTGTGGACAAAGCGACAAAACCTCAAGGGTTCAAATCAGATGTGGTTGATCAAACGCGCACGGCGATGAAATTTGTTGGAATGGTGTTGGGGTTAAGTTGGATTTTGCCAATGGGGGCAATGGTCGCAGTCCCGCTCTGGGGAGCGAACGCAGCGGAACAACCCACGGCTATTTTTCATGCCCACGATCAGTTCTACGCCGATCTCGAAACCTCGGTGTGCACGATTGCCGAGCAGGGCTACTCCCATGTGCAAATTGCGCCAGCTCAAAAGTCTAACCCCGCTGCTCCTTGGTGGAGTCGCTATCAACCGATTGATCATCGGGTGATTGAAGGTCGGGGTAGTGAGGCCGAGCTGCGATCGCTGATTGAAACTGCCCATGGCTGCAATATCAAGGTGATTGCTGATGTGGTGTTTAATCACATGGCCAATATGCCAGAATTTGCCGATCTTAACTTTCCAACCTTTGGCCCGGCAGACTTTCAACCCTTTTGCGAAACCAACTATTTTGATCGGCTACTCAAATGGACAATGCACAGTTGTTGGTTGGGAGACCTGCCTGATTTAGACGTGAGCCGCGATAACGTCCAACAGATTCACAAAAATCATTTGCAACTGTTGCTCAACCTGGGTGTTGATGGGTTTCGCTTTGATGCAGCTAAGCATATGCCTCAAGCTGTGCTGCAAACCTATATTGATGTGGCCAATGAAGCCGACACCTGGAACTATCTGGAAGTGATTGAAGATGTGAATACCCAGCTTGAAGAATATAGCTGGATTGCGGCAGTGAGTGACTTTCGACTGTATCAAACGCTGCGGCAGGCATTTAGTTTTGGGGGCGATCTGCGATCGCTGCGGTTGCCTACTGCCCTCAACGATAGTCGCAGCGTCACCTTTGCCCGAAATCATGACACCGTGCTTGAAATCAATGATCATGCCGTTTATCCCTATGATTCTCCTGCGGATGCTCACTTGGCGACGGCCTATGTGCTGGCCCGCGAAGGGGGCACGCCACTGGTGCTAAATATCGATAATTTCCGCATTGCTTACTTGAAATATGGAGTGCAGTTTCGCAAAATCATGGGCGATCGCGCCGACGCAGGTGCGAATACCCAAGAGACCGTTCTTGCCGCCATTGACAGCCCCACAGCGCTGCTCATGGAACGTGGCGAAGAAGGGTTTTTCCTGATTAATAAAGCAGCAAGAGAATTCGACATTCCCGTTCTAGACTTAACCCAGTCAAATCTAGAGGGATGTTATGAGGAGCTGCGTTTCGCATTTACGGTCGCGATTGAATGGCAAGACAATGACCATAAAATCATCACCCGTTGGGGGACTTGGGAACGCGGTGGCGTTGAGATTGAGGACCGCGACGCACTTTATTTTGTTCGGGTACCCTGGGCACAATGCCAATCTGACGCTGCTTAAGTCACCTCCGATTTGAAAACTTGAGTTTTGAGCATCAGGGGAAACATTCTATGGTCCACCCTAACGATATTGTGCAATCCTTTGACCCCAGCGGCGTGGGACTCGACAACGGTAACTTTTGTGGATTGCCCTTCGACTACAACAGTGCAGGCATTGTTTTGATCGGCGTTCCGTGGGAGGTTACAGTGTCGTACCACGCGGGTACAGCCCAAGGCCCTGCAGCTGTCTTATCGGCTTCTCCTCAACTCGACCTCTATGACTTTGACAACCCCGAAGGATGGCAACGGGGCATTTTCATGCTCGAAATCCCAGCCTGGATAGAAACAAAAAATCGGCATTTGCGACCAAAAGCAGCCCAGATTGTTGAAGCGACTGAGCGAGGCGATCGCATTGATATCAACCCTGAATTATCAGCCCTACGGCAAACCCTCAATCAAGCTTGTGCAACGGTCAATCAATGGCTATATGATCAAGCCAGCCAAGCCCTGAGCCTGGGTAAACGGGTAGGCGTCATCGGTGGAGACCACAGTGTCCCCCTGGGTTACTTACAGGCTCTAGCCCGAGTCGAAGCAGATTTTGGCATTCTGCACGTCGATGCCCATGCCGATCTGCGTCATGCCTACCAGGGCTTTCAGTTTTCCCATGCGTCGATTATGCACAATGTGTTAGCCATCCCCCAGGTCAGCAAGCTAGTGCAGGTGGGTATTCGAGACCTCTGCCAGGATGAGGTAACCCTAATTCAACAGTCCCAGGGCCGTATTGTGCCTTATTATGACGGGGTGCTGAAGCGCGATCGCTACAGCGGTATTCCCTGGCTCAAATCTTGTCAGCAGATCGTGGCAAATTTGCCCCAACGTGTCTACGTCAGCTTTGATGTCGATGGGCTCGACCCCAAACTTTGCCCCAATACCGGCACCCCGGTTCCGGGAGGGCTAGAACTCGAAGAGGTATTTTGCCTGCTGCGCACGATAGTTGACACGGGCAGAACCATTATCGGCTTTGATGTTTCTGAAGTCGGCAATGGCGAATGGGATGGGAATGTCGCAGCCCGTGCTGTGTATAAGCTCTGCAATTTATTGGGAGATTAAGAACGGAGCTAAGCGATCTATCTATAATCCGTGCAATGTATAAACTCTGCAATTTATTGGGAGATTGAGAACGGGGATGGGCGATTGCCCATCGCCCATGTGCCATGTAAGCTGTGCAATCTGGTGGGAAGCTAAGGGTAGGATCACGCAACTCGCCCACGAATAAATCATGCTGACTTATAGTGTTTCTCTGTTGATGACGGCGGTGTTTTCCATTACGGGTGTGTTGGCTGCAGCTCGTAAATCAATGGATTTGTTTAGCATCATCGTGATTGGCATGGTGACAGCCTTGGGGGGCGGTACTGTTCGCGACATCTTGATGGATACCCCGGTGTTTTGGCTCCACAAGACAGTTTATCTTTGGGTGGCTTTGGGGGCCGCGATCGCGACATTTTGGGGGGCACGGTTGTTTAACAGCACTTACCGCTTGCTGCTTTATCTTGACGCCTTGGGCGTTGCTTTATTTAGTGTCCAAGCCTTGAGCAAGGCACTGGCGCTGAAATTTAGCATCCCTGTGGCAATTGTCATGTCGGTATTGACGGGAATTGGCGGGGGGTTGATTCGCGATATTTTGACTGATCGACAGACTTTGTTGATGTCTCGGGAGCTCTATGCCACGCCGATTATGTTGGGCTGTACCCTCTACGGTGTCATGCTTGTGCTGCTACCAAACTTCGCGTTTAACCACTGGATTGGGTTTATGACCATTTTTGGTTTGCGGGCAGCCGCAATTTCCTGGAAACTCTGTATGCCAAACTGGCTAACCTATCGTGACGGCACGAACGGTTAATGTCACGGACGGTTAATGTCACGGACGGTTAATGATTAAAAAGGCACGTCGCGATCGCGTATATGACCGGCCCCATTGCCATTAGAAGACTCTGGATCAATCTCATCATCCAAATTGACAACCTGACCGTTAAAGAACTGCGCAAAACTTTTAACGGCTCGATCAAGGTCGCTTTCACTACGCCAAGTGGCTCCATTCTCGCCCGCTACAGGAGATGAGCTAAGCCCTCCTCCATGAGTCCCATTCATTGCCGTCGGTGGCGAATTGGCATTAGACGGTGGCGGTGGGATCGCCGGCGGTAGATTCTGGGCAATCGGTGGCTGGGGGGGCAATCCAGTTGGGTTGGGCGGTGCAGGGGGCAAAGCATCCGGGTTGGACAATGCTTCCGGGCTCGGCCCGTTACTGGAACCGTTACTGGAACCGTTACCTAAATTCGGGTCCGAACCCGATGCCGGGGTTGACTCTGGAAGCGTCGCAATTTCAAAAGATACCTTGATCTCTCGCCCAAACACCTGCTTAAAGGCGGTTTCAACATTAGGTAACCGCTGCTTTGCCATCCGAAACAGGGGCTGAGAACTAATACCCACCTGGGCTTGATTGTCTGCAAAACTCAATAATCGCCCTTGCTGTTGCATTAAGGCTCGTGTCCCTAAGGGTTGGAGGGTAGCCACAATTTGACACCAGATCTCCGACAGGTTTTCAGTGTTTTGCTGGCTCGCGCCAGTAGGATTGGTTACATCAGCAGCAGGCGTTGCATCGGCTTTGCTTTCAGCTGCTTCACTTTCAGCTGCTTCACTTTGAGTCGCGTCATCCGAACTTAGCACCTCTGATGATTCGACTCTGGGCGGAATCAATTCAGGCGCGCCACGAGCCTTTTCCTCAAGGGGGGCTTGCGCAGCCTCTGCAGATGAATCAGCTAACGACCTGTTAGGGGAGACCGCTTTGGGTGCTGCCGTCTGAGTTTGAACCGCTGCGCCACGGATTGATTGAGATGGGATTGATTGGGCTGGCTGATTGAGGCGCTGCTGACTGCTTAACGCGGCGGGGAGCAACCCTAGCAGGGTTACTTCTAACCAGAGGCGAGGCTGGGTGGTATTTTTGATTTGGACTTCTGCAGCTCGTAGGTGCTGTTGGCCCAACAATAAGGTTGGCAGTGCCATGGCGGCCACAAAATCGGTCATGGCCTGCCAGGTCGATGGCGTGATTGCCACTAAATCAGCTCGATCGGGTGCAGTTTTAGCAATAATCAGATCTCGGTAGAATCCGGCTAGGCTTTGCAGCACCATTAGCGGTTCTCGCCCCCGATTCATCAAGTGACGCGCTTGATCGAGCACAGTGGCGCTATCGTCTTGGGCAATCGCCTCCACTAGCCCCAACAAATCTCGTTCGGGAACGGCCCCAACTAGTTCCCAAACTCGCTCAATGATGACTTCTCCTTCAAGCAGGCTCAGTTGATCTAACAAGCTTTCCGCATCCCGCAGCCCCCCTTGGGACATCTGGGCGACCAAACGCAGGGCATCGGGATGAATCGCGATCGCTTCAGTTTTAGCAATGGCGGTGAGATGAACCACCATGTCTTCTAAGGGAATACGGCGAAAGTCAAACCGCTGGCAGCGGGAAACAATCGTCGGCAGCACCCGCTGGGGATCAGTCGTTGCCAGCACAAACACGACCTGTTCTGGGGGTTCTTCTAAGGTCTTGAGCAGCGCGTTAAATGCCGCCGTGCTTAGCATGTGACACTCATCAATCACATAGACCTTATGACGACACTGGACTGGGGCAAACTGGGCCCGTTCAATCAGTTCACGAATGTTGTCAACACCGGTATTGCTAGCCGCGTCAATTTCAATGACGTCCAAGGCTGTGCCTCGGGTAATAGACTGACAGATATCGCACACGCCGCAAGGGTCTGGGGTGGGCCCGTCTGTTTCTAGACAATTTAGTGATTTAGCCAGAATCCGCGCACTGGATGTTTTCCCAGTTCCCCGGGGACCGCTAAACAAGTAGGCTGGGGCTATCCGATTTTGACGTAGGGCGTTGGATAGCGTCGCTGCGATCGCCCCTTGCCCCACCAAATGGGCAAAGGTTTGGGGACGATATTTGTGGTGTAGCGGCTCGTAGCTCATAGCACTACGATACCCCGTATTTTCTGGCCGTGAACAAGCCGACACCTAGGACAAGTCTAAAGTTTCAATATACTCTCGATCTAAAATCAAAGTTTCTGCAGCGCTTCGATCATTCCAGTCTGGGCGCAGCGATTTGGCAGTTTGCGACTGTTGAGCGTTGGACTGCTGATGAGACACCTTCGTGGGTTGCTTTGCGGTGTAGCCATTCAAGTACGCCTCCATCAGTTCCTGAAACAGCGTCCTCAATTGGATGGGTAGCGTCCCAATGATTTCTTCTGCGGTTTCGTAGTGATCCGTCAGCCGCCCCATGGCATGGGCAATGATAATATTTTCTTCTGCCGTGGTCGGATACAAACTCCGTAACTCTAACCAGCGGGCTTCAAAAGCTTTAATTCCAACCAACATAGTGAGAATCCTGAAACAATGGTGATTACGGGCACTAGTTGGGCAATGACAGGGCCCAAAGTCGAGGCTTGGGGGGGTAGCTCTAATTAAGCCTTCTCTATTCTTAATGCAAATCAGGAACCTGCCTTCACTTTATTAAGATCTGTGAGCAATTCTGAGGAATTTCGGGGCTTGACTTCGTTTTCCAAGGAACCAATGCCTTCAATCTCGACTCGAACGCGATCGCCAATTTGCAGGGGCCCAACGCCAGCAGGGGTACCCGTCAGCACCACATCGCCCGGCAAGAGCGTCATCACCTGACTGATAAAAGAGACCAGGGCAGCTGGGCCAAATACCATTTCATCAATCGATGCCGACTGCACTGGCTCAGGATCATTATTTAAGAACGTTTGCAACTTTGCCGCTGGCGGCAGTTCGCGGACAATCCAAGGCCCCAATGGGCAAAACGTGTCGAATCCCTTGGCTCGTGTCCACTGACCATCGTGCCTTTGCAAATCGCGAGCGGTGACATCATTGGCAATGGTGTAACCCCAAATTTTAGAGCGGGCTACCTCAGGGGTACAGTCTACACAGCGATCGCCAATAATGAGTGCCAATTCCCCTTCATAGTCAACCCGTTGAGACGCCGCCGGATAACGAATCACTGACCCTGCCGATATCACTGTCGTTGAAGGCTTAATAAACAGCAACGGTTCAGAGGGAGCTTCCCCACCCATTTCAGCCACGTGCTTGGCATAATTTTGGCCCACGGCAACGACTTTTGAAGGCGCACAGGGCGCCAGCATTATATAGCTGTCTGGGGTTAATTCGGTTTCTGTCACTTGCCCAATTAGCCAGGGTGGTGCATCTAACACCTGTACCGTTTGATCTGCTTGCAGCAGACCGTAATAGAGTTGCCCAGCTTGAAATTGCACTCGAACGTAACGTTGCGCCATATTGTTGGTGAAGTTCTTGCTATGATTGTAAATCCTTGCCTTTTCCTCATTCAGGCAATCTCCCCAGTGATTCAGGATTACAGGGGAGACTGCAGCGAGCGTGAGGAAAAGGCCATTTTGTCCATAAGGAGCGATTTGAATGAGCTACATATACGAGACCATGTATATCCTACGGCCTGACTTGGGAGATGAAGCCGTAGATCAGGTGATTGGCAAGTACCAAAGTTTACTGACAGAACAGGGCAGTGAGATCCTGGAAACCCAACATCGGGGCAAGCGACGTTTGGCCTATGAAATTGATCGCCACCGCGAGGGGATTTATATCCAGATGAACTATAACGCTCCCGGCAACGCGATTGCCCCCTTAGAACGAGCCATGCGACTCAGTGAAGAAGTCATCCGCTACCTCACGGTTAAGCAGGAGGTTGAGGATGACGGATCTGAAGCTGATGACGTTGAGGTCCCTGAGGTACCAGTCGTCTCGAGTGAGCCTATAGACACGCCTGTTGTGGATGCTCCTGCAACAGATGCTCCCGTTCAGGTTGAAGCATAACCCTTCCGAGTTGAAAGCTGATGTCGAGGCGCAGGCTCTGAGCCCCGAGAGCGGAAACGATAGGATTGGGATGCAGCAAGGTTTGATTAAGAATTACATCTAAAAAAATTAGGGGCGCCAATCGCGCCCCTAATTTTTTTAGACGGTGATCTATGATTTTTAAAGGAACCCTAAAGGTTAAGCTGCGTGAAGCATTTGAATCCGGTATTGTCCTCCATCAGGTTTGAGAACTTGGGTTTTTGCTGACGCTAAAAACCCTCGATCGAGACGAGAGGGATGAGGTTTAAATTTAAGCCCCAAAGAATGTGCCATTTTCTGAAAACGGTGGTAAAGTTATGCCCAAAAGTATCGTAATCTGCATCTACATTGATCCGAAGTCCACTGTAAGGCGTATTTAACGGAGTTCCCCTGTGAGTCAGCTTGCCCATCTCAATTTATCGGATAGCCAAGCCGAGGTAGCTCGTTTACAAGAAGAGCTGCAAATGCGAGATCAGCTTGTTCAGCAGCTTTCCCAAGAGCTTTTTCGGCTAGTCAAAGGCAATGCCAACTTCATGCCGCCACCTGAAGTCTCGGAACGGCATCAAGCAGAGGTGCGGGCATTGCGAGAGCAGCTTCAGGGTGTAGAAAAGCAGGTTGAGTTTTATCAAACTCAAATTTCAGATCGAGACCAAGATATTCACCAGCTTAGACATACCGTTCAAGAGCTCACCGATCGCTCACGGATGCTAGAGCAGGTCGTTCAAGAATTGCCCAAAGTTTACAAGCAAAAGTTTGCTGAGCGGATGGCTTTGGTGCGCGAAAAAGTGGCTAAGGTTCAGCAAGAAAATCGACAGTTACAAGCCGAGTTGCAAAGCGTTAGCTACCGATTGGCCGTCAGGACTCGGCGCACCCAAGGTTTAGATCTACCTAGTTTTTCCGGTGATGACCCAGGTGGTTTGGCAATGCCGACGTTTGGCAATGCCTAGTTGAAACCTTTGGCAACTGAATCTTTTATGTGGGTGGGGTGAAGAAAGTCGCTCCACCTCTTTGCTGTGCATTGTTGTGGGTACGCTCGTGGTGTAACCGACTTTTGGCGATCGCCTTAGCCCCACATTGGCTCAATCAATCTTGGTTATTTCCCGTCATTCACCTTTTCTTGGGAAAGCTGACGAGTCTAACCTGAGCCCGGCTTAGAATAGTCGTTAGGAAAGTTCACATATATCTGATCTGAATGTCTTTAGAGTTTCTATCCCTCGAAACGATCCAGCAGGTTGCCCAAAACTATGGCTATTGGGCAATTTTTATTGGGATCATGTTGGAAAATACGGGCATTCCTATTCCGGGGGAAACCATTACACTAGCGGGTGGATTTTTGGCTGGCGGAGATGACCTCAATTATTGGTATGTTCTGGGCTGCGCGATCGCGGGTGCAGTATTAGGCGATAATTTTGGCTACTGGTTAGGGGTCTGGGGCGGTTGGCCCTTGCTGCAACGTCTGGGCAAACTATTTCGGATCAAAGAGGAACAACTGCTGCAAGTCAAAACTCGATTTAGCGAAAATGCGCCAAGGGCAGTTTTGTTGGGGCGATTCGTGGCGCTGTTGCGGATTTTTGCAGGCCCCCTGGCTGGAATTGCCCAGATGCCTTATCCTCAGTTTTTATTGTGCAATTTTATTGGGGCTGCCACTTGGGCGTCCGTAATGGTGAGTTTGACCTACTTTGTCGGACGTTTGATCCCATTGGCGACTTTGGTGGGTTGGGTAGCTCAATTTACTGTCCTGGCTTTGCTGATTGTGGTGGGTTGGTTAGGGGTAACGTTGTGGTTAGAATTTCGACCTAAGGCACCCCAAACATTGGACTCTCAGGATTAAGCAGGGTGATGCTCAGGCTCTCTGAAAATTTTGAGTCGAGATCGAATCAAGTCTCGCGCTGAATAGGGAGTTTCCCCACAGCCAAAACTCTAGATCTAGACTTGGCAAGATTCTGACTTGGACAAGATTATTGAAGAAGCATCCGGGGCTAAGTTGACTTGATTCAGACAGCTTTTTAAGGAAATTTACCTGCACAACATCGCTACATGACAAAGATTGGTATATTTTGGGAGCGTATCGTCAATGTATCGGGAGCCGCGTGGATAGCCATGTTAGATAATCTGCCTGCGATCCAAGAGCCTTGGAGTCTGCAACCCACCCACACAATTTCACTCACTGGCGATGCTGGGTTGGTTGAGCAGTCTTGGTCAACAGCCATTCCCGCCTCAGAAATCACAACGCTGCTTGGGGTAACTGCTCAGTCATCCGGTGAATCGCAGGCAATGATATTGGCCCAGCAATTCGACCAAGATATTTTGGGCGATTTAGGTGCGGCTGTCAGACATTTTATTGATTCTGGGCAAGTATGGGCTTTGATCATCGGTGTGATTCTGGGCTATCTGATTCGTGGCCTTACGACTTATTAAATCTCATCTAAACCACATCCGATTTGAAACCTGGAGTTTTAGCTTAAGGAAAAACTGTGGATCTGGATGTGGACGCGGTTTATATCTAAATCTACAGATCTTCCTGAGCTAAACGCTTAAGCGATTTTCAAGCAGGGGTGCAGGGCTCTGTGCTCCTACTCAACGTTTCAATTTGACTGGGGTTGAGTCTCATCACATTACAGGGGCAAGCTTTGACTAGTATTAACCCGTCTTCCCAAACCTGGAGCCAGCGATTTGAGTCAGCACTCCATCCGGTGATTGCTCAATTTAATGCCAGCATTGGGTTTGACATTGAGCTGATTGACTATGACTTGAGTGGGTCTCAGGCCCACGCCAAAATGCTGGCGAAGACCGGCATTATTACGCCTGAAGAAGGCGAACAATTAGTCAACGGATTGGAGACCATTCGTCGGGAATATCGGGAAGGCGACTTTAATCCCGGCGTTGAAGAAGAAGACGTCCACTTTGCAGTTGAGCATCGCTTAACCCAACTGGTTGGGGATGTAGGCAAAAAGTTACACACGGCGCGATCGCGTAACGATCAAGTGGGTACCGACACGCGGCTTTATTTGCGCGACCAAATTGATCAAATTCGCCACCACCTACGACAGTTTCAGCAGGCTTTGCTCGACCATGCTCAGCAACACGTGGAAACCTTGATTCCAGGCTATACGCATCTGCAGCGAGCCCAGCCTTTAAGTTTGGCTCACCACTTACTGGCCTATTTTGAAATGGCTCAGCGCGACTGGGAGCGTCTAGGCGATGTGTATAAGCGAGTCAATATCTGCCCTTTGGGGTCAGGGGCGCTGGCAGGGACAACCTTTCCCATCGATCGCCACTATAGTGCCGAACTGCTGGGCTTTGAGCGCATCTATGCTAATAGCTTGGACGGCGTCAGCGATCGCGACTTTGCCATCGAATTTACCTGTGCGGCCAGCCTGATTATGGTGCACCTGTCGCGCTTGGCCGAGGAAGTGATTCTGTGGGCTTCAGAAGAATTTAGCTTCGTCACCTTAAATGACAGCTGTTCGACGGGTTCAAGCATCATGCCCCAAAAGAAAAATCCCGATGTGCCTGAGCTGGTGCGCGGTAAAACAGGGCGCGTTTTCGGTCACCTCAGTGGTTTGCTGGTGTTGATGAAAGGGCTACCCCTGGCCTACAACAAAGATCTACAAGAGGATAAGGAAGCCCTGTTTGATACGGTTAAAACAACCCAGGGTTGCTTAGCGGCCATGACCATTTTGCTGCAGGAAGGATTGACGTTTCGACCCCAGCAGTTAGCCGCAGCCGTGGCCGCAGATTTTTCTAATGCGACAGATGTTGCAGACTATCTTGCGACCAAGGGCGTGCCGTTTCGGGAGGCTTATAATTTGGTGGGCAAAGTTGTTAAAACCTCGTTGTCTGCCAATAAATTGCTCAAGGATTTAACCCTGGAAGAATGGCAATCGCTACACCCGGCCTTTGAACGAGACATTTACGACGCGATCGCCCCCAAGCAAGTCGTCGCAGCCCGCAACAGCTATGGCGGTACTGGATTTCAGCAGGTAAGGCAGGCCCTAACCATCGCTCAACAAACCATGCAGTCCGCCGGATAACGCGTTTGCAGCCATGACTTTAAGCTTGTGCATGATCGTCAAAAACGAAGCCGCTAACTTGCCGCAAGTCTTAGAGAGTGTTCAAGGACTCGTAGACGAAACGCTGGTGTTTGATACCGGGTCTACCGATAACACGGTGAAAATCGCCCAATCGCTGGGGGGCAAGACCGCCTCTATCCCGTGGGAAAATGATTTTGCGGCAGCTCGCAATCACACCCTTGAGCAAGCTACGGGGGATTGGGTTTTAGTGCTCGATGGGGATGAAATTTTGACCCCAGCCGCTCGGGAACTGATTCAACCCATTGTTCGGGGTGAGGTGATCGCAAGTTTGAACCTAAGCCCTGACTCAATCCTGGCCGTCAACCTAATTCGACAAGAAATCGGGGCACAACAATCGCCCTATTCTCTCGTGTCGCGACTCTTTCGCAACCGCCCAGAAATTCGCTTCAACCGGCCTTACCATGAAACGATTGACGACAGCGTTACCCAGCTGATGCAGCAAGACCGCCACTGGCAGGTGGTGACGCTGCCTGCCGTGGCGATTTCACACAGTGGCTATCAACCCGACGCGATTGCCCTTAACGACAAATTCAACCGTGCCCAAACTACCATGGCCGCTTATCTGGCCACCCACCCTAACGATGCCTATATCTGCAGTAAGCTGGGTGCCCTTTACGGCCAGCAAGGAGACTGGTCAAAGGCACTACCGCTATTAGATCAAGGGCTGGCGAGTTTAGGGGACACAGACGATCCCATGATCGCCTATGATTTGCACTATCACCTGGGCTTGGCTCATCGCTATCTGGCCCAACCCGATCAGGCGATCTTCCATTATCAGCAGGCTCTCAAGCAACCCATCTTGGAGATGCTCAAGCTGGGTGCTCAGATCAATCTAGGGAGCGTTTTTAAGCAGCAAGAACAATATGACAACGCGATCGCTGCCTTCGCAGCGGCCACTGTTGTTGATCCGAATCTAGCAGTCGCCCATTTTAATTTAGGTACCGTCTATCGGGCAAAAGGCTATAGTTATCTCGATCAAGCCATTAAAGCTTATCAACGGGCCATTCAGCTCGATCGGGCCTACGCCGAAGCCTATCAAAATCTAGGTGTAGCCCTGTTCAAACTCGGGAAACTGCCTGACAGTCGTCGGGCTTTTAACGCTGCGCTGACCCTGTACCAACACCAAAACCCTGATGAAGCACAACGCCTTCATCAGGGACTCATGAAATTAGGCTTAGCCTAATCGTTCTTCCTATCGGCCTAGATACGATAATGGGGATCATCCCACCCATAGATTGGGGTGCTTGAATTGTGTTTAGGGCGCCAAGTTACATTGCTGCCGTAAGTTCCTGGACGCCAAGCGGGCTTATCGTGGTGGTTATGTTGAGTTGACTCATGATCTGCACCTTGAGATTGGGGCTGTGCTACAGACTTACCCCTCAATCTCTGTTTAATCCAACGAACAACACCATCCCAAGACAGTTCAGGTTGCTGCAACATGTCCCTTAAGGTTTGCAAAATCACCTGAGATTCACCATCCCGATGGACAACTAGGGGTTTCGATAGACGAATTGGATCCACCTGAACCGCCGCCAGAGCTTGCCTCACAGCGTGGGTAATTCTGTCTCGGTACTCGTGCTGCGCTTTCTCGCACTGATGCTCCCACCCTTTCTCACTTGAAGCATAAAGCGCAGGCAGCCGATTGAGGGCAAAGGTCTCAACCTCTATCTGCTTCACATACTTTAGTACCCGTTGGGGTAAACGCTCTAGCTGCCGCTCGGTTTCTTTAGCAACTAGAATCTCCATAACATTGATGTAACTCCTCTCCGGAGCATCGGTTGTGATGTCCATAGTCAAACCACCGGGCACACTGGGTTGTCAAAACGCTAAAGAATAAAACAAGCGTAGATTCAAAATTCCTGATAGACCTATGTATAAATACCCTAACAGAGCGCTGGCCTCAGTGCTGCTGGTAGCAATGAAGTCAGCGATTTGTAACAATTTGAAACAAGCTCTAAAATTTAGGGATCGAGTACTACAGCGTCAAATGAGTAAGCTTATTTAGATATTCTCACCGAATCAGAAAGATTGAGGTTGAGGTAAACACGTAACTTTACGAAACCTTGATATTAATAACCAGGGTTATCTGTTACGTATCTGCATAGACTGGTTTTAGCACAAATTGCAAGCGATCGACTAACAAAACCCCATAGCAATTTGTATCGTTGTGGGTTGCATAATGGTTTTAGCCACCTGACCCAGCGATATTAGCCACCAGCCCCGTGGCTTTTGAGCAGTCGGCAAAATGCTGATTTGGGTAAAGCGTCAGAAAAGCGGGTTAAGGGATCGAGCCAGTGGCTAGCAAAATGCTCAACGAGCTTGCTCAAGCCAAACCCCGAAAGATGAAGAAAACGCTATCCCTAGAATCTTATTGTTGATTTCACCTGCACATCTAGTACCCTAGTAGATCCTGTTCTCTGTTGGTTAACGAAAATAAGTAAGCCTGAGTGATCGCTGCAAAATAGCCATAAGCCATGTATAAATAAGACTGGATCGAGGCGTAACTCAGTTAAACGGCATCTACTAAATGGGTAGCTGGGCGGCTGGATTACTGGTTGATGGGCAATTCGTGCCCGCGATTCGTTGCCTATCGGTGAGTCAAGGCTTGATTGGCTTAAACGGCTCACTAGGCTGGCCGATTTACTAAAATTCCATCAGTGGTAGCTTGCTAGGAATGGCTGGAGAATTATCGGCCATCATGTGACTCTGAAGATTAGCGTCACATCTGCGTTCATGGGTTCAGTTTATGAGTTGAGCTTTTATCCCCAAAGAACCCCAAGGAATCTGAGAGAAACCTGCTTTCTATACAGGTCTTGGGTCGGGTAGAAAATAGGAGCAAAGTGCGATTAGGTGGCCTCTGGATGGGCTGGATATTGAGTGTTCACGATCAATGGATGTGGGGAGGTTGACCGTGGAGAAGGGTTTAGAAGGGCTTTGGAGTCAAGTATTAGATCGGCTTAAGCAAGAACTCAGCGGGCCAACCTTTGAAACCTGGATAAAGCCTGCGCGGGTTCACGACGTGACAGAGCAGGCAATTATTATCGCGACGCCTAATCCGTTTGCGCGCAATTGGCTACAAAAGCATTATGTGGGCGCTATAGCCAAAGCCGTGAATGACGTTTTAGGGCGGAGTTTGGATATTCAAGTCATGGTTGCGGCTAATGGCACTGCTGAACTTGGCTTGTTGCCTGTTGCCGAGACAGCTACGCCCCCGCCAGAAACCCTCAACTGGCCCAAGCCCCCCGTACCTAAGCCGATTAATTCAGCCGTAGGAACTGCATCAGGGACGAGTAGTCAGGGGTGTTATCGACCTTCAGATCTAAACCCTAAAGCCGTTTTTTCGCGCTTTGTGGTCGGTGCCAACAACCGCATGGCCCATGCAGCGGCACTAGCAGTTGCCGAATCCCCTGGGCGTGAGTTTAATCCTCTATTTCTGTGTGGAGGGGTTGGCCTGGGCAAAACTCATCTGATGCAGGCAATTGGTCACTATCGCTCAGAAATCGACAATAGCGCCCGGATTGCTTATGTATCGACAGAACAATTTACGAATGACTTGATTACGGCAATCCGGCGCGATAGCATGCAGCGATTTCGTGAGCACTATCGCGCAGTCGATACCCTGTTGGTGGATGACATCCAGTTTATTGAGGGCAAAGAATACACTCAAGAAGAGTTTTTCCACACATTTAATACACTCCACGAAGCGGGTAAGCAAATTGTCTTGGCCTCTGATCGTCCCCCCAACCAAATCCCTCGGTTGCAGGAACGGTTATGTTCTCGCTTTTCCATGGGGTTAATTGCGGATATCCAACCTCCCGATCTAGAAACTCGGATGGCTATTTTGCAAAAGAAGGCTGAGTATGAAAATGTGCGGTTGCCACGCACTGTGATTGAATACATTGCGGCCACCTATACCTCTAACATTCGGGAGCTGGAGGGAGCGCTAATTCGGGCGATCGCCTATACCTCTATCTCCGGTCTGCCGATGACCGTTGAAAACCTTAGCCCCGTTTTAAGTGCCCCCATCGAGAAGGTTGATGCTTCCCCTGCTTCTGTAATGGCAACCGTTTCAGAAACTTTTAACGTGGCGATTGATGACCTCAAAAGCAGTTCTCGCCGTCGTGAAATTAGTTTGGCTCGACAGGTGGGCATGTATTTGATGCGCCAGCATACCGATCTGAGCCTGCCCAAAATCGGGGAGGAATTTGGCGGCAAAGATCACACTACCGTTATGTACAGCTGTGACAAAATTACCCAGCTGATTAAGCGTGACCCGGCTATGGCCCAAACCCTGAGGCAGCTCAGCGATCGACTCAATTTAGCCAGTCAGTCCTAGCCTGAACCCTTTACAGAAAGCCAAACGCCCAGCATAATGCTGGGCGTTTGGCGTTTGCTTAATTAAAGTAGTCATTCCGATAGAACCCAGAACCCAGTAGGGAAAAATCAGTTTTGAGCCTACAGTACATGGGACAAATCTACAGAGCCAAAATTTAGACTCAAGGCGATGTTGAGGTTTTCAAACACTTGCACCAGCCAGTTAACCGTATCTCGCGTTGACGACTCGTAATGGTTAAACAAGATCGAGAGTCGCCGTTCTAGACAGGAGCGTACCTTACCACACAGCAGCAATACCTTTAGAAGTAGCCCAGTGGTAGACAAAGCTCCCAAATTATTGATTAAGTCAATAAAAACGAAATGTTCAGGATTTTTTTGGGAGTCTAATACTAAGAAGTTAAACAACTGGCCACAGGTTCTGACCAGCAAAAAGTCATCTAGAAGTTTGTCATTGCTGTTGGGATAGGTATCAATCAGATGATTGTGCAGCAAGTTATTGAATTGACGCCGACCATATTCAGGATCAATGCCCGCAGTGATGTAGTCGTATAGGTTATCTTTGAAGGCCTTGTAGCGAATCGGGGTTTGGCAGCTTTGAACTTCAAACCGCTTGGCAAAGCTGCGGTAACTGTTCCCACTGCTGGTATAGGAAAAATGCTGTAATGACGTGACTAAGTCCCGATCACTCATGAGGGTTGGGTTGGTCACCGGGCGTAATAGTTTGACGGTTTTATGGCCAGAATCAGGTTGTTGCTTGTGCAGCCGCGATCGCCGCACCCGATAGGTCACATAGTGAGACAAATCGATTTCAAATTTTTGCTGAGCCCGCCGTTGGATCCGACGAACGTGTCGCTGATGCTCCTTGGGGCTATCTTCACTCACCAAGCAGTGTTCGTACAGGTAAGGGTAGTGGCGGATTAACGTCCCCAAGGGACGGGTTCCTTCTGGATTATTGTAGTCAGGGGATTCGCTAACCACCTGAGCCAGGCGACGTAGGGTTGCATATTGCTCGGTCTCTTTGAACTGTTCAACGACAGCGTGTAACGAACGGATCGAGCGTCCCCGAGACACCTCATGAACGTGGCGGGTTGGCCCCACCTCAAATAGCTCAATCAACTCTGGAATTGCAGTTTGAAGCTGTCGCCGGGATTGCCAACGGTTAATCAAGATATGACAGCACCGATTCATAATGAAGCGAAAATGCTCATCAATGTTACGGCTCGACACTAGCTGGTCAAGGGCAGATACCATCTCGCGATCGCCATAGCCAACACCATCAATAAACAAAGCCTGGAAGCGCTCAATTAGCTGCTGGGGAGCTTCATGCTCGACACACTGTAGTAAGTGGTCATAGAGCTGCTGTTCTTCCGTTGTCGTAAATCGATTGCTCTGGCTTGTCCAGTTACTCACCATGATCACCCAGTATTATCTCAAGCAACGCCTTTTTAGGAACTTACAACGCCAGCTGTCTCGGCTTAATGAATATCCTGGAACAGCTAGGCTGATGCCGTGACCGATAAACTTATCGTTGGTGCTGCTGATCGGTTGAGTCAATGCCGCTATTCTCCATTCAAGGGTCTTTTAGCATTGCAAAACGTCAGCTTTTATACAGATCTAACGTCATCCTCTTCTAAATTACTCTGCAAAACCACTAAAGTAGCTGCATTAAAGCCCTGTTTCATTAAAGACTCAGTAAAGGTTCTGTAGGTTTCATCAAACTTTGATGGGCCACCTGGGCCGGAATTTGAGAAAAACCTTGTCACACAGGGATTCTAGATTTCCGGACATTTACCTTGAGATTTAGCATTTCGTTACGTCATAAGCCTACTAGAAAAAGTGCTTTTTGATCAGAGTGGGCATTATTTTTATTCCCTGGGGGGTCACTCACTCTGTTTTAATAGGGAGCAAAACCCTTAAACACCAGGAAAGTTGAACGAATGGCTCTCTGTGCAACATTAGCTCAAATTGCTAAAGCGATCGCGGCGACCCCCCGTAATCTTTCTGCAGAAACCCTGAGCCAACTGGCTTCTGGAGTATCAACGGATACCCGGCAGCTCAAACGAAACGAGATTTTCTTAGCTTTGGAAGGTGATACCTTTGACGGCCATCGTTTTGTTGAAGCTGCCCACAATCGCGGCGCGCTAGCTGCAATTGTCAGTTCGGATCAAGTGTTATCAAAAGGACTACCTTATTTGCAAGTGGGTGACACCCTCCATGCTTATCAACAACTGGCACACTGGTGGCGAAACTACTTAGGGACTACCGTGGTAGCCATTACGGGCTCCGTTGGTAAAACCACGACCAAAGAATTTGTGGCGGCGGCCTTAACCTCCCAAGGCAATGTATTGAAGACCCGAGCCAACTACAACAACGAAATCGGCGTTCCTAAAACCCTACTCTCCCTAGAACCGAGTCATGATTATGCGGTGGTAGAGATGGGAATGCGGGGCCGGGGGGAAATTGCCCTGCTCAGCCAAATTGCCCAACCCAATGTGGCCATTATCACCAATGTGGGAACCGCCCACATCGGCCGATTGGGCACTGAACAGGCGATCGCAGCGGCCAAATGCGAACTCCTGGCAGAAATGCCTGCTAACAGCATTGCAGTACTCAACAATGACAACGATCGCCTGATGAAAACTGCTGCTACGGTTTGGCGAGGGCAGCAAATCACCTTTGGGCTCAATGGGGGAGACGTTTGTGGACGGCTCGTTGACGGGCAAACCTTGACGGTTGAAGGTCTGTCGTTACCCCTACCCCTACCTGGAGAACATAATGCGTTGAATTATCTGGCCGCGATCGCAGTGATGCAAGCCCTCAACCTCGACTGGACAGTGCTGACTAAAGGCATTGCTGTTGATCTCCCCGCCGGACGGGGCCATCGCCTTGAATTGCCTAATGATGTGGTGGTGTTGGACGAGACCTACAACGCTGGGGCCGAGTCCATGACTGCTGCCCTCAAGCTGCTAGCCGACTTGCCGGGACAGCGGCACATTGCCGTCCTCGGTACGATGAAGGAACTCGGGGATCATTCTCTAGCCCTCCATCACCATATTGGTACTGTTGTGAAATCGTTAGGCCTTGACCAATTATTGGTGCTGGCCGATCCAGCGGAAGCTCAAGCCCTTGTTGAAGGGGCTGGATCGATTCCGGCGCAAACGTTTGAAACCCATGATGTGTTAGCCAAAGCATTGAAGGAAATGATGCAAGCCGGCGATCGCATCTTATTCAAAGCCTCCCGTTCCGTTGCCCTCGATCGAGTTGTGCATCAGCTTTGTACTGACATTGGTACTGACAGTGATGACTAGCAGCGAGTCTCCCGAGTCAGGGGGCTGACGGAGCCTACAGCGAGCTTATGGTATCGAGCGGCCAGAAGCGATATAGGGCATGGCCGATCACATTCTGAATGGGTAAAAATCCCCAAACGTGAGAATCATTGCTGTTGTTGCGGTTATCGCCCATGACAAATAGCGTGTCGGGCGGTACTTGCACAGGCAAGAGTTCGTATCGGGGGGCTTCTAAGACATAAGGCTCAGCTAGCGGTTCTCCATCGATGTAGACCTGCCCCTGATGAACGGCAACCGTTTCCCCCGGTTGAGCAATGACCCGCTTAATAAAAGCCTGTTGGCGGCGATAGCCTTGGGCTTGTAATTGGGGTGGAGGTTCAAAGACAACCACATCTCCCCGTTGGGGTGAGTCAAGCCAGTAGGCGAGTTTTTCAATAATTAAGCGATCGCCAATGTGCAGGGTTGGCTCCATCGAGTCCGACGGAATAAACCGAGGCTCAGCTACCCACAGACGCATCACAATAGCAATTACCAACGCGATCGCCAAAACTTTGATATTTTCCCGATGCTGCTGCCAAAGCCTTTGCCATAGAGGTAATGGGGCTACCGTAGTTTCATCAGCAGGTGATGGCGATGCCAGGGCCCCGTCCTGCTCAACGGTATTATTCTGCTCAGAAGTCATAATCTCATTCACTCAACCCATTAGTCGGGACAACCATAGCCCAATTGCATCGCTAGCTAGGCATTGAGCAATGGGGCAGTTTCGTTAAACCGATCTCCCATTTTACTGGATGGGCTAGAAACGCTGGATGGGCCTAGAAACGTGTTTCATACTCTAGAATGACACCGCTCCGTTCACGGAAGTCTTCATAGGTCGTTGTACCGCGTACCGTAAACTGGTCGCTCACGCGATAGCGCAGGTTAAATTGGGGTGGCGTGCCGTTAGTCAAAATCTGCAGAATTGACACTGAAAAACTATTGCTGATGTCAAAGCCGATTTCGGTTCCAATGTCTAAAGCATTACCGCTAGTCTGGGCTGATCGCGGCGTTGCAGGGAATAGACTAAACTCACTCAACTGCAAGACATCGCCGACGATATCCTGCACCTGAGTCAACAGCGCACTCCCTGCTAAAGTCAACAATCCGCCAAAGGCATCACCACTGCCGCCAGCACTCGTGACTGTCGATTCTAGGGCGGCGATGAAGGGGCCACTCAGCAGCGTCAAAATTTCATTCGTTGATCGGGATGGATTACTGGTAAATGTAATTCCATCAAGCGAAGCTAAATCGCTGGCATAGCCTTCAACTTGAGCAAAGATGCGCACCGTTCCTACCGAACCCTGATTCAGGCTAAAGACCTCTAGATCTTGGTCAGGAATCTCATTTCGAGGAAAGGGACTGCTGGTAATTAGATCTGAGCCCCCACTCTGCGTGTCAGGCACAATGGTGCGCAGGGAAATATTCAACAATGGATTAAGGCCAGTGGGTGGGAAAAATTGGGCGTAGTTATCACGACCTTCGAGGCGGAAGGAGGTTGTCAGTAAGGAAACCCGCCCTGAAGTAATGTCAATGCGACCTGTAGGCTCTAAATCATCCAAAGTCCCATTCAGGGTTAAAGTGCCCTGAGCCCCTAGCGTAAATAAACCGGGTTGAATGACTTGGATATTGCGGTCTAAATCGAGGGCTAAGTCTAGCAACCCAATGGGATAAGCAGCCATGTTTGTTCCCCCATTGTTGCCATTGACAACATCTGCATCCGCGTTTTCGCTGTCACCATTGCCCGATCCAGTCAGAAAAACTTGCCCATTAGACAAGTCAATTTCGCCACTCAGCTGGGGGCCAACAAATCCGCTGCCGCCGATGGTCAGTAACCCATCTACCTGTCCTTCATAGAGGTCTTCAAGCACCAGATCAATTTGACTCAGGGCAACTTTCAAGGGTTCAGATGGATCGGCATCTGCAAGCAAAGGGGTGTCTTCGTCGGCAGCAACATCAGGCAAGAATATGTCTTCTGACGCTTCTATTTCTGCTTCTGTGGCTGGGTCACTGGCTTCAGGTGTTGGCAATGGCATGAGCAGCGGGAAGGTACCTCTGGCCTCAATCCGACCCTCGCTAAATTGACCCTCTAGATCTTGCACCACAATGCGATCGTCTTGGAACGATACCGTACCGTCAATGTCGGTGAGATCTTCCGATAGGGCTTGTAGTGAAAATGTGGCATTGTCAAAGATAGCGCTGCCCTGGATTCTAACCTCTGGGCGGATCCCTGCTGCTTGTTGCCAGCGTCCGACCAACTGGGCATTCACAGCCACGTTGCCTGCCTGCCAAGCAATCTGATTGGTGAAAATATTGATTAAAGCCAACCCTTCATTACGCACCCTGACTGAGGCGTTGAAAGCGTCAGATTCAGGCCGCACTTCCATAAAGGGTAAGTAGTAGGGGATGCTAGCCGATAGTGTTAGAGGTTCGTCTTCTTCGGTCACCAAGAGCTCACTGAGTAAGTTAAAGCGCGCCCGATTGTACGAAAATTGTGCCCTGGCTGATCGCACATCGCTCTGATTAACGGTGGCGTCATCAACGGTAACGCTACCCCGAATTTGCGGTTCAGCTAGGTTACCCGTCAACTGGGCTCGACCATTGAGGCGACCTGAAATATCAATGGGAAGGCGAGCAATTTCTTGGATCGGCTGGATGGGAATATTTTGAGCCGTGACTTGGAGGGTTCTACGGTCTTCGCCTTCGGGAAATAGAGCAATGTCACCAATCGCACTCAGGACTATTGGCTGTTCTGAATTAGCAGAGGCTAACCGGAGCGGGCGTAGGGTCAAAATCCCTTTGCTATAGTCGCCCATGGCAGTGACCTGTTCGGCTTCGAAGTCATCACCCCAATGCCAGTCTTGCCCAGCCAGATCAAAGTCAACATTAAAGCCAGACCGCAGCGTGCCGTTAAGTCCAACGCTGCCTGTAAAGCTGCCTTCGAGTTCACTCAGGGGAGGCAGGGGAGCTTGATCTACCTCTGCTTCGGCGATGCGCTGGCTCACCAGAATTTCAGAAAGGCGGCGGATTTGGTTCAGTAGGGTTTCATCTGGGTCACCCGTCGGTGTCGTAGCTAGGATAGTCTGAATTTGTTCAGGGCTGAGATCAAGCCAAGGGGGTGGGTTGAGCCCCCGAGCAAAGTCACTGAGTTGGAAGATTTGGAAAATTTCCAACAGGTCTTGAATACGTCCTTCTAAGACGTCGAGCTGGCCTACGATTTCAGGATCTGGGCCTGGGGTAAACCGCCCGGTTAGCAGATATTGACTCTCCCCTCGTTGGGCGTTACCACCGGTTAACATTGCGGTGCCGTTTACGTAGGTGATGCGCCCGCTGAAACTATCGACACCGATATAGCCCAGCCCCGGATCGCTGAGTGCGACTTCGCCCACAAAATCAAGGCCACTGGGATTGGCCAAATTAATGGCTAAATCTGCCTGATCGACAACCCCCCGCACTTGACCATACCCACCGACGCCATCAGGGGGCAGATTCAGCGCTGAAAGAGGAAAGTTCCTGATTTCAGCGTACAGCGTATCGCCATCGGTGTTGCCTATGGCGATCGCTTCTAGGGTTTCACCCCTCACATTTTGGGCCGTAGTTCTGATGTCAAAATCAAGGGCGCGATCGCTAAAGGCGTAATTCACCTGCAAGCGATCGCTGTTGCCAGTCAAGTCAATCGCAACGCGATCGCCCAGGGTAAAGGCCACCGGCCCTGAAAGCTGTGGTTCAAAAGCCAAGTCATTCACCGCCAAATCGGTCAGTTGGGCATCCCCATCTAGCGATAGCGTGGCCAAACTGCCCTGCAAGCGCCCGGTAAAATCACCGCGTCCGCGCAGCATGATGCTATTGGGCAACGGTGCCGGCAATGCCGCCAAATCATAATCCCGCACCACCAAATTCAGGTCTAAATTGGCAATGGTTGGTGCGCCAGGGCCCGATAAACGGGGCACGATCACACCATTAGCACTGATCCCAGCGGTATCCGCCTGCTGCACCTGAATTTGGCTCCCGTCCCAGGCCACCGCCGCCGTTAGCGGACTATTCACATTGGCTAACTCGGGCGCAAACCCGGCAAAGCTAGCTAACCCTTGGGATAGGGCCAAGTCGCCTTCCCCGCGAATCCCTGCCAAACTCAAATCATCTATGCTGCCTGAAAGCTGCACATCGCCGCTAGCCGCACCCTGGAGCTGTTGGGCAAAAGTATTGAGCTGCACCCCAGAAGCCTGCAAATTGCTGCGCCAAAGGCCGTTGGCTAAATTGGCCGTCCCCGAGATCTCCCCCCCAGCAATCTGGGCAAATACCGTGCCGTCCCCGCGAATACCGCCCAGGCTCAAATCATCCAAGCTGCCTGAAAGCTGAACATCCCCACCAGCAGAGCTGCCCTGCAGATTAGCGGCAAAGCGCCCCAGTTGAATCCCTTCCCCTTGGACACGAGCATTCCATAATCCATTGGCGAGAGTGCCTTCACCACGCACTAGTCCCCCAGCCACCTGTACCACCGTGTTGCGGAAGTCAATTTGCTGCCCGCTCAGGGCAAGCTCACCACGAGCCGGATAGTCGCCATTGGGTGCTTGCCAGCTGACCAGCCCCTGCAAATTGTCCAGCGGCCCAGACACTTCGGCGTCTAGGGCGACAGCACCTAGGGTGACGGTCTCAGGTAATCCATAGAGGCGACCAATCGCATCAGCAGGCAAATCCCGTCCTTCTGCCTGCAAAAATAGGGTTCTAGGTTGACCTAGGGTAAACTGCCCCCGACCGACCAAGCTGCCCCCTGCTGTGGGAATCAGGCTAAACGACTCGAAGATCAGCTGAGCGTTAGCAAAGGCAAAGTCGAGGCTGACATCAGCGAAAGCGACTTGATCAATGACTGTATTCCCCAGTGATTCAAGCGTGCCGGCGATTTCGGGTTGGGCTAGGGGGCCCTGCACTGTAACGTCAGCGGTAAATAGCCCCTCTGCTGGAATGGGCAGGTCAACATCGAGGGTATCGACAACTTGTTCAATGCTAAAGCTATCGACGGTTGCGGCTAGGTCATAGTCGCCCATGTAGTCGAGGGTGCCGCCACCGTTGGCGTCAATATCGCCATAGCTGGCCACCACATCTTCTAGCGTCAGCACCGTATCTTTAAAGCGTACCGTGCCATTGATGTCTTCAATCGCTTGGGGGAGCAGATCCATAGCCACGGCTGCTTGATTGACCTGGGCTGTGCCCTGCAACGTCACCGGACTATCAGGATGAATGGTAATGTCTACGTTGCCATCGAGCGTTCCCTCAACGTCGGTAATGGTGACGGGAACCTTGGGGACAAGGGACAACACCAGAGGCACAATATCTTGGATGTTAATGTCTTGAGACTGCACTGTTAGATTGGCTTGGAGGCTGCCTTCACCCGCCGGATCATCTTCCGGTTTGGGAATGGGTAAAAATGCGCCTTTAACGGTCAAATCACCGCCTCGTCCTGGTTTGGTGGTTACGTCAAGATCAATTTGTTGGGTTTCAATGTCGAAGCCTTCACCTAATTCCTCTTCCAGGTTCAGATCGGTAAAGGAAACCTGCCCCTCGACTGCCCCTAGCGTCACTGGCGTGCCTAAGCCCGTCGCTAACCCGTCTGAATTGTCTAGAACGTCTGAAAGCTTTTCGGATCCTGCCTCTTCAGATCCTGTCTCTGCGGTCGGATCAGTGCCCTCTGGTATGGCTGACTCCGCTGGCGTTTCTGATTCTGCGTATGGAATTAAGACAACTTCACTGTCACTGAAGCGAATCGTGCCCGCTTTGATTTGAAAAAATCCCTCCTCGTCCGGATCTCGCTCGGGCAAATCGATCTCAACATCAACCCATTGACCGTCGGCGTCTTGCTCAAAATAGCCGGTGACGCCGTTGACTTCAACATTAAGTCGCAGCTTACGAGAGAACAGGCTGCGGAACAGATTAAATCTGACGTCCAACGATTCGACAAACACCTCGTCCGGGTCAGTGTCAGTCGCTGGAATTGCCGAAGGACCGATGCGAATACTCGAAAGCGTCACCCGCTCGACATCGCCGAATTCTACCGGTCGATCTAAAAACTCAGTCAATAGCCTAGCAACCAGGGGGGAAAGCCGATTGTTGACAAATACCCAACCCCACCAGATTCCGCCCGCAAGCCCCAAAATCGCGATCGCGCCAGCAGTTAACCCCGTATTGACCCAAAATCGACGGCGACGGGGGCGTTCAGTTCGGCCTGAATTTCGTCCGCCATTGGGAGAATTTGTCATTCTAGTCTCACACCACCCATCCCACCAATATTAATGAAACCGTGAACGTTTCGCGCTGCCAAGTCCTAAATTAATTTCTTCATTAGGTCTCAGTTTTTCTCAATTGGGGATGATTTATCCTAAAACTGACCGAATTTTCCGAGCCGTGGTCAGGCCGATCGTAATCAGAGGGACTGCTCAACATAAGATAGAACCAGCAGCAAGGTGAGTCAAAGGTCATGCAAGTGTTTGTGGTCTTATTTAATGCCAACAGCGACAATGCTGGCATCCACACCCTAAAAATGGGCGATCGCAATGTGGTGTTGATGTTTGAAAATGAGGATGACGCGATTCGATACGGGTTGATGCTAGAAGCTCAAGATTTGCCCAATCCGTCAGTAGAGCCCATTGATTCAGATGAAATTGAAGAATTTTGCCAAGGGGCGGGCTATGACTGTGCCCTCGTAGAAGAAGGCATGCTGGCCATGCCACCGGAAACCAATGTTGCCGACCCCGACTGGGATCCTGACGCAAAACCCGAGGCATCGTTCCCCTCAGGAGGCGAGGATGCAGCTACAGCGATGTCTGATGCTGAGATGGATAAAATTCGCCAACGGTTAGAGGGGTTGTTGTAGTTGCAGGCGTTGAACGTGGGGAAGTGCTGAAAGGCTGGGGGATGAAATGGTCGATTCAGATTGGGTAAAGCGAGCTAGACAGGGAGATGTGGATGCGATCGCCCAATTGATCAACCAATCGTTACAAACAGATGGTGTGAGTGCAAGTGCCCAGCGCAACGACCAACATTTAAAAATTTTGCTGGAATCGGCTATTCCCCTCGATCGAGATACGGTACTCCCGCGTATTCACCAGGGTATGATTCGTCTGGCGATTCCAGGTTTGTACGAAGTCAGCATCTACAGCAAGCGGACAGACAGCGAATTTCCCGATTGGTCGGCGACGGTGGCGTTGCCAGAAAAGCCCACGCCAGAATCCGCGATCGCCGATGCCTCTAATCTTTCAGCTTCTTCACTGAGTCCCGTTGAGCCATCTGGCTTGATTGCCCCATCCGAAGAACGGCTGTTTGCCCTGCTGGCTCACCTTGGACCGCTGTTGGGTTATCTGTTGTGGTTGGGTAACGACAGTTTCTTGTTATTCTGGGGCACTGGGTCTGTTGGGTTAATCGGGCGGCTTGCATTTCCGCTGGTGATTTTGTTCACTAAGGGCAAAGATTCCCCGTTTGTCAAAGCACAAGCAAAGGAGGCGCTGAACTTCCAGATTTCCATGTTGATCTGCTGGATGGTCGTAGCGGCTTTATTTGTCATCTTGATCGGCTTTTTGCTGGTGATTCCGTTGGCGCTGTTTGAGCTGGTTTGCATGATTTTAGGGGCGGTTAAAGCGGGCGATCGCCAGTTGTTTCGCTATCCTCTGAACCTCCGGCTGATAAAGTAAGGGGTGTTCTCGCAGACTTGATCTTGTAGATCTGAAGATGCCTGTCAATCCTGCCGCGACTCCCCAAGATGATGCCCTAGTGAATCGGGGTTATCTTTTAACGGAGCAAAATAATCCTGACAGCCTCCAGCTTGATCTGCTGTCGTCTCCAGAAATCGTGGCGCTGTTTAACCGCGAAGATCAGCGCACCCTCGACGCGATCGCAGCGGCAAAGGACATCCTAGCTGAAGCCATTGACAAAACTGCAGCTGCCCTCTGCCAAGGTGGCCATCTCTATTATGTGGGGGCGGGCACCAGCGGTCGTCTCGGCGTGTTGGACGCAGCGGAGTGTCCCCCCACGTTTTGTACGCCACCGGAGTTGGTGCAGGGCATTATTGCCGGGGGGGCAGGGGCGTTGGTGCGGAGTTCTGAAGGGCTAGAAGACATTGCTGAAGATGGCGGACACGCGATTGCCGAACGCCATATCAATCAGCATGATGTGGTGGTGGGCATTACCGCTGGGGGCACGACCCCTTATGTTCACGGTGCTTTACGAGAAGCCCAGCGGCGGGGAGCGACAACCATTTTTATGGCCTGTGTCCCGGCTGATCAGGTGCCTGCCGCCGTAGATGTCGACATTCGCCTGCTGGTGGGCCCGGAAATTTTGGCGGGCTCTACCCGGCTAAAGGCCGGTACGGTAACTAAAATGGCGCTGAATATTCTTTCTACGGGCGTCATGGTTAAGCTAGGCAAGGTCTACGGCAATCGCATGGTAGATGTGTCGGTGACGAATACCAAACTGCGCGATCGCGCCCTGCGTATTCTCTGCGACTTGACTGACCTCGATCGTGACCAGGCGGGGGAATTGCTGGATAGAAGCGATCGCAATGTCAAACTTGCGTTGATGATGCACTGGACGGGGTTAGAGGCTGTCGTCGCCGCTGAGGTATTGACAGCAAATCAAGCCAGCTTAAGACAGGCAATCGCGAGTCAAGCATCGGATTCCTGAAAGAATCCCAACCCCTGAACTTTTTAAGGTTTAACAATCACAGGAATGCCTATGGCGATTTGGTCGTAAAGGGCTTGAATATCGCGATCGCGCATCCGAATACATCCGTGGGAAACCGCCTGACCGATGAGATCTTCTTGGTTAGTGCCATGGAAGCCAATAAAGTATTGCCCGTCTGACCAAAACCCAATCCAGCGAGACCCCAGCGGATTCTCTGGCCCCGCTTGAAAAACCTGCCCTGTAATCGGATGTTGCCAAGCCGGATGTTTGCGCTTGTCCATCACCGAAAATTCGCCGGTAGGGGTTTGCCAATCGTCTTGACCCACGGCAATGTCGTAGTGAACAATTGCGTCTCCCGCTTCATATAAAGTGACTCGCCGCTCGCTAAGGCTAACGATCAACGCTTGGTCTTCAGCCGAGGCTAGGGGAATTTCCGACGCCTGGGCGACTTGATTCACCCAGATACTGGCTAGCCGAGCCGGGACAGGCCGAATATGGGCATCTCGCCGATTGGGGTAGGCTTGCCATTCCGCAGCCACGACCATTACTGCTGCGCCAAAGCACAAAACCATAAAACATCGCGTCACGGGTTGATGAGTTAACATCGATATTTTCTTGACAGAATCGTCGAAACAGTCTCCAATAAGCACATTCAAGCTGTGAGTTCCTGAAACCTCCACTGTTCGTAAGGTTGATTTTCACCGCCGACGGGCATGCTTGAACTGAAGTTTTGTTAGGTAAAACACTCAGGCGCCGTCTGTGGATTTCAAAGGTTATGTTAACTAGTGTTGATCGACTTTTATTTGTTCGGGGTGTCCCCATCTTTAAAGAACTGCGGGACGATTTTCTAGTCCGCTTGGCGTCCATTATGGACGAATTGTCGTTCCCTGCGGACTATTCAATTTTTACTGAGGGGCAAGAGGGGCGATCGCTCTATATTGTTGTCTCGGGTAAGGTGCGGGTTCACCTCAACGAGAAAAATCTCGCTGAGCTTGACGAAGGCACCTGTTTTGGTGAGATGTCTCTATTTGACGCTGAACCTCGCTCTGCCTCTGTCTCAACGTTAGAACCCTGTGACTGCTTAGTCTTGACTCAGCAGCAACTGTATGAGGCTATTGACGAGACACCTGGCATTGCGGTCAATATCATTCGCCTTTTGTCTCGGCGTATTCGAGAGCTCAACAGAGAGCTCAATGCTGCGAAACAAGATATCCCGGTCTCTAAAACGCATTCAGAATCCCCTGAACCTGTATTAGCAGCACCGAACTCAGAACTCATGTTTTCCCCTTTATCCAGCAATGGGTCAGATTTGCCAGTCTCCAATAATCCAGCTCATTCTCCAGATGACAACTACTTTCGCAATGGGTCTCCCTTTGGATCTAAGCTCCGGCGGTGAGGGTAGGGGGTAAGGACGCGATCGCTTGGGAAACGTGACGGTAGAAGGTGTCTGTGAAGGTGTGGCCGTTAGCGATCGTGCACCGGATGATTGGGAAGCGGCGCACGATTGGGAAGATTGTTGTAGCACCTAGGCGACTCAATGCTAAGCGTTGAGTCGATTTTTCAATGAGCTTTATAAATGTGTGGACAATTATATGTTTTTACAATAATATAGATCCATAGATACTTAGATATTGTTCAGGTAGGTATTATGCCTCCCAAACAGAAGAAAGACCCAAAAGATAAGCCCTCAAAGCCTGTACGGTTGTCAGCTATTGATGAGGACATCCTAACGGTATTGCTTGGACGAGAGCTATACGGCCTCGAAATTCTCGATCAGCTCAATCTCGATCGGCCTATCGCGCTTAAGTTTGGTAGTCTCTATCCCGCTCTCAATCGGCTGGAGAAAAAGGGATTGGTTTCCTGGCAATGGGGTGATGAGGTTGATGAATCTGGTGGTGCCCGGCGTAAATACTACAAGGTGACGGGCTTGGGTGCTCGCTCCTTGAGCACTGTACAGCAATATCGGGCCTCTCTTGCTCAACGGGCAGCTCAGGGACAAGCGATGTGGGGAGGTGCTGGTCATGGATAAGGTAATGAAGCAGGATTTGCGAAGGGTTTGTCGCGATCGCCTGATCATGGGGTTTGGAACTTTGATTGCGCTTGGGTTTTCCGCCTTACAGTTACAAACTGTGCTACAGCATCGTCCGCAACAGCCATCATGGTCACTTGAGCTTGCACGGTTAGTAGAAGTTGTAACCGACGAGAATAGTTCTTCCGAGGCAGTGGAACAGGCGAAACTTGAAATTCAAGCCATAGCCCAGGAAAAGCAGTTGTCTGCGACCCGCTCTTTATTGGGTATTCAGGATATTCAGGATCTAGATCTGGCTTTGGCTCAGGATCTGGCTTTGGCTCAGGATCTGGCTTCGGCTCAGGATCTGGCTTTGGCTCAGGATCTGGCTCAGGATCTGACTCAGGATCTGTATCTGGGTCAGGCTCTGGCTAGGGTTCTGGTTGGGGCTCTGGTTTCGGATCAGGCTTCAAATCATAATCTGCCTCTGGGCGCGATTTGGGCTCTGGCTCCGCATCAGGCTCTGGCTCTGGCTCAGGATCTGATTCGGAGTTTGGAGCTGGCTCAGAATCTGGCTCGGAGTTTGGAGCTGGCTCCAGATCTTGAGCTGGCTCAGAATCTGGTTCTGGAGCTAGCCCAGGCCCAGAATCTGGCTCAGGCTTTGTTACAAGAGCATTTATTGGTAACTACCGTAAAAGCTGAGTTAAAGCGAACTCACGGTTTGACGCTTCACCAAGGACAGTCTTTAGAGCAGCTTTTAACGAGTGAGCCTAGTCGTACCCGTGTGTTGCTCCAGTCGGCCATCTTGCTAGGCGTATCGTTATTCATATTTCTGACTATGTCAATGCTGCTGATTAGGCTGCGAGGTGCCTATCACCTCCCCTACACGATGCAATTCATCGCCTTCCTGCCAGAGGAGTGTGTTGCTGAGCTGGGTATTATGCATAGGCGGATGAAGCAAGCAAAAACTTCTCCCTGGTTAATTTGCCTACGGCTACTCGAGGAATTTGTAACGCTCCTCTGGGTTTTCTACATCCAGGTTCAGCTTGAAAACCTGACCCTTCCTCCTGGTGATCGCAAAACCGATGACTAAGTTTTAGCTGTACTTCCCTGCTTAAAGGATTTTCCCTCATGTTTTCAGCAAAGCAAACTCCGCCACCGCCAGAACCCAACGGCATTGAACTTAAGATCAGGGTGTCTGAGTCTGCCCTGGCAACGCTGACCAAACTTTTGGTTCCTATTGTTCTGGCAGGTTTGGTGGGGTCTGGAATATGGGATCGTACTCAGTCAACACAACTGCCTATCGGCTCCCCTGCTGAGATCGAAGAATTAGTTATTCCTGATTAGGAGATGTAAACGATACCGACGGCGCGATAGATATATGTGTGTGCTCCTAGGTCGCGATCGCTTTTGCCTCTCCCTCCCTGAATCTACCCTGAGAATTTCCCTTCACCCTACTCAGACAGCCTTTAATTACGCCTCACGATGCGGTCAGGGGGAATTCAGTTAGAAACAGCACTATAGAAATCAAGATGAACGAAGTCCACACATCACCTGATTTCTAAGGAGCTGAAAACGATGAAACGCTTTACCCTCTCTCTACTATCCGTTGTCCTCACCTCTGCAACTATCGCACCTGCTGCCTTTGCCTCACCCAACTTTGACCAACTGCGTCGCGACAACCTAGACAAAGACCAAAACCAGCTAGAGCTACTGCGCGAAGAAAACTTGGAGAAATCTAGCAAGTTCGACCAACTGCGCCGTGAGAACCTAGACAAAGACCAGTCCAACTTGGATGAGTTGCGGGCCGACAACTTGGAAAAGTCCAGTAAGTTTGACCAACTGCGCCGCGAAAACTTAGACAAAGATCAATCCAACCTCGACGCCATCCGCGAAGAGAACTTGGAGAAGTCCAGCAAGTTTGACCAACTCCGCCGCGAGAACTTGGATAAAGACCAGTCCAATCTCGACCAACTCCGCAACGAAACCCTAGCGGACTAAGACCATGAGATTAACTATTTGTCCCGATTCACCTGTGGTGAAATCTACGTTACCTCAGCTATCTCGTCAGACTTGCCTGGGGCTGAAGCGTCGCCCCCGGTGGGTACCCGCCACCCTCTAAGCGGTCCCTCACACCCAACTAACCGCCTCCCTCGTGATAGATGGGGGAGGCGGTTTTTGTTCAAGTTTGGTGCATCAGTTCCCTGTTCATCTGCACCATCGCGCCAGTTCCCAGGACTGGCGCTTTTCTATGGGTATTTAGCGTATAGCTTAACCTTTCTGTCGTAGTATCTAAACGCGATGAATTGGGGGCTAGCGCTTATGAAATCACTGGGTCGGCACATACTCGTAGAGTTTCACGGCTGTTCAGCCGAAATTCTCAATGACGTCCCTTGCATTGAGCACAGCATGGTCGAGGCGGCCAAAGAAGCTGGGGCAACGCTGATCAATTCGGTATTTCATCACTTTTCGCCCTTTGGCGTTTCTGGGGTAGTGGTGATTCAAGAGAGTCATTTGGCTATCCACACCTGGCCTGAGTATCGCTATGCTGCCGTAGACCTGTTTACCTGCGGCTATTCTGTCAATCCGTGGGTGTCCTATGATTCACTCAAAAAAGCCTTTCAAGCTGAAAGCGGGTCCGCAATTGAAATGAATCGGGGTCAACTCGATTTGCTAGAAAAATTGGATATTGATTTGGGTGAACTGCGCGATGAGGCCACGAATAAATTGTTAGACCCCAAATTTAGTCGCAGCGTTTGGTTCACCGATCGCAACGAAAATATTGCCTTGTCGATTCGTCACAAGGGCGATCCGGTATTTCGAGAAAAGTCGGCTTACCAAACCGTCGAAATCTTCGACACCTTTGAGTACGGCAAAATGTTGACTGTCGACAAAATGGTGATGTGTACCGAAAACGACGAACCCGCCTATCACGAAATGATCATCCATGTTCCCCTGCTGACCCAGCCAGTGGCTAAGGATGTTTTGGTGATTGGCGGGGGAGACGGCGGCAGCGTCCGTGAAGTTCTCAAGCATCCCCAAGTGGAACGGGTCACCATGGTGGAAATTGACGAGGTGGTCGTGCGGGCGTCGCGCCAGTACCTGCCGACCCTCTCTTCTAGATTGGACGATCCAAAATTGAATCTAATCATTGGCGATGGCATCGACTACATGGCTAATGCACCAGATGCTGCGTTTGATCTAATTGTGATTGATTCTTCTGATCCCGTAGGACCATCGGAAGGGTTGTTTAGTCAGTCGTTTTATCAGCAGGTTCATCGCTGTCTCAAACCCGGTGGGGTGATGACCGCCCAAAGCGAATCACCCCGCTTCAATCAGGCCGCATTTATTGATCTCAACCGCTGTCTAAGGGAAATTTTTGGCGCCGAGCAGGTCCACTGCTATCTTGCGTTTATCCCGACTTATCCCACAGGCATGTGGAGCTTCAGCTATTGTTCTAAGAATGGGCCCCATCCCCTGAGCGATTTTGATCGCGGTGTCGCCCATCAATTTGCCCAAACCCATCAACTCGGCTACTACAATGCCGATATTCACAATGCGGCGTTTTGTTTACCGACCTTCATTCAGAGGATGCTTGAACTGTAAATCCAAAATTATTAGCCCAAAATCATTAGTAAACTTGTGGCCGAGATTAATCCTTCCAAAATCAAGCTTTCTCAGTTGCGGGCGCTGGTGGCGATCGCAGAAGCAGGTACCTTTAGCGATGCGGCTTTGCACATTGATTTATCACAGTCGGCAGTGAGCCACGCGATCGCCACCCTAGAAGATGAACTGGGCGTGATTTTGCTGAATCGGGGACGTCAAGGTGCGGTATTGACGCCCGTGGGCAGCCAAATTACCCATGAAGCCAAGCAGGTGCTGCAAGCTTTAGACAATATTTGTGCCCAAGCCCAACAGGAGCGAGGACTGCAATCAGGCGTGGTGCGGGTCAAAGGATTTCGCAGCGTGGGGACTCATATTTTGCCAGCGGTGATTGAGCAGTTTCGCGATCGCTATCCGGGCGTACAGGTCGCCATCGATGAACTACCCCACCACCATCAGGTCGAAGACGATCTGCGGCAAGGGCGGGCTGACCTGGGGTTTACCCACCTGCCTGCGCCCCCAGAGTTTGACGCTTGGGAACTGCTGCGCGATCGCTATCTTGTCCTATTACCCCCCACTGCCCAGCCCTCAACCACCCCAATTAGCTGGCAAGATTTGACCCGTTACCCGATAATTTTGGGGCCCATAGACGACTGCTGTCGTCAAGTCATCGACGAACAAACACAAGCGATCGATATTTCCCTCAAACCCGCCTACGAAGTCCGTGAAGATTCCACCATCATCAGCATGGTGCGGCAGGGGCTAGGCGCAACAATCCTGCCCAAACTTGCGGCTGAACCGATTCCTAACGACATCGTCGTTGTAGAGCTGCCTGTCGTGTTAGAACGGATCATCGGTGTCATTGTCCTTTCAGACGCTTTATTATCCCCGGCAGTCTACGCCTTTTTGGACGTGCTTAAAACCTTTAAGCCGAGTCATCAGTTGAATGTGGGGTAAGGGTAGATGATGGGATGGAGAGATAGGGAGATAGCGGGATAGAGAGGTGGACTGAGCCCATGACCTAAAACCGATCACCCATCACCCAAGCAATCTATAGATCAGGCGAACTAAAGATCTAGTGTACTGATACAATCAGTATCATTCGGTATCTTCTTGACCTGCAATGATCCCCCAGCGGTTAACGCTGAAAAATTTCCTCAGCTATCGATCAACCACCCTAGATTTTCGCGGGTTGCACGTGGCCTGTGTTTGCGGTCCCAATGGGGCGGGCAAGTCGTCGCTGCTGGAAGCGATTGCGTGGGCAGTTTGGGGCCATAGTCGGGTTGCCACAGAAGACGACGTCGTCCATCTGGGTGAGGCAGAGGCTCAGGTCGATTTTGTCTTTCAGCACCAGCAGCAAACCTATCGGGTGATTCGCACCCGGCGACGCAACCAGGCCAGCGCACTAGAATTTCAGGTTCAAACCGAGGGCGGGTTTCGAGCGTTGACCCAGCGGGGCATTCGGGCGACCCAAGCGCTGATTCAACAGCATCTAAAGCTTGACTACGAAACCTTTGTCAATTCAGCCTATTTGCGCCAGGGCAAAGCCGATGCGTTTATGCTCAAGCGTCCCAGCGAACGCAAGCAGATTTTGGCCGATTTGCTTAAGCTTGGCCAGTACGATGCTTTGGCAGAGCGGGCCAAAGAACAGGCCCGGGACGCTAAGGCCCAGGTCAAGCTACTGGAAAGCAACCAGATTGACCTGGAAGCTCAGCTGCAGCACCGGAGCGCGATCGCGGCAGAATATCGCACCCTTGAACTAAAATTGGCCGAGACGCAGGATCAACAAGACGCCGATCAAGTCCAGTTGAAAACCTTGCAGCAGCAACACCGCCAACGACAGGACTGTCAGCAACAACAGGCCCTGTACCAACAGCAAGTAGATCATCTAGAACAGACCATTGCCCGGTTGCAGCAAACCCTCAGCGCCGTCTGTACTCAACAGCGTGAATTAGCAGCCACTGTAGCCCGCGCAGATGCGATCGCAGCCGGGTGTCAGCACTGGCAACACCTCCAAACAGAAGAAGCCGCCTACAATCAGCGGTTTCACACCTACCGACAAACCCAGTCTCGGCGCGTTGAGTTAGCCAGCCAGCTTCAGGCCCAACATCAAGATCTACAAAACCAAATTCAGCAGGCGACCCTCGGCCTACAACTGCTCGACCAACAGCTGCAAGATACCGACGCGATGTTAGCGAAAACTGAAGAGATTCAAGCGGCCCTGACTCAATTACGGCATGCCCAGGCCAAGCTGAGTCGTTATGACAAGCTCCAACTAACGGTAACGCCCTTGATCCAGCGGCGCGGCGAGCTGCAAAGCCAAATTGATCGCACCCAAACCCAGCTATCTGCCCGTCTAGAAGCCCTTAAGCAATCTGAAGTTCACCTGCAAACCCAACAAGCCCAGCAGCCCCAACTGCAGCAAGCAGTTTTAGAAATTACCGACGCGGTTAAATATCTAGAAGAACGCCGCGATTACCAGGAAAAAGTGCGCGAACGGGGTTTAGAGCGCCGCAGCTTGATGGAGCGACTCCAAGCCAATCAGCGCACCTATGAACTGCAATTGATTCAACTCGATCAAAAAATTCAGCTCATCTCAGAGCCTAATGCATTATGCCCCGTATGCGATCGTCCCCTGGATGAGCAACATTGGGAGCTCGTGCTCAAACGCCATCAATCAGAGCGGAGCAGCACGCAAGATCAAATTTGGGTGATTCGAGAACAGCTTGCCACCGCTGAAAAAGAAATTCAGGTGCTGCGTCAAGAATATCGAACCCTTGAAGATGACCTCGAAAAATACGGGGCCGTACTCGAACGGCGAGGACACTTGCAAGCCCGGATACGCTCTACTGAAGATACCCAGGCACAGTTGAGTCGGCTTGAATCAGAAAAAGCCCAGCTTGAACGTTGCCTCGAAGAAAAACGCTACGCTAGCGACTTGCATGAAGAACTGCACTGGCTCGATCAGCAATTGGCTGAGTTGGACTATGACGATCGAGATCATGCCCTAGTGCGTGGGCAGGTGGATCGATTGCGCTGGGCCGACGTGAAGGTTAAAGACTTACAGCAGGCCCAGCGACGACGAGAGGCTCTACTCGCTCAACGACCCGAGCAAGTGGCTCAGCTAGCCCAGTTCGAAGAAAAGCTTGACGCGATCGCCCAAAGTTCCCTGCAGCGAAAGATCCAGCGGCTTGATCGACACCTGAGTGATCTTGACTACCATTTTGAGCAACACCAGCAGTTGAGGCAGGCGCTGGCTCAGGCCCAGCAATGGCAAGCTCGGCAACAGGCACTGAATCAAGCAAACCAACAGCTACCCCAGGTCAATCAACAGCGCCAAACCCTCGAAGCCCAACTGCACACCCATCAAGCAGAGCGCACTGTTCTCACCCAGCAGCTGACCCAACTGCAACAGCAGCTTGTCCAAAGGCCCGATTGTCAAAGCGCGATCGCGACCTTAGAAGCCCAACTGACCCAGCGCCAAACCCAACGAGAGTATGATTTGGCCCAGCAAGGTCGATTGCAGCAGCAGTTGGCCGAGCTCGATCGGCGACAGCAGCAGTTTGATCAACAGCAGCAGGCTTTAGAAGAGGCTCGTCAGCGATCGCGGGTTTATGGTGAGCTCGCCTATGCCTTTGGCCGTAACGGCATCCAGGCCCTGATGATTGAAAATGTACTGCCCCAGCTAGAAGCTGAAACCAACCAAATCTTGAGTCGGCTCAGCGCCAATCAACTGCACGTACAGTTCCTCACCCAGCGAACTGGGCGGCGCAAAGCTAAGGTGATTGACACCCTCGATATTTTAATTGCCGATGCCCGAGGCACCCGCCCCTATGAAACCTACTCAGGCGGAGAAGCGTTTCGGGTGAACTTTGCCATCCGGTTGGCTCTAGCCCGACTGCTGGCCCAACGCTCGGGGACGGCCTTGCAGCTGCTGATTATCGATGAAGGCTTTGGCACCCAAGACCGGGAGGGCTGCGATCGCTTGATTGCCGCCATCAACGCGATCGCGACGGATTTTGCCTGCATTCTCACCGTCACCCACGTACCCCACTTTCGTGAGGCCTTTCAAACTCGCATCGATGTGATCAAATCTCCAGATGGCTCCCAAATTCAGGTCTCTCTATGAGATATGGCTTCTCTCTATGAGATATGGCTTAGGGATATGGCTGAACTACTAGCTTCAACCGTTAGTTGGTAAGGTCTCGCGGGCAATCTTGACTTATCTACAACCCCATATACACTCCCTTACAAAGTTGGTACCCCCTTGACGTCGCTAAGGCCGAGTTAGGTTATTAATCCAGTCCATTTGAACTCCTATGAGTGCACCGCTACCGACCAATGAAGCGCAACGCCTAGCCAAGCTGTCGAGCTACAACATCCTCGATACTGAAAGCGAAACGGCCTACGATGACATCACCCACTTAGTCACTCAACTCTTAAACGTTCCCATTGCCTTGGTTAGCTTGGTCGATCGCGATCGCCAGTGGTTCAAATCATCTCAGGGATTGGGGGTATGTCAAACCAATCGCGACCAGGCATTTTGTGCCCATGCCATTTTGCAGCCTGAGGTGATGGTGGTTCCTGATGCCACCCAAGATCCCCGCTTTGCGGACAATCCCTTGGTAACGGGCGCACCGCATATCCGGTTTTACGCCGGTGCACCGTTGATTACCCCAGACGGGTTTGCCCTGGGTACCGTTTGCGCCATCGACACCCAACCCCGCACCCTATCTGAAGATCAACAGCAATCCTTACAGGCCCTTAGCCGCTTGGTCGTCAATCAGCTAGAACTGCGGCAAAATCTGAGCCAGCTTGCTCAAGAGTCGGCCCAGCGAACCGAAGCCGAAGCCAAGCTGCAACAGCGAGAGCAGAGATTTTCCCAATTGGTCAGCAAAGTTCCAGGCATGCTGTTTCAATTCCGTCTGACACCCGATGGGCAAGCGTCCTTTCCCTACGTTAATGGTCGTTGCCAGGAAATCTACGGCGGTTTGACCCAAGCCGAGATTATGGCCGATGCCAATACGGTCATTGACTTAGTCGTCCCCGAATATTTACCGGGCTTTCAGCAGGCAATGATCGACTCTGCCCAATCCTTAGGAACCTTTGACTGGACAGGCCCCATTATTGATCTTCAAGGCCGAGAGAAATGGCTACAAATTCAGTCCACCCCTGAACTTCAAGATGATGGTTCGATCCTGTGGCACGGGATATTGCTGGATGACACCGAACAGCGCCAGTTGCAGCTCGAACGCGATCGCCTGCAAGCGATTTTAGAAGCAACCCCCGATGTCATCGGTATGGCCGATGCCCAGGGTCGCAGCATCTATCTCAACCAAGCGGGGCAAGAGATGTTGGCCATTCCCCCTGAACGTACGAAGGGATTTCACATTACTCAGGTGCTGTCACCGGCATTTGCGCGCAAGTTTGAGTCTGAAGTGATTCCGGCCACGATCCGAGACGGGGTTTGGTCTGGAGAAGGTCATCTCCTCAACCGTTATGGTGAAGAAATTCCGGTATCTCAGGTGCTAGTTGCCCATAAAAACGAACACGGCGGGACGGAATACTTCTCCACTATTCTGCGAGACATTCGCGAGCGTAAACAGATTGAAGAGCAAGTGAGGGCATCACAGCAGTTTCTGCAGTTCATTTTAGACGCCCTTCCCCAAGGAGTAGTCTGGAAAGATCGGGATCTCCGCCTCCAAGGGTGTAATCAAAAAATCGCTGAGATGCTCGGCTTTTCTTCCCCCCAGGAGCTGGTTGGCAAAACGGATTATGACCTGCCATTTGCACGGGAAGAAGCAGACTGGTATCGCAGCTGCGATCGCCAAGTCATCGAATCTGGCCAAGCTGATCTTGGCATCATTGAACCGCAAACAGTTGGCGGACAGACGAAATGGCTCAACACCAACAAGTTGCCGCTCAAAACTAGCAGCAACAAGATTGAAGGGATTCTCGTCACCATAGAAGACATTACCCAGCTCAAACAAGCGCAACAGCAGTTGAAGGAACAAGCCGATCGAGAACGGCTCCTCAATCAAATCAACCTGCAGCTCCGTAAGACCCTTGACTTTGAGACCATCCTCTCGACCACCCTAGAAAACCTGCGATCTTATTTGCACATTGATCGCTGTACCTTCACCCTGCACTATACCGATGGAGATGATTCGCCTTATTGGCTTATCCTTGGCGACGCTCACCGCGCCGACTTGCCCAACCTTGATAGCACTACAATCTCTGCATCGAGCCTTAGCTCCATCAATCAACAGCTACTCAGCTTAAAGGGCGATCGCATTGCAGATGTTGCCACCCTGCCTGAATCACCGCTGCAATCGCTTTTGGCGGCTTCTAACACTCGCGCTTTCTTGAGCGTGCCATTTCAACGCACCTCTGGACAAATCGGCGTTCTCAATTGTTGGCAGTATGGTAGACCTCGAACTTGGCAAACCGAAGAAATTGAAATTTTAGAAGACGTCCTCGAACAGCTTGACATCGCCCTCACCCAGGCTGAACTCTACGATCAAAGTCAAACCAAGGCTGAAGAACTGCAGCAAGCCTTGCAAACGCTACAGCGCACCCAGGCCCAGATGGTACAAACTGAAAAAATGTCGAGTTTGGGGCAGTTAGTCGCTGGGGTAGCCCATGAAATTAACAATCCAATGGGTTTTATTTACACCAACCTTAACCACGCTCAAAACTATACCCAAGACCTGTTAGACCTGATAGACAGTTACCAAGCCCACAGCTCTGCCTTACCGGCCAATGTCTTGGCCCAAATAGCCGCTCAAATCGAAGCCATTGATCTAGACTTTTTGCGAGCGGATCTGCCTAATCTGTTTGGCTCAATGAAAAACGGAGCCAATCGGGTCAAGACCATTGTTGAATCTTTGCGGACTTTCTCTCGATTGGATGAAGCTGCCCTCAAGGATATCGACATCCATCAAGGTCTAGAGAGCACGCTGACGATTTTAGAAAATCGGCTCTGGGGGAAAGATATGCCCAAAGCGATCGCAGTGGTCAAAGCCTACGATCAATTACCCAAAGTTGAATGTTACGCCGGACAGATCAATCAAGTGCTGATGCACATTTTGAACAATGCCATCGATGCCTTACAAAACAGTACTCAGCCTAATCCGGAAATCCACATCCAGACTCAACTGCTCAATGCCGAACAAGTCGAAATCGCGATCGCAGACAACGGGCCCGGCATCTCTGCTGACATTCGCGATCGCATCTTTGACCCCTTCTTCACGACTAAACCTGTGGGCAAAGGGACTGGCATGGGCCTCTCCACCAGTTATCAAATCATCACCGACACCCACGGCGGCAATTTAATCTGTGAGTCAGCTATAGGTCAGGGCAGCACCTTTAGAATCCAATTACCGGTTCGGCTTAGCCTTGAGCAACCCCGCAGGGGTAAATCGTCTGATCGTCATCCTGAGAGGAGTCACCCCGTACCCGTGGGAAAGTTCTAATTGTTGCGGATTCTCCGAAAACTAGACGAATTTTCAAAAGAAGGTCAAGTTCTGGTTAGGATGCTGACGCATCCCAACTGGGCTGATAGCATAGCGAATGGTAGCAGTAACCAGGTTTGAACCGTAGATTACTTTGGGAGCACAATAGGTCTATATGAAAGCCATGATTCTGGCCGCAGGTAAGGGAACTCGGGTTCGTCCGATCACGTATACCATTCCCAAGCCAATGATTCCTATCTTGCAAAAGCCAGTGATGGAATTTTTGCTCGAACTGCTTCGCCATCACGGCTTTACGCAGATTATGGCCAACGTCAGTCATTTGGCCAATGAAATCGAAGGCTACTTTCGCGATGGTCAAAGATTTGGCGTCGAGCTGGCTTACTCATTTGAAGGCCGTATCATTGATGGTCAACTTGTGGGTGAGGCCGTCGGTTCTGCTGGGGGGATGCGCAAGATCCAAGATTTCTACCCCTTCTTCGACGAAACCTTTATCGTGCTTTGCGGTGATGCTCTGATTGACCTCGACTTAACCGAAGCGCTGCGTCAACACCGTGAAAAAGGCTCCATTGCCACTATCGTCATGAAGTCTGTACCCATCAAGCAAGTCCCCAGTTATGGCGTGGTGGTTACCGACGACAACGGCAAAATCAAGTCCTTCCAAGAAAAGCCTTCGGTTGAAGAAGCGCTTAGCACCGACATCAACACTGGGATTTACATCTTTGAACCGGAAATTTTTGACTACATCCCGTCCGGGGTCGAGTTTGACATTGGGGGCGATCTCTTCCCCAAACTAGTAGAAGCCAATGCCCCGTTTTACGGCATCACGATGGACTTTGAGTGGGTCGATATCGGTAAGGTGCCCGACTACTGGCAGGCCATTCAAGATGTCTTGACGGGTCAAGTCAAAGGCGTGCAAATCCCGGGCAACGAAATTAAGCCAGGGGTCTATGCTGGACTCAATGTCAAAGTCAACTGGGACAAAGTAGATATCCAAGGCCCGGTTTACATTGGCGGTATGGCTGAAATCGAGGATGGTGCGACTATCATTGGCCCCAGCATGATCGGCGCTAGCTGCTGCATTTGCAGCAATGCCATTGTCGATAAAAGCGTTATCTTTGAATACTCCCGCATTGGTCGAGGCGTCCGACTGACCGATAAACTGGTTTTCGGGCGTTACTGTGTAGACAAAAATGGGGCCTCCATCGATATGAAAGCCGCCGCCCTCGACTGGCTGATTACCGACACCCGTCAGCCTGTTCCGGCTGAACTGCCGATCGAGCACGTCGCGATCGCAGAATTGCTAGAAGAGCAAACGGCGACTTAAAGGCGTTAGAGGCTAGGGCATATCATCAATTAAACGCGAAAAGCTTTATGGCTGAGCCTTGCTACGCCCGATCCAACTCAACGAGCTGGGGGAAGATTTACGGTCTGAGACGCTGACTCAGACGTGACCAAGGTAGTTGTCCTGAAAAGTGACACATTCTTGCCCAAACATGCAAGTGTTGTCCCCCTGCTCCTATGCCGTCCCGTTCCCCATACTCTCCCTTATCCTTTAAGGCTGATACGTTAGGCTAAAACGGTAAGCCATTCTGGGATAACGATGGGCGATCGCTACGAGGCATTAATTGAGCAAATTGTGACGGCAACCCTCAAGGGTCAAATTCGCTCAAAGGCCCAGGTCTACGATATGCTGCAGGCTGGCATTGAGCCGGGCACGGGAGAGATTTTTGAACGGGGGTTACAAGCCTATAGCGAAAGCATACAGGGTCAACTCACATCAGACGACGACCTTAAGCAAGCCAAGGCTATCCGCAAGCAACGTGCCCTCAAGACCATTCAATCGGAGTGGCAGCGCTGGCAGCAAGAAAATCAAACCAGTGCTGTGATGGCGGGATTGCTAAACGCGATCGCGACGATTCCCCCGGATGAACGTCTGAGCCAGTTGCTGTTAGCCCTCGATCCGAACCAAAGCGAATGGCTCAACCGCGACCAACTGCATCAACTGGCTCAGCAGTTGCAACAATCTCCTGATGATGGTCAGCCTTCTCCTATGCCCCTGGTCGAATTAGGTCGGGGGTTAAGCCAGGGGTTGCAAACCTGGCAATCCCTCCAAGGCGACTTGATTGGATGGGTTTACGGTAGTCAGCGGACCTTGGGGTTTGGCAATACTGTTGAATCGCGTAGCCCGTGGACCTATTGGTCTAAGGTGGTGAACCAATCGCCACTGAAGCAGCTATTTGCCGATCTAGGGCAGCACCAAACCGTGACTGCGGCGGGAATACCAACTTTAGTGACAGTGACCCACTGGGTCGAAATGGCCGTTGTGTTGCAACGGTTGCAGTTGGGCCTAGTTGCCTGGTTTGATAAGCAACCCTATGATCCGCAAGCGGGTAAGCGGTTGTCCATTGCGACATTTCTCACTTTCTCTGTGGTGTGGAGCCAACTTTGGCAGCGGTTTACCCAGCTGAGCCAACCCCAACTCGCCGCTGGCTGTTTTCAGATGGCCCTGCAAGTCCTCTATCAATTTGCCCAGCAAACTTACTTTCCCCTCTACGGCGGATTGTTTGCTGCATTGTCAGGGGAATCTTTAGATACCCTGCTAAACTACCTCGACCAACCCCTCCGCCAAGCTGCTAACACCCAAAGTAAGGCCCGCATCTTGACGCTGCTGGGCTATTCCCAACGGGCGGTAGGCCAATATGAACAGGCGCTGCAGTTCCACCAACACGCCCTAGACATCGCCAGGGAAGCAGGCGATCGCCCCTGTGAAATCGCTAACCTCAACCACCTGAGCCGCACACGAGTGCGCCAACGGGACTACGCTGCCGCCATTGACAGCAGCCAACGGGCGCTAATTCTAGCCCGCCAAAGCGGCGATCGATTGGGAGAAGCCAATGCCCTAGCTAATCTGGGTTACAGCGAAGTTTTTCAGGCCAAAGCCACGACCCTCGACCCCGAGCGTTACGTAAACATGCTGGATTCTCTCCAGCGGGGCTTGGCTTTATGCGATGAATTGGGCGATCGCCCCAGTCAAGCCCTATGCAGCCATAGCTTAGGCGTCGCCCAGGTGATGCTCGGACAGTACGACGTGGCTATCGAGTCCCTACAAAAAGGACTGATGGTGGCCCAAGCCATCGGCGATCGCTTCCTACAAGGTCTCAACTGTGCCTACCTAGCCGAAGCCTATCGCGGTCAAAGCAACTTCGAACTGGCTATCTACACGGGTAGCTTGGCCATGTATACCCTGCACCAGATCAACTCTTCCCAATGGCGACAACCCGCCGGACTCTTGAGTATCCTCTACGGACAACTCGGCCCGGAAGCTTTCCAAGCCCACCTGGCCAGTCACCGCCCCCAATTATTGCCCCAAATCGGCGTCGACGGCTACGACTATTTGCTTGAGCTATTGACCGATTATCGGCAGTCCATTTAAGGCAATATCAACTGTGCTGCCCGATTAAAGCATCGCTGCCGAATCCCAGCTGTCACCAGTAACGATGCCAGCAAAGACGAAAACGCCAGCATCAGCATCAGCAGGGTTTGATAAGCCGCAGCATTAAGCGGTTCAACGCCCCCCAGCAGTTGCCCTGAGAGAAAGCCAGGTAAACTGACGATGCCTACAATTGCCATTGTGTTCAACGTCGGCAGTACGGCAGCCCGAATAGCTTGACGCGTATAGACCGCGATCGCTTGCTGGGGCGTCGCCCCCAAACTCAGATGGGTTTCAATATCGAGGCGATGCTGATTCAAAGTCGAGACGAGCTGTTCCCCCGCAATCCCAGCGCTGCCCATGGCATGCCCCAACACGCCCCCAGCCAACGGAATCCAGTAGCGGGGGTCAAACAGCGCTTCGGGCTGAATCACCACCCCAATCGTGTAGGTCAGTGTCAACAACAAGCTCACTGCCAAACTGCCCCACACCACAGGCAGCAGCCGAGGAACCTTCTGGCTGATGCGGTTACGGGTGACAATCGCTGCCATGGTTAGCAATAGCAGCAGCACAGCTAAGGTTATCCAGGGGTTACCCCAGTCAAACACGACGGCCAAAACATAGCCCACTGCCCCCAGCTGCAATAGCGTGCGTCCAGTGGCTAGGGCCAGATTCCAAGTCAAACCCAGGCGTTGCCAGCTAGAGAGCCCCAGCGCGATCGCGATCAACCCTAACGCCCCCAACAATCGCCCAGTATCCAGTTGGTATAACGGTTCAGCGGTCATCGGAATAAATTGTCCCAAAGGGTTCCAACAAATCAATCAGATGGGCGATGATAAAGGCGGTGCCCATAGGCTACCGCAACTGTGATTTGGTGTGAGTGAGTGAATACTATCCCGCCCTTAGATTTAACCCAACAATATCAAGGTCTAGAATCGGCTGTCAGTACTGCTGTGATGGAAGTACTGGCCTCAGGGCGTTATATCAATGGTCCCGTCGTTTCAACCTTTGCCGAACAGTTTGGCACCTACGTTGGCCATCCCCACTGCGTCGTTTGCAATTCTGGCACCGACGCGCTGTACTTAGCCCTGCGAGCCCTCGATATTGGCCCTGGCGATCAGGTGATTACCTCCCCGTTTACCTTCATTGCCACCACAGAAACTATTTGTGCGGTGGGGGCAACCCCGGTATTTGTGGACATCGACCTGGCAAACTTTAATTTGAACGTTGACCAGATCGAATCTGCTATCACACCCCGCACCAAGGCGATTATGCCAGTGCATTTGTTTGGTCATCCAGTCGATATGACTCGGGTCATGGCGATCGCAGCGGCCCATAATCTCCCGGTGATTGAAGACTGTGCCCAGGCGACAGGTGCGGAGTGGCAAGGTCAACGGGTGGGCAGCATTGGCCATGTCGGCTGCTTTAGTTTCTTTCCTACTAAAAATCTAGGCGCTTGTGGCGACGGGGGGGCTCTGACCACAGCTGATAGCACCTTGGCCGACACCGCCAAAATGATTGCCGAACACGGTAGCCGCGTCAGGTATTATCATGACGCCATCGGCATTAACAGTCGCCTTGATGCCCTACAAGCCGCTATTTTGAGCATCAAGCTACAACACCTAGAGCATTGGAATCAGCAGCGCACTACTGTTGCCAAGCGCTACAACCAGCTGCTTGCGCCAGTTCCAGGTATTCAGTGTCCCTCAGAGAGTCAAGGGGGTAAGGCCGTTTGGAACCAGTACACAATTTTGATTGAGGCGGCCCCCAGTGATAGTAGTGAGGTGCGCGATCGCATCCGCCAGCACATGCAAGGCGAAGGGGTAAGTTCCATGGTGTACTATCCAATCCCGCTGCATCTACAGGCCGTCCACGCCGATTTACCTTACAAAGCTGGACAATTTCCCAACACCGAACAGGCAGCCAATCAAGTGCTGTCATTGCCCATGTTTCCAGAATTAACCGCTGAGCAACAAGAAAAGGTTGTCCACACCTTGAAGGATGCTTTAGCCGAAAGTTTGGTGTGAGCAACCGTTGACTTCAAACCCTGCCTATTGCCTTGGGTTTCTGGGTATAGCGCTGACCAGATTGCTTAATGCACCGAGTATCGTCAAGATGCTGGGGCCACAAGCAATCTGACTTGCAATAGCGCACAAAGCTTTGTGGCTACGGCTACAAAACTCAAGGAATTGCTTTCCTGTCTAAGTCTTTAAACAAGAAGTGGTTTATTCGCCATTGGCAAAGAAAAATTGATATCAGGAATGCTTAGATCAGTGAATTCAAATGCCGTCATACACATCCCTCAATCGTTCTCATTGAGTTGTCTTCAGACAACAAACCTGATTCGGGTTACATTACATTACTTAACCAAAAACCCTCTAAAAGCAGACTTATTTGTAGTTGTCTATACTATTATTAAGGGAGTCCCTAAGGGCACGATGATTTGTGAAAAGCCTTTGTAGAGGCTTTTGATAACCACAGCGTGAAGGCTTGCTAAAGCTCAAGGGTTTCAGCAAGTCACAACCGTACTGATTTCACCAGTACCAATTTTGGGGGTCATGTCGTGCCGTTTCTGGATAGCTACATTCGATTGATGAACTTGAGTCTTCAGCTCAAGCAAAAGCCATCAATTTGGATGGGGACGAAGTTCGATACTGTTCCCTTGTTTTGGTGCGGGAGGCTTAACGCAGCGTGCTCGAATCCCAGTCTGCTCAGTTGAGGCGGTACGACGCAGCCGCCATTGCTCGGTACTATCGCCGTCGACCCTGGAAAGTCCTTTGGCGAACCTTACAAATCCTTTGGTTCTTGGGGAGTTTTGTTTTTGCCCTCCAGTGCGATCGCTGGCTTAAACAAGAACACGCCAACAAAAGCAAACGGGCTGTTCAGCTCCGGAACGTTTTAACCCACTTAGGCCCGACGTTTATCAAGGTTGGACAGGCCCTCTCTACCCGGCCAGATTTGGTTCGACAAAATTTTCTAGACGAGCTAATTAAGTTACAAGATCAGCTCCCTCCTTTTTCTACGGAGCTTGCTTTTCGCATCATTGAGGCTGAAATTGGCCGGACACCAGACGAAGCCTACAGCTTTATATCAGGTGAACCCGTTGCGGCTGCTAGCCTAGGCCAGGTCTATCGCGCCCGCCTCTACAGTGGCGAAGAAGTGGCAGTCAAAGTGCAGCGTCCTAATTTGGTGCCGCGCATTACCCTAGACCTGTTTTTGCTGCGGTTGGGAGCAGGTTGGTTGTCTCCCTATTTGCCCCTCAACTTGGGTCATGACTTAACGCTGATTGTCGATGAGTTTGGCAGCAAGCTGTTTGAAGAAATCGACTACCTGAATGAAGGCCGTAATGCCGAAGCCTTTGCCGCTAACTTTCAAGATGACCCCAAAGTTAAGGTGCCTGCGATCTACTGGCGCTACAGCAGCCGTCGAGTTTTGACTTTAGAGTGGATTAACGGCTGCAAACTCACCGATGTGGAAAAAGTGAAGGCGGCAGGGCTAGACAGCGATGAGCTGATTGAAGTTGGCGTCAGTTCTGGGTTACGGCAACTTTTAGAATTTGGCTTTTTTCACGCCGATCCTCACCCCGGCAACCTATTTGCTATGCCTGATGGCCGCATGGCCTTCATTGACTTTGGCATGATGGATCAACTTGACCAGGAGACTAAAGAAACCCTAGTTGACTCTGTGGTTCATCTGATTAATCGAGACTATGAACGGCTGGCTCAGGATTTTGTAAAACTCGGCTTTTTGACCCCAGATGTTGATATTCATCCTATCCTGCCAGCTCTAGAGGCTGTCTTGGGCGATGCCGTCGGGGCTAGTGTCGGTGATTTTAACTTTAAGACCATCACCGATCGCTTTTCGGAGCTGATGTACGACTATCCGTTTCGCGTTCCCGCTAAGTTTGCTTTGATCATCCGCTCGTTGGTCACTCAAGAAGGTTTGGCGTTGAGCCTCAACCCCAACTTCAAAATCGTTGATATTGCCTATCCCTATGTGGCACGACGGCTATTAACCGGGGAAACGCCTTCCCTAAGACAGCGGCTGTTGGAAGTCTTGTTCAAAGACGGCAAGTTTCAGTGGCAGCGGTTGGAAAACATGCTCACCATCGCCCGTTCAGGCGGTAGTTTTGACCTGATTCCGACGGCGAGTTTGGGGTTGCAATATCTCATGTCCGAAGAAGGCCAATATCTGCGGCGTGAACTGTTGATTGCCCTAATTGATGACGACCGCATTCATACCGAAGAGGTGCAGCGGCTTTGGGAACTCGTCAAAGATGAGATGACGCCTTCTCGTTTGCTGGGGGCGGCTTGGGGAGCAATATCTGACTTTTCTATGGAGCGAGCAGCGGCGTTAGTGCCTAATGTTGCAGATATGGCCACGGCATTCCAATCTCCATCTCGGTAGTCAAACCCTATCTGATTTAAGGGCTGATTAGAGGCGCGGCGCTTTGCACCCCTACTGGGGAAACTGTAGAGTTGAATGACATTAAAGATCGAGTTGATCAAGTGATCGGCCAGGATTTACAATCATTTACAAATATCTGGCATTTAACCCGTGTACTTCAATCCTCCATTCGTTTTAGTTGCTGCTGGCCTGCTGTCGGCGATCGCGGCTGGTGCTGCCTTTAGCGCTACCCTGCAGCAAGGGGTGAAAGACTGGGCCGCTAACCGTAGCACCCAGACCCTGGCTAATCTCCAAGGATTATCCCTGATGGTTCCGTTTATTGGTATTTGTATTGGCACCTGTGTGTTCTTATCATCAGGAATATCGCTGTTTGGCGTACCCGATAAGATCTCCTATGCCTTCGGACTCCCCATGACCTTATTGATTGGCCTATTGGTGTGGGTACAGCTTGGCCGCAATCTCAAAACCTTGGAAGAAGGCGGTTCTGAAGCTTTGGATCTAGACGTGTTCAACTAAAGGCCTGACCTCCAAAACTCCCCTGAGCAGCGCTTTTGAATTTGTTAAGAGCAGCTGGCAACGGCTAAATTTATCATCTATGGACATTTATCCCGTCAATCCGTCTGATGAGCCGTCTGTCCGGGCTCTGTTAGATGAATCTGCCCTGCCGCACAGTGATTTAAACCCCCAAAAGCTGGCTCACTTTTTGACGGCGCGATCGGCTTCAGAGCGAGTGATTGTCGGCGTCGTTGGCGTTGAATGCTATGGAGAGGTTGGGCTACTGCGATCGCTGGCCGTTGCCCAACCCCACCGTCGTAAGCAGTTGGGTAAGATTTTAGTCGACAATGCAGAACGCTATGCCCAGCAGCAAGGCGTCAAAACGCTGTACTTGCTAACCACAACTGCAAAAGATTATTTCGCAAAGTTAGGCTACGCAACCGTTGACCGTGCCGCTGCTCCCCCTGCAATCAAGGAGACGGCGCAATTTCGAGAGCTTTGCCCAGATGCCGCTACCTGTATGATAAAGGGATTACCGTAACCAGAAGGGATAATTCAAAGTTCCCTCATAGCAACCAAATTCCTGTGTGAGTCATCCCTGAATCATCGGGTCGCACCAGCAAAAAGTGTAATCCTTGACTTTGTTGTTTTCGCTGTTCAAAAGTTTTGGCGGCGGTGGTCACTGTCGCGTCGTCAAAGGTGGCTACAATCCAACGATCCGCTAAGCCCGCTTCCAAAATTAGCCCATTCGGTGCGCCTGCCATGGCATTAAGTGAAACCGGTTGTGCTGCTTGTAGCCAAAGCGCCAGCGGCATAGCCTGCCGTCCAGCGTCAATCACAACACCGGGAATTAAAGTCGTGCTAGAGAGCCCCAAAGCCAGTGGCAGTTTTTCTGCCGGCAAGTCTTGAACCGGAATCGGTTCATAGGGAAAGGTTTGTTGGAATTCATTTGCGGCGATCGCCGCAAACCGCCACTGATCTCCCCACAGATGTTCTGGCAAAGGATTCGGTGGCGGTCGATCAATGGCTAATGGATCATAAGCTTCCCCAGTGTAGCCCGGTAAGGTCGCATACCAGGTTGCCCGCTGTCCTAACCAGCGCTTTAACGCAGGTGTAGCTCGGTTTGGCTGCACCAGAATGCCCAGGCTTTCCCCAGCAGCCTGAATCAGACTTAAACTTTGGGGACGAAATACCTGAATTTGCTCGGGCCGCTGATGCGATGATTCCCCCAAGCCAGCCTTTGACCATCGCGCCACTGCCACAGTCAACTGGTCAATCAACCACTGAGCATTGGCAGCGGACTGTTCACAGGTAGCACCATAGGTAAACTGCTGATCAGCACTACACACCAGCAATTCCCAAAGGGGTTGCCCATCGCTGCTTTGCAAAGGACGACGATAAAAATCTGCTTGCCAAATGTTAATGGCTGCCATCACCTGATTCCTTACCCATCCCCCTTTATGCAATCACACTGCTCAACACCGGCTCTGTAGCAGCAACATCCGGCGCATAAATGCGGGTCACATATTCGGCTACCATGCGATCGGTATTAAACACCGGGGCACAGGTATGTATAGAGGCTTTCATCATTTTCACCCAGCCCTTGGGAATGCCCTGAGCATCACGGTCATAGTAAAGCCGTGCCATATCCCGTTCAAGGATGCTATATAACGACTCTGCGTCAATTTGATCTTGCAGCTCTTGATCACTGGTATTGGCGTCTTCTCCGATCACCCAGCCATTGATTCCCCGACCTTTACGGTCTTGCTGGTAACCTTCACACCACCACCCGTCGAGTACGCTACAGTTGATACCGCCATTGAGGCATACCTTTTGACCACTGGTTCCCGACGCTTCTAGCGGACGTCGAGGGTTGTTGAGCCAGACATCTACACCGCGCACCATTAACTTAGCCGTGGTCATGTCGTAGTCTTCGACAAAGGCGACCCGATCTCTTAACGCTGGGTGGCGACACCATTCCATCAAGCGTTGGATAATTCGTTTGCCTTCGTCGTCAGCGGGGTGAGCCTTGCCTGCAAAAACGAGTTGAATTGGGCGCTTGGCATTGGAGAGAATCCGCACCGAACGTTGGAAATCTCGAAAGATTAAGTAGCCTCGTTTATAGGGGCTAAAGCGACGAGCAAAGCCGATGGTCAGGGTGTTGGGATCCAGCAGTTGATCGACGGCGGCCACATCATCGGGGGCTTCTCCACGATCTTGGCGACATCGACGCACACAATCGCGACTGTAGGCAATTAACCGCTCTTTCAAGATGCAATGACGCTGCCACAATTCAGCATCGGGAATGGTATCCACCTTGGCCCAAATCTCGGCATTACCGATTTGCTGTGACCACCCTTCCCCCAAATACTGGTCATAAAGGTCGCTGATCAAGGGGGCAATCCAGGTGCGGGCATGGACGCCGTTAGTAATGTGGCCAATGGGCACTTCAGCTTCACTGCGCTCTGGGTAGAGCGCACTCCACATTTGGCGTGAAATTTCGCCATGTTTTTTGCTCACCCCGTTAGCCGTGCGAGTAAGACGCAGGGCTAACACGGTCATCCCAAACGGCTCCCATGGATCGCCCAATCGCCGTGCCCCCAATGCCTGGAACTGCTCCCGCGATAACCCGAGTTGGGGCCAGTAGTCGGCAAAGAAGGAGTCCACCATGTCTGCAGAGAAGGTGTCATTTCCAGCAGGAACGGGGGTATGGGTGGTAAATACCGCGCGATCGCGCACCCGGCTTTCGACATCGTAAAACGACTCTCCGGCGTAATCTATCTCATGGCGAGCCACTTCTAACAACGCAAAGGCTGCATGGCCTTCGTTGAGGTGGTACACCGATGGCTCAATTTCCAACGCATTGAGCACCCGCACACCGCCAATACCCAGTAAAATCTCTTGGCCAATACGCGTTTCTCGGTTACCGCCGTAGAGATGGCCCGTCAACCAGCGATCAATCGTGTCATTATCTTCGCGATCGGTATCCAAGAGATATAAATCGACCCGACCAATACGAGCCCGCCAAACCTGTACCCGCACCAACCGCTGGCGAATGTTCACCCGCACAGTCACGGGTTGCCCAAACTCATCGCGCACCAGTTCCAGGGGCATGTGATCAAAGTCATTATCAACGTAATGATCTTCTTGCCAACCACTGCGGTTCAACCGCTGGCGAAAATAGCCCTGGCGATAAAACAATCCAATCCCAACCATGGGCACCCCCAAATCAGAGGCGGATTTAAGATGATCGCCTGCCAACACCCCTAAGCCACCGCAGTAAATCGGTAGAGATTCATGTATCCCAAACTCGGCGCAAAAATAGGCAATGGGTTGTTCTGGGGAAATATGAGGCGCAACTCGATTCGACCAGGTGTCTTGCTCGGCCATATAGATATCAAACTGCTGGGCTAACCGCCCCAAACGCCTGAGGTATTGAGGATCTTCAGCCACCTGTGATAGCCGTTCATAGGGAACTGACTCTAGCAACGCGACGGGGTTATGCTGGCAATTTTTCCACATGGTCGGCGCAATGATGCTAAACAGGGAAATCCTTTCGGTAGTCCAACTCCACCAGTAGTTGTAGGCCAAATCGGCAAGACGGCGTAAGGGGATCGGCAGACGAGTCCGGAGTTGGGTAATCGAATTCATAGGGCTTAGAACGGCAATGGGAACTTATAAATCAGGAATAACTAGCAAAGCTGACTAGCGTAAAACTTTTAACACTGTAGAGAAGATACTCTAGAAATCGGGATAATCGTTACGGTTGTGTAAGAACTCTAAGCGTTTTTTCACGGGTAGGATTTGTTGTCTGGGTCAGTCAGGTAATTTTATAAAAATGGATGCTGAATTTTAGAGCCTCCAGACGGCATTGGGCCCCACATCCGCCACCCTTTGATGACAATTAAGCGGAATTCACAGATTTGCTCTAAGTGGCCTCAAGGCCTGGGCTGTAATAAAAATCGATCGTGGGTTAAAGGCTGATTCTGAAAGGGTATCGTTGGTTTTGAACAAAATCTCAAAAAATGAATCGCCCTAAGGTCGCGCTATATTGGGAAGAATATTTATGGCTTGCCGACTCAGTTCATTTGCTGACCTGCTGAAACCTTTCCTATGAATCCTGCACTCACTCAATTTGGCGATCAGATGTCCCACCTAACTGGGGTGCGGGCGATTATGAAAGATATCATTGAAACCCTGCACGCCGGGGAAGGTCGAGAGTTTATTAATTTGAGTGCAGGGAATCCGGTGATCTTGCCGGAAGTCGAACAGCTTTGGCGCGACTGTACCGCCGATTTGTTGGCCAGTGATGATTATGGCGAGGTGGTCTGCCGCTATGGCTCTAGTCAAGGGTATCAGCCCTTTATTGATGCTGTCTTAAACGATTTTAACAACCGCTATGGGTTATCCCTGAGCGATCGCAATATTTTGATCACCCCCGGCAGTCAGGCCCTCTATTTCTTTGCTGCCAATGCATTAGGGGGCTACAGCAGTGCCGGCCAGCTGAAAGAAATTGTGCTACCCCTCAGCCCTGACTACACTGGCTATGGTGGGGTGACGCTAATTCCAGAGGCACTCAAAGCTTACAAACCCGCCATCGAGATTGGCAACGAACCCCACCGATTCAAATATCGCCCCGATTTTAATCAGCTTGAAATTAACGAAAATACAGGGTTTGTGTTATTCTCTCGCCCGTGTAACCCGACAGGCAACGTGCTCAGCGATGATGAAGTGCGCCGAATTGCTGCCCTAGCTGCCCCCCACAACGTCCCGGTGCTCGTCGATTCAGCCTATGCTCCCCCCTTCCCGGCTTTGAACTACACCGAGATGACGCCGCTGTTTGAACCCAACATGGTGCACTGCATCAGCCTGTCGAAGGCAGGGTTACCCGGTGAGCGCATTGGCATTGCCCTTGGCGACGAACGCATGATTCAGGTGTTGGAATCTTTCCAAACTAATCTGTGTATTCACTCGTCGCGCTATGGACAGGCGATTGCCGCCCGCGCGATCGCCTCGGGTGCCTTAGCAGACATTTCTCTCAACGTGATTCGCCCCCACTACCAACACAAATTTGAAGTTCTCGAAGCTGCCCTTGACAATGCTATGCCGGATGCAGTCCCTTGGTATATGCATCGGGGGGAAGGGTCAATCTTTGCCTGGTTGTGGTTCAAAGACTTACCCGTTAGCGATTGGCAACTCTATCAGGAACTCAAGCAACATGGTGTGATTGCTGTGCCGGGTAGTCCCTTCTTCCCCGGCATGAAAGATGACTGGATCCATACCCAGCAGTGCATTCGAATCAGCCTGACCGCAACGGATGAAGAGATTGTTGCCGGCATGGGACACTTGGCTCGCGTTGTTGACCAAATTTACAGCCAAGGCCAGATCAAATCCCCAGAATTGGCGGTCAGTGGTTAATCGCCTATGTGGCTAGTCATTGGCAAAATTGTTGCCCCCCATGGGCTCCACGGTGAGGTTCGGGTCTATCCTAACAGTGACTTTCCAGAACGGTTTCTGGATCCGGGGCAGCGCTGGTTGCGATCGCCCTCCTTCCCCACCCCCAAACCGATTCAGTTAGTGCAAGGGCGATTTTTGCACGGTAAAGGGTTATATGTGATCAAATTTGCAGACATCCAACATCGCGACCAAGCGGAGAAATTGCGCAATTGTGAACTGCTCGTCCCTGAAGGCGATCGCTTACCCCTAGAAGCCGATGAGTACCATGTAGCTGATTTGATTGGGTTAAGAGTATTTGACCAACACCAACAGGCAGAGATTGGGGTAGTGGTCGACGTGTTTAGTGCGGGCAACGATTTGTTGGAAGTGGAATTAACATCAGCGATAAAACCGCGCCGAGTTTTAGTTCCCTTTGTGGAAGCGATTGTGCCCGTGGTTGATATTGAAGCTGGAAGGGTCGAAATCAAGCCGCCCGCTGGCCTACTGGATGTCTAAACCCTATCCGGATTGAAAACCTGTTCGCGCAGCGTTTCCGGAGGAGAAATTTTTAGCTCAGGGGGAAAATGACGGATCTCGATGTGGTCAAGCTTTCAGTTGAAATGAAGCTTGCCGTAAGCCCGATTTACAACGGGTATTCTTGCAGGCTTTGACGGGTGTAGTCGAGCTGTGCAGGGGTGTAAAGCAACCGTTCACGGTAGCTGCGTTCCCAAACGGGCAACCCAGGATTATTGCGTAATAGGTTGATGCGCTTAGCAGCGGCAGCTTTGAACCCGGCAACAAAGGCGGAGAGCGATCGCGGCTTTTGAACCTGTCGGATTTGGTCGTAACCTGCAGCTTCTCGAATTGCGATTTTGGGTTGAACAACGACAATCCCTTGAATATAGTTGGGCAGTATGGCCCAACCGTCTAGCTCAATCTCCTGACGATTTCGAGATGATTGCACCCATTCGTCTGCTGCAATGTGACCAATATCGTTGAGACAAACCGAACCCCTTTGAACCGAGCCAAATAAATGTTCTTGATTGTAGGCGTGGAGCTTAATGAGATAGGTTGTGCCCTCAGCCTTACTTGGCATCTGGGAAACACCGGACAATACAGGGACATACGTAAAGTTGTTGTTCAAAATGATTCCCTTAGCCCCACAAGGCGCTCTACAGGTCTAACATGCCCAGCTTGGGAAGAAGATCGCGGGTCAGAAGACAAATTGACGCACCTTCATCTAACCCTCAAAGATTCTTAGTTCGGCCGCATGACACCTTTATTTTGCAAAGTGCGCCGGGCTGTGAAAACCGCAAAAATGCATAAAAAAAGAGAGGGGTTAACCTCTCCTCCGCAAGATTGACTAGATGATTTCTGGGATTCGTTCCGCTTTAACCGTTGCCTCAACTGCTGTTGCTGTTTAAGATACTGTCGTTTGCGTGCCGATCCGCCTTTTCCTTTTGCGTTTCGGCCTTGCCGACGGGGTGATTCCCACCGTTTCAACCGCTGTGCCATCACAACTCCTCCGTATTATTCAGGATGTCAACCTTAACCACATACAGATTCATAGTTCTCTATGAACTAAAGACTCCAATGTTCAATCGGATGTGGTTTATAGAGCTTAGATACAACAGACAGCGATCGCATTCCAGAAAAGAAACAGAAAAATTTAGCCCAGTTGAATGAGTCATAAAAGCCACCCTATTGCAAGACGGAACTAGACGCCGCCTAACAAACCACCCAGGTAATTTGCCTTTAGCCCCTCAATGGGGGGCTAAAGGCAATTGATACAGCTCAACTGAATTCAATTAGACCGGCACAAAGGACGACTCAATCAAAGTCTCTGCCTCAATCCCTGAGAGGATGGCTAGCGTCTCATTCCCAAACTCAATGAGCGCATCCTGGGCATCTTGGCGAAGCAACAATTGACCAAAGCTCAGCGTGCCAAACAAACCAATCAGATCTGTGCCGACCTCAAAATCGGTAATCGTGTCGGTACCCTCACCAATCGCTAGAACGAAGGTATCGCTACCACTCCCGCCAGAGTCATCATCACCCGTTAGGGTGTCGTTGCCACTCCCGCCCCAAAGCAAATCATCGCCGTCATCGCCCCAAATGGTGTCATCACCCTCATCACCGTAGAGCTTGTCATCACCCCCCTTGCCCCCAATGCGGTCATTTCCGGCGCCGCCATAGATGATGTCATCGCCACCACCGGAGCCACCGGGCGAGCGACTGTCGCGATCGCCCCGCATCACATCATCCCCGGCATTGCCAAAGAGGACATCATTTCCTAGGCCGCCAGCCACCCGATCATCACCATCCAGCGCGTAAATCACATCTGGAGCATCGTCGCCAACCAGGGTTTCTGGCCCATCAGAACCCTCCGTCACAACGGCATCATCTGGTGCAGCCACAATATCGAGGAATACAGCCGCAGCGACTCCCCAGTTGCCATCAGCATCTTGACCTTCAATAAAGACCATGTGGCGACCCGCTTCCAACCCTGCTGTATCCACAGTGGCAGTGAGGGTTTCTGATGAGCTGTCAAAAGCCCCATCCATTGCGCTCATGTCAAATAGCTCAGCACCTGGAATCCAAGACGGTAGGCCAATCGAATAACGCCCCGCCACGATATCTTGGCTAGGTTCTGGTAAATCGTTGACGGTGCCGACCTCATCATCTGTGACAGCGCCATCATCGTAGCGAGTATCATCAGCCAGCGCCGTTAGCACCACTGACTTACCCGCCACCACCTGGGCCATGTCTAGCTCAGCATCCAAGGCTTCCGGCCCGGCAGGGGTTTGGTAAGGGCGGCGAGCGGCCTTAGCCATGTAGGTTAACGCTGGCAGGTTCTCCGGCAGAATCTCGTTTTCAAAATCTTCACTCGGTTGGAAAAACGTTTCCCCCAGCTCGATAATGTAACCCGCTATCCCAAGTTCCCCATAGGCCCAGTCATCAGAAGTCCCATCAGAGGGGTAAAGCCCTAACCCCTCATCAACATCGTAGGCTCCATCAGGCCCCTGTCCGGTGTAGTAGCCATACTTGCGACCCAAGGTGCGTAAAGCGGGTTCATTGGGAGAATCTGCATCCGTCCACCCCCACGGGTGAAGCACGAGATTACCAAAGCTGTGGACATCTAGAAAAACCCCGGTGGCATCCTCTGGGGCAGCATCGGTATCATTTGGCCCCCGTTGATCGGGGAAAATCGACCGCACGTAATTTTGCACGGTTTGCAGTTCTGGTTCTGAGGCCGGGGCATCGCCCCGATAGATATTGCTAGCCGGATCCCCACTAGAGGGCGGCAGAGCATCGGGAAAAGGTTTAGCGTCATTCCACTTGAAATCAAAATTTCGATTTAGGTCAACCCCGTAGTTGGGGAAGGGGGCAGGTTCTTCTCCAGGGGGCGGATTGGGATTGGTATTTTTGCGCCACGAATATCCTTGTTCGGCAAACTTGCGGCCGTCAGGGTTAGCCACTGGCACAATATGAACCTCGTGGTAATCCAACAGCCAGGTGATATCGGGGTCAACCCCATAGTCTGCGACTAGCCCTTCGCCAAAGCGGGTCACCAGTTCAGCCGTGGTATATTCGCGAGCATGAATCGCGCCCTCAATATAGATAACCGGCTTTTCCTGTCGGTCTGGTAGCTCAATCGCTTTGTTGGTCAGCTTCAAGACGTTGATATCATAGCCATCAGCTCCGCCAGGCGTGACTTTGTCATAGCTTTCGCCAATGGCAAACCAGTCAACTAGATCTGGATTTTCATCGGCCAAGAAGGACAAGTCAGCATAGGTTTCTTCAACCGTGCGATAGCTCGAAAAGCCAGGAATACCGTTGTCAACAATTCGCCCTGCCACCTCGTCGATCTCAAGACCCGCATAGTTCGGGTCATCGCTGTCCACGTCAAAGCTGAGGTTAAAGCTAGTCTCCGGTGCCCCAGTACCGCCAAGGTTGGCAATATTTAAATTGACGAGTTGTGACTGGTCCCAGTTATCTGGGGTAAATGTCACCGATGCAATTGGGCCAATCTCATCCGTATCCGTATTGAAGTTGAGGGTGACTGCGCTGGTCGGTGCAGTGGCCAGGGCTAGCTGCAGCGTTTCGTTCGTGCCGCCCCGACTCAAAGCGACCTCTCCCCCAGACTCTGTCACCAGTACATCAGGTGCAAAGGGGACGCCGCCAACATCGTCGATGGCAAAAAAATCACCGTTGTCATTTTCCATTACCAGGGCGACATAAACGTCTTGATCCTGGTAGGGGCTTAAATCAATCTCAAACGTCTTGTAGGTCGCATTGCCATCTGCGTCAACTGCAAAGTCAGTCTCCAAGAAGGTTTCCACGGTGTCAAAACTATTAGGGTCGGTTTGACTTTCCGTGGAGACCCGCACCGTGTAGATACTGCCTTGATCCTCTGGGAAAACCAGTCTGCTGTCGAAGCTAAACGTGCTGTTGTCTGCACTGGGTCGCAGCAGCGGTGTGACCAGCCAGTCTTCGGCCAAGCCGCCTTCAACATCTTCGGGGCTGACGAAAGCCACACTGCGATTATCAAAACCGCCATCGGTACCGGGAACCCAATTGCTAACGGGCCCAAGCCCATTTTCACCAATAAACGAGGCCCACCCCAGGGGAGGAAAACTGCCACCAAATCCTTCATTGAGTAGAATTTCTGCCACGGTATACTCCTTGTGATCAATCAACACAATTCGCGGTCACGGGCCATCGTGATGCTCTATCACCCGAGCATCACGATCAGTCAGTTGTTATCGAAATCACTGCAATCGTCTAGGCACGCACAGCCCAACTTATTTTTTAGCCAGCAGATTCATCGCAGCTCGGTATTTCAAGCGGGGTGAAACATGCCATTAGACAGGGACAAAAGCAGATTCGGTCAAGGTGTCTGCCTCGGTACCTGAAAGAATGGCTAAGGTTTCGTCCCCAAACTCGATGAGTGCGTCTTGAGCATCTTGGCGAATCGATAATTGGCCAAAGCTCAATGTGCCGAACAGACCCAGCAAGTCGATGCCGACCTCAAAATCAGTAATGGTGTCGGTACCCTCGCCGATGACTAAAACGAAAGTATCGCTGCCACTGCCGCCAGAGTTGTCATCGCCAGTCAGGGTGTCGTTACCGCCGCCACCCCAAAGCAAATCATCGCCGTCATCGCCCCAAATGGTGTCATCGCCCTCATCACCGTAGAGCTTGTCATCGCCGCCCTTACCGCCAATGCGGTCATTTCCAGCACCGCCATAGATGATGTCATCCCCATCGTTGGCGCCACCTGACGAGCGGCTATTGCGATCGCCCCGCAGCACGTCATCCCCATCTTCTCCAAAAATGACATCGTCCCCGAGACCGCCAGCAACCGTATCATCGCCCCCCAGCGCATAAATCACATCTGAGGTGTTGCCGCCGACCAAGGTTTCTGATTGATCAGAGCCATCGGTGGTAATGGCATCATCTGGCGCAGCCACAATATCAAGGAACACGGCTGTGGCGACGCCCCAGTTACCATCCGTATCTTGACTTTCAACGAAGACGGTATGTCGCCCAGACGCCAACCCTGTTGTATCGATAGTTGCGGTGATGGATTCTAAGGTGCTACTGAATGTCCCATCTGTGGCCTGCATGTCAAACAGTTCAACCCCTGCGATCCAAGAAGGTAAGTCAATTGAATAGCGACCTGCGGCGATCGGTTGGAAGGTTTGGGGGGCTTCGTCCTGGCCGCCGCCGATGGCATCACTATCGTCGTAACGCTCATCGTCTGCGATCGCAGAAAGCTGCACCGATTGCCCAGCCACCACCTGCGGGCGATCGAGACCGATTTCAATGGCTTCTGGGCCAAAGGGCGTTTGGTATGGGCGGCGGGCGGCCTTGGCCAGATAATACATGCCGGGCATGTTATCGGGCAAAATCTCATTCTCAAAGTCTTCACTGGGTTGGAAGAAAGACGTGCCGATCTCCATCGTGAAGCCCGGTATCCCAAAGGTGGCATAGGCCCAGTCATCGGTAGCCCCCCCCACTGCCCCAAATACTTGAGCCGGTAGAGCATCGTAGGGTTCTCCTACAGCCCCAGTGAAGAAACCATACTTGCGGGCCAGGGTACGCAGTTGTTCATCATTCGGCGCGATCAACCCTTCAGCCCACCCCCAAGAGTAGAGGATGCCCTCAGCGAAGCTGTGGTAGTCAACATAAATGCCTGAAATGTCATCTGGAACTGCTTCGTAGACCCGCTCGAGTTCTGGCGTTGGATCATTCAGTAGCTTTGGCCCATTCGGTTCAAACAGCGTTGACACATAGTCGCTAGCCGCTTTACTTTCAGGCTCTGAAAAAGGCCCTAAGCCGTGGTAGCTATTAGAAGATGGATTATCCGTTGAACCTATACCCGTTGTCCCATCGCTGGCAACGCCATTGGCCCACTCAAACCCGTAGTTGCGGTTCAGGTCTACCCCATAGGTCGGGAAAGGGGCTGGATCATCACCGGGATTGGGGTTGGGATTGGTGTTTTTCCGCCAGAGGTAACCCTGCTCAGCAATCTTGCGACCATCTGGATTAACAATTGGGACGATATGAATTTCGTTATAGTCCAACAGCCAGGTGGTATCAGCATCCACGCCGTAGCCTGCAATCAAGTCCTCCGCAAAACGGGTGACTAACTCAGTCGTGGTATATTCTCTGGCGTGGATAGCAGCCTGCATATACAAAACAGGCTTATCGCTACCGTCCGGCAAGCTAAATTCTTCATTGGTGAGTATGAGGGCATTGATATCGTACCCGTCTGCCCCGCCCGGGGTAATTTTGTCGTAGGTATCGCCAATGTCGATCCAGTCGGCCAAGTCTGGGTTTGCGGTCGTTAGGTTTTCCAGATCGCTCAGCGTCTCTTCCACCGTGCGATAGCTAGAGAAAAACGGGATGCCTGCATCAGCGATCGCACCCTCAATATCATCCAAGATCAGCGCATTGTATCCCGCATCAGCACTACTCACCTCAACGCCGATCGAGGTCGTTTCCTCCCCTTCATCCAAGCCATCTTGGATCGCTGAGAAGTCAATCAGTTGAGGAGTATCCCAGTTCTCAGGGGTAAAGATAACCGGCCTAACAGGTTCAACCTCAGTCGCGTCCGTCGAAAAGTTTATGGTGACTTCTTCTGTGGGGGCGGTTGCCAGTTCGACAATCAACGTCTGATCAACCCCACCCTCGCTCAAGCCAAACTGATCGCCAGGTACTGAAATCAAAATGTCAGGGGCCAATGGCACCCCGCCCACATTGTCAACGACCCAGGTATCCCCATCGTCGTTTTCCATCACGAAGCTGACATACACTGACTCGTCAACGTAGGCGCTCAAATCGACGTCAAAGGTTTGAAAGTCTGTTGTAAAATCCGCTGGCGTATAAGTCGCTGCGACAACGTAGCTAGCTTGATCCGTTTGCTCGCCCGTTGAGACCCGGACTGAAAACTCACTGGGGGTATTACCCGGAAAAGCTAACGCATCAAATGAAAAGGTACTGTTCCCAGCATCGGGTTTGAGCAAGCTGGTCACCAACCAGTCCTGGGCGAATCCGCCATCGGCTTCGATATCTTCCCCAAAGACAAAGGCGACGCTATTATCCCCCAGAGCGCCGACTGACCAGTCATTGTTACCGGGAAAGTATTGTTCATCAGCATCGGGTTCGCTTGCACCATTAAAGGTGGTCCAACCCGAGGGTGGAAATCCACCCCCAAAATCTTCCGCCAACAAAGCAAAAGTGGACGGATAGGTGGCCATCACCGCTGGCCAGAATGCCAATCCTGAGCGAACGTCCCCTGTGGTAACTTCTAGATTCCAGTCTCCACCCTGCTGTGCATGGCCTGTTCGCGTTTTAGAAGCTGCGATCCCTGCACCAATCAGCTCCTTCAGTTGCTCAACGAATAAGTTCCCTAGCTCTCCAGCCGCCACATTACAGCCATAAAGCAATACCTCAGCATCAGTGCGCAAAGCCCGCCGCCAAGATTGCAGCGCATCCCGGTAGCGATCGAGGGAGTCTAAATTGAGCTGGATGTTACCAAGCTGCAAAATCCCAGGCTGTCCGTGGGAGACAATATGCATGCTGGCGACATGGGTGCGTTCTGCGAGAAAAGCCGTAATTTGCGCGATGCCATCTTCAGCCGGGTCAAGAAGAATGACGTCTGAATTTGGCAGTACTCCAGCGATCAAACTCGCGGAGTCATCAACGGATAGATCAATGAAAACAAGGCGATCGCAACTTCTGAAATTACGGGGCTTAGAGGTTGAATGCTTCACGGTTAAAACGTCGGTAAATGCTGGACAAACGTTACTCTCGAACTTACAAATGACTGATATACCCTAGAATTAGCGAGTCCAAATCAAAGCATGGCAACAATGCCAGTTTTTTCATGCACAAACCTGGCGGCACATACAGCGAAAACGCGGTTAATTTATGGCAACCTTTTCGGCTTCTTAAAAGTTCAATAACCCACAGGAATCAATCAACCATAGATCCAAATGTGTAAATTTTTTAAGTCTGCCAAGGCTGCACAAGTTTTAACATCAATGTTCTCCAAGTTGGCCCACTCAATGTCTCTGATTCCCAAATTTGATTTGGTTAGATGTGATACAGTTTATTAAATTGTTAATATCCTACCTAAAGGGCAAGATTCAGTTGCAGAATTAGGCTAAAAAATAGTTGCAGAATCTGGCTAATGGCCCCGCACTTCAGCAGTCACTTATGGCAGCTTTTCGGAAATTAATTATTATTTTTGCGACTTCAATCCCGCTATTCATCGGTGTAGTTCAACCGACACAGGGTCAAAATATATCCTTCTCGGCTTTACCTAATGGCGAATATTACTATTTAGGAACACCCGCTTCTGAGTTCCTGGATAGCCCGTATATCTTATTGCATAAATGGGGCAGAATCGTCATCGGAATTGACGCTCGTTTACCCACTAGGCTTGTTTGCTTTAAGGGATTCGTAGAGGATGATCGCATCGTTGATGCTACCTCTGTTTTACCGCCCTATACACCAGGGTCAGCGTGGGATTACCAATCGGGTGAAATGCTCGATTTGAGCCAATATGACAGAATCACATACGCTGGCACAGAAGAAGATAGAGCGACTTTAGACATCTGTCTAGATGTCTTCTCAAGGTAAAAAAAATACATAAATTTGAATCGTAAAATCTGCCCTAGCAAGGTCGCGGTGGCCCAAAGCTAACCCATTCCTGCTATATGTCTCTTCCAGGGGGCACCTTTAAGGTGCACAAATTATTTTTTTGACTGATTAACCCGCGCTTAATCCGAAATTTGGGTTTCTATAGCTGTAGCTATTTTAACCATTGGTATATAGGTATGGGGTTATGAACTATTTCGCAGTGTTGATTCGGCTGCTGCGCGATCGCAAAGCTTTTTTAGAGGAGATCCGTAAAGACATCAAATTGGAGAGCAAGGTGTTGTCGCTGCTGGTGGCGAGCTGCATCTTTTTTGCGGTCTACGGGGCGATTATTGGGTCATCGAGTAGTTGGCTGCAGATGCTGTCGTCAGCGATAAAACTGCCAGCTTTGTACCTAGTAACCTTGATTATCTGTCTGCCAACGCTTTATTTCTTTGACATTTTGTTTGGTTCAAAGCTTAACTTTCGCCAGTACAGCGCCATGTTAATGACGGCAGTGTCTGTGATTAGCGTATTGATGTTTAGTTTTGCCCCTGTCGTTTTGTTTTTCTTGATCTCGATTCAAGACTACAATTTCTTTTTGTTGCTCAACGTGATTGTCATGGCGTTAACAGGCGTAGTCGGCATCAATATGTTTTATCGCGGCATGCGGATGATTGCTGGCGACGAGGCCACCCAAGACGTTATGAGAGACCGCCTGCTCAAAGGCTGGTTGGTGCTTTATGGTCTGGTGGGGTGTCAGCTTGGCTGGACGCTACGACCTTTCTTTGGTGCACCGGGGGAGCCATTCCAAATCTTTCGCCCTGAAATTGACGGTAACTTTTACGCCCAAGTCTTCCGAATCATCAAAACGCTAATGGGTTTCTAAACCCATCCGATTTAAAGGGTTGAGTTTAGCTTGAAGAATAGTCGTGGATCTGGATGGGGCTAAAATTTGAAGATGGGGCTTGTTTCTAACTTGGACAATCTGCGGATTACCCAGCGGGAGCTAGATGAACTCACCGGATTAGATATTAATGATATTTCGATGGGGTGGGCCTATCGGCTCTCACTGTTTAGGTCATCCAAGCAGATTGTGTCGTGGTTCAGTACACAGGTGCTAACGCTCGGAGTCGCGCTGATTCTATGTGTGCCAGTAACACTGCTCTTGGGGCGCAGCTTGAGCGGCAGTGCTCAAAATGCGAACGTGATTGTGTTTTTGCCAGTGGGGTTAGGGGTCGCGATCGCGCTGACACTCTTATGGATGAGCTATTTGCTCTACCGTGGAAAACAGCTCACTATGCTGAATCACCTGCTAGATGAAATTGATCGCTATAACGAAATTTTGAAAGCAGTCGAAGTTTTAGACGAGCTCCAAGCCGTAAACTCAAAAAGCCTTAACTTAGACAATCGAGAGACCGTTTTAGAAGCGCTGCATCTAACCCGCGAGAACCTAATTTGTGGCCTGATGACAGAACGGGTGATGCGCAAGCACCAACGGTTTATTGCCCGTCGATATGACCTATTTGCCAATATTGAAAATAATTTAGCCACGCTACAGGCCTTTCAGATCGACGCCGAAGCCAGCGAATATAGCCGATTGCTCAACGAGGCATTGCAAATTGGCACTAGCGTTCATGATGAGCTGCAACAACTGAACTGAGGGCATCCTGATGAATTCCAAATCTACCTCAACATGAGAATATAGCACCCTAAGAATAGCAATATTGGCTGAAGACTTATCGGTGTATTTACTTTGAGCTATTTTGAGCAATTAAGCTAGCACCGATAGAATCTGGTCGGATATAGTTAAAGGATCATAAGGTTTTGTGATCACAGACAAAACATTCAGCTGACCAAAAGATTGTCGTTCACGAGATTGGGCCTTAGCGGTCAAAATAATAATCGGAATTTGCTGCGTGCTGTTTTTTTCTCTCAGTCTTTGCAGTGTCGCGAAGCCATCCATCCCAGGCATCATAATGTCCAATAAAATGACGTCGGGGGTTTCCGATTGGGCGATCGCGATTCCTTCTGGGCCACTACTGGCTTTCAAAACATCCCAATGTCCCGTGATTTCTAAACAAAGCTGGGTCGCTTCTCGGATATCAGCATCGTCGTCAATGATGAGAATACGTTTGGTAACCATCGATAGTTGCCTCGTGGCGTAGGGAGTTGGACTATCCATTTAGGTGTGCCTCAGGTTGTATCGGTAGCGTCAAGTAAAATGTGCTGCCCGTGCCAACAGAACTCTGCGCCCAGATTTTGCCGTCATGCTGTTGAACAATGCTGCGACAGATGGCAAGGCCTAGCCCTGTGCCCCCTTGGTGACTCGTGTTTGAAACATTGAGTTGCTCAAAGCGTCCAAAAATAGCTTCAAGTTTGTTTTTGGGAATCCCCTGTCCTTGGTCACTAACCTGGATAAGCAGCACCGTTTCTGCAATATCCAAACCAGCCTGAATTGCGGCTCGGCCTTGATGGCTGAGTGCTTCTTTCAGCAGCCCTGCATTACTTGAATCAACCTTTTGAGCACTAAGGTCTACCTTTGAGCCAGCTGTGGAGAATTTGATCGCATTACTGAGTAAATTGGTTAGCGTTTGGATAATCCGATCTGGGTCTGCCCATAGCTGTGTTGAAAGGGGGCAAATCGACAGGTAGATATCATGATTTTCTGCCATGGCCTGCATCTCATCGGCAGCTTGAGACATAATATCGGCCAAATTACAGGTTTTTTTGTTGAGCGTAATTTTACCCAATTTCATCCGTTCAACATCTAGGATGTCATTGACCAATCTAACCAGACGATTAGTATTTGAGGAAGCAATTTCCACCATCCGTTGACGCTTTGGCGAGGGAATGTCTAAGCCTTCTTGAGCTAACAACCCTAAGGCTGTTCGAATAGATGTGAGCGGTGTTCTGAGTTCATGGCTAACAACAGCAATAAATTCATCTTTCATCGACTCAATCACCTGCCGCTCAGTAATGTCTTTGAAGATGACCACTGCCCCGATGATGTTGCTATTTTCGCGAATTGAGGTGCTAACGTACTCTGTGGGAAATTGGAACCCATCTTTCCGCTCCCATAAGTCTCCGGTAATATGGTGGGTTTGGCCATGCGTTAAGGTTTTGAAAATTGGGCTTTGTTGCCACCCATAGGGCGTTCCATCTGACATAGAGTGATTGAGGAGATCGTGCATAAATTGCTCGATCAGCTCCTCCTTGGCATAGCCCAATAGTCTGACAGCAGCCGGATTGACAAAGACTGTCTGACCGTTGGCATCAATGCCATAAATGCCTTCTCCCGCAGAATTCAGAATGAGCTCATTTTGATGACTAAGGCGTTTAAGCGAATCCCGAGCTTGCTGAAGTTCAATCAGGGCCTGCTCTCGCTCTACAATTTCTTGTTTTAAATTTTCGTTGAGTTGTTGTAGCTCAGTCGTGCGCTGCATCACGCGCTGTTCTAAGTCAGCATTAAGGACCTGAATTTCTTGGTAGAGTTGGGTTTGGTAAATCACGGACGCTAATCGATCAGCCAACTCTTGGACAAGCCCAATTTCCCGAGCCGCCCAAGGATGGGCCTGTCCCCGTTTGAGTTCACGCCAAGTTTCGAAGGACTGACGGGGACGACGATTGCGCGGGTCAACAGGATCTAGGCGACCGGCCCAAATGGTTTCAACATCAATAGATTGGCGAAATAGGGTCAAATATCCTAGAAATCGATTCCGATGGGTTAGCCTGGCTACCAAAACCCCCCGAATGTGTTTGGCTATCAAAGCAGATACGGCTGGCCATGAAAGCTGCGTCTGCTTGATATCGGCAATTGCCCAAAGTTGGTTAACCAACTGCTTAGGAGTTTCGGCCTCAAGCCAGTTTGCCCAGTCAGGGCACTGCTCTAAGATGAGTGTTGGAGTGGACTGCCGACGACCAGCTATTTTGGTTTTGGACAGTTCAGGTTGAACACCATTGGTGATTAGCTGGGCAGTTGACGCTAAACTGCCTGCCGATATGTAGATTCGCCCACCAATGCATTGCAACGTGGTGACGATTTGATCTAATGCTTTTTGTAACGGATCTGGGGTGGTGGAGTGCAGCAGTGAGACCACTTGATTGATGACAGCTTCGTGTTGTCCCTGTAGGCGGGTTAATTGCAGTAGATTAGCGTGGCTGATGGCGACGGCAACCTGGTTGGCAATCAGCTGAACCACTTCCAATTCTTTGCGGCTGAAACGATGCGGAATCCGGTGATGGGCAACGAGCAGACCCCAAAGCTGATGACGATGCAGAATGGGCACGACTAAGGATGACTGTACCCCCATGGCCATTAAGTATTCGATATGGCACGGATCGACGGGGCGAAACCAAACGCTGGTGGCCAAAGGGGCTTGGGTTTTATGGCAAAGCAGGGGGCTGATGCCAATCTCTTTTTTGGCAACATTGACAATCGTGCGTTGACGAGCCACGAGGAACAGCTCACGGGCATGTTCTGGAATGTCTTCTGCCGGAAAGCGATGCCCTAACAGCGATGGCAAGTGTTGATCTCGAATAGCCTCTGCAACCACTTCGCCGCTATTGTCGTCGTGAAATCGGTAAACTTTAACCCGGTCGGTACCTAGAAAACGGCGCATCTCATCGACGGTTGCATTTAGAATCTCAGGCAACTCAATAGATTGGCGGATGCGATCGGTCATCCGATGCAGCAGCACCTCCGGGGTTTTGATTGAGTCAGATGATTGTAGGGGCATAGCAAAAATTGGGCATTAGGCATTTTGGAGGTAAGCAGATCTGATCGCTGGGCAGTTAATTAGAAAAATGGCTATCCGCGATCGCAGTCATAGCCTGTTGCAACTGCGATCGCTTGAGTTGATCGCAAAGCCGACTGAGCAAATCTGCATCGATCAAAGATTTTTCGACCAAATCGTTGGCCCCTGCTTGGAGTGCGGCGGCTTTGGTCGTGGCATCGCCGTGGGCTGTAAAAAATACAATCGGCAACTGATTCCAAACGGGCGCTTGACGGACTGCCCGACAAAGTTCGAGACCATCAAATTTGGGCATTTCAATATCAAGCAGCAAGAGATCTGGAGCCGAAGCTTGGAGGGTGGGCCAAAACTCAAGGGGATGATCTAGGGTGACCAGTTCTAACCCCTGGGGTTCCAATCGAGCCCGCAGGGCATTCAAAATCTGGGGGTCGTCATCTACCGCTAACACTTTATTAGCAGGATGTTGAAGGCGCGATCGCACCTTCAATACACTGTTCAGCAGGGTAGCTACATCAGGATTGTGAAGAAAAGAATGGCTGCCCAATTGAGCCGTTCTAATCCGATTGGCCAAACTCCCATCGGCACTCCCCACGATCAAGAGCATGGGCGGCACTTGATTAATCAGCTGCGATAGTTGCTTGAGTTCAGCATCATCGAGACTTGCCAAAGATACGTCAAACACCACCACATCGGGTAGAGATGTCTCGACCTCTGGCCTGTCTGACTTTGGCTTATCTGGGTGGTTAGGGGGGATAGCTCTCCTTTTGATGACATCCAACTGCGATCGCAGGGCTTGCAGTACCCCAACCTGGTCAACAACCCGTACGGTTAAGCCCTGAGTCTGAACCGCTTGGGTCAATTGCTGTTGCAGCAGCAAATTATCGTCAACAATCACTAATGGTGGAGAGACTAAACCCGGTGGGACTGCTTCAGGTTGATGTAGCGCCTGCTCTATCTCCGTGGCTAAAGCTTTGACCAGCTTAAACAGCTGTTTTTGGTCATCGGGATGAATGGGAGCATCGCCCTGCAAAATTTGCTCAATCGCTCGAGCCAGGTCAGATCCCGAACTCAGACCAAATACGCCCAGCGACCCCGCTAAGCTATGGGTGGCCCGAATCGCGGCTTGCCGTAGGTCATCGGTAAGCTGTTGACGTTGCAAAGCACGAACCGTTTGCTTGAGGACAGTCAACCGTTCAATTTGTTGAAATTGAGTTGAATGCCAAAGCGCCGCCAACGCGGCTTTAGTTTTTTGGGAGGTGGTCGCCAGCTTCGACTCAGGCGCTACAGCAGACACTGGCGTCGCTTGTTCAGAATCGGTTTCAGACCCAGTCAGTGCGGCAGGTTTAAGGCGGTAGCCGACACCGTACACCGTTTTAATCAAATCGTTTGGCGCACCCGCATCGGTCAACTTACGCCTGAGCCCTTTGATATGGGCTGTCACCGTATCTTCGCCCGGTGCTTCACTACAGCTCCAAAGATTATCTAAAATTGCGCCCCGGCTAAATACCTGAGATGGATTGCGCAAAAATAATTCAAGCAGGCCATATTCTTTAGGCGTCAGATTCAGGCAGAACTTACCATAAGTCACCTCCCGGCTATTCAGATCTAAGCGTAATTCACCCGATTCTAATGTTGATAGAACGGGCGCTTGAACGCGTCGCAAAAGGACCCGGACGCGAGCCAGCAATTCTTCACATTCAAAAGGTTTAGTGATGTAATCGTCTGCCCCAGCATTGAGTCCCGTAATTTTCTTAGTACTCGAATCAAGTGCAGTCACTAACAGCACAGGCATACTATAAGACTTCTCGCGGAGGCGACGGCAAAATTCAAAGCCATCTAACTTGGGCAGCACGACATCTAGCACAATCAAGTCATAGTCAAAGCTGTTGACCAACTGCCAACCCGCTTGACCATCGTGAGCAACGTCCACAGCGTAGTGCCCATCAGTCAGAACTTTTTTAAGAACTTTGGCAACTGACTCATCGTCGTCAACAAGTAGAATCCTCATACTTTATTGCCTGGATAAATAGCGTCTTATTAGCGAATACAAAAGGCGTGTCTTGAAAGGCCGGATGCTGGGTGACACCCTACAAATTATGAGAAAACAGTATAGATATGATAAGCAGTTGTAATGAACATTAATCAATATTTTATCAAAGTTTATAAAAGTTAACCTCTGTTTCAGTGTCCTGATCGGCTCAAAAAAGGCCGTTGTGGACGCGGTTTAAAGTCAAAATTTTGGTTCTAAAACTTAACTGAAATACGTTGAAATTAGGTTATGAAGCATCGGTTTAATGTGCGCACAAAGCGTTGATAAGGGCGCATATTTGAGCGCCCATGACTAGAAGCTGTCATCAATTAGAGTGTTTATTGCTTTGAGAGCAGCGGTGACAGCCCCTAGCTCGTTGAGCTGGACCAGCCATAAAGCGTTTGGCGTTTAATGGCTGACACGCTCTAATGGCTGCAATTGACATGGCTATGGCAGGACTATGAATCCTTAAGGCCCGCCGTGAAAATAGGTGCCATACTGTAAACCGGGAAAAATTCGATTCAGTTCAATCATTATCCCGGACAGAAAAATTAAAGCTAGCGCAGCCATAATTGGGGCACTGGTCAAATATTTCATTAAATATTGCATAGCATCTCCAGATTGATTTGGCGGTTTTGAATGGCTGAAAAAAGTTCAGATGTTTAGGATGCGTTTAGATATTGCTGTAACGCCCCAAGCCTTCCCAACATTACCGAGGGGACACTGAAAGTTCACTCTCTTTGACCGTTAACTCCCCGGTATTGAATTCTTTGACCGCCAGTAGCGGCCACAGTAAGCCCTGGGTAAACGACCGAATTGCCAGCGGGATATCAATAAAAATTTCCGCCTCCTCGGGTTTAGACGCTTGTTTACTGCCAATCAAATAGGCTCGACCTGACCAACCCACAAATCCAGCAAAGTAAAAGAAAATAGCGAAGGGAATCACTATATCAATGGCCCGATCAAACCGCAGTTGCAAATGGGGTAAGCCATCTTCACCGCACAGGAGGTTAGATGAGTAGGTTTGCAAGGGTTGATCGAAATAGTAATTTTTTGGGGCAGTCTGTTGGCGCGCTTGAAACGCAGCAGATTCTTGACAGGGGATCAAATGGGTATCTGATGCGGCCAAGGCTGGCGGCATAACGCCAACCCAGAGCACAATCAGCAATAAGATTGCAAATAGCTTTCGCATGGGATTGTTTCCTAAAAAGCTGCAACGTGTTCTAAACAAGATGAGCGACGCAGCCCATCTATGACCTTATTACGAGGTTGGTGTGGCCCCCATAGGGTCAGATGGCGATGCTGATGATTGGGGCGAGGCGTCTTGTCCCATAGCCCCTTGTCTTTCGCCTTCTCGTTCGATCCAAAGAAACACGATGGCGAAAACGGGAAAGGGAAGAATGTAAAAAATGAGTGGAATCATAATCCACGGTAACCAGGGAGCCGCGTAGGCTCCGGTGAGTTGAGTCATGTCGGCCATAATGGGTCTTCCTCTTTGGGGTAAATTGGATGTTCGTCGCTACTGCTGTCCCTATCCAATGCCGCCTGAGAAGACCGCTTGACTAACATTGACAGCCCCCCTCAAAATGGCATCTAGATCGCCAAAATTTTCTAGCAGCAGATAGGCAAAGATGGCTCCCCCCATTGACCCCAGCAAAATGCCAGCACAAAGTTGAAACCAGTCTTCTTTGTTGCGTAGGGGACGCAATCGGTCTTTGGAGCGAGAGTTATAGGCTCCCCGGGGGTCACCCTGAAAGGTTGCCAGGGCAAAAATGGAAATGCCGAGACAAGCCGATGCGGTGATATAGATGGCGGTAATCAAACCGCTCAGATTGGCTCCATGGGCAGTTTCTCGCAGGGGACCAACCACGACTTCTGGCCCCACCAAAAAATAGCCATGGGCCATGCCAATTTCTAATCCCCTCAGGAAAGGTGATAACCCAGAGCGGTAGGCAGGCAAGTTGTTGATGTAAGCCTTGACTAAGCTAGAGCTATTCAAAGGGGTCGCCAGATTGCCTAGCTGGGGATCCCCTAAATAGGGTTGGATGGGATCTTCCTGGGTATAGGCATCGGCCCAAGCCGGGTTTTGAGTAGAGGTCATTGTTTTACCTCGCAGCGTAATGTTGAAAAAAGTCCTGGTCGCTGAACCTCGACCAGGACTAGTCTGGGACGAGGAGAGTCCGCAGATTGAAGGCCGGGGTGAAAGTTGCTGGTATCGCCGTAACCACAAAGCTGTGTGAGCTACGGTGAGCCAGATTGCTTATATGCTGGGTATCCCAGCGATTCTAGGTATATTAAGCAATCTGGCCAGTTCCATATTCACCCTGGCCAAGGCTGGGTCACGGAAATCGGCTGGACGTTGACGCAATTAGGAATGCGCCATAGGTGGCAATGTAGCCGACCGTGAAATGGGTCAGTCCCACCAGTCGAGCCTGCACAATCGACAGGGCAACGGGTTTATCTTTGGGATAGCCAAAGGACAACGGTGTACTTTCATGGGCCCACAGCAGGGTTTCAATCAGCTCTTGCCAATAGCCCCGCCAGGTGATCAAGAACATGAAGCTGACGGCCCAAGCTAAATGCCCAAATAAGAACATCCAGGCCCAGACTGCAAGACTGTTGGTGCCGTATGGACTGTAGCCGTTAATCAGCTGGGACGAGTTGAGCCATAAATAGTCGCGGAACCAGCCCATCAGATAGGTTGAGCTTTCATTAAACTGGGCAACATTGCCGCCCCAGATGGCCAGGTGCTTCCAATGCCAGTAGAAGGTGATCCAGCCCATGGAATTTAGCATCCAAAACATGGCTAGATAGAAAGAATCCCAGGCGGAAATATCGCAGGTGCCGCCACGACCGGGACCATCACAAGGAAAGCTGTAGCCAAAGTCTTTTTTGTCCGGCATCAGCTTAGATCCGCGCGCATCCAGCGCCCCTTTCACCAAGATTAGGGTAGTGACATGCAGACCGAGGGCGATCGCGTGGTGAACCAGAAAATCTCCGGGGCCAATGGTAAGAAACAGCGAGTTCGTACCGCTATTGATCGCCTCTACCCAGTTGGGCAGCCAGACATTGGCGTGATTGGGCCAAGCCGTTGTGGCAATACTGTCCGGATTAGACAGCAGTGAATTAATGCCGTAAAGAGCTTTGCCGTGGAAGGCTTGAATCCATTGGGCAAAGACAGGCTCAACCAAAATCTGCTTGTCAGGGCTACCGAAGGCCACCTCGCAGTCGTTGTGAACATAGATGCCCAGAGTGTGAAAACCGAGGAATAAAGATACCCAACTTAGGTGAGAAATGATCGCTTCTTTGTGATCGAGCACCCGCGCCAGCACATTATCTTTGTTCGCTTCTGGGTCATAGTCTCGCACCAAGAAAATCGCCCCATGGGCAAAGGCACCCACCATCAAAAATCCAGCGATGTACTGGTGATGGGTGTAGAGGGCCGACATTGTGGTGTAGTCCCGAGACAAAAAGGCATAGGGTGGCATGGAATACATATGCTGCGCCACCAACGAACAGGCCACACCTAGACAAGCCAGATGCCACCCCAGTTGAAAGTGCAGAGAGTTGTTGTAGGTGTCATAGATGCCTTGGTGCCCGCGCCCAGTTCGGGGGGCAATGAAGAAGCCTTTCCAACCCGGCCCTTGCAGGGCATCGGTCATTTCTTTGATGCTGTGACCGATGCCAAAGTTGGTGCGGTACATGTGGCCCGCGATGATAAAGATGACCGCGATCGCCAAGTGGTGATGGGCCATATCGGTCAGCCACAAAGACTCAGTTTGGGGATGGAAGCCCCCTAAAAAAGTCAAAATCGCGGTGCCAGATCCCTGAGTCGTGCCAAATAGGTGTTCTGCCGTATCTGGATTTTGGGCATAAACGCCCCAGTTCCCCGTGAAGAACGGCGTCAGTCCGGCGGGATGGGGGGCAACAGAGAGAAAATTGTTCCACCCGATATGTTGGCCTCGTGATTCGGGAATCGCAACGTGAACCAAGTGTCCGGTCCAAGCCAAAGCGCTCACCCCAAATAAACCCGCCAAGTGGTGGTTTAGACGAGATTCCGCATTCTTGAACCAGCTTAGGCCGGGACGGAACCGGGGTTGCAAATGTAGCCATCCGGCATAAAGCATCACTGCCGCTAGCAGCAGTAAAAACATCGCCCCAACAAATAAATCATTGTTGGTGCGCATGCCAATGGTATACCACCAGTGATAGACCCCGGAGTAACAGATATCCACCGGGTTAAAGGCACCAGCCTGGGTATACGCTTCAATGGCATCAGGGCCAAACTGGGGATCCCAGATGGCGTGGGCAATGGGTGAAGTATTCAGCGGATCTTGAATCCACTGCTCGAAGTTGCCCTGCCAGGCCACATGAAACAAAATGCCAGAAATCCATAAAAAGATAATGGCAAGATGACCAAAGTGGGACGCAAAAATCTTTTGATAAAGATTTTCCTCCGTCATCCCATCGTGGCTTTCAAAATCATGGGCCGTGGCGATCGCATAGAAGAGCCGACGGGTGGTCGGATCTTGCTGCAAATCCTGACTAAATTTCGGAAATTTTGTCGCCATGGTTCAAAATTGAATTTTCAATGATGAGTTAGAGATGTAAAGCACTGGGGTGGATTGAGGGGTTTGCCATCTCAATCCACCGTTTTAAGAGAGGGGCGATGGGGGCATGAACCCCAGTCGTCAGCCCACCGCTACCATTCGGGCCAGGAAGAATGCCCAGGTGGTGACAATGCCGCCCAACAGGTAGTGAGCAACCCCCACGGCGCGACCCTGGGTAATGCTCAAGGCTCGGGGTTGAATCGCCGTCGTAATCCTTAGCTTGTTGTGGGCCCAAACGATCGATTCAATCAGCTCTTGCCAGTAGCCGCGGCCGCTAAACAAGAACATCAGACTGAAGCCAAAAACAAAGTGTCCGGCTAAGAACATCAACCCGTAGGCGGAAAGGGCAGACCCATAGGAGCCAATCACTTGAGACGCCTGCGCCCAAAGGAAGTCTCGTAGCCAGCCATTGTTAGTAATCGATGACGTGGCAAAGTTGCCCGCCGTAATGTGGGAAATTGACCCGTCGGCGTTCACCGTGCCCCAAACGTCCGACTGCATTTTCCAAAAGAAGTGAAAAATCACAATCGATAGGGAGTTGTACATCCAAAACAACCCCAAGAACACATGATCCCAAGCAGAGACCTGACAGGTACCGCCACGCCCCGGACCGTCACACGGGAAGCGGAAACCCAGTTCGCCCTTATCGGGAATTAACCGAGAGCTGCGGGCAAACAGTACCCCTTTGAGCAACACCAGCACCGTGACGTGAATGGTAAACGCGTGGATATGGTGGATCAGGAAATCCGCTGTGCCCAGATGGATAGGCATCATGGCAACCTTGCCACCAACGGCCACAACGCTTCCACCAAAGGCATGGCTGATCGGTGCCGCGACATTGGGTACCGTGGTGCCCAGACCCGATAGCTCAATATTGCGTAGCCCCCCAAACACATTACCCAGGGGTTCAGCCGCTTGCAGAACTGGATTGCCCACCGCCATGGTGTGAATCTGCTGTATCCACTGGGCAAAAATGGGCTGCAGCTGAATCCCAGTATCTGAAAACATGTCTTGGGGGCGACCAAAGGCTCGCATGGTGTCGTTGTGACAGTACATCGCAAAGCTATGGAAGCCCAGAAACTGACAGACCCAGGCTAAGTGAGAGATAATGGCATCCCGGTGGCGCAACACCCGATCGAGAACATTGTTGACATGGTCGGCGGGGTTGTAGTCGCGGACGAAGAAGATCGCCGCGTGGGCAGCACCACCCACAATGCAGAAGCCTGCAATCCAGACGTGGTGGGTAAATAGGGACGTGACAGTGGCATAGTCGGTGGCCAGATAGGGATAAGGCGGCATGGCATACATGTGGTGTGCCACCAATAGGCTAGCCGTGCCAAACTGCACTAGGTGAATGGCCAAATTGGCATGCCAAGAGGTTTCAAAGATTTTATCGAGCCCTCGATGCCCGACCGGGCCAATAAAGTTAAAGATTGGCAGCATTTTGGGAGTTCTGGCATCATCCAGTAGTTCCCGGAAGCTGTGACCAATGCCCCAATTGGTGCGGTAAAAATGCCCGGCAACAATAAATAGCACGGCGATCGCCACATGATGATGGGCAATATCGGTCATCCACAAACCGCCCGTGATCGGGTTGAGCCCCCCCTTGAAGGTCAAGAAATCTGCATAAACCGACCAGTTGAGCGTAAAAAATGGCTTCAAACCCTCGGCAAAACTGGGATACAGATCGGCCATCAAGCTTTTATCAAGAATAAACTCGTGGGGTAACGGAATATCTCGCAACGGCACACCCGCATCGAGCAGTTTGTTGGTTGGTAACGACACATGAATCAAATGCCCAGCCCAACCCAGACTACCCATACCCAGGAGTCCGGCTAGGTGGTGGTTCATCATTGATTCCCAGTTGCGGAACCATTCCAGCTTGGGAGCACGAACGTGGTAATGGAACCACCCAGCAAACAGCATCAGGGCTGCCATCACCAGGGCACCAATGGCAGTCCAAAACAACTGAAATTCATGGGTAAACCCAGCGCCGCGCCACATTTGAAACAGTCCAGAGGTAATTTGAATCCCCCGGAAACCGCCTCCCACATCAGCGTTGAGGATATCTTGGCCGACAATCGGCCAGACCACTTGGGCACTGGGCTTAACATTGATGGGATCAGCCATCCAAGCGGAAAAGTTGGAAAAGCGAGCACCATGGAAATACATGCCGCTCAGCCAAATAAAGACGACGGCCAAATGGCCAAAATGAGCAGAAAAGATTTTGCGAGAAATATCTTCTAAATCACCAGTATGGGTATCAAAATCATGGGCATCGGCATGCAGATCCCAAATCCAGGTCGTGGTTTTGGGACCCCGTGCTAGGGTACGCTCGAAATGCCCCGGCTTTGCCCACGGCTCAAACGAGGTGGGAACCGGATTGTTGTCGACAACAACCTTAGCCCGTTGCCGTTGCTCCGGAGGACTCGTTGTCATCAAAAACCTCCTTTTTTACTAAAAAATAAATCAGTCGATCGCGCTGATTTCATCTAATTAAGCGCGATCGCGGTCTGATAATGTGGTTGACAGCATGTTTATTTCGCCGTCAGCCTCTACGGTTTCAAGAAAAATTGGAAATCTTGTTTCACGGGTATTTTCAAGTGCTTTAATTCCCGTATTGGCCTCAGTTACAATATCGGCCCAGGTGGGAACCGCCGTCTTTTGAAAATAGCTACTGGCTGATCGATTCAACGAAAACCGATCGAAACCAAAGGCAGCCATATCAATCCCCAATGCTGCTGACCAAATACCAGCAACAGGAATTGCGGCCAGAAAGAAATGTACAGATCGAGATGTCTTAAAAGTAAAGCCTCGCCAGAATAGCTTCTGCTGATAGGATTGAATATGCTCAAAACTATAGTTTTTTCTGGCTGGCTTTAAATCAGAGTGTTTCAACCCGCTTGAAGCATTTTCCGGATGTCGAATTAAAGCTGAAGTTACCAAAGAACCATGCGCTGCACATAACAAGGAGCCGCCGAATACACCCATCACACCAAGCTGATGAAACGGATTAGCCAAAATGTTGTGATCGGCCTGAAAATGCAACATGAAGGTAAAAGTCCCCGAGATGCCAAGCGGCATGCCTGAGGCAAAACTGCCCTGGCCCACAGGGTAAATCAACAAGACCGAAACTGCTGCCGCGACAGGCGCTGTAAATGTAAGCGAAATCCAGGGACGCATCCCTAGGCGATAGCTCAATTCCCACTCTCGATCTTGATAGCTAATAATGCCGATAATGAAATGCAGCACAATTAACTGATATGGACCTCCATTGATTAGCCATTCCTCTAAAGACGCAGCTTCCCAAATTGGGTAGAAATGCAACCCGATCGCTGCTGATGAGGGTACAACGGCTGCCGTAATTAGATTATTGCCATCGAGCAGCGCCCCTGAAATTGCTCTGCCAGTGCCGTCCATATCTACCGCAGGAGCTGCGATGAATGCCAACACAAAGACGATGGCAGCCGTTGAGAGCGTCGGAAACATAATCATCCCAAACCAGCCAACATAGATACGATTATCCGTGCTGGTTACCCATCGGCAAAACCGTTCCCAAAGCGAGACAGATTCTGCTGAAATGATCTCGTCAGTGATAGAGGTTTCAATGTCGATCACGGGGAGTGGATCAGGCAGTTGGTCAGGACGATTAAGGGCGATCGCTCTACCAAACTGTTTCATCTTAAAGCTCCTCTCTTAACTGAACTGTGACACATTTTTGGAATATGAATTTTTTCTAGCGTTTGAAAATCACCTGCTTCTCTTTCCCGGAGAGTCAAGCATCACGGTGACAGGATAGAGCGCAATCTGCCACCTGGATTAATAAAGTCAGCGTAAGGAATAAAAATGAAAAACCCATGAAGATGATAGAGCCCTTCAGGAAAAGTTACAGTCCGACTTGGCTGTAGGCGAATTGGCTCATTATGAGCAGATATTTGATAATTCAAAAAATGTACTATCAATGAATTAAAAATAGAAAATATGGTACTTTCAAACTGTTAGTTAAGCAGTTTTTGGAGACCACTGAAATGATGAGATTGTTCAACAGGATATTAATTAAGCTGATAGTCGGCTCTGCTTTTGTAGTTTTAATTTCGATAGGCCTATGGGTAGACAATGCGATCGCCGTCGAAATTGATCCCGTCATCCGAACCGTGCCACTGAATGCTGCTGGAGAACAAATTACGTTAACCACAAAGCAACTCGCGGTTGGCCAGCGCAAATTTAACGGGAGCTGTGCTCAATGCCATTTAGACGGTGGCACTAAAACTAACCCCGATGTAGATTTAGGCCCTCAAACCTTGATGCTAGCAACACCACCGCGCGACACCATAGAAGATGTAGTGGATTATCTGAATAACCCCATGACCTACGATGGTGCGGTGTCTTTGACAGAATTGCATCCATCCACACAAAATACCGATCTGTTTCCTAAAATGCGCGACTTAACTGAGGAAGACTTAACCGCGATCGCAGGTTATATTTTGGTTCAGCCTAAGATTATTGGTGATCAGTGGGCCGGAGGTAAACCAAATCGATAGCGTTTCATCTTAAACCCCCAGACTTTTTCTGTGCTGGGGGTTTGCTGATTATTTAACTGGTATGAGCAGTCTTGAGTAAATGCTTAAACAGATTATCTTTGAGCATCATTTGGCGGACAACTTCGACGACATAGTTTTGCGCTTGATCAAGGGATAGATCTTTGACTTGCTCTCTCAAGATTTGCAGCTCAAATTCTTGTTCTAAGCTTAACTTGGTTAGTATTTCCATAACGATTATTAGCCTAAGCCCGTTGCAGACTTAGCGTTGAATAAACTGCATTGCTGCGATCGCACCTAAGAAGAATATGGTTGGAATCGCCAGCGTGTGGATTGCTAACCACCTGATGGTGAAAATAGGATAGGTGATTTCTGGGTCGCGGTTAAAATCGGTCATGAAAAACCTCCGGCTAAAAATTGCTGATACCCTATGGCTTAGGCCACCATCTGCTCAATGCGACCGTAAAACTGCCCCCGAATTTTGACGTCCATAGCTTCCTTCGACCCAAAGTCAGTATCAGAAGGCTGTTCACTTTCAAATAAGCCTACAAATTCTCCCGTTGCCTGATTAACCCGACTAATCTGGAATGAAATGCGACCCTGCCCAACGTCAAAAGTCTTGATATTTTGCCGAGTAAATTCTTCGCTATCAGCTTGAGGCGGCAACCCAACTGCTGCGTCGTAACCCACCGCTAATCCTCGACCTTTGGGATCAATAAAGCTTGACGTACGGTAAGGCGGTACCTGAAAATCGCCCACCAGACGCGTCGCAGAACTGAGCTGTGTAACGGCATCCTGGGTTTTGGCGACCAAACCTTTAACAGTAAACAGCAGCGGCACCCGTTCTCCATCGGGGAGCTGCACAGTCACGGGCTGAAAGTCAAAGCCCCCTTGCTCGACGAAAGTCAGACTACCGTCAGCACCAACCTGCAAGGAACCGCTAACTTGATCAAGGCTGAAACTCTCGCGGGTCAGAGGCTTAGTCAGTACAAATTTGCTCTCTTGGCGTTTGACCAAGGGCGATCGCCGCACCAAAAAAGCCTCGGGTTGTAGACACAGCTCCTTCAGTTGATAGGACTGACTAGACTCGATGGCGATCGCATCTAGACTACTTTCTAAAAGCTGTGGGCAGTTGTTGGCCAGCCCGCTCCCTTTGATAGCTTCATAGCTGAGCGTACCGTTTGCCGCGTTTGGGCCACTGCTACAAGCCATCAATAAGCCAACGCACAGGGCAAAAAAAACAGCGATTAAAGCGCGATATTTCATAGTCTTATTCAAGTTCATCCCGGTTGAATTTAGATCGCAGATTGGACGAAGGTTGCCAACCTACGATCTGAATTCAACCAAAAAAAGCTGAAGAACCGGTGAAGAAGTAGTGTGTCCGCAGTAGTCCATAAACTTTCGTGAAGCTGTTTTCATACTTTCATAGGTTCTTCATTTTTATTGTTTAATCTTCTTTCAAACCTTAATTGATAAAAGATGCCTTAACCCGCTGAAACGAGTGCATTTTTTAAGCAGTCAAAAGGGGCCCAGTTAGGAGTTTGAAGGGATCTAGCAGGATCTCTTATCTATGACGACTGATGGGGGTAATGGCTTCTATAGCCCTGCTTCCCGTCAGTTCAAAGATATATCCGTCCAAGTTGATTAATTACATCACACTTTAAATAGGGAGAAATCACAATGAGCTTGGTTACAGAACTCATTCTTAGCGCAGACAGTGAAGCTCGCTATCCTGCTCCAAAAGAGCTCCGAATTTTTCAAGATTTTGTCAAAACGGGAGAACAACGCATTCGTATCGCTAAAGCCTTGGCAGATAATGAACAGCGGATTGTTAAAAACGGCAGTCAGCGCTTCTGGGAGCGCTGCCCAAATACCCCGAGTAACAGCGGTAACGATCGCAAAACAGCTTCTTGTCAGCGTGATCAAGGTTGGTATGTGCGCTTAATTGCCTATTCTATATTGGCTGGGAGTGAGCGTCCCCTAGAAGAAATCGGCACCGTAGGGATTAAAGAGATGTACAACAATCTCGAAATTCCGATCCGGAATATTGCAGAGTGCATGCGCTGTTTAAAGGAAGAAGCGATGGCAGTTCTGAGCGGAGAAGATGCTCAAGAAGTAGCGCCATACTTTGATTTAATTATTCATTCACTGTCCTAGTGAGCATCTAGTTTTCACCACTCAATCCGGGTATCGACGTCAGCAGAAAAAGCCTGCCCGGTAAAAAAAAATCAGTAGACAGCAGTCATTAAGGGATTGGATTCAGGCTCCTGAATTTTATCCTCAGGACAATGCCCTGCATTAAGTGGCTAAACCTTACCTCAATTTATTACTGCTTTATTAGGAGAACAGACATGCAAGATGCAATTACCACGCTGATCAATTCCTCCGATGCACGTGGGAAATACTTAGACGATGCCTCATTGAACAATTTGCAAAACTATTTTCGGAGTGGCGATCTGCGGGCTAAGGCAGCCATGAATATTAGTGCTAATGCCTCCACAATTGTGACTAAGACCATTGCCAAATCACTGCTCTATACCGACATCACTGCCCCTGGGGGCAACATGTATACCTGCCGTCGCTATGCCGCTTGCGTTCGCGATATGGAATATTTCTTGCGCTATGCCACCTACGCCATGCTGGCAGGCGACCCGTCGATTTTGGATGAACGGGTGCTCAACGGCCTCAAAGAAACTTACAACTCTCTTGGAGTTCCAGTCGGTGCGACAGTACGTTCTGTGCAGTCGATGAAGGAGGTCGTTGACGAGATGTTGGGAGCCGATGCGGGTCGAGAAATGGGAGCTTGCTTTGACCACATTTGCTCGGGACTGAGTTAGCGATCGCCCTCAACAATTTCCGTTCTCTAAATTAAGCACGTTATCTACTATGAGCATCATTACCCAAGTGATCGCCAATGCCGATCGCGAGGCTCGTTATCTCAGTCGTGGGGAGCTAGATGCCATTGGCTTCTTCTTCGAAGATGGACAACAACGGCTGCGGATTGCCTCAGTCCTGAGCGCCAATGTACAGACCATCGTTGAAAAAGGTAGCCAGCGATTTTGGCAGCGTTGTCCAATCACGCCTAGCAATAGCGGCAACCCGACCTTTCGGGCTTCTTGCTTACGGGATCAGGGTTGGTTTATCCGTTTGATTTCCTATGCGGTTGTGGTCGGTGATATCGACCCGCTTCAGGTCAGCGGTGTGAGGGGCGTCAAAGCGATGTACCTCTCCCTAGAAATTCCCCTCAGGAATGTAGCGGAGTGTATGCGCTGCCTTAAAGAAGTCACCCTAGAACTGCTGAGTCTAGAGGATGGGGCGGAGGTTGCTCCCTACTTTGACTATCTGATTCAGGGGCTGATGCCCTAGTGAAGTTTTAGATTTGGAGCTTGTGAAACGAAATGACTGATCAGATTAATGGGGGTAGCCCAGTCGTCCATCCGCAGCAATATCACACGGTGCCCACTGCCGTGATTATCGGTGCCCAGCAGCGCGATCGCTACCCGAGTCAAAGTGAGGCGAAAGAACTCTTAGCCTTCTTTGGCTCTGGGTTGAGGCGGTTGGAGATTGCCCAGACCTTAACTCAACAAGCCGACAAAATTGTAGCTGCTGGTGCGAACCGCATCTTTGTAGGGGGCAACCCCATGATTTACCTGGAGCGCCCCGAAGACCCTTTAGGATTACCCGGTTCAGGATATTACGTGGGCGAAGACTATCTCTCTGCCGCCACGAAACAAAAACGAGAGCGAGTGGCTGCTCGCGATCGCCCCCGTTACATCGATCCGGGCAACAGCATCGGCGAGTGGTTCAAAGGACTAATCGCTGGGGGGAAACCCGCTGTCCCCAGCAATTTTCGCGCCATTGACATCTCTCGCTATGGCAACGTTCGCATGAAGCGCTCTTTGCGGGATCTGAGCTGGTTTTTGCGGTATGTGACCTATGCGATCGTGGCTGGGGATACCAGCATCATCAGTGTCAACACGCGGGGCTTGCGGGGCGTCATGCCAGAAGACATCACCCTTGCCACCGTGGTTGCTCTGCGGGAAATGAAGTGGAAAGCAAGTCAGAGCTTTCCATCTGAGGCGGCAGCGGCGCTAGTAAAACGATATTTCGACGTGCTGATTGCTGATTACTGCGTCGAAAAGCCTTCCGATCGACTACGAATGGGCGTTTCAAAGCACCACCCGGGTTTACAGCTGCCCCAAAGCTATGGGGACAGCGCTAATCCTAAACTGCGCTGGGTGATGAAGCCTGACTTGCCCGATATCGAAAAAGATGAAGTCATTCGAGCTGCCTATCGACAGGTCTTTGAACGCGATATTACCCATCCCTATGGGGATGCTGTAGCGGCGTTAGCCTCCCAGCTCAAAAGTGGCCTTTGGTCGATGAAAGCGTTTATCCGCCAGTTGGGCAAATCGCGGCTTTACCGAAAGCTCTATTACGAACCCTATACGATCAGCCGCAGTATCGAGCTGGCCTGTCGTCACTTTTTGGGGCGGGGGTTGAGCTGCATGGAAGAGTTTCAGACCTATTTTGAGGTCATGTCTATCGAGGGATTTCCAGCTTTGGTAGACACCTTCATCGACTCCCAGGAATATGCCGACTACTTTGGCGAAGAAACGGTCCCCTACCTCAGGGGCTTAGGGTTAGAAGCACAGGAATCCCGCAACTGGGGACCGCAGCTTGATTTATTCAAGTACAGTGCGCCGGTGCGCAAAGTCCCTCAGTTTGTCACGACCTTTGCTGGGTATCAGCAGCCCCTACCCAATCAACATCCCTACGGCGTCGGTAATGATCCGTTAGAAATTCAGTTCGGCGCGATTTTCCCGCAGGAAACGCGTGACCCCAAGGCCCAACCTGCCCACTTTAGTGAAGACAGCCGCCGAATTTTGATTAGCAGTGGCGCTGGCAACGGCCACAGCGGTTTCAATGGCAACGGTCAGGACACGGCATACCTGGGTAGAGTCCCCGGTTCTCCAGAAAAGCATGTGCTGAGATGGGAGTCTAACCCGAATCACACCGGTAACTTGAGTCAGAATGGTCGATCCGTCCAACCCGCTATGGATCAACGACTCCAGCCCAGCATGAACCTGACCAACCACTCGCCTGAAGCTGTCATTCAGGCAGCCTATCGTCAGGTATTGGGGCGTGAGGTATTTGACAGTCAGCGCCAGGGGGTAGCTGAGACACAACTCAAAGCAGGCAGTATCACCCTGCAAGAGTTTGTCCGTCAACTGGCCAAGTCTCGTGAGTTTCGCCGGATGTATTGGGAAGAGCTTTACATCACTAAGGCGATTGAGTGCATTCATCGCCGACTGCTGGGGCGACCCACCTACGGACGCCGGGAAATGGGTCGGTACTACGATATCTGTGCCCACCAAGGGTTTTATGCCCTGGTCGATGCGGTGATAGACAGTGCCGAATACCAAGCGGAATTTGGGGAAGATACAGTGCCCTATGAGCGTTACCTGACGCCGCGTGGGTTCGCCCTGCGATCGCCCCAAGGCCCCGTCGCCTGGTCAAAACCGAGACACAACCCAGCCACTGCGGGTGAATGGATGCAAAGTCGTCCCTATCCTGCCTCTGGTGCTGCTGGAGGCGTCGCAGTGATGGAGCCACCCTGGCTGACTCAGACACAGTTGCCAGTCACCAATCAAGCTCAACCGCAACAACCCCAGTCATTAAATCCACCCCGGGAGAAGGTGACGGGTCATAGCGACAACGCTGGTGATACCCATGCAGAAACGGCTACGCCTGCTGGGCAAACTGCCCCAGCAGCAAGTATTCCTCAGACTGAGACCAGTTCTCAAACTTGAGTCACGCGGGATAGGCAAATGGGAGGCGAAACCAAAACGCTCATTCCATGTGGCCAATTGAGTGAATCCATCCAATCAACCCCATGAAAGATGAGTCAAAACCTTTTTGTGAAGCCCCCTTGTACATCTGATCTAACGAGGGGGGCAACCCTCCCAGAACCCCGCCAACAGAAACGGCCCATGCCGCTCTATCAGTCCTTTAACCCACTGGACTATCGGATCCACATTGGCTGGTTCGGAGGCGTACACATCTACAAAGCCCCAAAATCATGAGCATCGTTAAACAGGTTATTCTCAACGCCGATGAAGAAGTGCGCTACCCCACCCCTGGGGAACTGCGGATGATTCGCACTTTCTGTAAAACCGGAGCCGAGCGGATTCGGCTAGCCCAGGCTTTAGAGCAGCAGGCTCAAACCATTGTGGATCGAGGCACGCGCAAATTCTGGCAGATTTGCCCCAAAACCCCAAGCAATAGCGGCAACCGTCGTAAGACCGAGGCGGCTAAACGGGATATGGGTTGGTATGTGCGTCTCATTAGCTATTGTCTACTGGCGGGTAACGATCGCCCCCTACGAGACATTGGCCTCGTGGGGATGAAGGAGCTCTACAACAATGTCGGCATTCCTCTAGCCAATATTTTGCAGTATATGCGCTGCCTGAAAGCTGAGGCGATCGCCCTGCTAGAAGAAGCGGATGCAGCAGCTATCATTCCCTACTTTGACGAAATCATTCAGGAATTGGCGCTGCCGGGACCACCCTACTTCATGAACGATGGTGTTGGAGAGAGCGAACCTGTTCGCTAAACCTTTGTTGCAAAAAGAGACAGCATCCAGGCGTCAGAAGAGGCCCATTCTGACTTCTGGCTCCTTCAAAACACATTGAATTAAGACGAGGATCATTATTATGACCATTACAATGGGCACGTTGAGGCCAGCAAGAAGCTGGGTTGGTGAAGTTGATGACTGGCTAAAGCGCGATCGCTTCGTGTTTATCGGCTGGTCGGGGTTGCTGTTATTTCCCTGTGCTTACTTAGCGCTGGGGGCCTGGTTTACCGGCACCACATTTGTTACCTCCTGGTACACCCATGGTCTAGTCAGCTCCTATTTAGAAGGCTGTAATTTTCTCACCACTGCGGTCTCTACCCCTGCCGAAAGTATGGGGCATTCGCTGTTGTTTCTCTGGGGGCCAGAAGCCAACGGAGACTTTACGCGCTGGTGCCAAATTGGTGGATTGTGGAACTTCACCGCCTTTCATGGTGTGCTGGGGCTGATGGGTTTTATGTTGCGGCAAATTGAGATTGCTCGCTTGGTTGGGATTCGGCCTTATAACGCGATTGCATTTTCAGCTCCGATTGCGGTTTTTGTCGCAACGTTTTTGATCTATCCGCTGGGCCAATCGAGCTGGTTTTTTGGCCCAGGCTTTGGGGTCGCTGCCATCTTTCGATTCCTGCTCTTTTTCCAAGGATTCCATAATTACACCCTAAATCCCTTTCACATGATGGGCGTTACCGGAGTGCTGGGGGGTGCGTTGCTCTGTGCAATCCACGGGGCGACTGTGCAAAATACCCTATATAAAGACGCTGACAGTAAAAACACCTTCAGCGGTTTCATCACCACCCAAGCAGAAGAAACCTATTCGATGGTGACGGCCAATCGATTTTGGTCACAGATTTTTGGCATTGCCTTTTCGAACAAGCGGTGGCTGCACTTTTTTATGCTGTTTGTTCCGGTTACAGGCTTGTGGATGAGCGCTATTGGCATGATTGGATTGGCTTTCAATGTCCGGGCTTATGACTTTGTCAGCCAAGAAATTCGAGCAGCGCAAGATCCTGAGTTTGAGACCTTCTACACCAAAAATGTCTTGCTCAACGAGGGCGTTCGAGCCTGGATGTCAGAGCTTGATCAACCCGCGAAGAAGTTTGTCTTTCCAGAAGAGGTTCTGCCGCGCGGCTTCTCCGAGTAGACCACACCAGTCTTTGCTGCCGCCGCTCATGGGTTTAGAGGGGCGGCTTCAACTTCATTGATTTGAATTTCGAGGAGATCTAAGCCTGTGGAAACACCCATTGAAACAACACCAGACCTATCAATTACGCTCCCCAGTGAGGGCGGTTCCATCTTTGCACCAACTGGCCCTGGCTACGACGAAGCGTCCAGTGGCTATGCCTGGTGGGCCGGCAACGCTCGTTTCATTACCCCAGATCTGACGGGGCGGTTTCTCGGGGCCCATGTAGCCCACGCCGGACTGATCGCGTTTTGGGCCGGTGGCATGCTGCTATTTGAAGTCGCCCATTACAACCTGTCTCAACCGATGTATGAGCAGGGGTGCATTCTCATGCCCCACATTGCCAGCCTTGGCATCGGCGTGGGTTACGGCGGCACAATCACTGATATTTTTCCTTTCTTTGCCATCGGCGTAGCTCACTTAATCGGCTCAGCAGTGCTTGGTATTGGGGGCATCTATCACGCTATTCAGGGTCCAGAAAAGCTCTCTGGCTTCTTCCAATTTGACTGGACAGATAAAGCTAAAGTGGCCCAAATTCTGGGCTTCCATATTTTAATGTTGGGCATCTTTGCCCTGCTGTTTGTCTGTAAAGCGATGTTTTGGGGTGGCCTCTATGACCCCTGGGCACCGGGCGGTGGCGATGTGCGACTGATTATGAATCCAACCATCGATCCGCGGATTATTTTTGGCTATTTGCTCCGCAATCCCTTTGGCGGTAGCGGCTGGATTGTCAGCGTTGACAATCTAGAAGACGTGATTGGTGGCCACATCTGGATTGGTACGCTACTAGTGCTCGGGGGAATTTGGCATATTTTAGTGCCACCCTTGCGCTGGACTTACAACCTCTTTCCCTGGACTGGAGAAACCTACTTGTCCCAAAGTCTAGGTAATGTGGCCGGACAGGCGTTTATTGCGACGGCGTTTATTTGGTTTAACAATACGGTTTACCCTAGTGTTTTCTATGGTCCGACGATTCCCGAAGCTTCTCAGGCTCAGTCGATGGTATTTCTGTTTCGGGATCAAGGCTTAGGGGCAGATGTAGCCTCGGCTCAAGGGCCAACTGGGCTGGGTAAGTATTTGCAACGATCGCCCACGGGTGAAATTATCTTTGGCGGTGAAACCATGCGTTTCTGGGATGCTAAAGCCCCCTGGCTAGAACCTCTGCGGGGTACCAACGGCTTGGATTTGGATAAGCTCAGAAACGATATCCAACCCTGGCAAGTCCGTCGCGCTTCAGAATACATGACCCACGCGCCGCTGGGCTCCATAAACTCTGTTGCGGGCTTAGCCACTGAAACCAATGCGTTTAACTTTGTCTCACCCCGCACCTGGTTAGCCACTGCTCACTTTATCTTTGCCTTCTTTTTCTTAGTGGGTCACCTCTGGCATGCAGGGCGTGCTCGGGCTGCCGCTGCTGGGTTTGAGACAGGTCTCGATCGAGAAAATGAACCCGTGCTCTCAATGGCGCCGATTGATCCAAGTCTGCGTTCAGACTGAGCCGTGATTGAACACACCTTTAATAAAAAGACAAAAATAAGGAGAAGGACGCCATGGGACTGCCTTGGTATCGCGTTCATACAACTGTCTTGAACGATCCAGGACGATTAATTGCCGTGCATCTGATGCACAATGCCCTTTGTGCCGGGTTTGCAGGATCGATGCTGCTATTCGAGCTGGCTCGATATGACCCCACCGATCCGATTTTGAATCCCATGTGGCGGCAAGGCTGCTTTTTGATGCCCTTTGTGGCTCGTCTTGGGGTTACCAACTCGTGGCAGGGTTGGAGTATTACGGGAGAAACGTTTACCGACCCAGGATTTTGGACGTTTGAAACCGTCGCGATCGCCCACATCGTTTTCTCGGGCTTAGAATTTCTCGCCGCCTGCTGGCACTGGGTCTACTGGGACGTCGCCACCTTCTTCGATCCGAAAACCGACGAACCGATTATCGATCTGCCCAAAGTTTTCGGCATCCATCTGTTACTCGCCGGACTCCTCTGCTTTGGCTTTGGGGCCTTTCACCTGACCGGCGTTTTTGGCCCCGGCATGTGGGTTTCTGATCCGTATGGTTTGACAGGCCACATTCAAGGCGTTGCCCCAGACTGGGGACCCACTGGATTTAACCCACAAAATCCGGGCGGGGTTGTCTCCCACCATATTGCTTTGGGGATCGTGGCCATTATCGGCGGCCTCTTTCACATCGCTGTACGTCCCCCAGAATACCTTTACAAAGCCCTGAGAATGGGCAACATTGAAGGGGCGCTGGCCAGCAGTTTAGCAGTCTTCTTCGGTGCTGGTTTTATCGCCGCGGGCACTATGTGGTACGGCACCGCAACTACGCCTATTGAACTATGGGGGCCTACTCGCCATCAGTGGGATCAGGGTTATTTTCAACAGGAAATTAATCGACGAGTGCAGACCGGTATAAGCGCAGGTAAAACTCCATCAGAGGCTTGGTCTGCTGTTCCGATTAAGTTGGCTTTCTACGACTATGTGGGCAATAGTCCAGCCAAAGGTGGACTATTTCGAGTGGGACGTATGGTAGATGGCGATGGATTACCAACCACCTGGCTTGGTCATCCCGTCTTCAAAGACAAAGAAGGCCGAGATCTTAGCGTTCGACGCATGCCCAACTTCTTTGAAAACTTCCCCGTCGTTTTATCCGATCGCGATGGTATCGTCCGGGCAGATATCCCCTTCCGGCGAGCTGATGCCAAATATAGCTTTGAGCAAACTGGCGTCAACGTTAGCTTCTATGGTGGAGCCCTGAACGGTCAATCGTTCACTGACCCACAGGACGTGAAAAAATACGCCCGCAAAGCTCAACTGGGTGAACCCTTCGAGTTTGACCGCACGGTCTACAACTCCGACGGTGCGTTTAGGACGAGCAATCGCGGCTTCTTTGCCTTTTTCCACACCTGCTTTGCACTGGTCTGGTTCTTTGGCCATATCTGGCACGGTCTACGAGCCCTCTTCCAAGATGTCTTCTCGGGCATCGATCCAGACTTAAGCGAAGAACAAGTGGAATGGGGCTATTTCAAGAAAGTGGGCGATCCGACATCACGGCAAACAACAACAACGATTTAAGTTGTCCGCTGGCTTTCAAAACTCGAAACCTATATTCAGGGGCGTAGAGCACTGCGTCTCTGAATCAATCTTTTTTTCAAGGTTCTTTGCAATCTTTTATTACTTAACGAGAGGCCCCCTATGCAGCAGCAGAGATACGTTTCCAAAAAAATAGCCCCGATTCAGTACACCTTAAGGAAACTGAATGCTGAAGCCGGTCGCGTTGCACCCGGTTGGGGCACAGCCCCATTTATGGCAGCACTATTGGTTTTACTAGCAGTGTTTATCCTCATCATCCTACAACTCTACAACGGCACCATTATGCTAGAAGGTTTCGACCCCAGTTTTTAATTCGATTAATGGAGTTTATCAATGCCTCCCATCTTCTATTTAGCCTACGGTGAAGGACAATTTGGTACTACTGCAAATGGCATTTTCTCAGGATTAACTGTATTTGTCATTTGCTGTGTTGTTTTTGTCGTGCTTTCCTATAGAAACTACCCTTTAGATCGGGAATAGCACTACCGTTTTGACCTTATTGCATCAAGCGAATCATCAAGCCATGTTAGAAAAACCCTATAGCTATGTCTCACTTTAGTTATCTCAAAACTCGAATTCGGGATTTGAAGGCGTTACAGTCTGCCTTGAATGACCTGGATATTGACTGGAAGCCCGGCCCAAGTGAAGTCCGAGGTTATCAGGGGCAAACCTGCACTGCTCACCTTATTATTGAGCAACCCAATAGCCACGATATTGGGTTTGCTTGGAACGGTCATGACTACGATCTCGTGGCAGACTTCCAGTTCTGGAAGCAACCCCTATCTGTGGAAGGATTTTTGAGACAAGTTACCCAGCGCTATGCTTATCAAAAAATTATGAGCACCACAATCCAACAAGGATTTGAAGTAGCTGAGCAGCAACACCAGAAAGATGGTTCAATCCGACTGGTATTGCAACGCTGGCGCTAATGAAATAGTCTCATCAAGGTGTAGCCAATTTTTAATCCGTTGCCTGTGTCAGTTTCGGGCCCTCTCAACAGAGGGCTTTTTTAATGGTTCAAGACAAGAAGGGCCAATGTGGCGATCGCTGTCTAGCAGTTACCACACTGTGATGTGTTAGATTTAAGCACTTCAGAAATACTCGCTGTGTTCAGCAAGTTGGCTAGTGCGATTATGCCATCTAAGCAATCTAACTGCCAACATCCCTCAAATTTGCGGCTACCACTATAAACTTTAGGAGCATAAGAAAAGCACTTTCCCTAAAGAAAGCGCTTATGTTTGACGTATTTAAGATCAGGAAGCGTCAGAGTTAAACATGCACAGCAGGTGCCTGATAGGCAATGGGAACCACAGATTCGCTCGCTAAATCTAGAGGGAAGTTGTGAGCATTACGCTCATGCAGAACCTCGAATCCTAAATTAGCCCGGTTAACCACATCAGCCCAGCTTGGCAACACTCGACCTTGAGAATCAAGGATAGAGTGGTTGAAGTTAAACCCGTTAAGGTTGAACGCCATTGTGCTGATACCCAGGGCAACAAACCAGATACAAATCACAGGCCATGCCGCTAAGAAAAAGTGCAGCGATCGCGAGTTGTTAAAACTGGCATATTGAAAAATCAGTCTGCCGAAATAGCCGTGAGCCGCGAGAATATTATAGGTCTCACTTTCTTGGCCAAACTTATAGCCATTATTCTGAGATTCAACATCTGTGGTTTCACGAATGAGGCTTGAGGTCACCAGAGATCCGTGCATTGCACAAAACAATGAGCCTCCTAAAACGCCTGCCACCCCCAGCATGTGGAATGGATGCATCAAAATATTATGTTCAGCCTGAAAGACGAACATAAAGTTGAATGTACCGCTAATGCCCATGGGTAAGCCATCAGAAAAACTCCCTTGCCCAATGGGATAAATCAGAAATACGGAGCTGGTCGCTGCAACGGGGGCAGAATAGGCAACACAAATCCAGGGACGCATCCCTAGGCGATAGCTGAGTTCCCACTCTCGACCCATATAACAAAGCAGAGCCGGAATATAGTGGAAGGCAATCATTTGATAAGGGCCGCCGTTGTATAGCCACTCGTCGAGCGTCGCCGCCTCCCAAATCGAATAAAAATGGAGGCCAATGGCATTAGAAGAGGGCACGACTGCTGCTGTAATAATATTGTTGCCATAGAGCAGTGATCCGGAAAGCGGTTCACGGATCCCATCGATATCAACTGGAGGCGCGGCTATGAAAGCAATTACAAAGACTGTAGTCGAAACTCCAAGCAAAGGAATCATCAGAACCCCAAACCAGCCAACGTAAAGCCGATTTTCGGTACTGGTAACCCAATTACAGAATTTCTCCCACAGGTTTGTCTCTTGACGTTGGAGAACAGTAGTCATTGGTCTTCAAGATAATGATCTAAGTAACCAAGGCCATTAGACCAAAACACTATGAAGATATTAGGAAGATAGAATTACAATCATTGGGTAGACGCTTCCACTTCAGCTCTGCCGTTTCATCAGGTCAACAGCCCAAGGCAGAACTCAATGAAATCAGTCCAATGCTGACATAGTGCCTAATCTCTAAGATGTTCGAGAACTCTCTTGATCTCTTCAGTCTTGAAGGGCTTGGGTATCGGCACACCCTAAAAGCAGTCTTAGAAACGCCAAAACCTCCCATTAGTGGGAGGTTTCATGCAATCGGAGCGGCGGGATTTGAACCCACGACCCCTACTACCCCAAAGTAGTGCGCTACCAAGCTGCGCTACGCCCCGATATTGCCTATTCACAATAACATATCTGACGACCCCTACTACCCCAAAGTAGGGCGCTCACAACCCCTCTTTTGTCTCTTTGCCCGCCCGAGAGAAAAGTGATGATACCAACAAGTTTCCTCAAACGCTGATTGCTTGTGGTTCGTCTTGGGAAGTGTGTAAAAGACCACCAACATCTTTGTCTTAATTTTCCTACCGAGAGATCCATGTTGCCAGCAATCACCACACGAACCGCTGCCTTAGCGACGCTAATGGCGCTTCCCTCAACTTTGATTGGCATGACAGCTGCCTTAGCAGAAGAAGTCGTCTTTCCCATTCAAAATGACACTAGCGCCTCCATTGTTGAGTTCTACATTACCCCGCCCACATCAGATAGCTGGGGACCCAACTCGGTTCCCTCTGGAGAATCTTTGCTCCCTGGCGAAACGGTCAACATGAGGGTACAAGACGGTTATCCCGCTTGTATATACGACATGCTAGCGATTTTTTCAGATGGCATTGAGGTAGAGAGCTTCGATATTAATATCTGTGAGATGACCACCTGGGTTTACTCAGATGACTAAGGCTTAAGGCGTCATTTAGAACCCATACGACCACCGCGCTCTATATCCCCTGGTATCAATATGAGTAAAGACAGTCGCACTGGCTAATCCCCCCTTGCTACCCCACCAGCCATTGAGACGAGCGTACACATCATAGGGGTGGATACCCGAGACAACAAAATCAACTGCATCCCCCGATAAATGACGAGACCGAGATGCTCCCCCTACTCGGCGGTTTGTCGTCGGATCTCGATACCACGAATTCACTTTGATAGAACGATTGCCCAGTTGCTTGCGCACCTCTTCCATATGTTTGGCAATGCGAATGATGCCGTAAACTACCCCAGCATTCACAGGGATGCGGCTGCCGCCATGGGTTGCTTCACCCCAAGTAAAGTTGCCATTGGCCAAGATCGGCCGATTAGTGTAGTAAGTACCATTGAATCCGGGAAACTTTAACGCTTTGCCAGGATCTTTGGGGCTTGCGGCTTGGCTGGTCTGGGGTGGGCTATCTTTGGGCTGATTATTGGGTTCGTTACCTTCGATTTCGATATCAGGCGCGTAGGCATTCCAAGTGTTGCGGTTTTCAGCACCGAGGAAGGTATTCTTCAAAGCCACTCTGACGTGGTTCCCTTCGACCGGAGCATGGGAGTCAAGTTCAAAAATTGTCCCTGATTTTACAAATACCTTTTGCGCAGCTGGTAATTCACTGGAGAGTTTGGGTTCTGCCTTAAACAGCGTGTCGCTGATAACTTTCATTTCGATGGCAGACCCTTGAATCTTGATGTCAGGGTTATAGGCGTACCAAGTGTTGCGATTTTCAGGGCCAAGGAAAGCATTAGCGATCGCAATTCTGACATGATTCCCTTCTGCTGGCAGATAGGACTGGAGCTCAAACTCACTACCATTTTTGACGAAGACCTTTTCGCGATCGCCAAGCTCAACAGACACCACAGGCTTGAGCTTAAACAGGGTATCGCTGACGACCTTGAGCTCAACAGGAGATTTGATCAACTTAATGTCGGGGCGATAAACATACCAATCTTGCTTTTCTGATTCGCCCAAGGTGGCATTAGAGAGATTGATTTTCAGGTGATTATTGGTGGTCTCTAAATAAAACTGAATTTCAAACTCAGTGCCGTTTTTAACCAGCACCTTTTCTGAGTCTGATAGTTCATTCGATTGTTTGGGTTCAACCTTAAACAATGTGTCACTGATAACCTGGATTTTCATGGCTCTCTATACCAATTCTTAAAACTACCCTGTTGCTTTAGCTAGCGTAGACACTGAATTGAGATTTGTACCAGGAGTTAGAGAAAAGTTACAGGATCCAAGCCGTGTCATCGTTTAGCCCAAACTATATCTGACCAAGCCTTGGATCAAAAAAGCGTCAATCCAGCCATAGCTTGTAACAGTGAGGGCACAGCCTCACAAGACCAGGTGCCCTCACTACGGCGACCCATCTGCAAAATAAAGCGCAGACTGTAAGCATGGGGATAGCCCTCGACTTCCAGCCAAATCCAATCGCTTTCGGCTTCACAGGTAATGCGTTCCTCATCCATTAATTCAGATGCAATCCCATGGACAGACTCAGCTAGCTGCAAGGCCAATCGGCATAAATCAGCTAACTCCTGAGCAGTCAGCTCCACTGCCCAGTGTTCTCCAGCCGCCAATCCTTGAAATTCAGCTGCAGTATCATCCCAACCTAGCCGCCAGCCGGGGCCTGATTTGATTTGCCGCGCCATGGTTGGCTAAGTCCCGATCAGCGCAGTAAATCGGCAGCGCCAGTCCCGGTAACAGGTTGATTGGGAGCGTTCATGCCATCTTGTTCAGTCTCACTACTCCCATCACCCCCGTCATTACCCTCCAAGGTTCCTGCCAGTTCAGGATGACACACTTCAATCAAAACCTGGATTAACTGATCGCGATCGCGGCGACTCAACCCTGTAATCACTTGCCGATCGCCTTCTAACGGATTCACCGTTACTCGATTGGCTAGAGGGTAGCGCTCAGCATCCATGGGTTCATTGGCTCCCAGATAGTCTGCCAGGGTCAGCTTCCAGTCCAAACGATATTGGGTGATGCGCCCTTTTGTATAGAGGTGATAGCGCACCAAGCGGGTTGCCAATGTATTGCCGGGTTCAGGATCGCCAGTGTCTACATTTACGTATTGGTTTTCCATGGGCAGATTGGGCAATCGCTGATAAACCGCTTCTGAAACTTCGCCGCGCTGGAGTCGACGACTCAAAGACGCCTGTGCCCAAACCGCACCATCTCCAAAGGTAAATCCTGAAATGCTAATGCCGCTGAATAGGGTAAGACCCAGAATCAGCAGCGCCAGAGTGGTGTAGCGAACTAAGTGTCGAACCCACGAACGGTAGCTTTGCATCGTCTTGAAAGAAAAACGCAGCAAACTGTTTGAACTATTCACCAATAATTTCAGGCTGGGTCAGTTCATCAGACATTTCGATGATAGCCCGCAGCACTGGCTTCATTTTTGAATCGTCTAAATTATCGAATTCCTCAAACCGACGCCGTTGAGCCCGATTCGCAACCTGTACTGTAATCCGATACCGATTCGATGCGGCACTAATCAAATCCTCAGTCCGTCGCATTAATTGGTTACCGTCAAAGGGAGAACGCTTCAGCATAGATAAAAAAAGACGATTGCGAAGATCAAGACTAAACCACACCCTTACCTCAATCTAAAAGAACCTAAGTTCTTAACCTAGATGTAGCTTATGATGTTCCAGCTTAGCAGTAGATTTCCGGTTTAAGCGCTGTTCCAGCGAAAATATCTGGTAGCACTTCCCGGTAGACAGGGTTTGCTCGTAAAGATTTGAAAAGTTCCAACCGCAGTGGTAATGTCCATAACTATGCCATGCCAACGTCAATAATTAGGAAAACAGGAAAATTATTGGATGCTAACGTCACCCGCTCAAGAGTCAATGACCATTTCGCAGGTCTCAACTCATCCTAAAAAGGTGGTCGTGATTGGTGACAGTCTGGTTTACGGCTTCGGGGATCCAGAGGGCGGGGGCTGGGTGGAACGGCTAAGGCGGCGATCGCTTTCTCCTGCCACAACCTATCCAGTCATCTACAACTTAGGCGTGCGGGGTGACGGGGTGCCTCAAGTTGCCCAGCGTCTAGCGTCAGAGTTTAGCTATCGAGGAGAGCTACGCAACCGAGTCCCCGATGTCTTAGTGCTATCGATTGGCGTCAATGATTCGGCCCAGGCGGGCCGCAGAGGAGGGCGTAACTTTACGCCCTTCGATGAATTTCATCAGACCCTTGATAGCCTTTTGGTTCAGGCTAAATCTCTTTGTCCAGTCTTGTTTGTTGGCATGATCCCGGTCAACGAAGCGGCTATGCCCTTTGCCGAAGTGCTGTATTACTCCCATGAACAGCAGCGCCGGTACAAACAAGCCACCCATGAACTGTGTCAAACCCACCAGATTCCCTATCTCGATATTTTTGAGCAGTGGTTGGCACGGGGTGAACACTGGTGGCAGTCGCAGCTGTCAACAGACGGCTTACATCCCAATATCTTAGGTCACCAAGCACTGCTAGAGGATGTCATTAGCTGGGCACCGTTTCAGCAAATCACTGATCTGAAATAGGGCATTGACTTCGCCCCCAAACCCCGATAAAAATCCCGACTCAAATCGCTATTTCCAGAGTGATTGGAACGATCAAAAACCTTACCGAGTCTGAATTTGGGGTAATTCACCGGGTGAAACCCAGTCTTGGCCAACACGAATCGTAATGTCAGATTCTAGGTTGCCAGTTGAATCAGAGACGACATGACCCGTGCCTAAAATCGATTCAACTGCTTGCGCCGCAGTCAAATCCCCTCGCTGGGCAATAATTTCGGTCGTATCTAAAGTGCCAGGCCAATCTTGGTCGATGTAAACCTGATTAAACCCTTGTTCCCTCAGGTACTGAATCACTTGGCGGGCAACCCAGGGATCGGCAGAGGCATTTTGCACCGTGACCCTTAGGTTACGCACAGCCACTATATTCCCAGAGAGTAACGCCACCGCATCCTCTCGAAAGAAGTTATTCACCACGCGATCGCTGGCGTCAGAATCCATAATCCAATAGCTGGCGATGTATTCCCCAGGTTCACTAAAGCGACCGGGCAACATCACCATATGAAAATCCTGGGTTTCCAGTTCTAAGGAAAAATTTGCCAGGGCTAGGAGTTCTTCTGCACTCAGATTTGTATCGATGCGACGCTGCAATACCCGCACAATTTGGGGGAGCCGAGGCACCACCCCAGGGCTCGTCAAGCGATCGCGCAGGGCTTTGAGCAACGTCTGTTGCCGCTGTACCCGGCCAATATCACCGTAAGCATCTTGCCGAAACCGGGCAAATTGTTCTGCTTGATCCCCATTCAGGGTTTGCAACCCTGGTTCGAGGTCAATCAATAGATCTTGGGTTTGATCTTCGTAGTACATGGCCTTAGGGACTAGCACCTCAACCCCACCCACCAGATCCACGATTTCACGAAAAGCCGCCGTGCTAACCCTGACGTAGCGGTCGATTTCAATCCCGTCTAAATTACGACTCACCGTTTGGGCAGACAATTGTGCTCCGCCTTCAACGTTGGCCTGATTGACTTTCATCACCCCGTGCCCCGGAATTTCCATACGGGTGTCGCGGGGAATAGACATCACATTAACCTCACCCGAGGCCGGGTCAAGTCGAACCAATAGCATCGTATCTGTACGTCCTGAAAAGATTGCCTCAGAAGACTCAGGCACATCAGGCACCTCATCGATACCCATGACTAACACCGTCACCGGCCGAGCAACTCGGTAGCGAAACCCTGATTCCCACAAGTCTCGTAAAGATAAGGATTCTTGCTGCTGGGGTAACCAACTTGTTGGCAGGGGAACAGTGAGTATAGCTGCTGCCCCTAACAGGGCCGAAGCAGTCGCTGTGCCCATCAAGACCACTGACCAACCCAAGGTTCTAGAAGCCTTTAACCAAAATGGGGCCTGGGCTTTGGTTGGCTGAGCTTGATGAGGATGGATGACAACTGTCCCTGACTCGTACCCTGTTTCGTGACCAACGGCATCATCTGCCTGGGGATCGGGGGATGGATTGGGGGACTGGGTCGTCATACTTAATGTTTCCTAGGAATTCCTGCTTCAGACCTTTCTGTATATACGCGCCAGAAACCAACAGATCCAGACAGTGACTGACAGATAGACTAAGTTTTTGCTTACCTTCAACCCACAATGGCGGAATCTGCATGGCGCTGCTGTATCCAGACTTATCTTTATTGAATTGTGTTGTATTAATCAATATTAAGGCGATTATAGCCTGAGCCTCGCTCACAATGGTTACCATAAGTCCGAATCTTTGGCGGAGTAAATCGCTCATGACTCAGTCCCTCATTCCTGTGATTTTGGCTGGTGGTAAAGGTGAACGGTTCTGGCCCGTGAGCCGTCTTAAGAAGCCTAAACAGTTTTTGAGTTTAGATGGCAGCGGTCGCAGCTTAATGCAAGCTACAGCAGATCGGTTATTAAAGCTAACTAATGATTGGAATTCTTTATGGGTGATTACGGCATCCCATTTGGCAGAGGGTGTTCGCGAACAGTTGCCCGAACTGCCCGAAACCAATTTGCTAGTTGAACCCGTAGGTCGGGATACGGCACCTGCCGTAGCCTGGGCCACCCTAGAGGTGATGAAGCGCCATGGCAAAGACGCGATCGCAGGGTTTTTCCCAGCTGATCACTGGATTGCCGACGAAGATAAGTATCGTCAAACCCTTTTAGCCGCCGCTGAATTGGCAAATGATCAAGGGGCGATCGCGACCCTAGGCATTACACCCACCTATGGTGCAACGGGTTACGGCTATATCGAACAAGGAGAAGCCAGAGGCCAGTACGACGACCTCAAAGCCTATACAGTCAGCCGCTTTACCGAGAAACCCGACCGCGACACCGCTGAGCAATTTCTTGCCAGCGGTCGTTTTAGCTGGAATAGCGGCATGTTTATCTTTCCAGCCGGAGTCATGGTAGAAGAGCTTAAAACCCACGCCCCAGATTTAATGGCTGCGCTGATGGCCAAAGGCGTTGAGGCTTATGCCAACTTGGCCAAACTTAGCATCGACTACGCCGTGATGGAAAAGACCCAAAAGGCCTACGTCATGCCTGTCAATTTTGGCTGGGATGATTTAGGAGATTGGAACGCCATCGAACGCCTGCTCAAAGGCGACGCCGAAAACGTCGAACTGGCCCAACACGTCGGTCTCGAAACGAAAGGCAGCATCGTCTATGCTTCTAACCCCGATGAAGTCGTGGTCACCATTGGCCTAGAGGATATGGTGATTGTCCGCGATGGCAACGCCACCCTAATCGTGCCCAAAGACCGCACCCAAGACATTAAAAAAGCCGTAAAAGTCTTGGGAGCAGACAATCGCTTCCAAAATTTGCTTTAGACCGCTTGCAGGGTAGGTATTGACCACCCTGCAAGCGGTTGGGCTTTTCGGGCATAATTTCTGATCTTGAGAATTGTAAGGCGCAAGGGATGAGGCGTAGGGGGTAAAATCAAACATCGTAAGGGGTAAAACAAACTTGAAATTTCAGAAGTTTCCCTATCCCACTATCTCCCCTCGCTCCTTCATTCTCCCCATGCAAATTGACCTCAACAAAGTGCCCCAAAAAACTGGAACTGGCTATCCTGAGCCGTTCAAAGCAGCAGTAGCTGGGCGAGTTAAGCAACAGGTAGGCAATGCCGCAGGGTTAAAGAATTTTGGAGTTAATCGAGTCACCCTGGCACCCGGCAGTGCCTCAGCTTTACGGCACTGGCACACCCAACAAGATGAGTTTATCTATGTGATCGCCGGGGAATTGACCCTGATTACTGATGCGGGTGAAGACCACCTCAGCCCTGGCATGATGGCTGGATTCCCAGCAGGGGAAGCCAATGGTCACCACCTGGTTAACCGTTCAGACCAGCCTGCAGTGTATTTAGAAGTGGGCGATCGCACCCCCGGTGACGTGGCCCACTATTCTGAACAGGATCTGTTAGCCACTGACGATGGGGCAGGCTACTATCGGTTTACTCACCGTGATGGTCAGGCTTATGGGTAAGCCCAAAACGACAGGCGTTAGGTCTCATCTAGTCACCCAAACCTCCTTAGCCCGTGGAAGTCTGCTGCTAGGGATACTATTGCTACTCAGTTGCGCTACCGGACAAAATCCTGAAACTTCTCAAGATGGGACGCCCAACGCTGCCTCAGACAGCGCCCTTGAGACCGCACCTGATGCGGAGCTAGCCCCGCCACCCCCACCCCCACCAGACGGTGCCTTTATCGCCCAAATCACTCCAGAGCAAAACCAAAAGCTGCTGGAGTTGGGCATTGATATTGCTGTGCCGACCCAAGTCCCCCCTGGTTTTCGCACCCTCAGCGCCATCACCGGAACTCAGCCCGGCGGCCCGAGCTACATGCTGATTTACCAAGACCAGCTTGACCGCTGTTTTGCCATTGAGCACACCACTGAAGGGGTGGGTGAGCTGCCCGACATTGAAAATAAGATTCCCTTAAATCCGCCTTTGTTTGGCGAAGGCTACATCCTCTATCACGGTGCCTATACCGATCCGGCGTTACAGCCAGACTTTCCTGAACCTAACCTAATCACTGACTGGATGACAGGCAATAGCGGCTTTTATCGCTTGATTGGTGCGGCTTATCTGGAACAAAACTATCCCGATCTCACTTGTCAAGACATTTCCCCAGACGAGGCCGTTCAAGTGATCGACTCCCTGGCCTATTTAGCTACTGAGATTATTGGTGACGGTTTTGAGAGTGAATAACTTCAAAGCCATCAGCATTACTTAAACTCGAGTCAGTCCGAAGCAGTAGAAGGTGGCTTACTAACGAGGTGAGTCACCCCATACCGATCGCCAAAGCAGGGGCAACTGAGTTGATTATTAGGAAATATCAGCAGCTCCAGCGTTGGGCGCAGCGCATGTTCTGTCACAGGCTTCCGTACTTTTCCGGATAGATATCCGTAAACTTGAACGGTAGAGATTTCCGAATTTCTTCGGAGATCCGGTAAAGTTACTTGAAATCACGTGATTGCGTGATTCTAGATCCTCAAACTTCATCAGGGAGGCGTTCCAATGAGCCAGGAGACAACGGTTGAACTCTTTAAGAAAACCGGTCTTGGGAAAGTCGAGCGAACAATCGCACCCAATCAAAAAGGACGAGTCTTCTTTGAAGGGACTTACTGGCCCGCTCGTTGGCACTTCCCAACTGAGATTGGCATTGCGGAAGTCGAAACCTGGGTAACTGTGCTCGGTCGCCAGGGATTAACCCTGCTAGTTCAGCCTAACCGCAGCGCGATCGCCGAAAATTCCCAGATAAACGATGCAGCCGCGCCGATTTTTCCTCAACAATCCTTACCAACGGTCGAGCTATTGTCCTAATTTGGCATTAGGATCCTGTCAGGGGATGCATGCCCAGTTAGGCCAACGGATTGAGGGAGTCTGCACAACTATGGAACTACTGGCACTGAGCCATCATTGGCTCACTTACGAAACGACCCAGGCAAATCCGGCCGCATACCAGCTTCAGCGCTTACCTAACCTTAGGATGAACAGTCGGTTGGGATTGAAAGCCCTGTTGGTAGGTTGTGCGACCTTAGCCATTGGGCTAGGGTTCATGCCTATCTTGGCCCGAGCAATTACGGCTTACGTTGAGACTGCCACACCAGGTGGACAAGTTAACATCCTTGATAGCCCGGTCAACGGTAACGTCGAGGCGACCGCTCTCGACGGCGATCGCCTCGATGTCACCGAGACAACTCAAGACGGCTGGACCCAACTCACAGATGGCAACTGGATTCCAACCGACTCTATCCGCTTCAGCAATACTGATGGCTCTGATCAAGGCGGCAATGCAACACCGCCCCCAACCGACAGTTGGGGCACCCCTGCTACGGTAGCTGTCAATCAACTCGATGCCCGTTGGGGGCCCGGAGACCAATATGGGCTACATCGCACCCTGTTCTCGGGCAATCAGGTTTTACTAACGGGAACGATTAGTCCAACAGGCTGGATGCAATTGATTGATGGTACTTGGGTTTTAGGGAATCAATTGAACCCACGCTACGGTGGATTTGACTATCAAGGTCAGCCACCAACCGATGATTGGGGCAGCCCTGCAACAGTTACAGCGACCCGCGCCAATGTCCGCTGGGGGCCAGGTGAGGACTATGGTCTAAACAGAGTCCTCGGATCCGGAGCCACGGTGCAGTTGACTGGAAATATTAGAAGCAACGGTTGGGTTGAGTTAATCGATGGCACTTGGGTTGCGGGCAACTTAATCAATCCCCTCTACGGCGGCTACACTCTGCCTGCAACCCCTTCCCTAAGTACAACCGCAGCTACCGTCGATACCCCAGCTTACACTCAAAATAATGATTACAACTTGAATGTGCGGGCTGGTCCTGGGGTAGGTAATCGTATTTTGCGGGTGATTGCAGATGGCCAACCGATTGCGCTCACTGGCAATCAGCAAAATGGATGGTACGAGCTCGCAGACGGTAGCTGGGTTGCCGGAAAATATCAAGGAAGACAAACCCTGCGGTTTGAGGCTATTTCGAGACCTATTTCTAATCCACAAACTTCCCCTGGAGTCTTGAGACGGGGGGTACAAGACCCGGCTGTGAGACAGTTACAAACGCGTTTGCAAACCCTAGGTTATTTGCCACAAAACGCTGTCATCACTGACTACTATGGGAGCCTAACCGAACAGGCTGTTATAAACTTTCAACGCACCAATGGATTGACCGTTGATGGCGTAGCAGGTACGACTACCCTCAATCTGCTTTACCAAACCCCTCCTGTTTCTGGCGTTGGCAATACCGTCCCGACCGTTCCTGGCCAAGGCAGCCGTGTGCAGATTACAACAGCCAACGATACTGCTGTACCAGTCCGAGAAAATCCCAATATCAATGCGCGGCAGCTTGATACCCTAACCAATGGACAAACGGTAACGGCAACGGGTCGTATGGACAATGGTTGGATTCAGTTGGAAGCTGGCGGGTGGGTAGAACCAAACACTTGGCAAGTGCTCAACTAACTGAGGTCAGTCCCGTCGTCCTCTATAGTAAGAAAAGATGGTATAACCCACATCTGGTTTGAAACCTTGGCTTTTTAGCCTAAGGCAAACTATGGCTCTTGATGTGGAAGAGGTTACTAATTTGAGTTAAAGACAAGTCATAGGGTTTATTAGTGATGCGAATGCTTCTCAAACACACAATCAGTGGGCTGCTGCATCTTTCGCGCTTCTTATTGGCAGCGATCGCCTGCTTTATCCTCACCCAGGCTGTGGCTCCGCCTGCCGCAGCCACAGGCGTTTATCAGATGCCTGTGATCTCGAATGGGCAAGACATCTGGGTAGTCGATGATGCGAACCTAATCAGCCGCTTGAATGAAGGCAAAATCAGCGATAAGCTGCGTCAACTGGCAGTAGAGTCGGGGAATGAGGTGCGCTTTGTAACGCTACATCGCCTTGACTATGGTGAGACACCGCAAAGCTTCACGGATGCTTTATTTGACAAGTGGTTCCCCACGCCAGAGTCCCAAACTAATCAAACCTTGATCGTGCTGGATGATGTCACGAATGGCGTTGCTATCCGCACTGGACAAACCTCTGCAACCCTACTCAGTCCTGAAATCGCCACAAGCGTGACCGAGGAGTCGATTAAAATTCCCCTGCGAGAAGATAACAAGTACAACCAGGCGCTTATCGGTACAACGAATCGCCTAGTTGCAGTCCTTTCAGGTGCACCTGATCCTGGGCCACCGACTGAAGACACAAATTTTGAAATTGAAGGCACTTTTGCCACGGCTGAAGAAACCGAAGCCAATCGCGGTAACTCAACGGTCATCGTTATTGGCTTTCTCATCGCCGCAACGGTAATTCCGATGGCAACCTACTATTTCTATCTGTCGATGGGGGGTTAGAAATCCGCGATCTCAATCGCCTAAAGCCGGGTAGGCTATAGTCATCAAATTGAAAAATTAGAGGAGAGCCATGGCAACTGAGCTCGAAGTCGGTTTACCTAGCGTGCATCAGTTTCAACAGCTGATTCGCGAAAAGCAAACGATTGATATCAAAATGGTCACAGGCGACTTGCTTAGCGGCACCCTCCGTTGGCAAGATCCCCACTGTATGTGTCTAGACACCAACGATGGCGAAGCAATGGTGCTTTGGCGGTCTGCGATCGCTTATATCAAGGTTGCTTGAAGCATCTGCATTAACAGCATTACCTGATTAACAGCATTACCTGCCGATCGTTAAAGCCTCTTATTTTGCCCCTTACCATGACAGTTCATCCTCTGCTCCGGTTTCAAGCGCTACGTCAGCAGCTGTTTTCTTCATTGCGCTATAGGCTTTGGCTAGCTTTTGCAAGCACCCTTGCGATCTTGGTTGTTTTTGCTAGCCATCAACCGGCCCAAGCCTATCAGGTTGAGGTCTCCCCCAGCAGCCCGCAGTTGGGAGATACCCTTGCCGTTGTGATTCGAACCGAGCAAGCAAATAGAGGAACAGCACCAACTATAACCGTGGGCGATCGCCAATATCCGTCTTTCCCGATCGGCGGCGATCGCTTTCGCACCCTTGTTCCCACCAGTCCTGTAGACCAACCCGGGCAGTTAACCCTACAAATTGACGGTGCTGAGTCAACTCGCAATATTGCGGTTAACCTCCGGAATCGTAGTTTTCCAACCCAGCGGGTTACGTTAGCACCGGGGCGAGCCGGGCTAGAGGGGACTGACTACGAATTTCGCCGCTTAGCTGAACTGAAAGCCCTGGTCACCCCAGAGCAATATTGGAATGGCCCAATGACTCGTCCCAGCAGTGGTCAAGTGAGTTCTGTTTATGGTGTGCGTCGCTATTACAACGGCGTCTTTGCCCAGGACTACTACCACCGAGGCGTAGATTATGCGGCCCCCACTGGCTCACCTGCGGTCGCACCAGCGGCAGGGCGAGTGGTGCTTGTCGGTCGGGTAGCAGACGGCTTTCAGCTCAATGGCAACACCGTTGGTATCGACCATGGCCAGGGGGTCGCCAGCGTATTCATTCACCTCTCTCAGATCGACGTGAACGAAGGCGACTTCGTGCAAGCTGGACAACGTGTCGGGGCCATCGGCTCTACTGGATTTGCCTCTGGGCCGAATTTACACTGGGGGCTATATGTGAATCAAGTCGCTGTTGATCCGGTTCCCTGGCGCTACGACGGTATTGAGTAAATAGGCCTTAACTCTGTGCTGAACCGCAGTCCCTCTGCTAAAACCTCAAGCTTTCAAATCGGCTGTGGTTTAGACACTATAATGAGGTTCAAAATTGGGCCAATCTGCATGTCTGTCTTGTGTGATCCTTGGGAACACTAAACCGGAACACTTAAAAACCCTGCTGAAGGGGCAGCTGTAGCATTGACTTCGCTGTGATGTTCTAGAAAGTCATTTTATTGGAGCATTTAGGCCACATGACTATCGAAAAGATTGTTGAGCAAGCGTTACAAGACGGATACCTGACCCCTGCAATGGAAGCTGAGGTGGGGCGGATTTGCGATACGGCTTCCGAGTTGTCCATTGAAGAGTACATGGCCCTTGATCGACTAATGGGGGCGCTCTTAACTGGAGAAGTGGTCGCCGTACCGCGCAAGCAGTTTATCAACGTCATGGAAGAATTGGTCTTAACTGAAGCGATTGCTCGAGTGGCGGAAATAGAAGCTGCCAATGACATGACCCTAGATCTAGGCGATATTGCTGCCTATGCCCTCAACCGCGTGCCTCCTCTTTATGCCACTACCGAAGAAGGGGCGAGCTACCAACGTGAAAAAGCCAAGGTTGAACTGGCCCAGCTGATCGAAGACCAGGTGAAAGACGCCATCGCGCAAAACCTGAACCGTCCCGACTTTTACCCTGAACGTACAACCCTACAAAAAACCGATGGCGGTAAGGATGAATTGGTGCTGCGGCAGGTGAGCGATTTGCTCAAAGACTATGCCCATAAGTTTGAACCCTCCGCCTAGGCATCATCATTAAGGTTGTGTTGCAAGAATGGAGCTTAGATCACGTTCCAGGCGTATTAGAACGCCGTTCATTACCTTTGCCTGGGTCTCATACCAAATCCGACTCATACACCCCCGAAATCGCATAAAGTTGGAAGATGCCTAGGAAACTACATCTTGAACCTCATTTTTCGGCAGACGAGTTAAAAGCTCGCTATCGAGCGAGCCTTGAGCCAGTGGAGTCTCGACGTTGGCATCTGCTACGGCTGGTCTGTGAACATACGACGCTGACCGCTTGCGGCCCAAGTCGTTGGGCTCAACTATGACTACGCCCGAGAGATTGTGACTGCTTATAACCGCCACGGTGCCGAGGGGTTGCGCAATCGACGTCGATATCCCGCCCCCAGCAGTCTCGCAGTTTGCTGACGCCAGACCAATTGCGGGAACTGGAGAGCCACTTACAGTTGCCCCCGGCCGATGGTGGGGTGTGGAGTGGCCGCCACTCTTAAAAATGACTAGAGCCATTTTTAAGGGCTCAATTGACTCAGACGGTAGCCCATACTGTGAACCGTTTCAATTAAATCTTCAGTCGCACCAGCCGCTTTGAGCTTCTGACGTAGCCCCCGGATATGAACCTTCACCGTATGCTCCTCTGGGGGGGATTCTAAAGACCAGGCATGTTCAATCATGACGCTCCGGCTCAGGACGCGGCGGCCGTTGCGCAGCAGCAGTTCTAAGATGGCATACTCTTTAGGGGTCAGATGGATCGGAGTTTGTTCATAGCTGACTTCGTAAGTGCTGGGGTTGAGATTCAAGTCTCCCCATTCCAAAATCGGAGATGAAGTCACACTCCCCCGCCGCAGCAAAGCCCGAATCCGGGCAAATAGCTTTTGCAAATCGACCGGTTTGACCACATAGTCATCTGCACCAGCATCTAGCCCAGTGACTTCATCGTTGAGCGTATCGCAAGCTGTTAGCATTAGAATGGGGAGGCTGTATCCATGCGATCGCAACCGTTCACAAAGGCTGATGCCATCCAATTCTGGCAGCATGACATCAAGCAACATCAAATCGTAATCCAGCACTTTGGCTTGATGCCATCCGGTTTCCCCATCCGTTGCTACATCAACGACATAACGTTGGTCTGTTAAAGCCTCTGCCAACGTTTCTGCAAGGCGGATATCATCTTCAACCAAAAGGATCCTCATAGTCTGGTGTTCGGAATAGATAGCATGCAATATCTGAGAATGAGTCAACTTTTTCTTTAAACCCTATCCACATCCAGATCCATGTCTTTCCCTTCGGTTAAAACCTCAAGGTTTCAAATCGGATGTGATTTAGTTCAGCGTTTTCCTTTGGTTTACAGCAATTTATAAGACGCCGTACCAGTCCAGCTAGGGTGCAAGAATTTTCCCATAAACACAACTCCAGATTTAGGCTTGAATCAGGTTTTAAGACGAATCATCCCAAATAATTTTACGAGAATTTGGCCTCAATCTTTTTCTCTGATCGAATCGAAAAAATGCATATCATAGGTTTGAATAAATCCATCAAAACAAATACAACGGAATCTCAAGATTTATTGCCTGCCTGCATTCTTTCCGATTTCTTTACCTTTCTCTTACCAGTTTCCTTACGGTCAGTATGAGATCCTCTACACTGAAACCTTGACCAATTTTCTGAATGTATTACAGCGTGGGAGGCTTTTTTCTTCTCGCAGATTATTCTCTCTCAGAGATATTTTTGCATTAAGTTAAATCGCTAAAACCGCCAGTATGAAGAGTTTTGTCGGTCAATTAGTATTCATTCCCGTTGCGGTTCAGGATTGGTTATGTGTCAAGGAGACGTTGAATATGCTTAGTTCTTTTATTAATCCTGTAGTAAATCCTGACTCAGCCCTTGGGGTACAACCATTCGATGACACTGAACCGATTCAGCTCTGGCCAAATCGTTCTGAGGCGGAAGTTGATGTGGTCATTCGGGCCGTCTATCGCCAGGTTTTGGGCAATGCCCATGTGATGGAGAGCGAACGGCTGGTTGCCTCAGAATCTCAACTGCGGCGGGGAGACATCTGTGTACGGGAATTTGTGCGCCAGGTTGCCCAGTCAGCTCTGTACCGCACACTTTTTTTTGAGACCTGTTCTCGGACGCGATCAATTGAACTCAATTTCAAGCATTTACTCGGTCGTGCACCTGAAGGTCATGAGGAAATCGCTGAACATGGACAGTGGCTTGACCAATATGGATTTGAGGCAGAGATCGATTCTTATCTCGATAGTGATGAGTATCAACAGGCTTTTGGTGAAGACATTGTGCCTTACTACCGGGGATATAAAACCCAGGCTGGCAAGAAAATGGTTGGGTTTACCCACCTATTTCAACTCTTGCGCGGATCGGCCAGCAGCGATAAGGACGTGGCTCGCCAAAATCGTGCTCGGTTGAATGCCTCTCTAATGACCAACAGCCCCAGCGCGATCGCCCCTGTCACAGGTGCGCGTTCTCCTTGGCAGCGCCCTGCTGCGATCACTGATATCAATCAACTCTTAGCCAAAACACTGGGCCTGAAGACGGAGATGCCCATTTCAACAACAACTGCCAACGATTCACCCCCTGATACTGAACGGCAGACACAGTTCTACCAGGCCTATCAGCCCTTCAAAGAGACAGCCCCTATCGAACTGTGTCCTGGTTGCTCAGTCGCAGAAGCTGAGATCGTGATTAGAGCCGTCTATCGTCAGGTGTTGGGCAATGCCCATGTGATGGAAAGTGAGCGGTTAGTCACGGCTGAATCGCAACTGAAGCGGGGTGAATTGAGTGTGCGCGAATTTGTCCGATATCTGGCAAAGTCGGAGCTGTATCGTGCCCGCTTCTTTAACAACTGCTATCGCTACCGGGCCATTGAGCTGAACTATAAACATCTATTGGGACGTGCACCGGATAATTTTGAAGAGATGCGCTATCACAGTACAGTCCTAGATCAGGACGGCTTTGAGGCAGATATTGACACCTATCTGGATAGCGATGAATATCAGGTTGCCTTTGGCGAAGCAATTGTGCCCTATTATAGGGGTTACCGCACCCAACCAGGGCAATCGCTGCTGGAATTTACTAACATGTTCCAATTGCTGCGGAGTGCTTCTAGCAGCGATAAAGATCTGGCGACCCAAAACAAGCCGCAATTAACCCGCGCCCTGATCCGGAATGCCCCCTATGGCAAACTCAAGGTCAAGGATGTTAGCGAGATTTTAGCAGAGGCACTCAGACCCAAGTACCCGTTCGTGGCTAGGTCCCAGCCTGGCGTTTCCAGATCAGACCGATCGGCTGCTGAACAAGCTTTGCAACAGACTGTTCAGCAGCAATCTGAAGTAATTACCAGTTTGCAGCAACAACTGGCAGAGTTGCGTCCCTTTGCCGCCATTGGCGCTTCGTATCTTAATAGCGATTGGCGGCCCGTTGGTGCTGCTGCTGGTGCAGACACGTCGTCATCGCCTCTGCAACAACAGGCAGACGCCCAGACAACCCAAATCGCAACCCTGCGCGATCAAATTGCCGATGCCCGACGCCATGCCACAATTGGCGAAGCCCGTTTGAATAAATGGCGGAGCCGCGTTTTTAGCGGTTAATCGCGCTCAGAATTCCAGGGGAGAGGGGCAATTGCTTAATCTCTTCTGGTGTGTTGCAGCTTAATAATGTACTGCAAACCTATAAACCCTAACTTTAATTCCTTTTGGAGAATCGCTATGCCAATTCCGCTTTTAGAGTACGCCGCTTTGTCCCAAAATAACCGGGTAAATGGATTTGAAATTCCTGGGGATGAACAACCCCGAATTTATACTACCGATGATCTTCTGGCCGCATCAGACATGGATACGTTGATTATGGCGGCTTACCGCCAAATTTGTAACGAGCAACAAATGCTCACACACCATCGCCAGCGGTTCTTGGAGTCTCAATTGCGGGTAGGGCAAATCACGGTTAAGGATTTCATCCGGGGGTTGGTTTTGTCCGATTCTTTCCGGCGACTGACCTATGAAAGTAACAATAACTATCGCTTTGTCGAGATTTGCGTTCAGCGTATTTTGGGACGTAATGTGTACAGCGATCGCGAAAAACTAACCTGGTCAATTGTGCTGGCAACGAAAGGATTGCAAGGCTTTGTTGATACACTCCTAAACAGTGAAGAATACCTGAATAATTTTGGCGATAATATTGTCCCTTATCAACGCCGACGCATCTTACCACAACGGTCTCAAGGAGAAGTCACCTTTGCCCACATGGCGCGTTATGGCACTGATTATCGGGATAAATTGCCCGAACCAAACCTCCAGGCTTTATTGAGCGCTGGCAGAACTGGCTTTACAGGCCCATTGATGTCATCCCCTCGCTGGACATGGCAAAGGAAGCCACCCGCAAGATTGGAGAAAATTTGGCTGTGGCTATTCTTTAGCGGTATGGGCTTTATTGCGCTGCTATTTCTGGCCACACTACTTGGCTTCTAGGGTTGGGGGTTATTTAAGGCATCGAAAACCAGGGGTCAAAAGTCAAAAGTCCAAGTATTTGGCTTTTGGCTTGTACACCAAGTCTAGACCTAGAATTTTGCCTACGGGAAACTCTAGGTCTGGACTCAGACAAGGTTTAAACCATGTCCACTTTCCCGCTTATTGGTAGTAGCTTAGGCTTTTTTCTCCTGATTGCCCTTTGTTGGTATTACCCACAGGAATTGAAACGGCGGAAGCGAATTGAAATTGTGCTTTGCCAGCAAACCCAGCGTGAACGGTTGGTAACCCAAATTGCACATCAAATTCGCCAATCTTTAGATCTCGATCAGGTTCTCGCCACCACGGTCGAAGAAGTTCAACGGTTTCTGCAAGCCGATCGCGTTTTGATCTATCGCCTGTGGGATAACGGCACGGGCTGTGCGATTCATGAAACCGTTTTACCGCCTTATCCCAAGATCTTAGGTGCTACGTTTGCAGAAGAAGTCTTTCCCCAGGAATATCATCGCGCCTATGCCCAAGGGAAGACCCGCACCATCACCAACGTCGATCAATCGGATATGGAGGCTTGCCTGGCAGATTTTGTGAAGCAGTTTGGCGTACAGGCAAAACTAGTCGTGCCGATTATCCAAAAGAATCGGGATACGTCGGGAGATAATGCCCAAAACTCAGAAGCTTCTCAAACCTATCTGTGGGGCCTATTAATTGCTCACCAGTGTAGTCGCCCTCGAGAATGGGAAGTTTGGGAAGTAGAGCTGATGAAGCAACTGGCGACTCAGGTGGCGATCGCGATTCAACAATCCGAGCTTTACAACCAACTCCAGCAACTCAATACTCAACTGGAACACCGAGTGCAACAGCGCACCACTGAACTGGCAACGGCAAATACTTCTCTGCGAGCAGAAATTGTGGAACGGCAACGGACAGAGATTGCCCTACGCCATACAAATGACACCCTGCAAGCCCTCGTCACCGCCTCCCCCCGTGCCATCTTCATGTTGGATTTAGACGGCAACGTCAAGATCTGGAACCCAGCGGCTGAGCGCATGTTTGGCTGGACTGAATCAGACGTGATCGGTCGCCCGATTCCGATTCCTTTAGACGATCAACTGGAAGATTGTACAACGCTCCAAAGCAGTGTTCTCCAGGGCAAAACCCACACTCGGCTAGAACTGTGTCGTCATCGAAAAGACGGTACTGCAATCAACATTATTTTCTCCGCTGCCCCCCTACCTGATGCAGAGGGACAAATTAGCGGCATTGTTGCCGTAATCGCCGACATTACCGAACAAAAGCAGCAGGCCGAAGAGCTGCGTTTGCTCCAATCCGTCGTCGTGAATACAAACGATGCGGTGATCGTCACTGAAGCAAACGCGATTGACGAACCAGGGCCGCGCATTCTCTATGTGAATGAAGCCTTTACTCGGATCACAGGCTACGAACCAGCGGAGGTATTGGGTAAGACGCCCCGGATTTTACAGGGGCCCAAAACCGATCAAGCTCAACTCTATAAAGTCCGAACAGCCCTCTCTCGCTGGGAACCCGTGACGGTGGAGGTGATTAACTACCGCAAGGATGGGTCTGAATTTTGGAACGAATTTAGCCTGGTTCCCGTTGCCGATGCTAAGGGATGGTATACCCACTGGATTGCGGTACAGCGCGATGCAACGGAGCGCAAGACGGTTGAGCAGGCCCTCCGCCAAAGCGAAGAACGCTTTCGATCGCTGATCGAAAACGCCTTAGACATCATCATGATTCTGGATCCGGATGGCACGATTGGTTATGTCAGTCCCTCGGTAGAAAAAATTCTGGGATACAGCATTACCGATCTCATTGGGCAGAATGTGATGGTGCTGATCCATCCCGATGATCGGACACCCACCCTCGATGCATCCCAGACAACGCGCCACGATTTATCAGAAGTAACCCTGTACAATCTCCTCACCCATACGACCCCACATCCAGCGTTACAGCGCCCAATTGAGTTTCGCCATCGCCATCACGATGGATCCTGGCGGATCTTAGAAGCCGTTAGTCAGCAATTTGTAGAGGGTGCCACTACCCTCCGTGTCATCGTCAATGCCCGTGACATCACTGAGCGCAAACGACTCGATGAAATTCGCTTGGCCTTAGAACGTGAAAAAGAACTCAGTGCCTTAAAGACACGCTTTTTTTCCATGGCCTCCCACGAGTTTCGCACCCCACTCAGTACAGCGCTAGCCGCTGCTCAAGTGCTAGAAAATTCCCAACATGAATGGCACAACACCGAAAAACGATTGCGCAATCTGCACCGAATTCAAGACTCAGTGAAGCATATGGTGCAGTTGCTAGACGACATTTTGACGATCAATCGAGCCGAATCGGGCAACTTGGCCTTTAATCCTCAACCCCTGGCACTAGAACCGTATTGTCGTCACGTCGTCGAGGAAATGCAGCTCAGCGCTGGGGAACAGCATATCCTCGTCTTTACTAGTCAGGGAACAGCCTATTCCATGAGCTTGGATGAAAAACTCTTGCGTTCAATCCTGGCTAATTTGCTATCGAATGCGATTAAGTATTCTCCCGATGGGGGCAAAATTTGGCTGACGTTGACGTTTCAGGCAGAGGCTGTATCGATTCAAGTGCAAGATCAAGGGATTGGTATTCCGTCAACGGATCAAACACAGTTGTTTGAACCTTTCCATCGGGGTAAGAATGTCCGCACTGTTCCGGGCACTGGGTTGGGGTTGGTTGTAGTCAAAAAATGCGTCGATTTACATGGCGGTACGATTGACATCACCAGTGAAATCGGTGTGGGGACAACCTGTGTGATCACGCTGCCGCGAGATCACCTGATGCTGATTTAGGCTTGGTGGGTATGCGAGAGCGCTATGCCGACGCGATCGCCGAATTAATCCACTGGCTGGATTGCTAAAGGCTCCTTTCATCGCTTAAAACCTGATCATCCATAGAAGAGATGCAAAAGAGTAGACAGCCGGTTTGGGTTCCGGGTTGATGGGCAGTATGGGCGATCGCAGTGGCGCGATCGCCCACGCGATAAACCTCACCATTGGCGACAAAATCGCCTGTCAACACCAATACCGTTTCACCACTCGCATGGGCATGGTTTGGAAATAGGCCCCCTTCAGACTTACGCACGAAAAATGCCACTTCTCGCCGCGCTTCATCGGTTTGCCAAAGGGCAATTTCAACGGCGTTGCTACCCATCATCGGTTGCCAGACAAGGTCAGCCGCCTGCTTTTTTAGGTCATCAATTGAACGCGTCAGCAGATCCAGTAGCGGAGAGTCTGAAGCTTCTGGCGCTTGAGCAATGCGCTGAAACAGGCGGTTCTTTAGATCGCCTGCCATCGGGACAGCCGGAACACTGTATGGGATAGCTGCGGCGGCTGTCTGAAACTCACTGACCCGTTGGGCAAACGTCTCATCCTGAGCCAACGCTAAATCGACCCGAGCGAGATCGTCTGCCTCAAGCAAATCGAGGGCATACAGTGCTGCCAGGTCATCAATCGGGGTTGAATTCACGGGTCGTTCAGGCGTTGTCATATCTCATGGAGATGAAAAGCATAGCGCATCATTTGGGGAGTTGGGGGCTATCTAAGGTATACGCTGGAAACCTCAGATTGGATCTCTCATCTATAGCGTCTTCTTTCAATCTTAGGGATGAGCCAGAAGCCCTTTCAGCTTACTAAGGCCAAGCCTAATGCGGGTCTTAACCGTACCGAGTTTTAGATCGGTACGCTGGGCAATCTCAGATTGGCTCAACCCCTCAAAGTAGGCCATCTCGATCACCTGACGCTGTGCTTCCGGCAGTTGGGTGAGGGCTGATTTGACCCGCGATCGCCGTTCGGCAATTAATAAATCCTCTTCCGGTAGATTCAGGGTTTGAGCAGGGGCTGACTGCGCCTTAATCGTGGCAACTTCAACCACCTTAGACTGCCGCTGTCGTTTTCTGAGTCGATCTAAAGCCCGACTGCGGGTCATTAAAAACAACCAGCTATCCACCCGACTGCGGGCGGCATCATAGCGGTGGGCATCGCGCCACGCCTGCGAAAACACATCCAAGACAACCTCTTCGGCTTCTTCGACCGAATTTAGCATCTTGAAGGCTAGCCCATACATGACCCGAGCATAGCGGTCATAGAGCTGTCCTAAAGCTGTCTGGTCACGCTCAACAATCTGACGAATGATTCGCGCGTCGTCACTAGATTGCAGCGTAGCCATGATTTAGGTGGTTCCTTCGTAAAAAATACTGCTGAGAGATCCAAATCAAACTTACGGTCGTATACCCCTTCAGATTGACCCCAATCGCAGATTGACAAAAATCACAGGCTGAACGCCAGAACAGGAAATTCCCTGTGCTGACAGACTCGTTTGTGCAGTTTTCGGATTTATTGTCCTGTATTCTGCGCCAGCCCAAGCCAGTTCCTAATCATTCTTCAGGAGAAGTTCAAAATGTTCAAGTCAATGTTCACCTTTAAAGGCCTCAAGCGTTTCTCAAAAACGGGACTGCGTTTGACTGGCGCGGTACTAGGCGCGGCTCTGATGCTGGGCGGTACGGCCTACTTCCTGCAAGCATCAGACCATGACGATGGCGAAGTAGACACCAAAGGCCGCAATCTAAATCTGACCGATTTATACGTGTTCCGCGAAAGCGACCAAAATCCCCACGCCTCTTCAGATGATCTGGTGTTGATCATGAATACCAACCCGCGATCGCTGGCTCGACAGCAATATTACTTCAGCACCAACGCCCGCTATGAGTTTCATATTGCTCGGATGGCAGACAAAGATGCGGCGGCGACGGGTCAAGCCGATATGACTTTACGGTTTGAGTTCAGCCCACCCAACGACAATCAAGAACAGCAAATGACCGTGACGGCGATTCAAGATGGCCACCCGGAAACCGCGACTGCCATCACCACCCCGATTACGGATCACTCAGCCAATGTGAGTCAAGTTGCCTTGGGCGACACGCCATTAACCATTTTTGCCGGACTGCGAGAAGATCCCTTCTTTTTTGATGTTGAGCAATTTTTCCGAGTGCGGGCTGGGGCAGCGGGTATTGGCCTCGCTGTTGGCTTCCGCTCCCCCGAAGAAGCCGTGGATTTCACTACGGGATACAACGTTAATGCCATTGCTGTACGGGTTCCCAAACAGTTCCTGCAAGGGCACAGCGATGCCGAAGTCTTCGACGTATGGATGACGGTTTCAGTCCCCGATGCCAATGGTGACTACGTCCAGGTGGAACGTCTGGCCCGTCCCGGCATTAATGAAGGTTTAATTATCACCAACGATTTCTTGAACGCGCTCAACAGCATTGGGCCTGATTTTGAAGCTGCTGCCTTAGCCGGACAAAATCCCGCCGCCGAGATTGCCGGGCCGATCGTCGGTGAAGCCAAACAAACCTTACTTGCCCTCGGCAACAGCGAAGAACGCGCAAATCTCCTTCTAGGGGCCTTCCTGCCTGACGTGATGCGAATTGACACTAGTGGCCCTAGCGGTTATGCCAATGACCTGAATGCGGCAGGTAGCCCAGTCCGGGGCCGCCTGTTAGCAGACGACGTGATTGACATTACCCTCAGCGTACTGACAGACGGCGCGATCGCCTCCGATGGCGTCTCCTATGAAGGCGTACCGGGGAATCAGGCTCAAGGTCATGATCCGCTGGAGTCGTCGTTCCCTTATTTGGCATTGCCGAATTAGCAGAGCAGGGGGAGCGGCGGGAGCAAGGCAAGGATTGAGCGTGAATCGCTAAATCATGCTGAATCCAGCCTCTCAACCTTCAAAACTCCGCTCCGCTGCGTCTTCCCCACTCCCTTGATCCTTGACCTCATCACTCATTACGACAAACATGCTACTCATTCCCAAACGTCCACTCACCCGCCGAAAACCGTTCATGATCGGGATTGGCCTGTTAGCAGGGCTGGCCATTGCAACGTCGTTATCCCCGATCCTAAATCGTTCAATTTCCGAATACCGCTATCCCTTTACTCAGCCCAGCCCTAACCAAGTTGTCAGTCAGCTTGAACAAGAACTGGCCTTCTACCAGGGGCGGATTCGCCAAAGTCCTCAAGATGGGCTGAATCAGGCGGCGTTGGCTGGGGCTTATTTGCGGTTTGCTAGGGCAACTGGGGATGCCAACTGGTATCTAAAGGCGGAGCAGGCCGCAAATACTTCTCTCAATAACTTGCCCTTTAACAATGCTGGGGCGCTGCTGGCTTTGGCCAATATTGCAGAAGCCAAGCATGACTTTGACCAAGCGATCGCGTTGGCAAATCAAGTCTTGGAGACCCAACCCCAGCACGAAGAAGCGTTAGCGGTGCTCGTTACGGCTCAATTGGGGAAAGGACAAATTGCTGAGGCGGAAGGGGTGGCACGGCAACTTGTGGAACGGGTGCCGACGCTAGGTACCCATACGTTGATGGCCCTAGTGCATGTGGCTCAAGGACAGGATCAAGCAGCGACTCAACAGTTTCAAAATGCGTTGGCCGTTGAAGAACCCGATGAGGCCGGCAGTTCTGTTTGGGCGAGAACCTTACTGGCTCGGTTTTATGCCAGTCGGGGTGAGGTTGACCAGGCCCAGGAACTTTACCAAGAAGCCTTACGGATTTTGCCGCGATCGCCCCTCGTCCTCACCCAGCTAGCCCAACTGGAAACCCGCATGGGGCAGTACCGCGCTGCCGAGAAGCACTATTCTCAGGTGTTTATCTCGTCCGATTATCCCAACGTTTGGGACCATGTCGCCCTCCAGGGGATGGCTCAGGTGAAGGCGTTGCGGGGCGATCGCGCAGGTGCTGAAGCCCTTTGGCAGCAGGCTGAAACCCTTTTTCGCCAGCACCAGGATTTGAGCACCTTTGGTCATCGTCGAGAACTAGCTCGGCTACTGCTTGCACGGGGAGACGATCGCGACCTGCCAGAAGCATTGGCTTTGATGGCAGCCGATCTGCAAATTCGTCGAGATGTCGAAACGTTAGACACCTATGCCTGGGTTTTGACCCGCCTCAACCGCTGGCAAGAAGCACAGCAAGTTTTGCAGGAAGCGATCGCAACGGGTCACCGCAGCGCCGTCATTTTTAACCGAGCAGCCCTGGTAGAACAGCAACTCAATCAGCCCGACCAAGCCAAGATATACCAACAACTTGCCCAAACCACTGACCCCACCTTTAGTTCACGCGATTACCAAAGCTGGGGCCTTGACACAGCATTTCTCCAATAGCCTTTAAGTCCCCATTGCTTGCTCTCACCCGTAACTTTACTAACCCAACCGATTTGGGTCTTGAACTGTATAGCCGTAGCCACAAAACTTTGTGCGCTACGGCGAGCCAGATTGCTTGTGTGTTGGGCATCCCAGCGATACTCGGTGCATTAAGCAATCTGGCCAGCGCTATAAATCTCAATTTGGTGAAAAAGATGACCAAACTCCTGCGTTTTTGCCGCCTAACGTTGATTTCTCTATTCGCAACCCTTTGCTTTACCGGACTTTACCATCCCATTGTGTCTGCCCACTGGGCTGATTTAGTCGTGGCCGACATCCTTGTCGAGGAGACCAGCGCTCAAATGACATTGACCCTGCCGACTTCCCTGGTCGGGTTCGCTGATGCCGATGGTGATCAGCACATTTCATTTGCGGAGTTTGAGGCTCATGAATCGGCGTTAGAAGCGCTGTTTCGCGATCGCATTGCTTTAACCCAAGATGACGAATCCACAGTTGAATTTACAGTCAAACCTGTTGCTGTTGAGTCTGTTGCCTCGACTGAAACCCCAACTGCCCACAGTCTATTTTTGCTCCAATACCGCTGGTCAACACCCATCGAATCCCTATCAATTCGCTATGACTTATTTCCTGAAGGGACTGCTAAACCCCAATGTTTAGCCACGATTTACCAAGGCGATACTGCCCGCAGCATTATTTTTACACCCCAGAAAACTACCTTTACGCTGACTAACCAGCAACCCTGGACACAGCAGTTTATGAGTTTCCTCAAGCTCGGTGTCGAGCATATTTTCACTGGCTATGACCATATCTTGTTTTTAATTGCGTTACTCCTGCCTGGTGGAACTCTAGTCACCCTATTAAAGATTGTTACTGCCTTCACCGTGGCTCACTCCTTAACGCTTTCTCTCGCAGTCTTTAATCTTGTTACCCTACCCAGCACCTTAGTAGAAAGCATTATTGCGCTCTCGATTGTGTATGTCGCGGCTGAAAATTTATGGCGCCAGCAGTTTGCCCATCGTTGGTGGCTTACCTTTGCCTTTGGTCTGATTCACGGCCTGGGGTTTGCCAACATCCTACGAGACTTGACGGGGGCTCAAAGCAATCTGATCTTATCCCTTGCCAGTTTCAATCTGGGCGTAGAACTGGGGCAAGTGGCCATTGTGTTGATTGTGTTTTTAGGATTGCGGGTATTGCAAAAGCACACTTGGGTGGTTCCCCTGCGGCGAAGTGTCTCGCTAGCAATGATCTTGGTAGGCGTGGTCTGGTTTGCTGAGCGGGCGATTGGGGTGATCGCTTAAGCCCTAGCTATAAATTGGGCGATCGCAGATTTTTGTGCCCCAGTTGATTGCGATAGCCAACCAAATCTACGAAATAAATCGCACGCTCTAAGCGATTCTTTTTTCGAGATATTGCTGGTTCACCCCGGTTTGCAACCAACGCAGTCAGCCCAAAAGGGATGGATTGGTAAAGTCCAATCCACCAGACTTAAAGATCAGATTCTCCACTCATCTTTGCAAGTTTCACTAATTTTCGGCGGTCTTCCCCTGCAAACTGGATCGCTTCAGCAGCGTTTGCACAATCTTTAACCTTGATAGCTTGAGCTTCTAATTTATGACGCTGGCGTAGATGACTATCTAATGGGTTGAGTGCATTCGGAGTTGCATTAAATTGGGGTGCATTCATCCGCCGGACAACATCGTGTGCAACGCGATCTGCTTCTTGTTCGTATTTATCATTGGGTGCACCAATAGTGAGCTTGGTCTGAAGCGGTTGGCCCAATGCAGCAATAGATCCCTCAACTGCCGAAAACGACTGAGTGCTCGTGAGATCGAAGCCTCTGGTCACAGACTCTGAGACTTGTTGTCCTTGGGATATTCGTTGTCCCTGATGATTCTCAACTTGAAACGGACGTGTTTGCAAGAACTTCTTGGCTGACACCCGAGACATATCCTGTGCTGGCTTATGAACATACTGTCGCGTTTTCATGGTCAGCCGATTGAATATTTACAAATAGGTGCCTCTAGTATGGGCTATTGGCTGCAAGTCTGAGTACAGACTTTTATCTAAATTCAGAATCATCAATCGCTCTGCGGTGTTAACACACGGATTATGACTTCAAGTATTTGTGTTTTCTGAGGTTCGTTTGTTCTATTAAAAATAACAATAAAACTCCAATGACTTAGATTTCAGGAATCTACAATAAGGGCATTAATTCAGGTACCCTATAGTATTTTTTGGGTGTACTCAAGAATAGAGTCTAAAACCTCCTTGTCAACCTTAAGATTCCCGATCAGTGTTTCAAGATCTTTCTCGGTCAATCCCTTGCTGATACCTTTCATGGTTTCTTGCGCACCTTCTATAATTTTGTCCATGATGTCATCTTCATTACAATTACTGGCATTTAGTTGTTTTTTCACGAGTAATGCTAGCCCTAAGAAATAATAGTCTTCTCCTGCTTTAATCGCCTCAATAGCTTTTGGAATAGCTTTTCCTTCAGTCGCCATAGCGATCTGATCAATGCCAACAAATCCTGTCTTCAAATTATCAGGATCTACCAGAAAGTTACTAGAGTTTATGTTGTCTATTCCTGAGGATAATTTTCCAAACCTATCTTGCTCCCGAATCATAACATCGAATGCAAACCAATTTCCGATCGACCTTGACAACACTAAAACGTCCTCTTTTTTTAGTGTGAATCCAGAATCTTTTAGCTTGCCTAACGTCATACCCTTCACATATTTCATAACTAGGGTTGGTTCCTTATTAGGCATTTTGACACCATATTTAGTTAAGGCAGCCTTGATTCTTTCTGGCTCACCAGAATTTACTTTTCTCGTTTCAGGCGTTTTCAAGCCAGCATAATTTGCCAAGCGACTAGCAAGCACTTCTCGATCACTTAATCCCCCTGATCCCTTCACTACTAATTTCTCTATTTTCTTTCCTACTTTAAATGTCAAAACGGCCACACCACCATGCCCTGAACTAATCACTTCTGCAGCAGTGACTTGTTCCCACAACGGGTTATTAAAGCTAAACTTTGGTTGTTTTAACTCCTCTTCAGACTCGCTGATTTCTGATTCAGTACTTTTCTCTGACTTTGATTTTGTAGCTGTCTCATGCTCTTTCTCATCTACTACCAATGAATTACTAGGATTATCAAGGCTGAGTGGAGAATCACTGTCCTGGTAGAATTTTTTGAATTCAGTTAGCCAGTCCCCTCCTTTCTGTATGTGATCTAAGTGATCTTGAGTTGCCTTTATCCACTTGTCATAAAAGTTCGCGGCATCACTTTTGGCTGTAGTTTTATCCCATTTTTTTAACTCTTCTATTGATGCTTTGTCTGGCTTTTTTACGGGTGACTTTTTATCTTTTATCAAGCTTTTAATTAAACCCTCTAAGGCTTTGGCTGCACCCTTTTCGTTATCGTTTATCAGGGCTTTTTTGAATTTTTCAATCCAATCTTTCAGGCTATTTAATTTTAATCTGCCAGTTTTGAACTTCCCGCGCTTCTCATCTTGCATCGCTGAGTAGTTTAGCGGCACATCATCCCAATTACATTGAATGAAAGTTTCTAGCTGAATAGCTACTGCTGGTGTTGTATTGAAACTAGGCAGAACTGGCATTTGTTCAAGAAGCATCAGGCTATGCTCATTTTCTCGCCAATTCAAAATTTGCTTTGTCTCTGAATGTCGTGGATCGTTTACAGATTTGTCTAATAGCCCTTGGCCTTTATTCACAGTGACAGAATGATTGTTGTGTTCTCGATTCTGTATATGAGTAGCTTGCTGTTCTCCACTCTTCTGTTGGAGGACATGGGTTAGCTCATGGGCAATTAGCTCTATGCCTTCTTGGCTTTTTGGAGCATAGGATCTTTGACGAAAGAAAATATCATTCCCCGTAGTGAAGGCTTTTGCTTGGATGGTTCGGTTCAGTTGATCGGCTTGAGCATCAGTATGAACTTTAACGCCACTAAAATCGACATTTCCAAATGCTTGCTCCAAGGGCTGACGAATGTTTGCTGCTAAAGACTGACCACTGCCGCATGATTGTTGAATTGATTTTTCTAACTCAGTGTTGGTGGAGATCGTTTCCTTACCCAAATCGGGTTGAAGCATCGAGCTCATTTGGAGTTCTTTGTCTTCCTCAGGCATCTCTGCATGTTGAACCTGACTAGCTAAAGGTCTTATCTGAAATTTTGCATCTTTGCCAGGTGAAGATTCCCGTTTTACAGCTTGTTCAGACTGCGGCGGCTCTATTTGGAAACGGTTCAATCGCTGGACAACTTCGTGTGCAACATGATCTGCCTCTTGCTCATATCTATCATTAGGTTGGCCAATGGTCAGCTTCGCTTGTAGCGGCAACCCCTGCATGGGATGTGAGCTCTCACCTGTTACAAAAACTTGAGTCTTGGTAAGATCAAAGCCCTTATTATGAGATGCGGATTCGTCTAACGGTTGAGGCGGTTGTTGCGTCGTATTACTGTTCGCTTGAAACGGACGCGTTTGCAATAATTTTTTAGCTGATATCTGAGATATATCCTGGGCTGATTTGCTGTCATACAGTCGTGTTTTCACGGTCAGCCCTCGCAATTTAATTGTCATATAGTCTCAGTATCCAGCATCTACTAAAGCAAAAAACGCTGGGTTACTAGATCTTTATCTTATTTCACAGATGCGCTTCACGCCAATTGCTTGATTGATATCAGCCATCAATGTAAATCAACTAAAAGAGGTTGAATCAGATTGAGAAGTTCAGGAACATCATCTTGGATGACACTCCACAACGTATTCAAATTTACACGATCATACTGATGAGCTAAGACATCTCTCATCCCAGCAATTTCTTTCCAAGGAATGGCTGAATGTTGGCTCCGAAATTCTGGAGATAATCGCTTAGTGGCTTCACCAATTACGATAATTTGGTACAAAATAGCAGACTGTTTCTCTTCATTCTTATCGAGCTCTATCTTGGATAGTCCTGAGGTGAAATCTAGAATCCGCTGCGTCGCATTAAGCACATCGAGTAAGGAAGCCTTATCTCTGTTCATAGATAGTTTGGGCAGTCCCTAAGATTTCCTGTCGCCGAATCCAATTGTCGCTTGCTTCGATTCCCTCCTTAAGTGCAATATCGACAGGACGATGGCATTGATTTTCTAGCTCATGCTTGATTCTAGCCAGCGTTAATAATCCCTGTCGCACATTAGGCATAAACGTCAACAAAACATCAATATCGCTCTCGCTGTCAAAATCATCTCGAAGCACAGAACCAAAGAGGGCCATGCTGCTAATTCCCCACCTCTGGCAGAAGGTGCTAATCTCCTGGCCTGACAGACCTAGACGATCTTGAATCTTGGAGTCGAGCGTCAGCTGCATGGCTTGTTCTACTTCAGAAAGAAGGCTGAGTAGGTAAAGTATAGAATTTATTTTCTAGATCCAACCCTTCACTTCCGCATCCGTCAAAGGCCGCTCAAGTTTTGAATACTCACCTTTGGCGGCTTGCAGGATATGTTTCATGCCAACTGCTTCATCCGCATCAGCGGCGATAAATGCCGCATTGATCGCAATATTGCGAATATTGCCCCCAGGGATACTCAGTTTTGCCAGCTTGTCATATTTCAGCTCATCCCGAGGCATTTGCACCGGAAAAATGCGTCGCCAGATTTCGGCCCGTTGAGCCGCATCTGGGAAGGGAAACTGAACCACAAACCGGAGGCGGCGCAAAAACGCTTGATCCATTGAGCGCTTCAGGTTAGTGGTGAGAATCGCCAACCCCTGGTAAGACTCCATCCGTTGTAGCAGATAGCTGACTTCCATATTGGCGTAGCGATCGTGGGAATCTTTAACCTCGCTGCGTTTGCCAAACAGGGCATCCGCTTCATCAAACAGCAGAATTACGCCGCCCCCTTCTGCCGCGTCGAACACGCGACGCAAATTCTTCTCCGTTTCGCCAATATACTTGCTCACGATTGAGCTGAGGTCAATGCGATAGAGATCCAGGTGCAGATCATTGGCGATCACCTCAGCCGAGAGGGTTTTACCGGTGCCGCTAGCCCCGGCGAACAGCGCACTAATGCCCAGCCCGCGCGTTCCCTGCCTACCAAATCCCCAAGTGTCGTACACCCGCGATCGCTGACGAACATGGGCCGCGACTTCTTTAAGCAACGCCTGCTCTTTGTCAGGCAGCACCAGATGCTCCCAAGTCGATTGGGCCTCAATCCGCTGGGCGAGTTCATCCAGGCGGGGACGGGCTTGGCTACGACAGTAGCCCCAAAGGGCCTTGACGTGGGAGAAAGCTGCCTTATCTGAGTCAGGATTATCTGAGTCAGGATTGTCTGGGTCAGAATCTGGGGCTCCATCAGGACTGGCAGAATTAGCTTCCACACCGTTCAAGTCGCGTTGCACTTTCACATGGAGACAAGCCGCATCAATCACAGAGGCATTGAGGTTGAAATGGGAAGTAAGGGCCGCGACATGGCCGTTGAGATCGACATCCAAATCAGCCAGGGCAGACTGCCAAAGCTTTTGCTGTTCGACTTTGGTGGGGGCTTGTACCGCCAGATAAATTTGGGAGCGCTGCTGTTGGGGATAGCGATCGTCGCTGCTGATCAAGACCGGGGCATCCATGGTTTCAATAAATTGAGCGATCGCGGCCTTTTGTGCCCCATTCGCATTCCCATAATCCACCAGTTCCACCAGATAAATCGCCCGTTCTAGCCGATATTCTCGTTCGCAGAGGGTCCGCAACGCGGCAACCTCATTCAAGTCAGTCGGCAGTGACTGTGCCCCTAAGGTGTAGAGATTTAGACTGAAGTGATCGCAGACGGCGGCGGCGATCTGCCGATCGCGATCGCGATCGCTGCCCCCCAGTTGAGCAATCGGCAATCGCCGCAGGTGGGGAGACTGTTCAGAGGTTTGCAACCAGGTTTGGATAATCTGGCGGGCAGCCGCCTGATGGGAGGGCACCAGCGTCGTTAACGGCGTCGTTGGAATTGCTTCGGCTAAAGCCTGCAAGCGAGCATCTGCCTGATCAATCCCCATCAGATAATGCAAAATCCGCTCGTCTAGCCGCAGTTGGCTGGTCATCAGTGCTGTGCCCCCTTGGACTTCTATCAACCGATAGCGGCGGAGGGGAGCCATCGGGGTTAGCTTTTGCCAGTTTGTCTGTTCAAAAATCAGATGGGCCAAGCCAAAAGTGGGGTAGGTCCAGCTCGAATTGCCCAGGGCCGAGGCGCAAAGCGTTCCCCATTGACTGACAAATTCCATGCCTGCACAAAGCAGCAAAATATTGCGCTCAAACGCAGATAGCCCAAAGACCTGGCAAAGTTGCTGCAGGGCTGATGGGCTAGAGCCGTCAGCCGCAGCATTGGTCAGTTCGCGGGGCTGGGGCGGCGGGTTAGCAGGGGAAGCTGGATCTGCTGGCGATCGCCCATAGTATTCCAGCAGCGATCGCACTTGCGTGATCGCGCTGATCAAATCGCGCTGATTAACTTGCTGCCAAGTTTGGGGTTGAGCGGCTACCACACAGGGTTATCCCCATAGAATCTTCCCAATTCTCAATAACCTTAACCGCCAAGCACCATTAGTCTTTAGTCGAAAATCGCTCCAGAAAACGGTAAATCTAGACGTTATGCTGGGATCATTGACTGTTCAATCCAGAACAGCCCTCTGAGCTAAGCTTTCTTCGGTGTGATTTACCTATGAAACGGTTTGGGTTCCTGCGCAACTTGTGTCTGGTTTTAGTTGCAGTATTGTTGCTGTTCGGCTGCCTGTTAGGACACCCAGGAACCAGTTTAGCGGCTCCAGAGCCGCCCCCAGTGTCTGAATCGGTGTCGATGCCTGCTGAGACGACCGGGCGCGGGGTGCCGCTGTATCCCTATTCGTCTTCCCTGTGGGATAAGTTTGAGCAGTTGCGCAACGATCCCCAGCTGCAAAAATTAGTCGAAGAAGATTTAGAAAAAAGCTTGGTGATTCGAGAGGTGATTCAAACCGAGGTGGATCGCACCTTCTCCCACACTACAACATTGTTGAATGTGCTGCTGGTGGTGCTGACGGCAATTCCGATTTTGACCGCAGTTGGGTTTTGGTTTATTCGCCGCAGCGTGATCAATCAAATCGTGGTGGAAACCCGCAAGCAACTGCAAGATGAGGTGCGGAGTCAATTTCGCCAAGAAGTATCCCAAGAAATTACGGCCCAAACCGATGCCTTTAAACAAGAAATTAAACAACTCCGGGATGAATTTGCGGCCCAGTTGCAGCAGCTCAATGTAGATGCCCAACAGGAAAAAGATCAGATTATCCAAGAATTGACCACAATTTTGCCGCCGCCAATCCGCGACAGCGCCAGCCCCGAGCTGCAACAAAAGCTACAAACTTTGACCAAACAGCTCCAGGTGCTCAAGTCGGCTAATGGCAAGCTGAAGTTTAGCGCTACCGACTATTTGGAACAAGGTAAGGCTTTCTATTTTGAAGAGGTCTATAAAGACGCGATCGCAGCCTTTGATCAAGCCCTTAATCTCTCCCCTAAAAATGCCAAAGCTCTATTTTATAAAGGCTTGAGTTTGGCTAAATTGCAGCAGTATGGCGACGCTCTAAACTGCTATGAAATCGCCCTTGCGATCGCCCCAGAGTCGCCAGAAATTTGGTTGAGCAAAGGGTCGGTGCTGGTGCGTCAACAGCAACTCAGCGAAGCGATTGCCAGTTATGACCAAGCCACCTGTCTCAACCCGGACTTTTATCAAGCGTGGTTTGGCAAAGCTCGCAGCTATGCCCTACAAGGGGAGCCCGACTTGGCCCTAGAGGCGTTAGAAAAAGCGATCGCGATTAATGCGGAACGCTGCATTGAAGCCGCCAAAACTGACGCGGCCTTTGACGAGTTGAGAGACTCCCCTAGTTTTATCCAACTGGTGGCCTGACCCCCTGCATTTTTAAGATTGCCTGGTTGAGCGAACCTGATCCGCTTTCTCGGGTGATTTACCCATGGCGAACGGTGTTCTGCCCCGCTCAGGCTGTCACCTCCCCCTGCCTGCGACATGAGAAGTTCCTCATGAAAGGCTTCTCACAAAGTGTTCACATCTATTTCATTGCCGTTTGCAACTCTAGGGATAAGCGAGTCGAGAAGTCGCGTGACCAAACGCCCAATCCCCTGATTTGAGGATGGTTTTATGAACACGATGAGACTGATGGTTTATTCCCACGATGCATTTGGTCTCGGCAACCTGCGTAGAATGCTGGCTATCTCTGAATACCTGCTGAGCTGCTGGCCCCGACTATCGATTTTATTAGTGTCTGGCTCACCTATGCTGCAAGGGTTTCGTTTGCCGAAAGGGCTAGATTACATCAAACTACCCTGTCTGAGTCGAGGGATTTCAGGAGAGCTGTCTGCCAAATACCTAGGCACCTCTATTGAGGAAACAGTGGAACTGCGATCGCAGCTCATTTGTTCAGCCGCAACCTACTTTAAGCCTGATTTGCTGTTAGTTGATAAAAAACCAGCAGGACTCAAAGGCGAGTTGACCCCGACTCTAAATTATTTGCAACAGTGGCTTCCTAAGACTAAGCGCATCTTGCTGCTGCGCGATATTTTAGATGCCCCTAAAAAAACAATATACGAATGGAAAAAGTTGGGTTATTACCAAGCAATTCAGGCGCATTACGACCAAATCCAAATAGTCGGCATGCAAACCGTTTTTGATCTGGTGCAAGAATATCGATTGCCCCTACCCATCGCGCACAAAGTTCGTTACTGCGGCTATGTGCGCAAGCAGCCAGGTAACCGTAGCCGAGCTGATTTGAGACAACAATTGGGCGTTGGGGAGGCTGATCGTTTGGTCTTAGTGACCCCAGGGGGGGGTGAAGATGGCTATGACCTGGTTCACACCTATCTACAAGGGCTCAAATCTTTACAAGCGCAGCCCGGCATCGGTGAAACCGTGCACAGCTTGATTCTGTGTGGCCCTGAGATGCCGGGAGAGCAGCAGATGAGATTGCAAAAGCTAGCGGCAACCTGCGCTAAGGTCACCCTGCAAAATTTTACAGATGATTTGCTCAGCTATTTGGCGGCGGCGGATGCCGTGGTTTCTATGGGGGGTTACAACACGCTCACTGAGATTCTCACATTGGGCAAACGAACGGTGGTGGTGCCCCGAGTAACCCCTTCTCAAGAACAGCTAATCCGTGCCACTCGATTTACCGAACGGGGTTTGGTGGACATGATTCATCCAGCAGAGGTCACGCCGCGATCGCTGATGCAGGCTGTCATCAAGCAGCTTACCTCTAAATCTGAGCTTCAGGCCGGATTAGATTTCAACGGCCTACCCCAAGTTGCCAATCACTTAGCAGCACTTTTATTGCCTGCTCAACCCTCAATACCTCCCCTATATCAGCTGGCTTAAGTGACTGCTTCGAATGCGGAGATGATGGCCCAGAAAAAAGCACACCAATAGCATATTGGCACCCAATCGCAAAGGTGCTGATTTAATCGAACCTTCCCTATCGCAAAAACGTTTAGAGGCGCTTGTTATGCAAAAGCTAATGTTTTACTGTCAGCACATTCTAGGCATGGGTCATTTGATTCGCAGCATGGAAATTGTGCGAGGACTCACCGATGATTTTGAGGTGTGCTTTATCAACGGTGGCGAAATCGTACAGGGCTTTCAGATTCCACCGTCGGTGCAGATGATCAATCTGCCGGCCATTAAAACCGACCCCGAATTTCGTGAACTCCAGGCAGTCGATGACAACCTCAGTATTGAAGCGGTGCAGGCTCTACGTCAACGGCAACTTCTAGCCACGCTCAAGGCATTCCAACCCGATGTGTTGATGATTGAACTGTTTCCTTTTGGACGGCGACGGTTTTCCTTTGAGCTGATTCCCTTAGTCGAAAATGCCAGAGCCCAAAATGCCAAGGTGGTATGCAGCCTGCGTGACATCGTCGTTACCAAGCAAGATCAGACCCGCCATGAAGCAAAGATTTGTCGCTTGATGAACCAATATTTTGACCAACTATTAATCCATGGCGATCCAAGCCTGCATCCGCTGGAAGACAGTTTTTCCAGGGTGAATGATTTAAACTGCGACGTTCATTACACCGGCTATGTAGTGCAGCAACCGGGCAATACCCGGCCAACGATCACCGATCAGATTGCCCTCAGCGATGAAAGACCGATGATCTTGACGAGCGTCGGGGGGGGGCGCTTTGGCCACGAACTCCTCGATTGCGTTGTCGAAACCGCTCAGGTGCTAGAAGGCAAACTCCCCCATTGCATTCGGATGTTCACGGGGCCATTTATGCCCGAAGAGAAATTTTGGGAGCTCAAATATGCCGCGCATGATCGCAGCAATCTTCAAATTCACCGCTACACCCCTAACCTACTGGCCTACATGCAAAAGGCAGACCTCTCCATCAGCATGGCGGGCTACAACACCACCATGAATATCTTAACCACAGGGGTACCGGCAATGATGCTGCCTTTTACTGGCAATGATGACAAAGAGCAAACTATGCGGGTTGAGCGGTTGGCGCAACTCGGGCGAGTAAAGCGGTTGCATCCCGAGGACTTGCGACCAAAACGCTTTGCCAAAACCCTGATAGGGCAACTCCAACAGCCCCCGGCTCAACTCAGCATTGACCTTGATGGGGTCAAGCAAACCGCTCAGCTCGTTAAAGCTTTAGTCCAGAAAACGCCAGCCCAAAAACACGCTCAACAGGTCAGTGCCGCCTAACCCCCCTGACTGAGTCAATGGAGGAATATCGATGAAGAAGATTATGCTTTACTGTCAGCACTTGGCAGGGATGGGACACCTCATCCGCAGTACAGAAATTATCCGCAGTTTAGTCAAAGATTTCAAAGTTTGTTTTGTCAATGGCGGACAGCTCGTGCCTCAGTTTGAACTCCCGCTTGAAGCTGAGGTGATCTATTTACCAGGGCTTTGGCAGGACGGTAGAGAACTGAAAGCTGTAGATGACTCTCAATCGCTTGAAGCCATTAAGTTACAACGTCGGCAGCGACTACTTGAGGTATTTGAGCAGTTTGCACCAGATTGTCTGATTACGGAGTGTTTTCCGTTCAGCAAGTTAAAGATGGAATTTGAGCTGATTCCACTCCTTAAGCAAGCTCAGTCTTCAGTGCACCCGGTTCAGGTCGTTTGCAGCCTCAGAGACTTGATTATGACCCAGCCGATGTCCCAAGAGGCTTGGGTAAAAAGGTCAGATAAGGTCTGTCGTGTGATCAATCAGTATTACGACGCTATATTCTTCCACTCTGACGCGGATTTTCAAAGATTAGAAGAGTCTTTTCCCAGTGTGAATCACCTTCAGTGTGACATTGTCTACACCGGCTATGTTGCCCAAGCCCTCGCAGCGCAGCAGTCACTCACTGCCGAGGATATAGCAGGACTTAACGATCAGTCGCCGACTATTGTGGCCAGCATGGGTGGGGGGCGACATGGCTACGCACCACTCAATGCCATTATCGAAGCCAGCCCTCAACTGACAACCCATAAGATTTACGCGTTTGCTGGCCCCTTTATGCCAGAAGACGACTTTATCAAATTGCAGCAAGCCGCTGCTGATAAGCCCAATATGACACTGCGTCGCTTTACCACTTGCCTCCTCGACTACTTAAAAAAAGCAGATTTGTCAGTGAGTTTAGGGGGTTACAACACCACTATGAACTTGTTGAAAACCGGGGTGCGATCGCTGGTTTTACCCTCGCTCGCAAAAGATCAAAACAACGAGCAACAGATTCGCGCCAAAAAACTTGCCAACTTGGGCGTTCTGGATCTACTCAACCCCGATGACCTAGCCCCCGAGCGCTTAGTAGCAGTTATCACCGCTTGCCTGAACAAAACCCATGTCCCTCACCAAATCAACCTGCAAGGGGCAGACAACACGGCACGTCAGATTCAGAAGAGGCTGGCCAAGTCGGTGCTGGTGGCTGAGGCCTGTGTTAGCGGATAGGGAAATGTTTCCCCCTTTTACTGCACTCCCTCTCTGCCTCAAAACCTATTTTCACTACCCAAGGAATTCCCCATGAAGAAAAGAATTTGCATGACCACCCTAGAATTTCCCCCCGATGTCGGTGGTGTGGGTGTGTCGGTCAAGCGCATCGCCACGATGCTGACCGATCTTGGCTATGAAGTTCATGTGGCGGTCTTTCGAGCTATATTTCGCAACGAACGGGCTATGGCCGAGGCTGGCGAATATTGCCGCCCTGATTGTCAAACCACTCAGCAAGACAGCATCACCGTTCATCGTTTGCAACCGGCAGTCCGCTCAACCCAGGCCAAAGAGCAAGATTATCTTTGCGATCTGTACGATCAGCTGCAAATCCTCCAGCGCACCTATCAGTTTGATTTGCTCCATGCCTTTTTCATCAACGAGATGGGCTTTTTGACTACGCTGCTGGGTCAAGAAAATAATATTCCGGTCATCAATAGCGTGCGGGGAGCCGATTTACACAAGCACGCCTTTGCCCCTCAACAGTTTGGACAAATCACCTGGACTCTAGCCAATTCAGCCTGGACAACCTTTGTCAGCAAAGGTCTCATGCACCGGGCCAGAACCCTGGTTCCGGCCATCCAAACTAAGTCTTCTGCCTTCTGGAACTCGATTAGCCCCCTATCCTTTGATGATTTACCCCAACCCACATTGGCCAATCAGCTAGCGGGCACCGTGATTGGCTCCGTCGGCAGCTTTCGCGATAAGAAAGGTCTGGAATATCTGTTCGATGCCTGCCAATCACTCCGCACAACGGCAGAGATAACGCTGCTGCTGGTCGGGGATTTTGCCGAAAAAGAACGCGGCTATTGGGAAAAAGCGCTGCACCAAAGTGGCTTTGCTGACCGCGTTGTCGTCACTGGCAAAGTTAGTCGTCAAGAGGCGCTAGCCTACTTGCCCTATATGGATATTTTCGCCATTCCCTCGCTCCATGATGGCTGCCCCAACGCCATGCTAGAAGCTATGTTAGCCGCTAAAGCAGTGGTCGGCACCGCTGTTGATGCCATCGGCGAAATTCTGGAAGACGGTGTCAACGGCCTAGTGGTGAGACCCGCTGACGCTAAAGCCTTAACTAACGCTTTGCAACGTCTGATCACTCAACCTGGCTTACGGCAGCAGTTGGGTATGGCAGCTCGGCAGAAGACGCTGAATCAACTTGCACCTGCCGTCGAACAGCAAAACTGGCAACGGGTGTATCAGCAAGTGTTGGGAGCGCACGAAATTTCTGTTAGGGATGAACTCGGGGTTGCTTGAGCAGGGTAAGGGTGCAGGGGTAAATTCTTGTCCTTAAGCACCTATCATTCTTCTTCTCCCCCGCTCCCCATCTCCCCCGCTCCCCATCTCCCCCGCTCCCCACCCCACTCGCTGTTTGCAGTTCTATTCAAGAGCATTCACTGTCATGATCAAGCGCAATCGTCCCAAAAATATGAAGCAGGCACTTCCTGCTATGCAACGTATTTTGAACCGATTTTGGCCACAGATTCGGAAGCAGAGCTCGCTGCTCGCCCTGGCCGGAGTGGGGTTGGTTGCCGAGGTTTTTGCCCGTCTGCTAGCACCTTGGCCCCTAAAGCTTGTTTTTGACTATATTCTTTTATCCGGAGCCCACAATGCAGAGTTGGACTGGCCTCTGCTGCGGGCAGCTAGCCCCAATATGCTACTGCTGATTTTGGCGATCGCGATTGTGGTCACCGCAGGACTGCGGGCGATATCAGCCTACATCAGCTTAGTCGGATTGTCTCTGGCCGCAAGCCGCATCATTACCGAAGTCCGGGCTGAGCTTTACACCCACCTCCAACGCTTGTCACTGTCGTTTCACTACAAAGCGAAGAGTGGCGATTTGATCACGCGCATTACCAGTGATATCGATCGCCTGCGAGATGTAACAGTCACAGCAACCCTGCCTTTACTGATCAATACCTTGACCCTGTTTGGCATGGTGGCGGTGATGTTCTTACTGGATTGGGAGCTGGCAGTCATTGCCATGGCAGTGTTACCGCTGTTCGTGTTGTCTAGCCTTAAACTCACGCAGCGGATTCAAAAGGTAGCCCGTCAGCAACGCAAGCGAGAGAGTGCGATGGCCGCTACCGCTGCCGAAGCGATGGGGGCGATTAAAGTGGTGCAGGCCCTCTCCCTTGAAGGCCGACTAGAGGCAATATTTGCCAGCGATAACCGTCAGAGTCTTGAAGACAGTGCCCGCACCCAGCAACTCTCAGCAGGGCTGCAGCGGACAGTAGAAATCTTGGTGGCGATCGCAACTGCGCTCGTACTTTGGCGCGGAGTTGCGCTGGTACAGCAGGGGGCAGCTACCCCGGGTGACCTGCTGGTGTTTATCACCTATCTCAAGACGGCTTTTAAGCCAACTCGGCAGTTGGCTAAACACGTCGCCAACATTTCTAAAGCGGCTGCTTCTGGCGAACGCATCGTTGATTTACTCGATATTGTGCCGGCTGTGCGAGACAAACGTGGCGCGATTACCGCCCAACCTTTCAAAGGAGATGTTCGTTTCCGTCGGGTTCACTTTGCCTATGACTCGGCAAAGACAGTCTTAGAGAATGTCAGTTTTGAGGCCAAAGCAGGCCAGCGCATTGCCCTAGTTGGCCCCTCAGGCGGGGGTAAGTCTACGCTGGTTAGCCTGCTATTGCGTCTGTACGATCCCCTATCAGGTCAGGTGTGCATTGATGGTCGTGATATTCGTGACTACCAATTAGATTCGCTGCGGGGTCAAATCAGCATTGTGCTGCAAGACAGTGTTTTATTTGGGGCGACCATCCGCGACAACATTGCCTACGGTTCCCTAGGGGCGACCGATGCTGAAATTGAACAAGCAGCACGGCTAGCCAATGCCCACGATTTCATCCTGTCTCTGCCTGAAGGCTATGACACCCTGATCAGTGAACGGGGCTCGACCCTATCGGGGGGACAACGGCAGCGGATTGCCATTGCTCGGGCCGCAGTTCGTAAAGCGCCTATTGTCATTCTAGATGAACCCACAGTGGGACTCGATAACAAAAGTGAAAAGGCTGTTAGTGAAGCCCTAGCTCGGTTAACCCAGGGCAGCACGACCTTTTTAATCACCCACGATTTGCGGGCCTCCACCGCCTTTGCCCAAATCTTGTACATTGCAGACGGTCAGGTGATAGAGCGCGGTACTCACCCAGAGCTTATGCAATTAGGGCAACACTATGCTGCGCTCTATCAGATGCAGGCTGCTATTGACCCTAATTCTCCCAATCCCCCCAATCCTCTCGCTGTCTAAGCTGGAGATATCTACCATGACTGTAGAACAACAGCCTACGTTTACCGATGCAATTGATCAGCTGTCACTCGCTGCTTTCTCAGATTATTTCTTGAAGCGCAAATCTGTGGCAGTGCCCTCACTCCCTAAACCGAGTGCAGCAGACTTGGCGATCGCCCAGCAGGTGATTCGCAATGAATTTACCCTGTGCAATCAGACCTACCAACTGCCGTCCGATTTCTCTTGGCAGACCAATCCTAGCCGCGATAAAGAATGGCAAGTTTCCCATCATAAATTCAGCTATGCCCTTTGTCTGATTCAGGCTTATCGCCAGGGACAAGATGCGCAATATTTGCACAAATGGATGACTCTGATCACCTCATGGTTGGATGAGATGTCCTCTGGGTTTATCATCGCCAGTGACGCCCAGGTCGAGGCCAGACGGATTGAACGCTGGGTCTATTCTTTTCTGTTACTGCAAGGGACGCCTTGTCAGCAGATCATCACCCCTGACTTTTTGCGACGGTTTCTATCGCGCATTGCGGCTGAAACCCTTTACATCTGCGAAAATCTCTCCCAGGCGCTCAACCATCGCACGTTGCAACTCTCCTCTATTTTTCTAGTGGGGGTTGTCTTCCCAGAGTTCCGTTTACATCCCTATTTTTTACGGGTGGGCAGAGACAAACTGACGGACAACTTGCTGGGTGAATTTTATCCAGATGGGGTGCATATTGAGCTATCGACCCACTATCACCAACTCAGCCTTAAGTCTTTTCTGTCATTTGTTGAGTTGGCTCAAACGAATAACGTTGCATTAGCCCCTGAGCTGCTCTCTACCCTTACCAAAGCACTGGATTTTTACCTATATATGCAGTGGCCTAACGGTGAAATTCCTCTCATTAATGATGCCGATGATGGCGATTTTCGATATTTGTTAAAGCAGGGCAGCAGACGCTTGAACAACCCAGAATGGCTTTGGGGCGCAACCCTGGGCAACGCGGGCCAACCCCCTCAGCAACCCTCTAAACAGTTTGAAGACGCAGGCTATTTTATCTTCTCTGATGGTTGGGGGACGGATTTGGCCACTGCCCAACAGCGCCAGCATGTCTTTTATGATTGTGCTCAATTGGGGGCAGGCAAGCATGGCCATTTTGATCTGTTCAATTTTTGTTATTTTGCCAATGGCAAACCGTTGATCATTGATCCGGGTCGGTATACCTACGATGCAGTGCCAGGCCAAGATGGGATCAACTGGCGTAAAACCTTTAAGAGCACCGCTTATCACAATACGGTGGAGATCGACGGCAAAGATCAAACCCGCTACATTCCTAAACCTAAGCCAGGTAAGTTTAAGCTTGGCTCGGAGGTGCAGGTCGCAGACCTATCTTTTAAGCTCGGGCAGCGGTCTGATTGGGTTTGTGCAAAGGCCAAAAGCGTTGAATACACGCCTGTGCATGAGCGATTTTTTATCTATATGCAACGGCAGTATTTGTTCATTCTTGACCGCATCCACATCGATGACAGTGAGCGCCATCAGTGTGCTCTACGGTTTCATCTCGCGCCTCACCTACAGGGACAGATTTCACTACGGACACAGGCCCAGCAGGTGAGCGCGATCGCGCCCGATTTAACCCTGCTGACCTACCGTTGCCCAGGGATGACCGGCTACATTGAGTCGGGCTGGGCGTCTAAGAAGTACGGTATCAAGCACCCCGCGCCTGTGGTGACGCTCAGCCAAACTGATGTGAAGTCTTTGTTCTTTTGCACAGTAGTTGCCCCTAAGCAGAGCAACTTTGAGCTGCAAGCGCTCAATTTATTGAATCAGCCGACTGACCCCATGCTGCTGTTTCAAGTGGACGGGCAGATCGAGGGGCAACCCTTTCGCGATCGCTTTTGTGTGTCTAAAGACGGTTATTCAGGCTCATTTCAAGGGTTTGGTCTCACCTTTGAAGGGCAAGGGGTGGGCTTTCGTCAGACCGGCAACGGACAACTCACCTACCTGCTGTCCCAACAGGCTAGGTGCATTGAGATTGGCCAACAACAGCAGCTTATCAGTCGTACTGCTTGTTCCATGGAGTGGATCGAGCAGGCGGCTGCCCCTGCAAATCAATATCTGGAAACAGCATCATACTAGGAACCCCCATGAAAACTATGACATCCCCTCAAGTCACGATTGTTGTCGTTCCTCGGGAACGATTTCAGTTTACTCAAGACTCCCTAGAGAGCCTCTACGAAAATACTCAATATCCTTTCAAGCTGATCTATGTTGATAACAACTCCCCTAAACAGGTACGAGATTATCTAGCAGCCCAAGCTGAAGAAAAAGGGTTTGAACTGGTGCGATCGCAGCACTATCTTTCCCCCAATCAAGCCAGAAACGTGGGGTTGCAACGGATCAAAACCCCTTATGTGATCTTTGTTGACAACGACATCATGTTTTCCTCAGGCTGGTTAAGCGCCTTGGTCGCGTGCGCCCAAGAAACTGGGGCGACTGTGGTGGGCTCTCTGGTGTGTCAATACAAACCCCTCCATACCATTGTTCACTGCATTGGCGGCGATTACATGGCGCCAGCCGAATACGCCAAATTTTCCCAGGGAGAGCTTGGCCCAAACGGCACCTTGATGGAAGTGGGACAGTGGACCATTCGAGAGCAGACCTATTTTCAGAATTGTCCCATTGCGGAGATTGGTGACCAGCTTAAGCGCCAAACGACTGGCTTTGTAGAGTTCCATGCCATGCTGGTGCGAGCCAGCATCTTTAACCGCATCGGCTTACTCGATGAGGGGTTTTCTTGCACCAAAGAATACCTAGACTTTTGCATGACCGTAACCCGCGCCGGGGGGCTGATCTACTTTGAGCCAACTTCTGTGGTGACGTTTCTCACCCACCCCCCGGCTCCCCGTTTAGAGCGTGCTGATCTGCCCTACTTCATGCTGCGTTGGAGTGATGAGTGGGAGCGCGACAGCCTGCTGCATTTCCAAACCAAATGGAACCTGGCCGAGAGTAGCTACTTTCAAAAGCGCTACAAAAAACTGGGGCAGCGACGTCGCAAAGAAATTATCAAGCCGATTGCCGCTTGGTTTTCCTACTTGGGTAAACCTGCCACAAAGTGGCTTGAGAAACAGTTATTTAAGTTAGAGAAAGTGCTCAATAGTCACATTTCGGCGCGGCATCAGCGTTTAGTCAAGAACGCTGCGATTGTGACTATTTCAGAGGCGCCAGATACGGTTTTCCCAGAGGAGGTGCAGCCATCAGCGCAACCCTCAACCCCACCCGAAACTGCTTTGCCGATCTCAACGGTTGGTCAGTCTAAGACAGCGCTTTGAGGTAAGCACGGGCGCACAGTGTGCGCCCCTAAAGTGTCTTGTACGGAACGATACTACCTGTCGTTCAGTGACTTGTTCTTTTAGGAGTTAACACCATGTTTTATCGCGAATTTGGCAAAACCGGTTTTCAAGTTTCTGCCATGGGCTTAGGCACCTGGAATATTGGCAACCAATGGGGACATATCGATGAAAGTACTGCCATCGCTACAGTCCGCAGTGCTGTTGATCAGGGCATTAATCTGATTGACACCGCAGAATCCTATGGCATCCCCGCTGGACTTTCTGAAGAACGCCTGGGCAAAGCGTTGATTGGCCTACGCGACAAGGTTCACCTGGTTACCAAAATTGGCCGCTGGGGCCGACGTACCGGGCAGATGGTGCCCATGACCACCGTAGACATGGTGCGTCTCTGCATGCACGCCTGCCTCTATCGATTGCGAACCGATTATGTCGATGTCATGCTGTGCCACGAAGGCAAATTAGCCGATCCGAAACAGGCTGATATCTACCTAGAAGGCTTTGAAACGCTCAAAAAGCAGGGCCATATTCGGGCTTATGGGATATCGACTGACAAGCTTGAGGCGCTAAAGCTGTTCAATGCTTATGGGACTTGCAGCGTCGTCGAAACGGACTATTCTCTACTGAACCGTGGCCCTGACGATGAGTTTCTTCCGTATTGCCAAGACCATGGCATCGCTGTGCTGGCTAGGGGGCCACTCCATAAAGGATTGCTGTCAGGTAAATACTCATCCGATACGGTATTTACCGATACGGTTCGCGCTGAATGGTACGACAGCGATCGCGCTAAAGAAAAACTGGCGCGCAAAATGGCCAAAGTTGAGAACCTCAAAACTGCACTAGCGCCGGGTGAAGCTATGGTGACGGCGGCCCTACGCTTTGTGATTTCCCATCCAGTCGCACCGGTCGCGATCGCCGGGGCTAAATCTCCTGAGCAAGTCGCCATGAATGCAAAGGCGGGTGACAAGCTACTGTCGCCTACAGAACGAGATCAGTTGATCAAAGCCACCAAGCAGAAGCAAGCCGACACAGTACTCGCCTAAACCCTGGCTCGCAGGGGCACAGCGTGTGATGCCCCTGCCAATGTAAAAGACACAACATATCCCACCCGGTGCAGCCCGTCGCGATCGCAGGCGCTAAATCCCCTGAGCAGGTCGTGACGAATGCCAAGGCAGGGGACAAACTGCTTTCATCTGAAGCAAGGAAGCAGCTTATTCAACAAACTAAAGATATTTCCCTCAAGCTTAGCTACATATAAAAGGCTGTTTTCAAAGTGGTTGACTGCGCCATTCAGCACTGCATGATCCCTCCTAACTCCTTTAGGGGGATCTCAAGCGTTTTGCTACCGAAATCAAGACCTTTAAAACATTCCATAAAAGGGAAATCTCTTGAGCTTTTAGCCCAGGAGGGCTAGAGATCTAAATGTGGTCAAGAAGAGATCCGTTCAGCATTTTTCAGAAAGTAGCATCTGCCCAAAAGAGACAGATATTAATCCCTTCCCTGTCTCAGGACGATTGACGCTTTATTGATTCTGGTGATTTTTGTGAACAAGAAACTTTTCCGGTGTCTTCTCACTTGGCCCGTCACAATCGCTGTATTCCTTCTAAATTCAACTCTGGCAGCCGCAGATACTCTGATTCGAGGAGAATTTGAATATAACGTTGACGAGCGTGAACTAAGCGAGTGGCAAATTGGCCCGGCTTTCTCATTGGGTGATTCAGATCAATTAGAACTGGAAATACCGATTGGACAAGACAATGGTGAATGGATAACTGAGCCTGAACTGACCTATGAATTTGAGTTAGGCGAAAACACTAGCCTTGAATTAAGTGTTGGAGCTGAAGTTCCTTTGTCTGAAGTAGGAGAAACGATCCAACCCTTTGGCAGCGTCGAATTAGGTGTTGATTTCTAGGCTTTAAAAACGCGTCAAAGCAGGTTTCAATATGGCCTAGTTTCAAAGAGATGAAAGTTTTCTCATACAAGTTTCATGGTGACTTTACCCAGGTGATAGACGATGGTTTCAGTAGTTGGAGAGATTTAAAATGACACTCCCAGAAATGTCAATCGTAAACAAACCTAAGGTGACGCTAGTCGTAGGCCCACGGGAACGCTTCAGCTACACCCGTGAGTGCCTAGAGAGCATTTATCAAGATACAGATTATCCCTTTGATCTGGTCTTTGTTGATGTCTGCTCACCAGACCCAATTCAGCGCTATATCACTGAGAAAGCGCGAGAAAAATCTTTTCATGTGATTCACACCGATCGATACATTTCTCCCAATCAAGCTAGAAACGTAGGTCTGCGTCACGTCCTTAGCCAAACCGATAGCCAGTATGTCGTGTTCATTGAAAACGATGTCATTGTCAAAAAAGGCTGGCTCACCCAACTGGTGCAGTGTGCCGAAGAAACCGGCGCGGCAGTGGTCGGCCCCCTCACCTGTATTGGCCAGCCAGCCCACCAGGTGATTCATAACGCGGGCGGACGCTCATATATCCAGGTCGATATTAAACACGGGCAAACACGACGACGGATTCGACAATCGGCTTATTTAACCGGCACCGCGATCGCAGCGGTGCCAGAACAGATCCAGCGCACCCAGTGCGACTATGTCGAGTTCCACTGTATGCTGGCGCGCACCAAAATTTTTGAGCAAACGGGTCTGCTCGATGAAGGCATGATGGCGACCCGAGAGCACATTGACTTTTGCTTTATGGTGACAGAGGCCGGCGGCACCATCTACAGCGAACGTGAAGCAGTTGTCACCACAGATACGCTGGGTATTGATTCCAACAAAGCAGGTCTGCTGGCGTGGTTTGGCAAGCTAGAGCTCCCTGACTTTAAATGGTACGACTTACCCTACTTCATGCTGCGCTGGAGCGATGCCTGGGATCTCGCCAGCCTGCATCATCTCCGTGACAAGTGGGGATTGACTGAAAACGATAAGTACTTCAAGCGTCGCTATGCAGGCTTAGGTAGCCGCCGCCATGAGTTGCTGATTAAGCCCTTCGTCGATCGACTGACCTTTGGCAAAGGCAATGCCCGGCTTGAGAAAGTGCTCATTGCCTTAGAAAGACGCCTAAATCGCTGCATTTATCACCGATATACGCAGCGTCACGCCAACGCGACCCAGCCTGTGCAGTCACCTGTTGTCCAACAGATGTAGCTCAGACCAATCAACCCCACTGAGTTTTTATCCCCCCGTCTTTCCATCACAGCCACCATGCACCCAACCTCTCTCCCCACCCGCGTGATTTTCGTTCGCCACGGTCGCAGCACCTATAATGAGCAGGGGCGCTACCAGGGCAGCTCAGACCAGGCAGTGCTCACCACCGACGGCCAACGCACGGCCAGACTGGTGGGGCAGGCGTTACGGTCTGAAAAGATTGACGTTGTTTATGCAAGTCCCCTCAAGCGAGTTCGACAAACTGCCGATGTCATCCTCGACCAGTTATCGAATGACGCGCTCACAATCGAGCTCAGAAACGACCTCCGTGAAATTGATTTACCCGCTTGGGAAGGGCTCCCCTACCAGACGGTGCGGACTCACCAAGCCAATGATTACCGCTGTTGGATTGAGCGTCCCCATGAGTTCCAGATGGCACGATTCTCTCCCCTAGAGTCTCCGCTACTGCATTCCAACAGTGCCTTCGACACCCCGCCTATGGCGACCACAGCGTTTTATCCCGTATGCGATCTCTATGGGCGTGCCCAAGCGTTTTGGCAGGATGTTTTGCCCATACAGGCAGGCCAAACCCTATTGATCGTCAGCCATGGGGGCACGATTCATGCGTTGATTAGCACTGCCCTTGGCCTGACACCAGAGCAGCACCATGGCTTACAGCAATCCAACTGTGGTATCAGCGTTCTAGAATTTTCACCTGAAACCAACGCGGCTCAGCTCTGTCAACTCAATGAGACTGCCCCACTTGGCGAAACGCTGCCTAAGCTCAAAGCGGGTAAGCAGGGACTCCGATTACTATTTCTACCTGTTGAAGGCGATACTCCCCTGAATGACATCCCTGATGTTTTGGCGTCAGTTCATCTCAATTTCAGTTTGCAAACCCATGGTCTGATTAATGATTTTCAAACGGCTCAGCTATTGGGAGACCACCGAGAGACCGTACAGCTTCAAGTGCAGCGAGATGATTTTATCCCAGCTTGGCAATCGACCCTCAATCTGCGAAAGCAGTCGAACGAAAGCCTGGTCACTGGGCTTGTGATTGCTTCCCCTGCAAAAATCCAAACGCTGCTGACCCAAATTGTTAGCATTGCGCCCCAGAGACGTGAGTTGTTGGCGCTAACCCCAGGGACAATTAGCGTTGTCCACTTTGCTGAATCACAGCCACGCCCAATTTTGCAAGGTCTTAATATCCATGGGCATAATCGGGTGGTTAGGAGTGGTGGCAAGCATGAACATCGCCTACCTATCGCCGTATAAATTGAATGGATGGGTCAGAACTGTTAGCAGCCCCAGTCAGCATGAACAAACGGATTGAGGCTGCACAGGACAGTTGCATCATGGATATGAATTGGGTGATAGGGCATCACGGGGGTTGTAAAAGTCGAACTGACAGATCGTTTCGGGTTTTAGGGGACAGGCTTGATCGTTGAGCGGATTATCCACAAGTACGAGGTCAGTCAGGTTGGTCAAATCAGCTAACGGGGATACATCAGTGATTTGATTGTTATTGAGGTCAAGCCAAGTCAGATTGGTCAAGCTGGCTAAGGGGGTTACGTCCGCGATGTTATTGTGAGCCAGATCAAGACTGGTGAGCTTGCTTAAGCCTTCTAACGGAGATACGTTCACGATTTGATTCAAATAGAGGTTAAGTCTAGTTAGATGGGTCAAATCGGCTAGTGGGGAAACATCCACGACTGAAGTGCTACTGAGGTCAAGCGCCTTCAGATTCGTCAAGCCGGCTAAGGGGGCTAAATCCACAATTTCAATTCGATTGAGGTTAAGGTCGGTTAGCCTGGTCAGGCTGGCTAACGGGGTCAAATCTCCGATGTCATTGTCATTGAGGCCAAGCTTAGTCAGAGTCGTCAGGCTGGCTAGTGGGGTCACATCCGCGATGTCATTACCACCCAGGTCAAGCGCGGTTAGATTTGTCAGGCTCGCTAACGAGGCCACGTCTGCGATTTGATTGTTACCGAGGTCAAGCTTGGTCAGATTGGTCAGGCTCGCTAAGGGGGCCACGTCTGCAATTTGGTTGTTACCGAGATCAAGCTTGGTCAGATTGGTCAGGTTCGCTAATGGGGCCACGTCTGCAATTTGAGTTAGGTAGAGGTCAAGCTGTGTCAAAGCGCTCAGATTCGCTAACGGGGCCACATCCACGATGCGATTGCGCCTGAGGTTGAGGTTGGTCAGATTGGTCAGGTTAGCTAACGGGGCTACATCCACAATTCGATTGTCGTTGAGATCAAGCTTGGTCAGATTGGTCAGGCTCGCTAACGGGGCCACATCTGTGATGCGATTGTCGTCAAGGTCAAGCTCGGTGAGATGGGTCAGGGTTGCTTCGGCCTGATCGCACTCCTGTGTCGCGGCTTCTGCCAACAGCACCTTGACGGTATGCTGCACCTCTGGCGTCAAACCAGTTGGATTGCGACACCAGTCGGCAAAGGTTTCAAAGGTTTCTGGAAAATTTTCGTTCTGGGCTGTAACGCGTCTACATCCCGCACTCAAAACTAGACTCGATAGCAAACCCATGGCGATCGCGCGCTTCATGGTCATTCCTCCCAACTTCGCGGCTAGTGTAAGGAAGAGGTTTCGGGATACCCTCCACAAATCGTTTCAGGTTGCACTGGACAAGTCGGCTCATCGAGCGGATTCATAGTCAAGCTAAGGACAGTCAGATTGGTTAGATCGGCTAAGGGAGACACGTCCACAATTTGATTGTTACTCAGGAACAGCCCAGTCAGATTCGTCAAACTGGCTAGCGGAATGACATCCACGATTTGATTGCCATTCAGGTTAAGCTCGGTGAGATTGCTCAAACTGGCTAAGGAGGCCACATCCACAATTTGATTGCGACTCAGGTCAAGCTCGGTGAGATTGCTCAGACTTACTAGGGAGCTGACATCCGTGATTTGATTGAAAGAGAGGTCAAGCTTAGTGAGATTGCTCAGACTCACTAAGGGGTCGACGTCCACAATCTGATTGTTGCCGAGGTCAAGTCTGTTCAGACTGTTCAGATTGGCTAAGGGAGACACATCCGCAATTTGGTTGCCAATAAGATCAAGCTCGGTGAGATTGCTCAGACTCACTAAGGGGCCCACATCAACGATTTGATTGACACTTAGGGAAAGCGCTCTCAAGTTGCTCAGACTGGCTAAGGGAGCTACATCGGCAATTTGGTTATAAGTGATGCGCAGCACGTTTAGATTAGTCAGATTGGCTAAGGACGTCGTGTCCGCGATTTGATTGTTATTGAGTTTGAGTTGGGTTAAAGTGCTCAGACTAGCCAAGGGAGTCACGTCTGCGATTTGATTGTTACTGAGATCAAGCGTGGTCAGGCTGACTACGCTGGCTAGGGGAGCCACGTCTGTGATTTGGTTGTAGTAAATATCAAGCCGGGTCAGGTTAGGCAAATTGGCTAGGGGAGCCACATCTACGATTTGATTGCGACTGAGGTTAAGCTCACTTAGGTTAGTTAGGCCAGCTAGCGGGGTCACATTCACGATCGGATTGCGACTGAGATCAAGCTCACTTAGCTTAGTTAGGCTAGCTAGCGGGGTCACATCCAAGATGTCATTGTTTTCAAGATCGAGTTTGATTAGATTGGTTAGGCCAACTAATGGGGCTACATCCGTGATGTCGTTACCTGTAAGGTCAAGCTCGCTCAGATTGGTCAGGGTTGCTTCAGCCTGCTCACATGTCTGAGTCCCGGCTTCTGCCAGCAACATCTCGACTGTATGCTGAGCCTCTGGCGTCAAACTGACTTGGTTGAGACACCAATCAGCAAAGGTTTCCAATGTTGACGTCTCAATCTGGGGTGCAGTGCTTGTACACCCTGCACTGACCATCAGAACTGACAGCAAACCCACCGCGATCGCGCGCTTCATAGTACTCCTCATGATTGGTAACCACCATCATTGGCCGTCATGGATTGCCTATTTCTCAGGAAGGAGGACTTATGCAGGTTGTTCAACCGCGTAAGCCCTCAAGTAGTGGACAGGTGCGATCGCTGAGTGGATTCTTATTTAGACCGAACCGATGGCTAACTCTCCATGCGCTGCAACACCGTCATCTTCGGGTCAATAATCTTCTGCCCTTGGCCGGGAAATTTGATGGCTAAACAGATCTTGTTACCTGCACCAAAGATGTGAGTCACCTGGCCAGGGCCGAAGGCTTTGTGAAGGATTTTGTCACCCACTGTCCAGTCGTTTGCGTGGGTGCCGGGGCGATTTTCATCGCGGCTGGCTTGGGCAACTTCTTTTTGTTCACGAATCGAGGTAGTCCAGCGTTGGGGTAAGGCAGCGGCGCTGTTGATTTGGAGCTGGTCGGGGGGGAGTTCGGTGAGAAATAGGGAGGGGCTGGCGGGTTCGCGGTTGCCGTAGAGGCGGCGCATACGAGCGTGGCTGATGAACAGCCGCTCTTTGGCACGGGTGATGCCGACGTAGCAGAGACGACGTTCTTCTTCGATCGCTGCGGGGTCTTCCAGGGAGCGGAAGTTGGGAAATAGACCTTGCTCTAAGCCAACCAGAAAAACGACCGGAAATTCTAAGCCCTTAGAGGAGTGGAGCGTCATCAACGACACGCGGGTTTGGGCCTCTTCAACATTATCGAGGTCTGACGCCAGGGCGGCGTTGGCTAAAAAAGCCTGGAGTGACTGGGCTTCTTCATTTTCTTCTTCAAATTGCAAGACGGCGTTGTACAGCTCTTGAACGTTTTGCACCCGCTCTAGGTCTTCGTCGGTGCCCTTTTCCTTCAGATCGTTGATGTAGCCCGAATCTTCTAGCACGCCTTGCACCACTTCTGACGCTTTGTAGTGTTCCTGCTTTTCTTGCCAGTTGTGCACAATCCGCGTGAACCCCAGCACCGATTTGGCTGAGCGTCCGGCGAGGGTTTTAACAGAGGTGTCGTCACTCAAAATTTCCCACAGGGGCACGCCGAGGGTAGCCGCGCCCTGCTCTAACTTGTCAATAGTAGACTTGCCAATGCCCCGACGCGGGACGTTGATGATGCGTTTTAGGCTGACGGTGTCGGCTGGGTTGGCGATCGCCCTGAGATAAGCCAATACATCCTTAATTTCGCGCCGATCATAGAAGCGTAGGCCGCCCACGACCTGATAAGGAATACTAAAGCGAGTCAGCACCTCTTCAAAGGTGCGGGACTGGGCATTGGTGCGATACAGGATGGCAAAATGGCCCCAGTGGAGTTCTGGGTGTTTGAACTCCAAAGACCGGATTTGGTTGACCACAAATTCGGCTTCGGCAATTTCATCGTCGACTCGGTGGCAAACGATCGGTTCCCCTTCACCACGGGTCGGGCGCAACACCTTATCGATGCGTTCGGTATTGTTTTCAATTAAATAGTTGGCTACCTGCAAGATGTTTTCGGTGGAGCGGTAGTTTTCTTCTAACTTCACCATGGTGCGGGTGTCGTCGTCAGGCAAGCCATCGCCAAAGTCGTCTTGGAAGCCCATCAAAATGGTGAAGTCAGCGGCTCGGAAGGAGTAAATTGACTGATCGGCATCGCCCACCACGAATACAGAACGGTAATTCCAGTCGTCAAACTGTTTGGCGGCAGCCCCATTGGTCACCAATAACCGCAGTAGGTCATATTGAGTACGGTTGGTGTCTTGATATTCGTCCACCAGAATGTGGCGAAACCGCTTGTGCCAATAGGCCAGTACCTGTTCGTTTTGCCGAAACAACTGCACTGGAATCAAAATCAGATCGTCAAAGTCGAGGGCGTTGTTTTCAGCCAGGGATTTTTGATATTGACGATAGACATCGGCGATAACCCGGCCCCGAAAGTTGGGTTGATCGCGTTCTAGATCGGCCGGGGATTGTCCTTGGTTTTTGGCGTTGCTAATGGCGTAGCGTACCGATCGGGGGTTGAACTTCTTGTCATCCAGGTTCATTTGACTGATGACGATGGACTTGACCAAGCTCTGGGCGTCGGACTCATCAAAAATCGAAAAGCTGCGTTTCCACTGATAACCTTCGGGGCTTTGATATTTTTCGATATCAAAGCGCAAGATGCGTGCTAGCAGGGCGTGGAAGGTGCCAATCCACAGGTGTTTGGTAACGGTTTTGTAGATGTGCGATCGCAGCTTGGTTTGCTCATACTCCGGCAATGATTCCAAAGGTTTGCCGTGTTTAGCTTGAGCTTCTTGATCGGCAAATAGCTTTTCGATCCGCTCTTTCATTTCTTTGGCAGCTTTGTTGGTGAAGGTCACCGCCAAGATGTTGTCTGGATCAACCCGGTGGGTCAGCACCAAGTTAGCAATGCGAAAGGTGAGCGCCCGCGTTTTGCCCGAACCTGCCCCCGCGACGACCAGTAGCGGGCCACAAAAATGCTCGACGGCTTGCCGTTGGGAGGGATTGAGCGTGTTGAGGAAGTCTACGGTGGCTGTCATGGAAGCTATACGAGGGCATGTGGATTGCCCCTTAGTTTAACCCCTGTGTTTGATCTGGGGCGGGGTCAGACCATGAGTTTTGGGGCCACACAGAAGCCAGTCCCTTGCTATTGGCAGAAAGCGTCTACTGCAAGGGCGACAAGTCAAGCGCATCGAAAGACTGGAAAAACGCCAGCAGTCGCGTTTTGATCTGGTCAAGGCCGCCCACAACATTCGACTCAATATTGAGCGGTATGACCGGATCGTGCAGCGATAGCCGCAGCAAAAACCAACCCTCTTCTTGTGATGACGGGCAAGAAACTCGCACCCCCTCATAGTTCTTGGGCACGATTGCCCAATCCGGTGCGTCTGTAGCAAAGGCTTGAAGCTGTTCGATTACGCTGTTGCCATAAGCTTTAAAGTCGTCTTGCTTGATTTTGAGCCGAAATTCACCGCTTTCTTGGGGTTCTTTCAAGTTGGCAATGAGTTCGGGGAGCGACGTATCAGCTAACTTTGACTTCGCCAACTCAATCAGCAACTTGCTGACCAAATAAGCCCCATCGTCCAAGAAATAATTTTCTTTCATGGCACCATGGCCCGAGGTTTCGATCGCCAGCCAAGCCTCCTGGCCTAACTGATTGAGCCGGATCGCCTCATTGATCACATTTTTGTAGCCTCGCTTAAAACGATGATGAACCCCTTGCAACTCCGCTTCAATAAACTGGGTCAGTCCATCGGAGGTAATCGAATCGGTGACAATCGTCGAACCGGGATGCTCCCGCAAGACAACCGCAGAGATCAGGGCAATTAAACGATTGCGGTTGAGTTCTCGACCCAAGTGGTCAACGGCTGCTCCCCGATCCACATCGGTATCAAAAATAATGCCAAAATCAGCCTTGTGCTCGATCACGGCTTGGCAAATGGATGCGATCGCGTCGTGGTCTTCCGGGTTGGGAATATGGTTAGGAAAAGTACCATCGGGATCTAAAAACTGGCTGCCGCGTGTATCTGCCCCCAAAGGCTCTAACACCCGATCAGCATAAAAGCCACCCGCGCCATTGCCCGCATCCACCACGATTCTTAGCCCCTTAAGCGGCTGCTCAAACCGCTCAGGATGGTTCACCCCCTGCCGAATGGTTTGCACCAGTTGCTCAGCGTACACCGAAATAAAATCATGGGCTACAACCGTGCCTGGTACAGTGGCCGTTGCAAAGTCATTGCCTTCAGCCAACGCCAAAATTTCAGCAATATCGGGTTTGCCTAACCCACCCTGTGCCGTGAAAAACTTCAAGCCATTGCGGTTGAACGGCAAATGGCTGGCCGTCATCATAATCGCCCCATCGCACTCAAACTCTGGTGTCACGGTGCTCATGAACATCGCGGGGGTCGAAGCCATGGCAAAGTCGTATACCCGACATCCACTAGCGGCCATTCCCGTCATGACCGCCTGCATCAGGTCTGGGCCCGAGAGGCGACTGTCTCGTCCCACCCCGACCGTCAATGTAGCCGTTGGCTTACCCACCTTGGCGCTTAGCCAACTGACAAAAGCTTGACCCAACCGACTGACGACGGTTGGGGTTAGGTTCACAGCTTCCCCAGCCACCCCCTCCAGAGCGACCCCTCTAATATCTGAACCGTTTTGCAGTCTTTTCCAATCCAAGCCTGTCATGCCAATTTCCCCCCTTATTGCGCACCGCTAGGCTATCGCAGAGGAGCAATGTGAGGCCCTAGATTTCAGATTTTCTCCAACTCAGGCGTTAGCATTGCCGAACAACAGGATGATGACAGCAGGTATCGGTATTGCTCCCCATCACCCCATGGCCCCGCTCCCAGTTATCCCATCATCGAATGAACCTGAGGCGGCGCCACCAGGGCAGGCGGTCTTGAAACATCATTGCTGAGTACAGTGATGGCCAGCTTGAGGGCATAGTAGCGATTGGGCAGAAAATGCCCAGCCGGTAAGGTATCTTGCACCTGAAACCGCTTGAGTCGGTCTTGCACTTGGCCCTTGGCCCCCACGATAAAAATCTCACCCCGTTGGCGGCGACGGGCGGCTTTGACCTCCGTTTCAATGGTTAACGAAGCCGTTACCCCAACCAAAGGCACATTGCTCAAGTCGAGAATCAGGGCCTCATAGTCGCGTCCCATATGGTAAGCAATGGTTCTAGCTGCGCCATAGCTCATGGGGCCACTCATCTGAATCAACAAAATCTTTCTTTGACCTTGAAGCATCAGTTGCCGTTCTTTAGCGGCCAGCATAACTTGCGGATCGTCATCGGGATGGGTAATGGCCCGGACCTGATCGATTTGAACGCTGGTCAATCGATGGATTGTCAACATGTTTGCCACAAAGGCCCCCACAGCTACAGCGGTGATCAAGTCTACAAATACGGTGAGCAATACGACCCCATAGGTGACTAAGGCAGCCCGCATCGACACCTGACACACACGCCACAAAAAGCTCCAGTCAATAATGTTGATCCCCACCTTGATCAAAATCCCGGCCAGCACTGCGTTGGGAATGTTAGCCGTAATTCCCCCTGCCCACAGCACAATGCACAACAAGATCAGGGCATGAAACATACCCGATATAGGCGTACGCCCCCCTGCCTGCACATTGATGACAGTACGCATCGTGGCGCCAGCACCCGGCAAGCCGCCAAATAATCCAGAGACGAGGTTGCCAATCCCTTGACCAATTAATTCTCGTTCGGAGTCGTGTTGGGTGCGGGTGATGTTGTCGGCCACCAGAGAGGTCAACAATGAGTCAATTGCCCCCAACGTTGCCAACATCAAGCCATAGCCCACCACGTCTTTGATCTGGGTCAGGTTGAAAGTTGGCACCTGTAGCTTGGGAAATCCCTGGGGAATGTCGCCAATGCGGGCAAAATCACTGTTGGGAAAAACTAAAATCGCGATCGCAGTACAGACAACTAACGCAATTAACGGTGACGGTACGATTCGAGCCAGCTTCTTAGACCAGCCGAAAACGATAGTCAATGTCAAAATGCCCAGCCCCGCTGCCACTGGATGGGGATTAGCAAAGGCCGCTGGGAGTTGCCGCAACCCAGCAATAACCGTGCTCTGGGCCGGATATCCCAACAGCGGACCAATTTGCAAGAGGACAATGATCACACCAATGCCAGACATAAAGCCCGAAATCACCGTATAGGGCATCAGTGTGATGAACTTGCCCAGCCGTAACACCCCAAATAAAATCTGAAACGCCCCGCTCAGCATGACTGCTGTAAATGCCATGGCCATGCCGTGTTCTGGATTCTCAGCAATCAGCTTGGTAAACACAGTGGCCATCACCACGGTCATGGGGCCCGTAGGACCAGAGACTTGGGATGGTGTGCCACCAAAGAGGGCTGCAAAAAACCCGACAAATATGGCACCATAAAGCCCTGCGATCGCCCCCGCCCCTGAAGACACACCAAAAGCTAGGGCCAGTGGCAGGGCTACGATCGCGGCAGTGAGGCCACCAAATAGGTCACCCCGCAGGTTTCTAAAATGCAAATTAGGGATCAATGGCATGACATTTCAGCGATTGGAGTCGTGGCCCAGGGGTTATCCCATCAGCAAACCGTTGCCCCAGACCCACTAGAACTAATTACTTTTGCGGGATTAAAACCATTGACATTTTCTAATCCTAAGCATAGGAAACTTATGTGTAGGTAAGCACATTAGCGAAGATTTTAGACATTTTTAATCTGTCGAAATAAAACTTATAAGCTGCGCTTCCGATTGGGTTTTCTGTTTTTGCATGCTCAGTATGCTGGCCTAAACCGGGCAATAAATAGTCTTCACTCCAGACCCTTCTGCCCTGATAGACACGATGATTGCCGCAGACAAAAATTAGCTTAAACCTCCTTCTGGAGATATTTTTGAGATTTCGAAAGACGTGCACTGAGATTGCCATGCTGACCAAACGATAGGTTCAGATTGAACGCTAGCCTTCAAAGAACCCACCGCTAAACTGATATCGAAATCTAGAACAAACGTTAAAGCTACACTGATATCAAAACAATGAATTCGGACTTAGATTATGACTGTAACGCGCTCTGCTACCCCATCAATCGAATCTTGGTTAGGCGACAAAGCAGAAAGTCTTCTAAATTACAAAGCCAAGTTGAGTAAAGCGTTATTGACCTTGCCGGGGGCCGATATTGTCGATCGGGTTTATGCCTATAGCGATCGTAATCCTCAAGTCCTGCGATCGCTGCAACAGCTCTTTGCCACTGGCAGATTGGCCAACACCGGCTATCTTTCCATTCTCCCCGTTGACCAAGGCATCGAGCACTCTGGCGCAGCCTCTTTTGCGCCCAACCCGATTTACTTCGACCCCGAAAACATCATCAAGCTAGCCATTGAAGGGGGCTGCAACGGTGTGGCAACCACATTAGGCGTTTTGGGCATGATGTCTCGTAAATATGCCCACCGCATTCCCTTCATTGTCAAACTCAACCACAATGAGTTGCTAACCTATCCCAATCAATCCGACCAGATCATGTTTACCGATGTTGAGCAGGCTTGGAACCTGGGGGCAGTCGCCGTCGGTGCAACCATTTACTTCGGTTCCCCCGAATCAGCCCGTCAAATCCAAGAAGTCAGCGCAGCCTTTGCCGCTGCCCACGAGCTAGGCATGGCCACCATTCTCTGGTGCTATCTCCGCAATCCAGCCTTCAAACAAGACAAAGATTATCATCTAGCAGCTGACCTCACCGGGCAAGCCAATCACCTAGGCGTCACCATCGAAGCAGACATCATCAAACAAAAATTGCCGGAAAACAATGGCGGCTATCAAGCCGTCGTCAAAGCCACTGGCGAAAAATATGGTCGCACAGACGACCGCGTTTATTCTGAACTCAGCAGCGACCACCCCATCGACCTCACCCGCTATCAGGTACTCAACTGTTATGCCGGACGGGCAGGATTGATCAACTCTGGTGGGGCTTCAGGGGATAATGACTTTGCCCAAGCGGTTCGCACCGCCGTCATTAACAAACGCGCTGGCGGATGTGGGTTGATTTCCGGACGCAAAACCTTCCAGCGTCCCCTAGAAGAGGGGATTGAGCTATTCCATGCGATCCAGGATGTGTACCTCTCCCCAACGATCACCATTGCCTGAGCGGAACTTCCCTGCTCTGCTACCGTCAGCAACCTTGGAACGGCTTATCCTATCAGGATCACAGCCAATCTTCACGGAATTGAAATGTTGACATCGTCCATTCGAGTCAAGCCTGCGGCGTTAGCTATCACGGCAATCGGATTCTTAGGGAGTGTAGACCCTGCCCTTGCCCAAGGCTTTGGAAAGGTTGAAATCAATCAAGATACGGTTGTCCCATTGGTCGTTCAGGGGTCTGGGTTTATTCCTTATCGGCTCTATATCTATGAGCAACTTTCTGATCAGCGCCCGTGTTGGCGTGAGTCCGGCACTGATCCCATCACCGTAGACCCATTGCTGCTCAACTTTGATTTTTCGGGCATCTGTCAGCGGGCTGCCAACACCAATGCTTATTCCATCCGGCTCAATGATGAAGAGATGGGATCCCGCTTCCAATTGAAAATCGTTGAAACCCAAGACGGCAACCTGCTCCTCAAGGGGGTCTCCAGCACCGAAGGAGCCTTTACCATTGGCAGCACCGGGGGAAAAGGCAGCACGGGCTTCACCCGCATCACGTTGGCACCAGGTTGGCGGCTCAGCAAACGTACTTTTGAGGATCAGGTGCAGGGGCACTACTATTTCACCAGCGACCTCCCCCTGGCCCAAGTGCTTGCAGACAGGGATTCGACGGGGGCTGTTAGTCCCACACCACCGGTGCAGCTAGACCCCATAGATGAACTACCGGAGCCCACCCCCACAGCCACCGCTAACCTTTGCGCTAGCGCCAACAGGACTGTCCCCTGTCATTTGGGCATAACCTTCATCAAACTCTTAAGTCGGGTTCACTGCCTACCGCACCACAGATTTCTAACCCACATTGGCCCTTGAGAAATCATGGCCTTAACGACAACCCCAATGCTTAAGGTCTCGCGCGGGTCTCCCTCCACCTTTTCGTTGAGATACTCCACCAGGCCCAGCTCGTCGACTAAACCAGCCACTATCCCAAGATGATCTAAGTTCTCTACCATCAGAGTCAGGTCACTGATCACGCCCTTGGCTCCATCACATCAAGTCTGAAGTATGTCACCTTATGCTCGATGTGACTCTTCAAAGGGCGGAATGCGGGTTCGATCACTCGTCAAACGTCAACCTTTCACCATCAGTACAGTCGTTGCGGTACTCCCAGCCGTTGGTGGTCAATGAGCCACACAGCATCGCCTGGGAAAAGTCAGTGCTGACCACCAGCGCTTGGCGCAGGTCTGCCTGCAACATCGAAGCCCCGATAAAACTGGTTTCTTCGATTTCGGCCCCTCGTAAATCGACTTGATCCATTGAGGTGTTGTCAAAGTTAGCGGCAAATAGAACAGCGTCGCGCAAATCCGCCCTATCTAACACGGCTGACTGCAAGTTAGAGAAGGAAAGGTTAGCCCGACTCAAATTGGCCCCGCGCAGATTAGCCCCTTCTAACCGAGACCGATATAAATTAGCTTGCTCTAAATTAGCGTCTTCCAAGTTAGCCCCAGAAAGATCCAACCGCCTCAAATCAGCTCCCCCCAGATCACACCCCGGACAATCAAGGGTTGCGAGGAAACGACGCAGATCAGTTTCATCGGCAGCCTGCCCGGGTAGGGGCTGTAACCCCACTGCCAACACTGCAGAAACCCCAAGCACAGCTGAGAAAAGGTTAGGCGCGTGGATCAAAGCTAATCTCCTTAAAAAAGTTTGAATAAATTCTGGCTACAGTTAGATGCATCGTTTTTCTTTGTGGGGGAAGCAGAGCTTTGCACCCCGTTGCGAAAAATTCCAAATCAGATGTGATTTACGAATAAGTTTAGAAGCGGAAAGGCCTAATCGATAGACGATTTTTTCTGTAAATTGAGCCCGTCTCAGGCAACAAAATAAATATACCCTTGGGTTCAAACATTCTGACCAAACAAGCATAGTCTACGCTTCGAGAACGCCAAAGGCGAACCGGGAAGATACCTAGCGTTAACTATAGTGACAAATGACTAAGCTGTCTGGCAATACCTTGGAGAGACTTGATGTCAGCTGCAGCGCGATCGCTTAACGATTATTTTTTGATTCACATAAAATCTGCCAATTTGCAATCCCTTTGTAGATTGTTTAACAGAAGTTTTAAGATTTTCTGGACTTTTATTGGAACTGCCATCCCCTGATCTCGTCAGAAACCTTGGAATGGCGGAACCTATCAGGATTACAGCCAATTTCAAAAAGGCTGTATAGTGCAATATTGATTCATGTGTAAAACGATTGGCGACAGCTTTTGTTGGAGGTATTTTTTTGCCCTATCAATCAGGCTGCATTTCCTCGGGGCTGTCCGCTTTCCCCGTTAAACTGCTTTAGGAATAACGAACTGTAATGTTAGCATCATCTATTCGAGTCAAAGCTGCGACGTTAGCAATCGCTGCGATCGGAGTTTTTGGGGGCATGGGCCCTGCCTTCGCCCAAGAATTCGGCAAAACTGAAATCAATCAAGATTCTGTCGTCCCGGTTGCTGCCCAGGGCTCTGGCTTTATTCCTTACCGACTTTTTATCTATGAGCAAGTCACTGATGAGCGCCAATGCTGGAGCGAGTCAGGTACTGGGCCTATTGCCATCGACCCGTTGCTGCTCAATTTTGACTTTACAGGCATCTGTAGGCGGGCTTCCGACACCAACGGTTACTCTGTTCGAGTCAATGACGAAGATTTAGGATCTCGCTTTAACTTAAGAATCGTTGAAACCCAAGACGGTAACGTACTCCTACGGGCTGTATCCAACACCGAAGGCTCCTTCACCATCGGCAGTACTGGAGGGAACAGCGACACCGGGTTTACCCGCATCATTCTGGCTCCCGGTTGGCGGCTCACCAAACGCACCTTCGAAGATCGGGTGCAGGGCCACTTCTATTTCACCAATGACCTGACTCTGGCCCAAGTCCTCGCGGATGGGGATACCCCAGTGGTAGTCAACCCTACACCGCCTGATGAGCCAGACCCGACCGGTGAACCCACTGAACCGAATATCGAAGCCTTTCCTGACATTGGCAATGATGTTTACGCCACTGAGATTGCCCAAGCCTCTGAGCTTGGCTTTATCTCTGGATTTCAAGATGGTACTTTCCGGCCCCAAACATCATTGACCCGCGAGCAGGCTGTCTCCATGGTGCTGGATGCTTTGGCGCTGAAATTGCCGGTAACAGACCTACAGGTGCCCACCGACGTTAGCCAAGCGCCCTTCCCTGATGTCGCCGCCAACCGCTGGAGTGCGTCTAAGATTCAGTTTGCGAAAGTCGCAGGTATTGTCAGTGGTGACCAAACGGGCACCTTCCGCCCTGCGGACACGGTTTCTCGGGTTGAGTTGATGGCCATCTTGCGGCGGGCGGCTGAGTATGAGCGTAATGCATTGGGCCTGACCACAACCCTGCCGTCCACCCAAGACCCTGTCAGCTTTAGCGATATCCAAGGTCACTGGGGCCAAACTTTGATTGCCCAGATGTCTAGCTTCTGCGGCGTTGCCAGCCCCATTAACGAATCGGGTTCCGCCTTTGTGCCAGATTCACCCACGCTGCGTAACTATGCAGCAGCGGCGACCTTACGGATGATCAACTGCGGCGAACCCCAGTCTCCCTAGTCATCGGTCAATCTTGGTCGAGCCAATCTTGATCTAAATGGACTTGTCCCACCAAGAGAAATTTCTCTTGGTGGGACAAGTTGTGATTGCGTAACAATCTTTTGCCAAGATCCAGTTGAGTCCCCCAATCACCCTAAACTGATGCAGCAGCGCAGTTAGAGGTGGTGCAATGGAGTTTGAAACTGAAGCTCAAAAAACCTGCTATGCCAAAGTGGCAGGCTGGATGGATCAACTATTTACTGACATCCCCTGGGAAAAGCTGGACGGGCCTGGATTTGGCTTGTTCATGGGATCAGCTTGGGTGGAGATCAATATTTACCCTTGGGGGGATGACGACTCAGTCGTCAATGTTTGCTCAACGGTGGTGAGTGGAGCCAAGTTGTCTAACGAATTGCTGCAATTTTTGCTGCGAGAAAATGACACCCTGCGATTTGGTGCCTTTGCCATCAATGACCAAGGCGATATCTTGTTTGAACACACCATCGTTGGCTCAACCTGTGATCCCCAAGAACTCGAAGCCTCAACCATTGAAGTTTTAGAAACCGCTGACGACTACGACGATCAAATTGTGGCCCGCTATGGTGGCGATCGCGCCCTGGATCGCGCCCCAACTCATCAATCTAACTGATGACACGCCCTACCGCAGCGCCCAAGCCAAGAATCGCTCTGTATAGTAGAGCGCCAACTGATTGCTCAAGCCGTTAAAAATGGCATCAAAGGCGTGATCTGCCCAAGGCAAACGAATATATACCGCTGCATTGCCCTCAGCCTGTAATCGTTCCGCCAAGGCTTGGCCAAAGCGCGACATGACAATGTGGTCTTTACCGCCATAAATCAACAGCGTTGGCGGTAAATCAGCAGTAATAAAGTTAGCCGGGGAAGCTGCCCGGTAGCGATCGCTGATCTGATCGGGTGTCCCCCCTAAAAAGTCCACCAGTAGCGATCGCGTATCGAGTGGATCAGGCTCGGGCAAATCGTAGTAGCCCGCTAACAAATCCACTGGGCCGTAATAATTGACCACAGCGCGGATCGGCAGAGCATCGGGTTGGTAAGCTGCCAGCATGGCCAAGTGTGCGCCAGCGGACTTGCCAAACAAGGCAATGCGGGTCGGATCGGTGTCGTATTCCGCCGCATGCTGAACCAAAAACGCCAGTGCTGTTTGCACATCCTTCAACTGTGCTGGGAAGGGGTGCTGGGGTGCGTGGCGGTAGTCAATCGCCCAGACCACATACCCCTGGGCAGCCAGATAGCGTCCCAGTTGAGCATTATCTTCTGGACTCCCCCGCTGCCAAGCGCCACCGTAAATCATCACCACCGCTGGATAAGTGCCCACAGCAGCAGGCTGATAGATATCGAGGCTAAGGAGTACACCGTCGGGGGTAGCAAAGGGAATCTCACGATGGTGACGAATCGGGGCAGGCTGAATGCCGCCGACCAAAGCTCCGAGACTGAATGGGGCAGTCCGCTGTTGATTGGCAATCAGCGGCGTTGATAGGGTGGCATATTCCGTTCCTAAGGTTGCGACCATGGCCTGCTGAGCACTACGGTTGGTACGCTGCCATTGACTCGGGGGCACCAGGCTCAGGATTAAGGCAAGGGTGACTAGGCTCAAGGCGATCGCGCCCAGTTTACCTGCCCCCAGTTGTCGCCAACCGTAAAAATACCCCCCCAAAAGAATGCCGTTGACACCGACTAACCAGGGGCTAATTTCAGGCGCACCCACAGATAAAGGCAACAGTGGCGCAATCGGGGCGGGTAGCACAACCCAAACGCTCAAGCCCAGGGCAATTAAGCCCGGCAATAGGGCAATCAGGTTGTAACTCATGGGGCGATCGCGATGATACGAAACTGAAACACGCTCATTACACCGCCGCAAACAGTTGATCTAGGGATTTCTGCGGCGCTGCTTCTGTCGCCACAATTTCCACAATTTTGTTGCGCGCCTCAGCATCTGAAAGCGCCTCAACGCACACCTGCGCCACCTTCACCCGAGGAATACTGCCATCAAACAACGTATCGGCCCCCTGCATAACCACATTCCGGTCGTCATCCTCAGACTTTAGACCACCGGGTCGCACAATCGTGTAAGTCAAACCGCTATTTTGCAGATAGGTTTCAGCCTGCCGCTTCCAAACCAAAATCAGCCAAAACAAATTCAGCGGGTGGAAAAACTGAGACACGCAAAGGGACGACACCATCACAAACCGTTCAATGCCCTGCTGTTTCGCCACATCAACCAAATTTTTCGTGCCGACATAATCGACCTGAAACGGCCCTGTGGGATCAAAACTGGGAATCGCGCCCGTGGCCGAGAGTAAAACCGTGCAGTCCGCGATCGCGGACTGTAAACTCGCCACTTGCAAAACATCCCCTACGACAATCTCAACCCCTTCGGGTACAACCGCTTTTGCCGCTTCTGCATCGCGCACCATCGCTTTCACCGCAATGCCCCGATCCACCAACTGCCGTACGATCTCCCGCCCTGTTCGTCCCGTTGCTCCAGCTACCAGTGCTTTCATTACAAGATCTCCCTGCTGTCAGTCCCATTTAGATTGTGCCGCTAATATGCCCGGCTTGCACCAAATGATGCGTCACTGACCCTGGATACTTTGATCCTTTATGTCTTCTGAAACTGTCTCAATAACAGACACAACCTCTTGAGATTTCCGTGGATCAAGTGCATCAGGATGGGGCGAAGCAAACTGACCTGAATCATTGTCGAAATACTGTCCAGAAGCCGCCGCAAATTCATCTGTCAGAGCCGCGCGACACAGGATTTCTGCGCCGATACGGATATCGCCGCCAGCGATTCCAAACGCCTGTTTCACCATCTTGCTGCCCAGCAGTGATCCGGGGTTAACCGCGATGATGGTCGGGCCGTCATCCTTGAGCGCAAGTGCCAAACTGCGAGACCACATGGTCAGCGCCAGTTTGCTTTGGGCATAAGCTGCGCCATCGGACAGGCGGACTTGTCCAGTCAGTGCCTGCGGATTGACTGGGGACTGAGCAGCGGACGAGAGGTTGACCACCCGTCCAGACGGGCCAAGCAGTGGCAAAAGGCGTTTTGTGAGTAGATAAGGTGCGATCGTATTAACAGCAAACCGGATATCCAGCCCGTCCTGCGTGACCGGATCAGAAGCGTTATACACCCCTGCATTGTTGATGAGGACGTCAAGTTTGGTATGCTTCTCGGCCACCGCCTTTGCCAGCGTTTCAACATTCGCCATCAGCGACAGGTCAGACACATAGCTTTCAACCATCCCACCACCTGCCGAGAGCGTTTTTTCCGCGTCTTCCAGTTTCGACGGGTTTCGCCCATGCAACAGGACATGGTGCCCCATTGAGGCCAGCATCTTCGCTGTTTCTAACCCGATACCGTCAGTAGAGCCGGTAATCAAAATCGTTTTTGACATGGAATCGTCCTCCTTATCCAGCAAAGGCTGGCAATATGTCGTTGGCCAGACGTTTCAGCGTTGTTTCGATATCCGTCTGGTTAAAGCGCAAGTTCAGTGCGACGTGGTTTACGCCGATCTGTTCTAGCGATTTCAGATAGGTGCGAAGCGGGTTCACACCTATCCGGAACCCCAGATGAATGGCTTGTGGTAATGTCTCAGGGTTCTCAGTTAGATCGATATAGAGCGGCTGCATCACAGGCTTTGCGGGCGCGCCGACAGCCTCAACCCGTGATCGCCAATCACTAATAATGCGCGCTTGAACAACAGTATTGCGTGGATAGGTCATCCAGCCATCTCCGTTCCGGGCGATCCACTCGGGATCTTGCTGGCTACCGCCTGTAATTAGCAGCGGCAGCCTTCCAGAGGTTGGTTTGGGCAGCATGTCCATCCCACCATTCGGGCTACCAAACGCATTCTCAAACGTGGGTGAGGTTTTCCCCATCTGTCTGATGTATTCAAAGCTTTCTCGAAACGCCGCCCCGCGATCGCCAAAGGGCAAATTGAGCGCCGGATATTCTTCGGGGCGATCGCCCGAAGCCACTCCCAGAAGCAGCCGCCCGCCTGAAAGCACATCAGCGGTCGCAGCGGCCTTGGCCACATGGGCTGGATGTCGCAGCGGCAGAATGATACTGGCAACACCGAGGGCGATTCGCTCAGTTTGGCCTGCCAAAAGACCCAGATAAACGAATGGGTCATAGGTCTGACCAGCATCCCCAAATGAGGGCACGTTGAACGGCACGTCACGTAACCAGACGGCAGAAAAACCAAGTTCTTCGGCCAGCTGAACACGTTCAATGTGGCTTTCCAATGTGGGCACCGGTACCCTTGGATAGGTCTCGATCGGAACCACCAGGCCGAGGCTTAACCGGTTAGGACGAAACACGGCGTTGTAGGCCCGATTAATGGGCTGAAACCCGGTGTCTGCTAGATTCTTGAGCATATTCTTGTTTCCTTAGCGCGTCCGGGGCGCTCGCTGTATACGCCCCGGTAGAGCATTAATCAGTTAACTTCCTGAACACTAACGACCATGTCGTGCCACCCCCGTTGATTGTCCATATCGAACTGAGCACCATTGTCATCGGCCCATTGAAAACGTTTCAACGCCGGGGTCTGACTGGTTGCCTGATAAAGCCAATACGCCTCTTCCTTCAGTGCTTCATCAATGGGTTTGTCAATCGACGCATAGACGGTCTGTTTGCATGCATTGATCGACTCAGCGGGCCAGAGCGCGATCCGGTTGGCCAATGCTTCGACAAACGGGCCAATCTCTTCTGGGGCGAGAGCCTTGTTGATCGTGCCATAGGCTTCAGCTTGATCCGCATCAAAGTCTTGGGCACCGAGAACAATTTCTAATGCCCGGCCTAGACCGACCTGACGAGCCATCCGGGATGCGCCGCCACCACAGGGCAGAATCCCCATGCCAACTTCCATCTGCATAAATTTAGCCTTGCCACGGGCCGCGAAACGCATATCGCAGGCCAGCGCAAATTCGTGACCACCCCCCCGGGCAAAGCCTTCGATCTTGGCAATGGTGGCTTGAGGCAGTTTACTGATGCGCTCTAGTACCACCTGCAAATCGAGGAGTTTCACCTCTTCACGGGAGACGGCGATCGCAGACATGTCTTTGAGAAAATTCGTGTCGGCATGGGCCACGAAAATTTCGGGATTGGCAGATTGAAACACCACAACCTTAATGCTGCGATCCGTTTCCAGCTTTTGGGCCAGCATATTCAGGTCGGCGAGCATCGGCAGTCCCTGAACATTGACGGGTGGATAGTCGAAGGTAACCCAAGCGATCGCGTTCTTGACGTTAACGTTGAACGTGGTGAAGTTGTCGTAATTCATTTGAAATCTCCTACAGTTCTATTAATAACTCGCAACTTGAAGCGGGAAATTGAGGTAACCAAAGCATTCAGGCACCCAAAGCTAGGCGTCGAGAAATTACTGGATTCGGGCTCTCTATTTAGCTGGAGTTTCCCGACTTAACTGGGTGCCCCTTGGTCATCAAGCAATGTGTGTCATCTCATGGAGCCAAAATTTTTCAACCGCTCCTTCAGTGGTGGCCATGTATGCTGCCATGTGTGGTGCGTTCATGTGAGTTTGCCAGAGTTCACGGGACTCCCAATTTTCATAGAACAAGAAGTAGGCGGGATTTTCGTTGTCCTGATGCAAGTCATATTGAAGGCAGCCTGCTTCGGCACGGGTGATCGGGACGAGCTTCTCCAGCTCGGCTTTAACCAGGTCAATCTGGTTAGGGTCAGCAAGGATGTTACCGGTAATGGTGAGTTTAGACACTTTTTGTCTCCTAGGTTTGATGGGCCCATTGATAAGCCGTAAATTGTGGGATACGTTCGATATTCGGTGCGATCGCGCTAGGGTCTTTCATCACTTAGCGATCAAATCCTTTCAACGAAAGAACGACAGACCCTAGCCTGTTGAGTGAATGCGGGCGCGGGTGTGCTGAGTCCCAAAAGTTTCTGGAATTAATTGATGACGCGCCCTAGCTGAAACCATCCAACACGGTCTTGCCGATCGCTTTGCCACTTTCCTGAAGTTCGTGGGCAGCCCGCAGATTTTCGACATTGAGAGCGCCGCCATGGTGGTTGACCGTGGGCAGCAAAGTGCGATCGTCCAACAGTGCGGAGACCCGGTTGAGCAACTGGTGTTGCGCATCCATATCGTCTGTTTGAAACATCGACCGGGCAAACATAAACTCCCAACTAAAAGAGAGCGCCTTGGGCTTGATTGCGGCGATATCGAGAGCATCCGGATCATCAATGAGGGCAATATGACCGCGTGGTTTGATGAGCTTCACGGTGGATGCGAAATGCTGTTGTGTCTGCGTGAGTGAGGCAACATAGCGTGGTGAAATACCCAGAGCTTTCATCTCTTGGTCAAGTGGATTGCGGTGATTGACCACATGATCAGCACCCATCTTTTTGACCCAAGTGCGCGTATCATCACGCGACGCCGTTGCGATGACGTTCAGGCCTGTAAGCTTCTTCGCCAGCTGAATCAGAATCGACCCTACGCCGCCAGCACCGCCAATCACAAGCAGTGCTTCACCGGCCCCTTCGCCCTCTTTGAGCCCGAAACTATCAAATAAGATTTCCCACGCCGTGATAGTCGTCAGAGGCATTCCCGCCGCTTCGGGGAAATCGAGGGAGGATGGTTTGCGACCAACAATACGCTCATCAACAACGTGAAATGTGGCGTTGGTGCCGGGTCGGGTGATGTCACCCGCATAGAACACCTCGTCACCAGGCCGGAACCGCGTCGTGTCTGAACCGACCTTTTTTACAATTCCAGCGGCATCGAAGCCGAGAATGCGAGGCCCTTTGTCCGGCTGCGCACTGGCGCGCACTTTGACATCGACCGGATTGACCGAAACACCACGAACTTCAACCAGCAGGTCGTTCGGACCAGGCTGAGGCATCTCTGTTTCAAAGTCAATCAGGGCGTTTGCGGCTGAGATTGGCCCCGCATCCGTATAACCAATCGCTTTCATCGTTTTGTCTCCTTTCGATTCGTGGGAGCGTTACCCGCATGATAATAATTCGGATAAAAAAGATAAACATGCTTGAAGCGAAATCATAATTCGGATATTTTTGATAAATGGATGTTTTATCGCTCCGCTTATTCCTGAGAATTGCCGAACTTAGCGGTGTCTCGGCAGCGGCGTACGATCTCTCACTTTCGCCCGCGAGTGCCAGCGCCCGTCTTGTCAAACTCGAAGAAACGGTTGGGTTCCGGTTGTTCAACAGAACAACCCGAGCCGTATCGCTGACCACCGATGGTGAGGCGTTTTTGCCCTACGCGCAACAAATTATCGAAACGCTAGAAACCGGACTCAGTGCGGTCAAGGGACAGGGGGCAGAAGCTGAGGGCTTACTGCGAATAACCATGCCCGGCTCCTTTGGACGGATGTATATCATTCCGACCTTGGCCGAATTTCAGGCACGCCATCCGCTCGTTAGCCTTGATTTACGGCTATCTGATGAAGTCCTTGATGTTGTTGAAGGCGCTTATGATCTGATTATTCGGAATGCAAGTTTAGTCGATAGCAGCCTTATTGTCCGGAAGTTAGCCACTGATCGGCGTCTTCTCGTCGCCTCTCCCGCCTATCTCCAACGGCACGGTGTTCCCTCAACGCCTAACGATCTCACAACGCATCAATGCGTAATCCTGGCCGAAAATAATCGATGGAAGTTTGAAAACGGACAGACCGTTAGCGCTCCCCGTTCATTTGTTGTCAACGATGGTGAGGCGATGCGCACAATGATCGAGCAGGGGATGGGAATTGGCATCAAGTCAGTCTGGAATGCCAGCAAAAGTTTGAAATCTGGGCTTCTTGTCAAGGTGCTGCCAGACTTTCCGCTGGTCACAGAAGCCTCTATCTGGCTCCTCTATCCCAGTCGCCGGATCGTTGCACCAAAAGTTCACGCCATGATTGATTTTCTACTCGAACGGTTCCAGCCTGTCCCACCCTGGGAGTGCTAGAAAGGACTGAACAACGTCGTGGTCATACTGCGCGAGCAGGTTGGTCATCTTGGCTATAATCACCCACCCACCTTTCGAATAGCGCTGTCAAATCCTGCCCCGAAACTGCTTCAAGCACTGATTTGAGATCGGCAGTCGTTGCCACTTCATAGCGAAAACGCTGGCAGTATTCCTGTAACGATTGGTAAATTCCATCCTGACCCAATTGCTGCTCTAACCCGATAAAAAAAGCCGCACCAGCCCAGTAAACAATGCTATATTGCCCGTCTTCATAGGCTGCAACCGGCAGATTAAGGGGCGGTAATAGGGAACGATCGGCTACCCTGTTGGGTCGATTCAGAGATTCCCAGATGACCTGTAGCTCTTCAGCCCACTCAGACGCTTGCTGATGATCAATAATTGCCCGTTCATATACCACTTCGCTGTAAGTGGCCAATGCCTCATCTAACCAGGGATGCTCGACCTGGTTATTGCCCACCAACCCATAAAACCATTGATGGCCAACTTCATGGGCAATGATTTGGGCCACCTCCCCTTGCCGCCATCCCGCCGCAGTGATGATGGTCAATCCTGAAAATTCCAGCCCTGTATAGGTGGGGTGCTGGACCACGTCAAACTCTCGGTAAGGATAGGGGATGAACTGATCGCCAAATGTGGATAGGGCATCGACTGTGGTCTGGAGGACAGCCTGATCCAGATCAGGGGTGAGCGTTTCATCATCCTGATAAGACCAAACCTGAACGCGGACCCCATTGACTTCTCGCATTTCTGTCATGGCATAGCGATCGCTGGCAATAAAAACGTGACTCCTTACAGGGCCAGTGATGTCGTGATAAGTGATACGGCCATCGGGCAAAACCGTTTGTCCCACAAGACCCCCGTTAGTGATCAGCGTGACGTCTTCCGGCAGAGTGAGAAACACCTCATACAGCGCCATTTCACCGTAGGTCGGATCGCCACGGCCAGAGGTGATTGGGGTTACCCACCAGCCCCGCTGCGCCTCATACACCGACACGGCCGGATACCAAGAACCGGCAGAAACCACCCGATCGATAAACCCCAGGCGCTCGAAAGATTCGGAAATTTCGTGCTGCCGCAGTCGTAGCGAAAAGTCGAGGTGAATGACAACTGCTTGCCCTGGTTCGAGGGGCTGAGCGAGGGGAACGCTCAATACCGTGTCTTCTACTGAGAGCTGCGTGGTTATGGGCTGGTCATCGACGCTGACGTTGGAGACAACCATTTCTCCAGCATTGCGCAGGGGCGGGGTGTTGGCATAAAGGCGAAAAACAATGCGATCGAGCGGCTGGCGGCTGGGGTTGGTGTAGCGGACTCGCTGACTGCCTTGGATGACCGCATCAGGATCAAACGTGAGTTCGGCAGCAATTTGATATTGGATACGATCAACAAATTGATCGATATCATCGGCAAATTGAGGTTGCATACCTAGGCTGTGTAGACTCACATTATGCCAATCTGGGGTCGGTAGGCTTTTTGACACTAGCGATACGTCTGTGTCAAGGCTCTCTGTGGCTAGCGCCTTCCCATGGGGCTGAACTAGAGCGGACTGAGGAACGTGGCTAGGCCACAGGGCGATCGCCAGGATAAAACCAACAGCGAAAGCTATGACAGTTAAATAAAATTTCTGGGTTAGTTTCATCATCTGAGCTGGGTAAGGCCGGCTTTACTATGAACCTCCACCATTGAGCTCAATTCCTCTTGATTGGAGCTGAGCTTTCAATGCCGCCAGTTCAGCTTCTGCGCGCTCTGCCCGTTGCTGTTCTCGCTCTGCCCGTTGCTCTGCCTGCTGTCGCGCTAACGCCTCTTGCTTCAAGGCTTGGGCCAGTTCCCCAGGGATGAGCAACTTCTCACCGTTGTCTTCGCGGTAAAAGCCAATTAATTGGTCTTCTACTTGTAGACGTAGCTTTAAGGGCTGACTCCGCCCGTCAGTAATCGGTCGATAGAGGTCATGCTCTAACCGATAACCCTCTAGCTGGGGTTCAACCCACTCCCCTTTGGGGTCGAATAGCCAATATTCCTGTACCCCCAGCTGTTCGTAGAGGGTTTTCTTAAAGACCTTGTCCTGTTCCTGGGTACCCTTAGAGGTCATTTCAAAGATGACGCTAGGCACTTGGCCTTCTTCCCAAATTTTGTAGTTATCTCGCTCTCCAGGCTCTACATCAAAAATCACCATGACATCAGGTGCCACGCGCAGTTTAGGCATGCCTTGAGAATAGTAAAGAAACTGATTGGCCAATACCGTTGCCTTTTGCCCTTCCAAATACTGACGCAGCACTTCTAAGGTAACCAGCAAGGCGTAGAGATGAACAAAGGTTTCAGCCACAGGTTCGCCATCTGAACTGGGATATTCAATCTCGAAAGCAATGGGATTGGAAAGGGCTGCCGTCACAATACAAATCCACTATTGATCTGCTCTCATTGTAGTTCGATTGGTTACGCAGCCGTTGTGATAGAACCGTTGGCGGCTCTAGATCTGTAGCGCTGTTACCTGAGACGATAGCTTTTGACTATCTGGGTTTCGTCATAAAACAATTGGGTAGCACCTGAAAAATCGATCTAAGCTAGATAGTTGCGATGAATCAGCCAACCGCACATGACTATGAAACTAGCAGCACGCGTCAATCAAGTTGCCCCATCGATGACCCTAGCCATTGCGGCTAAGGCCAAACAAATGAAAGAAGATGGCCTTGACGTCTGCAGTTTCAGTGCGGGAGAACCCGATTTCCCCACACCACCCCATATTGTTGCTGCAGCCAAGCAGGCCCTTGATGACGGCAAAACCCGCTATGGCCCCGCTGCTGGCGAACCTAAACTCCGGGAAGCGATCGCCAACAAACTGCAAACCGACAATGGTCTTTGCTACGGTCCAGAAAACGTAATTGTCACTAACGGTGGCAAGCATTCCCTGTACAACCTGATGATGGCCATGATTGAACCGGGGGATGAAGTGATCATTCCCACTCCCTACTGGGTGAGTTATCCCGAGATGGTCAAATTAGCCGGGGGCACCCCGGTGCTGATCGAAACCACGCTGGATAGCAACTTCAAAATTAGTCCGGCCCAGCTCAAAGCCGCGATTACCCCCCAAACCCGGTTGTTTGTGCTCAACTCTCCCTCAAATCCCACCGGATCGGTCTACAGCCCTGATGAAATTCGTGCCCTGGCCCAGGTCGTGGTGGATGCTGATATTTGGGTTGTTTCCGACGAAATCTACGAAAAAATTCTCTACGATGGTGCCGAACACTTGAGTATTGGCGCCGCTAGCCCCGAAGCCTTTGACCGAACCATCACCAGTAATGGGTTTGCTAAGGCCTACGCGATGACTGGCTGGCGCGTGGGCTATCTGGCTGGGCCAGTAGCGCTGATTAAAGCTGCCAGCAAAATTCAAGGCCACTGCACTTCTAACGTATGTACCTTTGCCCAATTTGGCGCGATCGCCGCCCTAGACTCTCCCCAAGACTGCGTTGAAGAAATGCGCCAAGCCTTTGCCAAACGACGAGCTTATATCGTCGAAGCCATCCGTGCCATTTCTGGCCTGGCCTGTGCCGATCCCCAAGGCGCGTTTTACATCTATATCGACATTAGTCAATTGGGCATCAAATCCGTCGATTTCTGCAACGCCCTGCTAGAAGAAAAACACGTTGCTGCCATTCCTGGTGTGGCCTTTGGGGCTGAACACACTGTCCGCATGTCCTATGCCACTGGGTTAGAAACCATCAAACAAGGTGTTGAACGCCTAGACGCTTTTGTCCATGCCCAGTTGTAGCAACTGAATTGTCTCAGGTCACTGGTATAGCGGTAGCCACAAAGCTTTGTGTGCTACCGCGAGCCAGATTGCTTGTATACTCAGCATCCTGGCGATACTCGGTGCATTAAGCAATCTGGCCAGCGCTATAAAACAAATCAACTCAATATCTGAGCCAGTATTTGTATGCCTTGTTCAATTTGGGATTCATCAAGTTGGGCGTAGCCAAAAATGAATTCTCCGGTTTTTGGCGTGGTTAAGTAATATCCTTGGGCGCTAATTAAGCCAACCCCCAAGCGCTGTGCTTTTTGAATGACAAGGTCGTCCGGCAACGACGTTTCTATTTTGACCATCAGATGAATCCCCGCATTCTCTCCTAAGATTGTGACCCGTGCTCCCAAATAGTGCTTTAGGGCCTGCACAAGTGCCTGGCGGCGTTGGTTATAGAGCTGTCGCATGCGTCGAATGTGGCGTTCAAAATGGCCTTCATTCAAGCAATCTGTGAGGGCGTATTGTTCTAGCAGGGGAGACTGGCGATCGCAGAGCCATTTCGCTCGCTTGATCACAGAAACCCACGCAGACGGCACCACCAGATAGCCAATGCGTAAAGACGGAAACAGGACTTTGGAAAACGTGCCCACATACATGACGGTGTGATGTTGGTCTAAGCCTTGTAAGGCCGAAATTGGGCGATCGCCGTAGCGATACTCACTGTCATAGTCATCTTCTAAAATCAGCGTTCCGGTCTGTTGTGCCCACTTTAGTAAGGCCAGTCGTCGAGCTAAGGGCAACACCGCACCCGTTGGAAATTGATGGGAAGGTGTGATGTAGAGCAACTTGAATGGCTGCGAATATTGACTGAGTGCTTCGATGTTGATACCTTCAGCATCTACGGGTACCCCTTGCAGGTTGACCCCTTGCCCCATGAAGCAATGACGGGCCCCTAAATAACCCGGATCTTCCATCGCCACCCAGTTGCCCGAATCCAGCGTTAACCTGGTGATCAAGTCTAGTGCCTGCTGAGAGCCGCTGACGATGATCACCTGTTCTGGCCGACATCGAATGGCGCGGGCGCGACCTAGATAATCTGCGATCGCAGCTCTTAAGGGCAAATATCCAGCTGCATCTGAATATTTCATCAAGGCAGCAGTATTGTGGCAGTGCCGATAGAGCAGTTTCCGCCACAGCTTCATCGGAAAGGCTTCTGTCGCCGGACTGCCATATCGAAAACTGATCTGCGCCTCAGGATCCGAGAAATCCAGCTGATCTAATCCCAGCAGATGATTGCCAAATCGAGATAGCGAGCCCATGTCAGATTGGGGGGCGGAGGTTGAGTCAATCGGCGCGGCCTGCAAACACTCGTCTGGAATCTGGGCGCAAACATAAGTGCCTGAACCGTGCCGACCCTCAAGATAGCCTTCGCTTAGCAGTTGATCATAGCTTTGGGTAACCGTCGCGCGAGATAAACCCAACGACTTTGCCAGTAGGCGAGTTGACGGCAATTTCTGGTTGGGCTTTAGTCTGCCACGCAAGACGGCGTCGCGGAGTCCTGCGACGAGTTGCTGATAGAGCGGGGTTGGTGCCGTACGGTCAAAATTAAGGATGAGATCCATGACTCAAGTGGACTGCCTGAAAAATGCCAAAGTGGATATTGAATCAGTCCACTTTATTGCCTATCTTAACGACATGAGCACACTTAATGGCAAAGGAAAACCCATGTCGAATCCAGAAACACTCCCAGAAACACTGCCAGTCACAGACCGTAGCAAGGTCAAACGGCGTGCCCCACGGGGACACTATGATCGAGCTTTGATCAACCAAATCTTAGATGAAGCCTTAGTCGTGCATGTCGGCTTTGTGGTAGACAATCAACCCTTTGTGATTCCCATGGGGTATGGGCGAGACGGCGATCGCCTCTATATCCACGGCTCAACCGCCAGCCGCATGTTGAAAACCCTAGAAAAAGGCGTAGAGGTTTGCGTCACCGCAACGTTACTGGATGGTTTGGTGATTGCGCGATCGCTCTTCCATCACTCGATGAACTATCGCTCGGCGGTGCTATTTGGTCGAGCCACTCTCGTTGAAGGTGCACAAGAGCAGATGCACGCTCTAAAAGTGCTCTCAGAGCATATGGTTCCAGGCCAGTGGGAACGGGCACGCAAGCCGACTGACCTAGAAGTCAAAAGCACCACAGTACTGGTATTGCCGATCGAAGAAGGATCTGCCAAAATCCGCCAGGGAGCCCCGGTTGATGCTGCCGAAGATTATGCCCTACCCGTCTGGGCTGGTGAATTGCCCCTCAAGTTGACCCCAGGAAATCTTATTCCTGATCCCAAACTGCCAGCCAACATCGCCCCACCTGAGAACTTGACTCATTACACCCGAGGAGCCTGAGCCATGAAGTTTTTAGTGATTAAACACGTCATTATTGAAGGATTAGCCGTCTTTGAGCAGTTTTGCCATGACGCAGGCATTGCAATAGATACGGTAGAACTTGAAAAGGGCGATCGCTTTCCAGACTTAGACGATTACGCTGCATTGTGGGTAATGGGTGGCCCGATGAATGTTGGGGATGAAGCAAAATTCCCCTGGTTGGTTGACGAGAAGGCGCTAATTCGCAAAGCAGTACTCAATCAACATCAACAACTGCCCTACATGGGTATCTGCCTAGGGGCGCAACTCTTAGCCGATGCTTTAGGGGGCGATGTTGGCCCCATGGCTGCCCCTGAAGTCGGTCTTTTACCGATAAACCTGACTGAAGCAGGGCTCAAACACCCACTCACCCAAGGATTGCATAATACATTCCAGGTGCTTCAGTGGCATGGTCAAGCGGTGAAAAAATTACCGCCAGGTTCTGTCCTGCTCGCTTCTTCAGATCATTGCCTCATACAGGCGTATGCCGTGGGTCATTATGCATTTGGCCTGCAATTCCATAGCGAAGTCACCGAGGCAACGGTTCAAGACTGGGTACAACTCCCAGCCTATCGAGCCGATTTAGAACAAGTGCTGGGTTCAACGGGCTGCGAAGACTTGAAAACAGCTGTCGATCAGCACCTTTCAATAATGAAAGGTGAGGCTAAAGTGGTGTTTGATAATTTTCTCAAAATCGTCAAAGAATTCGATCGCGCTGAGAATTTTCAATCTTGAAAATAAGCATTCAGCTTGCTGAGTGCTTCATAGGTTTCAAGCAAGGTGTCAGTGAAGGGCTTGCTCGTAACTTCCGCGTCACTAAAATTGCGACCAGCTACAAAACTTTTTAATCGCAGTAAATCAATGGCTGGATGGTCGGTGCTGTATCCTCGTGGCGCAGTTTTTAAGGCTGCATGGCGATCAAGCCCATTGGGAAAAATTGCTTTAAAGGCTTTGTCATTTAGGATTTTCTCAAGTGCTTTATAATCCTCATCAATCTTTTCACGTATCGCTTGTAGATATTCAGTAGGCGGCATATAGACGCCGCCACCCGCAAAACTATTGCCTGGTTCAATGCTTAGGTAATAGACAGGCTGACCCGCAGCACTACTGGCCGCGATCGCACCACTAAAGTTGATCTTATAAGGCGTTTTATCTTTAGAAAAACGGGTATCTCTATAGATACGAAAAACCTTCACCAACTTAGGATCACCCATCCTATTTTGAATAGCAGGATCAAAGTGAGCAATTTGCTCAGCTATCGTTAGCATATAATCCGTGAATGCTTTATTTAATGATTTATGCTCGTTCTTATGGGCTTGAAACCAGCCACGCTCGTTATTTTGAGCGAGTTCTTGAAGAAAATCGAGGAGGGACGGGCTAATCATCTAAGCTTCCTTCGGATAAATTCAGATCACGATGCTTGCCTTAGACTGCAGCAGTCCTCGGTGGAATACTTATTGGAGTTGCAGAAAGGTGTGCTACCATCTCAGCCCGTGATGCAACTTTAAGCTTACGAAACATTCGCTTTAAGGCCTGCTTGACTGAATTTTCAGTAATCCATAGGGCAGCACCAATTTCTTTATTGGTCAGCCCGTGTGCAACCAGTTCAGCGATTTGTGTTTCGCGGGGTGTAAGGCGATCGCAATCTAGCTCAAAGACAATTGGCTTTGACCATAACGCCGCCAGACGAGTCGAGAAATGCAGGCATAGGGCGCTTAAGTCAGCCACATTGTCTGCATTAAAGGGCAAATCATCTCGGTGGCGTGTAAAGGCAACGCCACCGACAAGCTGTCCATCCTTAACAATCGGCCCCAGGATGACATGGCCGTGATCCGCACGGGGGCAAAGCGTCGACCAAACACCGGGGGGCAAAATCGCTTCATCATGGACAACCGCATGGTGCTGAACCACGTAGCGCAGGACAGGGTTATAGTCTAACGACATCGCGCGCTTCAGCAACTCTGGTGTATTTTCATCGAGCGCGGGCAACTGATCTAAAAACCACAGTCGCCAACGCTTAGCAGCAAAATATTCACCCAACGCTGCCATCACCGTTTGATGAAGGGCCGCTTCATTCTGTGCTTGGGCGATCGCTTGAAATAATGACTGTAGGGGAGATTCCATAGGGTTTTTCATCCAGCTTACCTTGGCTCCCTGGGCTGCTTCCACTCAAGCAAAGTGTACCCGATCGAGGTCTATGCAGAGAGAATCGGTCAATCGTAACCTGGTTTTCAATGTTGTTGAAAGGGGTTACAGCTGACAACTATGGATTCTTCTCCAGACCTATCAAAGGCGATCGCGACCCAACCTGCAGCTGAAATTCAAGCTTTATCCCAACCAGCGGTCGTCGGCTTTTTCAGTTTTGCAGTGCTGTTTAACCTTTGTCTAACGGCACAGGTGCTAACGGTTGGACTTGCCTACTTTTATAGCCCAGGCTGGTGGCAAGCTCACGTTTGGCTAGTGAGAGGATACAGCGGACTTTCCTTAATTCTATTGGCATGGGCTTATGGAATGCCATTTTCTCAGCGAATCCGAGCCCTCACGATTAGCTTCCCAATTTTATTGGGGCTGCAATTTCTAACCATCCATACCCCCTCACCCTTGCCGTTTCCGTTGGCGATTTTTCATCCTTTAATCGGCTTTTCACTATTCACGGCCTCGTCAACGTTAGTACATCGCATGTGGCGCATTCTCAAATCTAATAAAAGCAAAGTTGAATTGAAAAAACTATGAATAATTACGCTCATCCTGAAGTTTTGGTAGAAACGCAATGGCTGGTTGATCACCTTGATGATCCAACCCTCCGCATTGTGGAATCGGATATGAGTCCAGAGTTTTGTCAAGACAAACATATTCCAGGTGCTGTCTTCTGGAGTATTCCCACTGATTTGAGCCTGCCAAACTTTAGTCTAAATCTAAGCGCAACGGCAATCGAACAATTACTTTCTAAATCTGGAATTACCCATGAGACAACGGTGATTGCTTATGGTAGTAATCCATCAGTTGGAGCGGCAACCTTTTGGCTATTGAAGTTAATTGGCCATGAGAATGTATTAGTGTTGAACGGCGGTCATCAAAAGTGGATTTTAGAAGGGCGTCCAGTCGCAGAAAAACTATCAACCTTTGCAACCACTCAGTATAAGGCCCAACCCCTCGATGCTGATTTACGAGTTTTATCTGAGGAAGTCCGGGCATCCCTCGATAAATCTGATCAGGTGTTGCTAGATGTGCGCACCACAGAAGAATATCGAGGTGTACATTTCCTCATGGGGCCGCCAGAAGGCACAGAACGCGCAGGCCACATTCCAGGGTCGGTGCATGTTGAGCATATCCAAACCCTGAATGAAGACGGCACCTTCAAATCATTCGATGACTTGAAGGCGCTCTACTATAGCCAAGGGATTACACCTGACAAGGAGATTTTTCCTTACTGTGCCATTGGTGGGCGATCGGCCTATGTCTGGTTTGTTTTGAAATATTTATTGGGTTATCCCAATGTGCGCAATTATGACGGTTCTTGGAATGAGTGGAGTCGTTTGCCCAACACCCTAATTGAGCAATAAAGCGTCACCGATACCTAGCTTTTTAACATGCCTAGAATAATACTTTCAAGGCATGTTAAAATCACTCCCAATTCATAAGGTTACCATTTTCATCTATGACTATTCTAACTTCCGAAATAGCCTCACTAGAAGAAGTAATCGAATCATTAATAAGGACATTATCAGACTTATCTGCTTCAAATCTTAATTTAAGAGCAAGAGCTGATTGCGATGCATCCTTAAAAGAGTTAATGGAGCTTTCTCCGAAAGGGAACCAATAATAAGGAGTGTGCTTTTTTTTGATTATACTATTGAACATAAACTTTAGCCATTCTTCAAAGGATGCAGCAATAATTCTATCTACCCATTCGTCAGGCAAAATGCAATCTTCACCATACAGAACTGAGACCTCAGAGTTTTCTGCATTAGTTTCTGGAGAAAGACAAAAGCAGTCGCCCGTAATCGCATCCTCTGCAATCACAATAATTCCATCTGGCCAGCTAGATGGATGATTTTCGTCATAGAAGATTTCCTTGTATTTTTGAGTCAGTGCGACTACTCTTTCTATCGATTCAATAATTAGTCCAGTAGTGATATCTATGTTCTCCTTATCCATCTCATCTGATTCAGAGCGGTCAAAGAATAGATAAGCGCCATTAGAAAATAATAGAAAATTTTTATAAGAATAGGGAAGTGCTACACCCAAAGTATTCTCGGCAACATGAATACTCTCTAGGGTGGTAGGATGGTCAAAAAAGAAACCTACATCAAAACCATATTTTGCTAGTATTTCAGTAGATAATTTAATTGCACAATTCAACCAATCAAACATATCCTTTCCTCAAGAAGGATCAAATCTACAAGGATTACTGTTCCTGATTGCCTATCGTCGAGTGTACTGGATCGCAGCTTGAGTACCCAGTGCATTAGTATTTGGAATGTGAGGAAATAGCCATCAAATGGAGAGAGCCATATGAGGCGCAAGTCTACTAGAAATAACATCCAAGTTCGGGCTACAGCTATTATCTGGGGTTGTTCCATGGGTATGTTAGGAATCTGTGTGCCGTTGGTAGCCGTTACTAGCAGTGGGGTGATCTTGCCCCTGCTTGTGATTTTGGGGGCCACTGGCGGCACGGTTGCAGTCTGGTTTGCACCCGGACAACGCCAGCCCTTTCGGACTCGTCCCTCCCAAGATATGAAAATGTTGGAGGAAAGGGTGATGAATCTAGAGGCCATTTGCACCAGCCTGCCAAATGTTGCAAACTCCCTGCCATTATCAGAAGTAGAAGATCGTTAAACGCATCACTCCATGGCCGCTCAGCCCTCGCAACGCTTGCCAGTGCAGTTTTGGATTGTGACGCTGGTGGCGTTTATCAATTCGGTCAGCTTCACCATCATCATCCCGACGCTATATCCCTATGCCAAGGAATTTGGGCTAAGCGACTTCCAGGCCAGTTTGCTAACCACGGCATTCTCGCTGTCTCAATTTTTGGGGACGCCAATTTTAGGCCGCCTGTCTGACCGGGTGGGTCGTAAACCGCTACTGGTCATTAGCTTACTGGGCACCGTGGGGGCCAACCTGCTGGCAGCTGTGTCCCCCTTTGCCTGGTTGCTGTATATAGCTCGCATGTTTGACGGCGTTACCGGGGGCAATAATTCTGTTGCCCAAGCGGTAGTCAGCGATATTACCTCCCCTGAACAGCGCACGCAGGCTTTTGGCATCTTTGGCGGCATGTTTCGCTTGGGGTTTGTGCTGGGGCCACCACTGGCTTATTTCGCACAAACATTGCCGCCGCTGCCGGGAGTGACCACGCTGGGCATGAGTTTTTTGATGTCGGCTGCCATGGCGCTGATCGCCGCCATACTCTGTTTCTTCCTTCTGCCTGAAACCCAACCCCCTGAGAAATGTACCAAAACCCTCCAGCTCAGTTGGGGTGATTTCGGTTTTGGTCGTCTAGCCACATCATTTCGTAGACCGTCGGTGGGACGTATTTTTATCATGACCTTCCTTAATGGGGCCACGTTTACCATCTTCACGTTCGCGTTTCAGCCCTTCTTTTTAACGGTGTTAGGACAAGATACAAAAGATCTGGCGATTACATTTGTGGTATTTGGCGTTTTGGCCTTTCTCTCTCAGGTGTTTTTGCTGGAGCCTTTACGAAAGCGATTGAATCTAGTCAATCTGCTGGTTTCTGGGCTGGTTTTACGGGGTATTCTGCTGATTTTAATTCCCTCGTTTCCCAACATTGTTGCCTTTTGGGTACTGCTGATCTTTTTTGGCATCGTCAATGCCTTCCCCATGCCCCTAATCGACTCTTTGCTATCGCTACGAACCTCCGCCAAAGAACAAGGCGAAGCTCTCGGAACCAACTCATCCTATTTGAGTTTTTCCAATGCGATTGGGCCAACTATTTCAGGATTACTGGTGACATTTGGGTATTCCCTGCCGTTTTTTGTAGCTGGGGTACTTACGATCGCGATCGCAGTCTTTGCCCTCACCCTTAAAAATTCCGATCCCTCACCTGAAAGCGCAGTACCCTAATCCATCCCATTCAAAACGAATTGGATATAGGGGGCATACAGCTCTGGCTCTAGCAAAAATGAGTCATGGCCTTTATCAGAATGAACCGTGATGTATTTCACGCTGACTTCAGCCGCCTCTAAAGCCTTGACAATCGCCAGTTGTTCTTCGGGGTAATAGCAGACATCTGAATCGATGCTGAAGATCAGATATTGCTGTTGCTGACACGGCTTAAACAGCGCTGAGCGATCTGGGTTGAGCTGATACCGCTGCCACATGTCCATAATTCGCAGGTAGCTATTGGCATCAAAGCGATCGGCAAATTTTTGCCCCTGATAGAGCATGTAAGATTCAATTGAGTGAGAGAGCGAATAAAAGTCGCCTAGCCGCTCTTTTGTCGCAATTTCTTTGCGGGCTCTGTTTTCTAAGACTTCTAGTGAGACAAACGTCTTATGGGAAATAATCCGCGCTAGGCTCAACCCATCTTTGGGCAACAGCGAACTGTAATAATCGCCGTTCTTAAAGTTTGGGTCATTGCGAATGGCGATGATCTGCTCAAGGTTGAGAATGCGTTGCAGCACAGTCGTTTCAAACCCGGTCGCCATCGGGACCACATTTCTAACCCGGTGGGGACAGCGGGTGGCGAGTAATAGCGTCATCATGCCGCCAAGGGAACTGCCCATCGCAGCATGGAGGCAGTCAATGTTGAGATGGTCGAGCAGTTGTAGCTGGCTTTGCACCACATCCCAAGCGCTAATTTGAGGAAACTGGCTGCCATAGGGTTTGCCTGTTTTAAGATTCAGCGATCGCGGCCCGGTTGAACCATAGCAACTCCCCAGATAGTTAGCGCAGATCACAAAATATCGATCGGTATCTAAAGCTTTTTGCGGGCCGATAAACCCATCCCACCAACCCCGCCAGCATTCGTTCGTCCAGAGTTCTCCCACCCCTGGAACTGCTGGATTATGACCTGCGGCATGGTGACTCCCGGTTAACGCATGAAACAACAAGACCGCATTGCTGGCGTCTGCGTTAAGGGTGCCATAGGTTTCATAGGCCAGGGTAACGGCATCAAGGCTTGTGCCAGATTCAAGGGTAAATGGCGTCTCTGGGTGGAAAAACTGCGTCTCGACGGGGCCAATGCTCACCTGGTCTGGTTTATGGTTGTTCAATCGTCTAATCCTGCGCCATCAATAAACAGTTGCATGGGGTGAATGGTTAGGGGTCAAGGTGCTGATGCCAGTCTCGGAATCATAAAAAAGCCTCCAACCCCGACTATTGGAGGCTTCTTCTCAAGTTTTTGGTAGTAGCATAGTCGCTATCAATTGCCGTAGGGTATGCCATCGCTTTGCGTGACGCACTAAAGCCTTGGCCCTCGATACGGCAACAACGACCCAACGCACCTATGCGTTCGGTAATATCGACGCCCGCCGCCTCACCCCCGGCTAAGTCAACCTCTACATCGCTTTATCTAGAGCCCTATTCAAATCGCCAATGATGTCATCAATGTGTTCAATCCCGATCGACAAACGGACAAGCTCTGGGGAAATACCACCCGCTTTTTGATCAGCCTCTGACAGCTGAGAATGAGTGGTCGTCGCCGGATGAATTGCCAAACTCTTGGCATCGCCGACATTCGCCAAATGGGAAAATAAGTTCAAATGCTCAATGAACCGTTTACCCGCATCGGCCCCACCTTTAATGCCAAAAATCACCATCGCTCCAAACCCATTCTTCAGGTAGTGTTTGGCAACTGGGTATGCCTTATCGGTCTCTAAGCCTGGATAGCGTACCCACTCAACCGCATCGTGGTCGGAAAGGAACTGAGCGACTGCCATCGCGTTCTCAGAATGGCGCTGCATCCGCAGGTGTAGGGTTTCAATACCCTGCAAAAACATCCATGCATTGTCGGGCGAAATACAGGCTCCCAGATTTCTCAGCGGTACCAGACGCATGCGCAAGATGTAGGCCAACGGGGCCAAATCGCCCAGGTCGTTGGCAAAGCGCAGACCATGGTACCCAGAATCGGGTTCACTCAAGAGGGGAAACTTGCCCGAAGTCCAATCAAACTTACCGGAATCAACCACAATGCCGCCAATGCCAGCGCCGTGGCCACCCAGCCATTTGGTGAGGGAATGCACCACAATATCAGCCCCATGCTCTATAGGACGCAGCAGATAGGGCGTAGTAAACGTGCTGTCTACAACCAGTGGTAACCCGTGTTCGTGGGCAATGGCTGCGATCGCTTCCAGGTCAGTCACTTCCAGCGCTGGGTTACCCACGGTTTCACAGTACACAAGCTTGGTCTTATCGGTGATCGCCGCCCGAAAATTCGCGGGCTCGGTCGGATCAACCAGATGAGCTTTGATGCCAAACTGCGGCAGGATGTCTTTGAACATGGTGTAGGTGCCACCATAGAGATTATTCGCTGACACAATTTCATCACCCGCCTGGCAGATATTGATGACGCTATAAAAGATGGCACTCGTCCCAGAAGCCACAGCCAACGCTGCGGCCCCCCCTTCCATCTCAGCAATCCGCTTCTCCAAGATGTCATGGGTCGGATTCATCAAGCGCGTGTAAATATTGCCGAGCTCTTTGAGCGCAAATAAGTTAGCGGCATGTTCGGTATCCCGGAAGGTATAGGAGCTAGTGCGGTAGACTGGCACGGCCCGAGACATCGTTGTGGGGTCAGGACTCTGCCCTGAATGTAAGCACTTAGTTTCTAGACCGTAGGGAGCATTCATGGGTAACTCTCAGAAATAACAGCCTAAAGATCCTAGCCTGACCTCCCGGAGCCTGCGGATTTTCACAAGTCTTCTTTAGAGTTAGGGGCATAGCTATTTTTGAGCGTCACTAAAGTCTTTTGGGGGAGAAGAGAATTTTGCGGAACGCTTGGAACGCTTCGACCTCATCAAAGCGTTTTACAACGATGCTTCTAATCGAAACAATGCGATCCTGATTCAGATTTCTTTTCTAGACTAAAGAAAATGTCCGACGCTAAAGCTGATCACCTTGTGCTTATTGAAACTTCTGGAAAAATATGACAACCAGAACCGATTCCCAACTACCTGTCCTCATGCCAAAAGACCAACTTGCAGCATTTTGTCAACGCCACCACATCCGTAAGCTTTCTCTATTTGGCTCCATTTTGCGCGACGACTTCACGCCAGAAAGCGATATCGATTTTCTAGTGGAATTTGTCTCTGGTACTCGCGTTACCTATTTGGACTTAGCCGGAATGGAGCTTGAACTCTCAGATTTACTCACTGGGCGAAAAGTTGATTTGAGAACTCCTGCTGAGCTAAGCCCCAACTTTCGCCAAGCAGTACTAGATGCTGCAATGGTGCAGTATAAACAAAATGCTGAGCTACAAACAATTGTTGCGATCGAAGAAGTAAATCAGGGAGACTAGCTCTATCACATCAGTCTGCTACATCGAAACTTGTAGAATTGGAAGCGTTTTCCATTCCCTCATTTCCCAATCCCATGGTTGCACCCCCTGCTAGCCCGTTTTCTGCCGACGCGATCGCCGCTGAAGGGCTCAAACCCAGCGAATACGAAGACATCGTGCAGCGTTTAGGTCGCCATCCCAACCGGGCCGAACTGGGCATGTTTGGGGTTATGTGGTCAGAGCACTGTTGCTACAAAAACTCCCGCCCGCTACTGAAGCAATTTCCCACCGAAGGCGATCGCATTTTGGTTGGCCCCGGCGAAAACGCTGGCGTGGTAGACATGGGCGATGGGTTGCAGTTGGCTTTCAAAATTGAATCCCACAACCATCCCTCAGCAGTAGAACCGTTTCAAGGGGCAGCTACTGGGGTAGGGGGAATTTTGCGCGATATTTTCACCATGGGAGCCCGACCCATTGCCGCACTCAATTCTCTGCGCTTTGGCAGTTTAGACCACCCACGGACGCGGCAAATTTTTACCGGCGTGGTCTCTGGTATTGCCCACTATGGCAACTGCTTTGGGGTGCCAACCGTAGGCGGTGAAGTGTATTTTGATCCGGCCTATGCGGATAATCCGCTGGTCAATGCCATGGCCATTGGTTTGATGGAAACGCCAGAGATTGTCAAATCGGGAGCGTCAGGCATCGGCAACCCCGTACTATACGTCGGCTCCACCACTGGGCGGGATGGCATGGGCGGGGCTAGCTTTGCCAGCGCCGAACTCAGCGATGAATCAGAAGCCGATCGGCCCGCGGTGCAGGTGGGCGATCCGTTCTTAGAAAAATCGCTAGTGGAAGCCTGTCTAGAAGCCTTTAAGACTGGCGCGGTGGTCGCCGCCCAAGATATGGGGGCAGCAGGCATTACCTGCTCCACGGCGGAAATGGCGGCTAAAGGCGGAGTTGGCATTGAACTCGATCTGGACTTAATTCCGGTGCGCGAAACAGGGATGGTGCCCTACGAATATTTGCTGTCTGAGTCCCAAGAACGAATGCTGTTTGTGGGTCAGCAAGGGCGGGAGCAAGAACTGATCGACATTTTTGAAAAGTGGGGGTTGCACGCTGTGGTGGCAGGTACGGTGATTGCCGACCCGATTGTGCGAATTTTGTTTCAGGGCGCTACTGCTGCTGAAATTCCGGCGACGGCTTTGGCTGACAATACGCCAATTTATCACCGGGAGTTATTGGCTGAACCACCAGACTATGCCCGCAAAGCTTGGGCATGGAATGAAGCGAGTTTGCCCCCCTGCAGCGATCGCGGCCTGAATCACCAGTCCTGGAATGACATTACCTTAACCCTGCTGAGCAATCCCACCATTGCCTCAAAACAGTGGGTTTACCGCCAATACGACCATCAGGTGCAAAACAACACCGTGCTGCTACCTGGGGGTGCTGACGCCGCTATCGTTCGCCTGCGTCCTCTAGAGCCGACTCCCGGTCAATCAGTACCAGCTCAGAACAAGGGCGTTGCCGCCACGGTCGACTGCAATGCCCGCTATGTCTATCTCAATCCTTACGAAGGGGCCAAAGCTGCCGTAGCTGAAGCCGCCCGCAACCTCAGCTGTGTGGGTGCAATCCCCCTGGCGGTAACTGACAATCTCAACTTTGGTAGCCCCGAAAAACCCGTTGGCTACTGGCAACTGGCCGAAGCCTGTCGCGGCTTGGCCGAAGGTTGCCGCGTGCTCAACACACCCGTCACTGGGGGTAATGTTTCCCTCTACAACGAAACCCTAGACCGTGACGGTAACCCCCAACCCATCTATCCCACCCCAGTGGTCGGTATGGTGGGTCTGCTTGAGGATTTAGGTCAGATTTGCGGCCAGGGGTGGCGGGGGACTGGAGATGCCATTTATTTATTGGGCGTCAGCGTCGCGGCCTCTGATGCCCCTAGCGTCACCCTGGGAGCATCGGAATACTTGGCGACCGTGCATCAAACCGTGGCTGGACAACCGCCCCGGGTAGACTTTGACCGCGAACAAGCCGTACAAACCACTTGTCGCTACGGTATCGCCCAGGGCTGGATTCGCTCGGCTCACGATTGTGCCGAAGGGGGGCTGGCGATCGCGTTGGCTGAGTCTTGCATTAGCGGCGATCGCGGTGCCGCTATCCAGCTTTCACTGGCAGCGAATCAAACCGAACTGCGCTGGGATCGAGTACTGTTTGGGGAAGGGGGCGCGCGCATTGTGGTCTCAGTAGGCCCCGACCAGACAAGCGCCTTTGAAGCCTATCTGACTAGCACGGGTCAGGAGTTTGACAAATTGGGCATTGTCACTGCTGACTCACGATTGCAAATCACAACGGCAGATGACAGTGCGTTAATAAGCCTAGACCTGCTGGCAATCCGCGATCGCTGGGAGCATGCCATCGATCGCGCTCTGGTAGGGTAGCGATCAACCCGTAAATTGAGCAAAACTCAAGCGTCACACCCCTCGGAGAGAATGATAGGATTGAGACGTCATTAAGGAATGGTTAAAAATTTAACCGTCATAACCCCTCCCCCACGGCTTCTGCGTATCAAAGCATTAACTTTTATGATGGATTGTGTGGTGGTCAGACTTGAATTTGCATTCAAGATCTGCCGACACAGTGCTGCGTCCGCTCAGTGAACTCTCCCAAGTCTAACTAGCATCATGATTGCTCAGTCTTCCCTGCCAACTACCATTCATCCAACCTCTCTTGAGGCGGATAACCCCACCGAGTTTGACGAGTCTGTCCCGGCATCTCGTGCCGAGCAAACCCCTGACAAACCCGAAGAAGCCTGCGGCGTATTTGGGGTCTACGCACCTGATGAAACTGTCTCGACCCTTACTTATTTCGGTCTCTATGCTTTGCAACATCGCGGCCAAGAGTCCGCAGGCATTGCCACATTCCAGGGCGATCAAGTCCACAGCTATAAAGACATGGGCTTGGTATCCCAGGTATTTGATGACGAGATTTTACGCCAGATGCCGGGGGAATTGGCTGTTGGTCATACCCGTTACTCCACCACTGGATCTAGTCTGATTTGCAACGCTCAACCCGCCATTGTAGAGTCGCGACTGGGCCCCGTAGCACTGGCCCACAATGGCAACCTGGTCAACGTGACCACGCTACGCGAACAACTGCTCAAGCGCAATTGGGATTTGCTCACCACGACCGATTCCGAGATGATTGCCTTTGCCATTGCCGAGGCCGTTAACGATGGGCTGGACTGGGTTGAGGGGGCGATCGCGGCCTTTAATCGTTGCCAAGGGGCCTTTAGCCTCACCATAGGCACACCCGATGGATTAATGGGCACCCGCGACCCCAACGGCATTCGCCCGCTGGTGCTGGGTTATCTCGATGACACCCCCCCCGAACCCGGTGCCCCCGCCCAATATGTGCTGGCCTCTGAAACCTGTGGCCTCGATATTATTGGTGCCACCTATCTGCGAGACGTCCGCCCCGGCGAAATCGTGTGGATTGATAAAAATGGGCTCAAATCGGTTCAGTGGGCTAATGAGGCCCGCCGCATGTGTGTGTTTGAAATGATCTACTTTGCCCGCCCAGACAGCGTCGTTAACCAAGAGAGCCTCTACAGCTACCGCCTGCGATTGGGCAAACAGTTGGCAAAAGAATCCCCCGCCGATGTCGATCTGGTGATTGCTGTGCCTGATTCTGGGGTACCTGCGGCCATTGGGTTTTCTCAGGGTTCTGGGATCCCCTACGCTGAAGGACTGATCAAAAATCGCTATGTGGGCAGAACCTTCATTCAACCGACCCAGCACATGCGCGAATCGGGGATTCGGATGAAACTCAACCCGCTGAGAGATGTGCTAGAGGGCAAACGCATCTTGATTGTGGATGACTCAATCGTGCGCGGTACTACCAGCCGCAAAATCGTTAAAGCCCTCCGGGAAGCGGGTGCAACTGAGGTGCACATGCGGATTTCATCACCCCCCGTGACTCACCCCTGTTTCTTTGGAATCGATACTGACAACCAAGACCAGTTGATCGCAGCCACCAAGTCAGTGGCAGAAATCACTGCTCAAATCGAAGTCGATTCTTTAGCCTATCTCAGTTGGGAGGGCATGTTGGCAGCCACTCGCCAAGACCCCAATGGTTTTTGCTCAGCCTGTTTCACGGGTAATTATCCAATGGAGATTCCAGCAGTGGCCAAGCGGTCGAAATTGATTTTAGAAAAATCAACGGCAGCAGTCTAGTTGCGCTGGCCAGATTGCTTAATGCACCTAGCATCACTGGGATGCTCGACACACAAGCAATCTGGTTCACTGTAGCGCACAAAGCTTTGCGACTAGGGCTATAGCATCAACTTTGCCACCGTAAGACTTGAGACTTCACCGGATTCACAAAGTCCCGCCCCTCTTCCTCCGCACGGGCAAATTCGGCTTTGAGCTGAAAATACCAACGGGCCTGGGTATCGGCATCTTTAATCAGCATTAGAGAGGGATCATACTTCAAGCCGACCTGCTGCTTGACCACCATGTCTCGATCTTGATTCAGAAAGGTTCGCACAAAGGGAGACAAAACAGGCTTGAGCAGCGGGATCCAGGGTAGGGTGCTGTAAAACAGCGTCGTGACCTCGGTTTCATTTTCGTTGAGGGGGGTAATTGTAGTCAGATTTGATAGGATATTGGTGGCCGTTTTAACTCGCTCGATGCGTACTCCAGGGAGCTGAAAGGCAATTTCTACGTGGGGCGATTTTCCCAATAGGCTGTAAAAGAAGGTTTCGCGAATCAGCTCGTGATCTCGCATGGTAAAGCCGTAGGGAGAGGGGTCAAAGGCTTTGACTTCCTCAGATAAGTCAGGATCTGCCCGCCACCACCAGGCACGATGTACGTAGGGCACATGGGCCGGATCCATTAACCCGACAACCGCATGGTCGATGTAGCAAGGGAAGTTCATGACTTCGATTGCTTGGTAAGTGCTGCCTTCAAAGCCAGGCACGATGGGAGCTTTTAAATCTGGCACGCCGGGTATTTTTGCGCCTTTGTCTGGCCCCTTTTCTGAGGCCATGTAAATCCAGATGTTGCCTTGAGCTTCTGCTAAGGGATAAGCCTTGACCCGAAATAAATCTAAGTTGAGGCTTTGGCCCTCAGCTAACGAAGGAATAGCAGTGCAGGCACCAGTGGCATCAAAGCGCCAACCGTGGTAACCACAGGCGACTTCATGCCCGTTAAATTGCCCGCAACTGAGGGGGACAGCCCGATGGGGACAAATATCGCGAATGGCAAAGGCTGTGCCATCTAGGGTGCGGCCAAACAGAATAGGCTCACCCAAGAGGGTTTTCACCAGGGTTTTACCCGGCTTGAGTTTTTTCCCGGGTAGGGCGTAATACCAAATATTGCGAAGAAATAAGGCTGAATCGGCCATTGAAAGAACACACCACGGGTTAGTTGCCTTATCTAGGATAGGTGTTCTTGTCGCCAATGCTGGGGACTGGAAATCCCTACCCCAGATGGGCTGGGCTTAAGCAAACGCTTTGTAAGGCGAAAACGTGTAGTATTTAGGTCGTGAATCAAGTCTGGCATGCAGCCAGTAGATGCCAAGACCAGACGTATTAACCCATAGTGGTCGATCATCTAATCTCTTCTCGATTGCTTCGCCTAATACCTGTAAGAATTCATTGCACTGTGTATCTGGAGCTGTTCGTAAGAATTTTGCTAGGTGCGTATAAGCACTCGCTGAGGTTGTGGGACATGGCACGACAAGCCAGGCATCTTTACCCAGATTTTCAAAGGTAACAACCGTCTCATCATCTGCAGCTAAGTTGAAATAACGCTCAAAAGCTGATGGATTAGGTTCGACATTGGCGAGTCTCACACTATCGACAACCACACATTCATAACGCTGATTGACAGAAGATTGAGTGATTGCAGGGGATTCCCAAAACACTGCTTCAAAAGGCATGCCGGCAATCAATGAGACATAAAATTTCTGAAAACCAGGATCCCGTTTCCAGCCTGCTATCACATCTGCAAAAGTCATGGGTTGGTCATCTCTATCGATAGCCACTTTGCAAAGATGGTTGTTATCAGAGAATTCTAATCTTGGGTTCCACATAACGAGTAAGTGAGTCCTGCTGGCTCAATGACTGCGCGATCGCGGTTCGAAGGTTTCACGCTTAAGGTCAATTCAATCATGTGCCTTGCTCAATAGACTGAGACTCAATGTTTAAGCTTCAGAGACCAGAAGCACAATTTTTCCAATGTGCTTCTTAGATAGAAATGCTTTTTGGGCCTCAACAATCTGTTCTAGAGAGAATACCTGGTCAACGAGGGGGCGAATGCTTTCATCTTCAATACACTTAATTAGATTTGGAAATACTTCTGGTTCAAGAACAGTACATCCGAAGAAACTCAAGTCTTTCAGATACAGTGTACGAACATCCAGTTCAACTAAAGGGCCACCAATTGCTCCTGAAACGGCATAGCGCCCTTTGGGACGAAGGACCTCTAAGAATTCTGACCACTGTTTTCCTGCGACCAAATCCACTACAACATCAACTGAATTTTTGCCAAGTTTCTTGAGAATTCCTTCTCCTCTTAGAATAGTTTTAGTTGCACCTAAATCCAGAATTGCTTGTGCTTTTGACGCACTGGTTAAGGCAATAACTTCAGCTCCCCTGACATTGGCTAATTGAACAACAGCAGAACCAACACCCCCTGAGGCACCTGTGACTAGAATGCAATCACCTTGGCCCACACTGGCCCTGGTCAAGAGATTTTCAGCTGTCGAGTATGAACAGGGAAAAGATGCAAGATCGATATCGCTATATTGGCTATCAATTTTATGGGCATGGCGTGAGGCAATGGCTGTATATTCAGCGAAGCCACCATCACATTCAGAGCCAAAATACCAAGGTTGCTCTAGTTTTTTTCCATTTACCTCCCAAAGACAAGGTTCGACTAAAATCCGTTCACCGATGCGCTCTGTACCCACTTTTTCTCCGACGGCAACAATGTGCCCACAAACATCTGCTCCTTGGATGAGGGGAAATTGAATCGGCGTCCCGCCCCAACTTGCGTCTTCACTAGCTTCTTCTTGTTTGGAATACCAACCTGTACGAGTATTAATATCTGTATTGTTGACTGCTGCTGCACTAACTTGAATCAGGACATCGTCAGGGCCAAGCTGAGGTTTTGGAATATCATCACGAATCTTAAGATTCTCAAAACCACCATGTCCTGTTAGCCAAACACCACGCATTGTTTCTGATAGGCTTTCTATGCTTGGTAGCATCTCTCTTATCCACAAACCAAGTACCTATTCAGTGAAGCATAGTGTTAGCTCACTGAGGGTAGAAGATGCATAACCAAAACAGATCCTGAATAAAGCAGGCCGAGTGCACGCAAATGTTAGGCAATAAACGATTCGTTGACCTCTGCCGCCATCACCAGATCCCGTTGCGGATCGCTACCGAATTGAAATATGTGCTCACCCACAACTCTGAATCCGTACTTGCAGTAGAAGGCTATTGCCCTGGGATTGTGTTCCCAAACACCAAGCCACATATAGTCTGCTCCAGCATACGCTGCTGTAGATAGGATCTTAGACATGATTTTATGCGCAACGCCCCGGCCATGCCACTCTTTTCCCACATACAACCGATGGAGTTCTGAGGGGTGATCGGCAGAAACACATTCTTTGGGTGAGTGTAGCCGAACTTGTGCAAAGGCTACTAACTGGCTTTCCACCTCCGCCAAGATCGTGGCACAGTTGGGATCTAGAATCTCTTGACGTTGAATCTCCGCACCGAAGTTCTTTGCACAATGGAACTCCATATCGGTGAGATTGTTTTCCGTTGTGAAAGTCTCTCGGAAGGTGCGCTCGGACAGATGGGCTAAGACCTCTGAGTCGTCTAGATGTGCTTGCCTAATAGTGATCATAAGGATTGAGTTTTCCAATGCTACAAATATTTTGTACTAATAGAATCAAAAGTAGATAAGATTGACTACCACCACTGGTTTTCGGCTGTCCGCTTCATCGACTTGTTAGTTGGCGAAACTATACGACGATACTTTATTGAAACGATTATCTCTCAAACTCACTCAAGAGAATGGTGCGGATCTGAAGGCAGTTCAATAGGCATTATTCGATAGGCGCAACGTCTAGAACCTTTAAGAATATGCTCTGTTCGCTCAATTTCGACATGCTCTCCTAGGGCAGCCTGAAAGACTTCCAGTTCTCTAGCACACAACCCAGTGCACGCTTCTGCAGCAGCACAAATAGGGCAGTGATTTTCAACCAGCAATATCGAACCATCTGCTTGAGGCAACACATCGGCCATGTATCCCTCATCGGTGCGGATATCAGCCAGTGTTTCTAACCGTTCTTGTAAAGAATTTTGATCTTTCATCTGGCCGTGATAGGCATCAAGCTGCTGTCGGGTGCGAATATCAAGCAGATGGTCCAACCCTTCTTCGCCAAACGCTTCATTGACAGATTGAATCAAGCTGAGGGTTAGCTCAGCATAGCCTTCTGGGAAAAAACGATCGGCAGCGGTAGTCAAATGCCACAGCTTGGCAGGTCGCCCCATAGGCCGAGCTTCTTCTTGATAGGCTACCAATGCTTCATCTTGCAAAGCATAGAGATGTTGCCTCACAGCCATTGCCGAAATACCAAGCTGCTCCGCAATAGCGTGGGCATCCATTGCACCTGATTGCTTCAGCAAATGGATAATCGCCCGTCTAGTGCGAGGCTCATTTTTTCTGCTGCGCTTTTTCCCAGACGAATTGGGATTTTTGGGTGATTTAGGTGTCATGGTTACATTCTAAAGAAGATCCTTTACAAAGTCGAGTCGAGAGGTTAAATTACTTTTTAAAGACTTTTCTTTATTAAGTTGATTCGGTCGTTAATCACTAGTTCGTAGGGAGATTACCGATGAAAAATATATTGATTGTGGGAGCCAGTCGAGGTTTAGGGGATGCACTCAGCCGAGGACTCCCTCAAAGCGGCGACACAGCATGGCTGGCATCAAGCGGTAAACCACCGAGCCTTATGCAAAAAGCAACTATCATGCCTGTACTGGCAGACATTTGGGCCTAGGCCGAGGGAGGTTGGGAAAGATGCATCTTACCTCTTGGTGGCCTCAACTGAGTTCACAGGTTTGGATACTCGTAGCGGGGCGGTTTCTCTCGCGAATTGGCTCTGGAATCGTGCTGTTTTACGTCCCCATTTATTTCGTGAATCAGGTGGGGCTACAGGTGGCCAAGGTTGGCATAGGCTTAAGCAGTGCAGCAGTTGCCAGTGCAGTCGGTTTTTTTCTGGCAGGGGCAATGACGGATTCTCCTAGATGGGGGCGTCGTCGTACCCTTATGCTCTCCTGCATCATCTCTATCCTGGCGGATGGCGTATTTTGGTTCGCCCAGAGTTTTCCGTTACTCGTTTTGGCTAATGTATTGATGGGGTTAGGGGATAGCCTCTACTGGCCAGCATCCGGTGCTGCCATTGCGGATGATTCACACGGTCGTCAGCGCGAAGAAGCCTATGCCGTTTCAGGGTTAGCAGACGCTTTGGGGTCAGGTTTGGGAATCGTTTTGGGTGGGTTGCTGATTGCAACTGCTAACGCTTACCGATTGCTATTTATTGTGGATGGCGTCACATTTTTCATGTTTTTAGGCGTGCTGACCATCATGATCAAAGACACCTATACTCCACCCTCCCATAGTTCTGCTCACAGAAGTATCAAAGCCTGGGGCACAGCATTACTGAACCCGATATTTTTAGGGTTTGCTGTTGCCAATATCTTGTTTACAACTTACATCAATCTGATGGAAAGTACGCTACCTCTTTACCTCATAAACTTTGTTCAACCATCCGCGTGGCTAAGCCTAACGCCAGAAAATATCGGCGTTCTTTTTTCTGTCTATGTGCTGATAGTGGCATTGTTGCAGATGCCTGCCGTTCGTACCTTAAAACACTATCAGCGGGTGTCTGTCTTGATGCTATCGATGACGTTGTGGGGCATCGGCTTTCTATTGATTTGGCTAGTAGGACTGGCAACTGGATGGCAACTCATCCTGATTGTGCTGGTGATCGCAAATGTGACCTACAACCCTTTTGCAGTTGCGCTGGTAACAGAATTGGCTCCTAAGCCCTCTCTTGGCATTTATCTATCTCTAAATGCCCAATGCTGGACAATTGGTTACTTACTTGGCCCGCTAGTAGGGGGGTGGTCACTCGCTCAAAATGAAAAAATTGCTCATGGGCTTTGGGCTACTGTGTCTCTCAGTACGCTGGTTGGAGTACTTATGCTAAAACGACTCACCAGGTTGCACAGAACAATTGACTGATTACAATTTGGCTGTATCTAATCAAGCAAATTCTAACCCCATATGCGTCGCTTGCTGAAGCAAGCTAATGGTGAAGCTGAGCGGCATCAGCAAATCTGTCTCAAAGACGATACCCAACCTTCTGTCCGCTCCTGCGACATGTTGTGCAGTGCGACTATGGCAGCAAGACAATAGACCTTATCGGAAATTAAGCCTGTAGAATCAACAACAGGCACTGAAGTGCAGGGCATCCGATGAAAATGACCTATGCCGAGTTACGGACGAAACCTCAAACCTTATGCAGTTTGACTGGCCTGAGGGTCAAAGAGTTTGAAGCGTTGTTGCCCAGCTTTGCCGCCGCTTGGGACAGCTTCATTCAAGAAACCTTCCCGAGTGAGGGTCGCAAACGGGCGATTGGAGGGGGTCGTAAAGCTCACTTGAGTGTCCTTGAAGATAAGTTGCTGTTCATCCTGGTGTATTTCCGTCTCTATCCGACACAGGTGGTTCAGGGTTTTCTCTTTGGCATGAGCCAAGCCCAAGCGAATCAATGGATTCATCGACTGAGCGGGGTGCTCAACAGCGCCTTAGGCGATGAACAGCAATTGCCCGAACGAGAACCCGCAAAACTTGAGGCAGTTTTGCGGGCTTGCCCAAGCTTAGAGTTCATCATTGACGGTACCGAACGTCCCATCAACCGTCCTCAGGATAAAACGGATCGCAAGACCTACTACAGCGGCAAGCAGAAAACGCATACCGTCAAGAATCTGGTCATCCATCAACGGCGTGGCAAGGTGCTGTATTTGAGTGACACCTATGCAGGTAAGAAACATGACAAGCAGATTGCTGATGAGGAAATCTGGAGGTTGCCAAGCAGCAGTACGCTGTGGCAGGACAGTGGCTTTCAAGGCTTTGAACCGGACGGGGTGAGGATTCAACAACCGCAGAAGAAACCGCGTAACCGCTCTCTGAGTGCTATCGAGAAAATGAACAACCGCATCATTTCCAGCATTCGGGTTGAAGTTGAGCATCATATTGGTGGCATCAAGCGGTGCCAAATTCTAGTTCAGCCGTTTCGTAATTGGGCGGCTCACTATCTTGATGACGTCATGGAAACGGCCTGTGGACTACACAATTTCCGTCTGACTCATCGGCCTAAGAGAGGGGCACCTCTGCTCCAATCCGCTTAGATCCCAAAGCATCAGGGAGAGATAGTGACTGGATGAGATTTTCCTCCTATTTCCAATAAAGTTTATTGATCCAAGCGCGGCGGCAAATTGCTCAACCTGTCGCTGCCAGATTCGCGCTCCAATCACTTCAGCACTCCGCTCAACGTCCGATTCATCCGGGTTTGTTGACTCAGTACTGTTATCAACCACTCGCTCAAGCTTTTCAGCAGTTCTTGAGAGACTGCCTGTGCTGTCATTGAGTCGGTTAACTGCCGTTTCAGTTCTGCATTCTGCTGCCTCAACGTCGTCATCTCCCCATAAAGCGGCTGTAAGCATTGATGGAGTTGGCCAAGCTACGAAACCTAGACCTGGTAAGCCTGAATCAACAGATGTTCAGACCGACCAATCCATTCAACGCCGCCTGAGTACGAACGAGTACCTCAACACCTTAGACGGGAGATCGTACAGAGAGCCCAGCAACTTTGCGAGTATTGCCGTTGTCCGGAGGCGTTTTCTTGCGGTAGCTTTGCGATTGACCATATCCAACCTTGTCAGTTGGGTGGCGCAATGGCGCTGGAGAATTTGGCCTGGTCTTGCTTCGGGTGCAACGGTCGCAAGTATACAAAAGTCACTGCTGTTGACCCACTGACTCAACAAGAAGTCCCTCTCCTTAACTTACGTCAGTAAGACTGGCACGAACATTTTACCTGGAGTGAAGACTGTACTCAAATGATGGGGCAAACCGCTTGTGGTCGTGTCACGATCGATGCACTTGGGTTAAATCGACCAGGCGTCATCAACCTCAGGCGGCTTTTGGTCTCGGTGGGCCTGCATCCTCCCAAATGAAGAAAGTTACAGGTAGCTCCAGAACTGCAGCATCAAATAATTCCGGCTGAGCCGTTAGTAGATCCATGAGCAGGTTTCAATTCCTGGGCAGTGTCTATCTAAAAGTTTGATTTGGGCTTTAAGTAAGTCAAAGGGCAGTGCCCTGGATTCGGTAAGAATCGCATCGTATCCACCCATGGGAGTGGAGATGGCCAGGGTCGATTCACAGATGGTGGCTAGCTGTTCTTTACTGGCTAGATTGCAGAACTGACAAGTCATCGTAATTTCTTCTACAGGATCATCAATATTCAAAGATTTGAGTTCTTCTACATATCCAGAGATTTGAGTCCTGAAATTTTTTCAAAGAGTAAAGTCAGCAGATAAGAAGCTGATAGATTCTCAAGATTGGAATTGTGGTACGAGCAAGGTTTTTCTCCAAACAATTAATTCTTTGGATAGTATCTATATCTTATACAATGCAAGCTTTCAAGTAGCTTTACTCTTCATGTTAGAGTATTGCCTACAAAGCTTTTAAGCTTAAATAGTAAGTCATTATTAGTTAGTCAAGTGCCTGGGATGGCTTAGCTTCCTTTTCAGGAATATGACTGCGGTCATGGTTTTTCATGCAATTCAGAACTACTAAATTTTTATAAAACGCTGTTATCTTTTCCTTAAGTTGATAGTTGCCAAGTACTGATTGCCTGGATTTCAACATATAGCAAGTCCGGTGGATTACTTGGTGGTGTCCAAATCAATGATGCTTTGAATCAATTTAGGGTAGGAATAGTGGAACGCTCATCTGATATCAGTCGAAGCTGGTTTTTCCTTGGCCATTGTCGCTGGTTCATCAGTTTTGGTTTTGCCTGTGTGTTGCTCGTTGGAGGCATTGTTTACATCTCACGCAATCAGCCTGAGGAGCTACCAGCTGATTCGTTGATTCCTATCCCAGTTCCGACAACCGTAAATGCTTTAGGCAGATTAGAACCGGCTGATGGAATTATTCAAGTTTCAGCGTCTAGCAATCAAGCAGTTGCTGACCGGGTGGCTGAATTACGGGTTAGTGAGGGAGATCAGGTTCAGGCTGGTCAGGTTATTGCGGTATTGGACAGTCGTGATCGTTTGCAGGCAGCACTTGCTGAAGCCGATCAACAGGTGAAGCTGGCAGAGGCACGCGCTCAGGTTCAGTCAAGCTCAGGGGCAGAAGAGATTGTAGCTCGCCGCGCTGTGGTGACTCGGCTAGAGGCACAGCTAGCGGGAGAAGTGCAATCTCAGCAGGCGGTGATTGCCCGTTTGGAAGCAGAGGTACAGAACGTCAGAGTAGATGTGCAACGGAGTCGCTTACTGTTTGTCGAGGGAGCGATTTCAGAGGATCAATTGGATACTCAATTGCTGGCACTCGAAACCGCTCAGGAAGAGTTAAATGAGCAAACTGCCCGCACTAATCAGTCAGTTCAAACATTAGAGGCACAGATCAGAGAGGCGCAGGCCATTTTGGATCAGACGATCGCGGTTCAGCCCAACGATGTTGCTGTTGTCAGGGCAGAGGTTGAGCAAGCAAAGGCTAACGTTAATCGTTTGCAAGCTGAGCTTGAGACTGCATTTATTCGTGCGCCTATAGATGCTCAGGTTTTGGAAGTTCAGACTCGGGCTGGAGAAACGATCAGCGATGAGGGCATCGTTGAACTGGGTGATACGGCTCAGATGGTTATCGTTGCTGAGGTATTTGAAAGCGACATTAATCAAGTGCGCCAGGGACAGCGAGCAGTTGCTAGCAGTCCGACAGGGGTCTTTGCAGAAACTTTGACCGGAAGTGTCGAGGACGTTGGATTGAAGGTCGCGACTAGGGATGTTCTTGATACGACGCCAACAGCGGCTACTGATGCGCGGATCATTGAAGTTCGTATTCGACTAGATGAGCGATCAACCAGAATTGCTGCAGGTTTAACTAACCTACAGGTGAATGTTGAAATCGAGAAATAGAGATAGGCGAAAGTGATGGAGAAAGTTGTTTTGTCGAGCAATGACTACTGTTGCTGCTTTGCGGCTTTTTTCAGTCTTCGATCTGGTTGACATAGACATCAAGAGTAAGCACCAAAACGATTTCAAGAGATGTTTAAAAGAGAAATACCGCTCGCTTGGCTACAGCTTATTCGTCGAAAGGGCAGGTTTCTAACCGCGATCGCTGGAATTGCATTCGCCAATATTCTGATCTTGATGCAACTCGGTTTCCAAAATGCTTTATATGACAGTAATACTCGCTTACACAACCGATTAAATGCAGATTTAGTAATGCTGAATCCAATGGCTCAAAACTTGAGTAATCTGAATACATTTCCTCGGCGTCGATTGTTTCAGGCAGAAAACTTTCCACAAGTCATTTCAACCGCGCCACTGTATGTCAGCATTGCCTTTTGGAAAAATCCTCAAACTCGCAAAGATACGTCCATTATCGTGTTGGGTTTCGATCCGCTACGACTGGCTTTCGACTTGCCAGAGCTACAGTCAAATGCAAACACGATGCTTTTTCCAGACACGCTGCTATTTGATCGCGAATCACGCGGCGACTACGAGGAGGCGATTACCCAGATTGCTGAGGGCGAGCGGGTGACGACTGAAATTCTAGGTCGTCAGCTTGTACTGGGTGGTCTGTATGCAGTGGGAGCCTCCTTCGTTGCCGACGGTAGCGTCATGACGAGCGACCAGAATTTTCTCCGAATTTTTAGCGACAGGCAAGCCGGTGAGGTCAGCGTGGGTCTAATTCGCCTGAAACCGGGAAGTGATGTAAACACAACAGCCAATTTGATTCGACAAAACCTTCCGGATGACATCACGATTATGACTCGGCAAGAGTTTATTAATTTCGAGGCAGATTACTGGCGCAACAGTACGTCAATTGGATTTATTTTCAGTTTAGGTGTCGTCATGGGGTTTGTCGTTGGGGTCATCATCGTCTATCAAATTCTCTACAGTGATGTCTCAGACCATTTGCCCGAATATGCCACGCTTAAGGCCATGGGTTATCACAATGGCTATTTACTGAGTGTGGTCTCTCAAGAGGCTTTTATCTTGGCAGTGTCTGGTTATATTCCCGGATATTTGATCTCATATTTCCTTTATGACTTGACTCGTAATGCGACTAATCTGCCACTTCTAATGACATCTCGGCTTTCTCTTTTTACCCTATTTCTGACAATTTTAATGTGTGCAATCTCAGGGGCAGTTGCCATGCGAAAGCTACGGTCAGCCGATCCTGCAGATATTTTTTAGATGTGCCGACTTCGCTCAGGAGTTCAGGATAAAAGACATGCTTCGTATTGACGAAAATCCACAACTTATGCCCTCAAAATTTTTCAATATATCCCGTCATCCGTCCATCGTTTCTGTTCAGCATCTTAATCATTTTTTTGGGAAAGACAATCTCCGAAAACAAGTTCTGTTTGATATGAATCTAGAGATTCAGCCAGGTGAAATTGTCTTGATGACCGGTCCCTCTGGGTCTGGCAAGACAACTTTACTAACGCTGATTTGTGGATTGAGATCTGCCCAAGAAGGTAGTTTGCAGGTGCTGGGACAGGAGGTATGTGGAGCCAGCCAACGTCAATTGACTCAATTAAGGCGAGAAATTGGATACATTTTCCAAGCTCATAATCTCCATCAGAGTTTGACGGCTCAGCAGAATGTTGAAATGGCATTACAACTGCATCAGCTAACTTCACCAGAGCGTCGAACGAGAGCAGTTGAAATGCTCGAATCAGTTGGGCTAGAAAGTCGACGGAACTACTTTCCCGAAGATTTGTCAGGTGGACAAAAACAACGAGTGGCGATCGCTCGTGCTCTGGTAAGTCATCCCAAAATTGTCCTGGCCGATGAACCCACTGCAGCCCTAGATAGCAAGTCCGGTCGAGAAGTGGTGATGCTGATGCAGAAACTTGCAAAGGAACAGGGCTGTACGATTTTGATGGTCACTCATGACAACCGCATTCTGGATGTGGCTGATCGTATTGTTGAAATGGAGGATGGCCACTTGCTCTCTAGCCGTTTTTCTCAGCTTCAAGGGCAAGCAGTATAGATTTTCGGTTTCAAAATTGGTGTTTCTAGATTGTCTTTAAACCATGTTGATGTATAAGTTTGTGACTGAAATAACTCGCTTTTTCTGTGACGACTATACATCGTTCAATAGCTGATTATCGCCGAAATATATTCAGGGAAGAGCATCTATTCATTATTAGGAGGAATTTCCATGAACCGTTCTATTTTCCGTTTTGTCAGCACTGTATTTGGTGGATTCATTACTGCAGTTGGTTTAGTCGGACTTGTTTCATCTCAGAGCAAGGCTAATGCTCAAATTCTGGCTGAGAGCAGTTTGCACGCGACTGGAACGGAAAGTATTGTCGATATTGCAGCAGCTGAATCAAATTTCAGCATATTGGTGTCGGCTCTACAAGCTGCTGATCTAGTTGAGACACTATCTGGTCCAGGTCTTTTTACCGTTTTCGCGCCGACTAACGATGCCTTTGAAGCATTGCCACCCGGAGCATTAGAGCGGCTGTTGGAGCCGGAAAATCGTGAAACTTTGAGACGAATATTGACCTATCATGTAGTCTCTGGTTCGCTGCTCTCAAGTGACTTACACTCTGGCCAGGTGGAAACAGTAGAAGGCAGTGAAGTCAATCTCCAGGTTTGCCAAAACGGTGGTGTACAAGTCAACAATGCCAAGGTAATCAGTGCAGATGTTGAAGCTAGTAATGGCGTTATTCATGTCATTGATCAAGTGATCCTTCCACCAGACTTATAAGCGTATTCAAAGTCAGCTATCTACTGAAAATTCAGCGCATGTTGCTTAGATCACAACATGCAGCTGCACCTACCTCTTAGCCAAGAATTGATGTTTGATGATACAAAAATTGCCGTAGAAGAGTCACAATAGGTTACCTTTGCGGCAATTTTATTCGAGCGCTTACTCAGTACTTGTGCTAGCGATAAGTAGTTCCCGCAACGCAAGATTCTTTGAATAAACCTCGTCCGTCTACTGTCTATATTAGTAGCCCTTTGTTGTGCAGACTCATTCCACTGATTTACTCACTGATACAGAAATGCAAATCGGCTGGCATGGTGTAGCGATCGCCTTTTCAATCATGATAGTTTGGGCTTCCAGTCTGATTTTCCTGTTGTCTATAAAAGTAGAAGCATTAGATTTTCTAGAAATTGTCTTTGCAGTATGCTTTCAGACATTTCTCTATACTGGCCTATTTATTACCGCCCATGATGCGATGCATCAGGTGGTTTGTCCAAGTCACCCCAAGCTAAATCACATAATTGGCAAAGTTTCACTGTTCTTGTATGCCTTTCTTCCTTACCATCAACTTCTGAAACAGCATTGGTATCACCATCTATATCCAGCTAGCAATAAAGACCCTGACTTTCATGATGGTCGAAATGTCAGCTTATTGAGTTGGTACGCCCAATTTATGCTTCGGTATTGGGGATGGGGTAATTCGATAGCCGTTACTGTTTGCTATCACAGCATGCATCACTTGCTCCATATTTCACATGCCAGTCTTGTTTTATTTTGGGTTTTTCCAAGCATATTAAGCTCCTTCCAGTTGTTCTATTTTGGGACTTTTTTACCCCATCGCGAACCTTCTGAAGGCTATGCCAATATATTTCGATCTCGCAGCATTTATCGTCCCTTTTGGCTGTCACTTCTGACTTGCTACCACTTTGGTTATCACTGTGAACATCATCAGTACCCTGAGTTGCCTTGGTGGATGCTTCCGGCGATCGCTTCTCGTCATAACGAAAATCAATTGAATTTTGGAGCTAAAAATGACCTTGACTAGTCGCTCATTCTATACCGCTAGTGCCTTCTCGCTATTAGCCTGGTTGCTTTTGGGCCTGAACACCCAGGGAGTAGCTGAGCCTCTCCCAATGGAAGTGTCAATTATTACTTCTGAAGAGGAGGTTGCCCAGTCTAACTCGCCTGATGAGGAAGAAGAACAGCCCCAGCGGATTGGCTATTTTGGTCTTGGGGGGACGCTTGGCCTTAGTGACGATGGTGAAACTAAGTTGGGCAACGGCGGGTTTTCTATCATGTCACGCATTCCCTTAACCGAGATTTTGTCTGTGCACACAGCGTCTGTCGTCAGTAGTGATGGCTATAGCTCATTTGCATTGACTGGAAGTTTCCCGGTAGGCAATCAAGAGTCAGCGCAAATGGAGCGGCCCGTGATTGTTCCCTTTGCCGGAGTGGGCATTGGGGTAGAGTTTGAAGATTTTGATGTTGACCCCATGGTCACCCTGGGCGCAGATATTCCGATTACGAATACGGTCACAGGAACGACGCGAGTCAATGCCAATTTTGGCGAAGAGGGAACCGATATTGGCCTAGTGTTCGGTGTCGGTATTCGTCTATTTCGCTAGGTTCTTTCTGAAAGGAGTTTGCACTCAAATTAAATGTTTTTGTGCCCAGAGCGCAGCCTGAATGCGATCGCGCATCTCTAGTTTATTGAGAACTTGAGTGACGTAATTTTTAACAGTGCCTTCACTAAGATGGAGCACTGTCGCAATCTCTTGATTGTTCTGGCCCTGCCCGATCAGCTTGAGTACTTCGGCTTCTCGCTTGCTCAATTCGCTGATAGCCGCTGTGGACGACTGTGGTACAGGCTTTAGGTAGGAAAATGCTTTGAGTGCAACTGTTGGGCTTAGCTGACTGTAGCCTTGGGCGACCGAGCGGATGGCAGCAGCGATCGCTGGAGCGGGTGTCCGCTTCAAAAGATAGCCCAGCGCACCCGCCTGAAGTGACTGTAGGATATACTCATCGTCGTCAAACGTTGTCAAAACCAAAATGCGAATCCAAGGATAGCGCTGATGGATTTCGGCAGTGGCTTGAACACCATCTACAAGTGGCATTCTGACGTCCATCAAAATTACATTTGGCTGCAGCTTTTCGGCTAAACCAATCGCTTCATCACCGTTCTCGGCCTGACCAACGATTTCTAGGTCTGCCTCGACAGATAGTAATGTTGCCAATCCCTCGCGGAAAATCACCTGATCGTCAGCTAGTAGCAGTTTAATCATAGTGGCAGTATCACTTCGAGGCGCGTTCCTTTAGCTAGGGTCGTTTGAATCTCTAGCTGTCCCCCGAGTAGTTGCACCCGCTCTCTCATGCCTTGAACTCCAAATCCAGCGTAAAGCTTACTCATCTCTACCCCAACACCATCGTCTTCTACATTGAGGACGATATCCTTGGCAATGACGATTCCATGTAGCGTGATTTGAGATGCCTGAGCGTGTTTTTGCACGTTCATAATGGCTTCTTTCATGATGCAGTAGATTTGATAGCTCTGATAAACGGTCAGTGGGGGTAGATTTAACTCCCATCTCACTTTCAGGTTAGACGTTTGCTGGACCTGCTCTAAAAGCGTGCCGAGTGCTTGATTGAGGTCGAAATCCGATCGGCGCATGCGCTGCAGCGCTCGGCTTGTATCTTCGATGCATTGACCCACGAGCGTTTTGGCCAGGTCAACAGCACGGGCGGCTTGTTCTGGGTCGCGTCGCCGGAGTTCTTGAGCGACGGCTAGCTGAATGTCGAGATCCGTCAATGTATGTCCCAAAGAATCGTGCAACTCACGGGCAATGCGAGTCCGCTCAAGATCAGCTGACAGAGATTCGATTTGCTGTGATAGTATCTTTGCTCGCTGGCGGCTTTCTCGTTCCGTAACGACCATGGCGCTCGCAATCAGCGTGAACGTACTTGCAGAAAGGTAGGCCACGAGCGAAATCGCAACAAACCGGATGAGCGCAGTAGGATCGAAGACAGAAAGGGGAATCGGTTCGGGCGATCGCTGTACCCAATCAACTTGTGATAGGTACTCACTGATGATCCAAGGCAACATCACCAGCCCTACCGCCGCGATCGCTGAGCGGCGGTTGAGCAAAAAATAGCTTTTAGAGAAATAGACGAATAGCAGAAAATCCGAATCAATGCCGACTCGATTGGCCAGTATGATCGCGGTCAAAGCCGCTCCAATATAAAGCAGGCGTTGGGGATAGGGCCTGCGCTCTGGGAAAAAACAGCTCAGGATAAAAAAAGCCCCGTAGAAAACGAGAGCCAGTGGCCAACTCTGTCGCATCCCGCTCAGTTCCATACTGAGGTAGGCAAAGAGAATAACCCACTCTAAATATCTAAATGTCCGAGAAAGGGGATGCAAAAAAGGCATCAAACAGTGATTCAAAGAGCGATTAAGTTATGTGACAACCGTATCGTGAATAGCCTTTCCGCAAAAGATGACTAGGGTCATATTTTTTCATGCGCTGAGGGAGTATCGATCTGATTCCTGAACTCCTTATCTTGAATTGTGTTAGTCACAGTTTCAGTCACGCAGCTGGTGAATAAGCACCAACCGTCGGCCATTAGTTTCATTGCTGAGAGCTGTTTGGGGAATCCTTCCTCATTGTCGGATCGAGGTTCACAGTTTGAGGCATCTAGCTGCAGATTCATATCGATCCTTTCCTCGCAGATATTGAGTGTTTGTGCGGAATAACGGACGGCCAAGAAGGGCTAGTTTATTGGGTTCCTAGCCCAGATTGCGGCATTCATAGATTCTTGTTTCCCTGCATGTCTGAATTTGTTCGACAGTGCTGTTGGCTGACAGGCGCAACTGGCTCTGTCAAGTCATCGGCATCGTGATTCAAATCCGCAAGTTTGTTTCCTAGCTTTGTTCGTTAATCAACTATTCACCAAAAGAGAAGACTCATGGCTACCATTTCAGGCATCGTCGCCAGCAGTGGTGACGGCTTCGACGATAACAATCAAGACTTTGACATTCTGCTCCGTGCCCTACAATCAGCGAATCTGGTTGAGGCCCTTGATAACCCCGCCGCTGATCTAACGGTATTTGCGCCGACGGATGCAGCGTTCGTGGCGCTCGCTCAAGACTTTGGCTTTGACGGCAATGATGAGGCAGGGGCTTTTGACGCGATCGTGGCAGCGCTCACTGACCTTGGTGATGGTGACCCACTACCGATCTTGACGGATGTGCTGCTGTACCACGTTTCCCCCGGTGCTAAAAGTCAGGCGCAGTTGCAGAGCACAGGGACAGTCACCACGCTTTTAAGTGACACCAGCTTCGTCACAGTCGGGCAAGAGCTCGTGGACAACGAGCCAGATCTGCTTAATCCCACCTTTGTAGCCGAACTCGCTGATATTGCAGCAGACAACGGCACGGTGCAGGTCATTGATCGTGTCCTCCTGCCCCTAGATATTCCTGGTAATGAGGCTTCACCGCCCATGCTGCCGACCATTGCCGATATCGTCGCTGCAAGCGGAGATGGCTTTGACAGCAATGATCAGGATTTCGACATTTTGCTGCAGGCTGTCCAAACCGCTGGGCTCGTTGACGCCCTGAATGACCCTGCCGCCGACCTGACTGTGTTTGCACCGACAGATGCAGCTTTTGTGGCCCTTGCCCAAGATTTCGGGTTTCGCGGTGTCGATGAAGCAGGCGCTTTTGAGGCGATCGCCGCCGCGCTGACCGAACTGGGCAACGGCGACCCGGTTCCCATCCTGATCAATATTCTGCTGTACCACGTCTCCCCGACCGCCCAGAGTCAGGCCCAGCTGCAAGCTGGTGGCACCGTGACGACGCTGCTAGCCGACGCAAGCTTTGGTGTAGAAGGGGATGCGCTCATTGACAATGAACCGGATCTGCTTAACCCGCGCTTTGTCGATGCCCTTGCTGATGTGGTCGCCACCAATGGAGTCGTGCAGGGCATTGATCGCGTTTTGATTCCCTTAGACATCCCCAATAACGATGCCCGAGTTATCGATGGCAGCTCTCGGCAGGATTTTCTGTTTGGTTTCCGACAAGACACTGCTTTCTTGGCTCAAGACGGGGATGATTTTATCTTTGGCGGCAGCGGCAACGACCAGCTCAATGGCGAGGATGGCGAGGATGTTTTAGCGGGTAATCGTGGTAGCGACATTCTGCGGGGCGGTGACGATAATGATTTTCTCTTTGGCGGAGAAGATGCCGACTTGCTGCTTGGGGATGAGGGGAGCGATCGCCTCTTTGGCAACGACGGAACCGACACACTGCTAGGCGGTACTGGTGACGACACCCTATTTGGTGGCGATGGCGATAATGTTTTAGACGGCGGCCAGGGCGAGGATCAACTCCGTCTCGGCGGCGGCAGTGACACCATCATTCTGCGTCAGGGCGACGGTATCGATACTATTTTCGGCTTTGATCCTGAGCGCGTCTCTTTCTTGCTGGCGGACGGCCTTACCTTCGCCGACTTGAGTTTCCAGCAAGGCCAAGATTCGACAAGCATAGTCACCGGAGATGAAATTCTCACTCAGGTAATCGGAGCCACGGCTACATCACTTAGCGTTGAAGCCCTCTTTACGGTGGCGGTCCAGGGATGACAGCGTTGAGCCAGACTCCAGATTGGTCTATCAATACATACACAGATACGTGTACTTGTCTCTGAGGTTACCTAAAATTCGTCAACTCCATGACATCTTTCGAAAACTTGCCCAGTTCCCTATCCCGGCGAAAGGTGCTCAAACTTTTTGGTATGGGGATCGCCGGGAGTGCCACAGGGTATTCTCGCCTCGCTAAGCCAATACCGACCCGATATGAAGTCGAAAAGCTTGATCTTCCTCGCTACATAGATCATCCCGTCAAAGTGGTGGTGGTAGGTGCTGGGTTAGCCGGACTGGCTACAGCCTATGAGTTGAGTCAGCGCGGTGTGCAGGTGACGTTGGTCGAGAGATCACCGCAGTTGGGAGGCAAGATTGCCAGTTGGCCGATTCGGGTTCATGGCAGAGAAATGATTATGGAACATGGCTTTTACGGTTTTTTTCCGCATTACTACAACCTGTTTGGTCTAATCGATGAGTTGCAGATACGCGATAACTTTCAGCCGCTTGATTTCTATGCAGTTGTTTATAAGGGCAATCAGTATCAGCCCGAAGCGTTTCGCCCCAGCCACTCTGCCTTTTCTTGGAATGTCCTAGACCTGGGCCTAAAGTCCCATAACGTCTTGCAGTGGGGCATAAACCTAACTAACCGAAAACATCTGGAGGTATTCCGTGAAATTTCTAGCTTTCGGATGCCTCAAACCTACGAACGTCTAGATCATCTCTCCGTTGACGAGTGGGGCGATGGTCAGTTTCCCCAAGGGTTATACGACCTATACTTTTTGCCGTTTACCAAGTCCAGTCTGAACGCACCGGATCAGCTCAGTGCCGGGGAGCTGATGCAGTTTTTTCACTGCTACTTCTTCGGTAATCCCGAAGGGTTAGCGTTCAGCAGCACTTGTAAAGACATGGGACGCTGTCTAGTCAATCCATTAACTGAGGCGATAGAAGCCAATGGTGGGCGCATTCTCAAAGAAGTTACAGTCAGCCAAGTGAACTGGACTGGCAGGAATGTCAGCAGCATTCATTACCAAAAAGGTGGCTTTGCAGTCAATCTAGTACCGTTTTGGGTTGATAAAAATCCGTTGCTGAGCAACGACAAGCTGACCTACTTTGGCGCAGGCGATCGGTTATATGCGCTAAAGCAAGGCGATGATGTGGCTCTTTCTCTCACATGTACTCACCAGGACTGCAGTGCTAAATTCCGGCTCCACACTTGCTCAAAAGGACATCAGGGCTCTTCAGAAAAAAGCGGGTGAACGGACTCGAACCGTCGACATTCAGCTTGGGAAGCTGAGAATCAATCCTTACAATCAAAGGGTTTCAGCCCTCTATAAAAATCTTTACCCCAGTTTTACCCCAATAAGGGAGGAGCTACTGCCTCACACTCCTGCAAAATATTTAGTACAAATAAACTACAGATAGTCCTGCTACTATCCCTCCAGCCTTGTATTTGGGAGTGTTGTTTGGTGTAAAGCGTCATGGGCTTCCCTGTTCCTGGCGATGCTTTTGAGCAGAGCCTCGACCTCAATCGCTACCTAGTTAAAAACCCTGCTGCCACCTTCTTCATGCGAGTGGAAGGGGCTATCGGGGTCGGGCAGGACGTACAGACCGGGGATCTGTTAGTGGTAGATCGCTCGCGTGAGATGCAGGATAACGCTTTGGTCGTGGCAGTGATCGGGGGTGAACTTGTCGTTTTAAGAGTCCAGCAGCATCAGGGGCAACTCATACCAACCATTACAGATTGGAGTTCTGATAGCGATCGCCTATTCGAGGTATGGGGCGTTGTCACGTCAATTATTCGCAGCGTTTAGCCATGTTTGCTCTGGTTGACTGCAACTCGTTTTTTGCCTCCTGTGAAAAGGTTTTTCGACCGGATTTGGCAGGTAAAGCTGCCAACAATGATGGATGTGTTGTGGCCCGCTCTGCCGAAGCGAAGCAGTTAGTGCCAATGCAGGCCACCCTGTTCTCCATCCAAGAGCAGGTAAAGCGGGGTGAAATTCAGGTGTTTTCTTCAAACCCAGTGCTTTACCGAGATATGTCGCGGCGGGTGATTGAGACACTGCAACACTTCAGTCCAGAAGTTGAACAATATTCTATCGATGAAGCTTTTCTAGGACTGCATGGGTTCAGTCAAAAGAATCTGACTGAGTATGGACAGCGAATCCGCACGACAGTGAAACAGTGGACAGGGATTCCTGTATCAGTCGGTATCGCCAGAACTAAGACGCTGGCGAAGCTGGCAGCCCATGTGGCGAAGCGAGGCTCCAAACTTGAGGGAGTGCTGGACTTTGAGACGGTGGCCGATTTAGACACAGTGCTCGCTGAAATCGATGTGGGAGAAGTTTGGGGGATTGGCCGCAATCTTAAAGCCAAGTTGAACGGGATGGGGATCAAAACTGTTCTACAGCTACAGCAGACTAATGAAGGTTTGATTAAGAAGCAATTCGGCATTCTGGGGTTGCGGACTGTTTTAGAACTGCGCGGCATGGCTTGTTTCCCGATGGAGCCCGTAGCTGCGCCAAAGACGATGCGGATTGTCTCGCGTTCGTTTGGGCATTTAGTGACAGAACTCTCGGATATCAAAGAAGCTGTGGCGACTTACACAACTCGCTGTGCTGAGAAGTTGCGGATGGATGGCTTGGTTGCAGGGCATTTTACAGTTTCAATGCGGACAAGTTACTACCGCAAAGAAAATCAGTATGCTGCTGCGCGATCGCTGGCTATTGATCCACCCACGAATGACACGGCTGTATTAATTCGGGTCGCGATGCAGTTGGCTGAAGCGGCTTTTACGCCAGGTTATGAGTATTTGAAGGCGAAGGTGATGGCGACTGAGTTGCTTCCTGAGGATGCGGTACAGGGAAATTTGTTTGCTCAACAGGTGGATGACGACAAGCGCGATCGTTTGATGCAGACCCTGGATACCCTTAACCGCAAGCTCAGTCCGGATGCGGTTAAGTTTGGGGCGATGGGTTTGAATCCAACTTGGCAAATGCGCTCAGCGTATTTTTCTCAGCGATACACAACCCATTGGGATGAGATTCCCATAGTTCAAGCAAATAGATTCATAATCTGTGGAGATAGTTGAGATGAATTTATAAAACCTTTCAGTAGAATACAGTCGGGGATTTTGGGATAAATCACTATCGCATTGCCGTGATTATGGATTGTTACCACTCAGGGTATGGTACTCGGGGTGACGTTGATCCATCAGTTTTGGCGCGGCGTACGCTGATTGATAAGCAACAGCGACTGATTGAAAGCGATATCCTCTCTCAAACAGAGTTTGGAGAATTCACGATAAGTCGGAATTTAGACGGGAATTCTTCCGGATGGTTGATGCTTCAAGGACGGCATGTGTTGATGGCCACCTGTGGCGGGTGCCATAAATCAAGATACATTCTCTTTCCTCTGTAGGGGTTGAGGGCAGATTACTCCCTTTCCCTATCACAGCTCAATATGACCGTTTCGTCATTAATTGAGTACTGGACTGATGCTCTAGGTGGCATTGACCCAAAAACCAAACTTCACTTAAAAGATCTGATTCGAGACATTCTGCTGGAAGACAAGCTCGACAAACCTGCTCTGCCGGGTGGTCGGCTTGAATGGCCCGTATCAGATCGGGCCAAACACTTTGGCTATAGCGGTGTGCACTTCGGTTCAGTACACTTGCAATCCTCAAGGGCTTGCTGAGACGGCCTCTACTGTGCTTGATTAGCCTGCACACCGCTATATAATCCCTCCCCTGGAGAATTGACCCGAATTGGGAAGGTTGCTGCCAGACTTTGCAAGCAGGCTCATGAGGGCAATTCACCGCCAAAGCGAGAGCGATTTGTCGGTGGCACAACTTGCATGGTTTGCTGCTACCGTGAGGCGGATTTGTCCATTCTTGATCAGGCAATCGAGCAAGTGATGAATCCGCCAGTCTATTTGGTCAAAGATGCGAATGAACAGAATTGAGGGCGATACTGAGGTAGCCGCAAGCGTTGAGCTCTCCGAGAGGAACGCCCACCATTTTCTCTGCTCAAAAGCTGCAAAATCCTTACTGAGCTAGGGTTATACGCCCAGTTAACGTTTGATAACGAGGGGGCAGTAATGGCACTTTACCAGGACATAGACAAAAGCCGAGAGCTGCATCAGCAAGTCTTTGATCGGCTATGGGCAAGCGTGCGCTCTGACCAACGGGAAGATTTGTTGGTGATTATGCATGCTTATGTCCTCTTGAATCAGTGCTGGGTTGATTCTGTGCAATCCCTAGCAGGGCTTTATGACAATGACCAGAATTGAAGCGCGATCGTCAGTTTTTGATGGGGGAGTAGTATGTTGCGTTTACCGAGTAGATGGCGTCTCCAAACTAGCGAAGCGTTTTCGTAGCAGATCATGCATGAAGCGATAACGTCCACCCACACGCTGGATGAAGCGATGATTTTCAGAATGTTCAAGGAACTTCTCATAGTCCCATGGGCTAACACCTGACCAGTAGAACACTAGGCGTAGGCAAAAGTGCTGAAGAGCAGCATCTAGCCCGAAAAGCAACAAAAAAAGCAGCCCGACAAACAACCCGACAAACAACCCGACAAACAACCCGAAAAGTGGCCCTAAAATCAGCCCGATAAGCAGCCCGAAAAGCAACAAAAAAAGCAGCCCGACAAACAACCCGACAAACAGCCCATTCTTAGTTGATTGCTTAATGCCCTGATTTGGATATCTCTTGCTACCTAGATCAACCTCAATACCATCCAACCCGAAAGCGATCCCGGCCATTAGCCCAAAAAACAGCCCGAAACTCAGCCCGAAAAATAGCCCGAGAAATAGCCCGAAAAGTAGCCCGAAACTCAGCCCGAAAAGTAGCCCGAAAAGTAGCCCGAAACTCAGCCCGATACTCAGCCCAATACTCAGCCCACTACGGAAAACCTTTTGCCATGAGAGATTCAAATTCTCTGAAAGCTTGATATCATTTAGCCCGCCATTCGATTCGATATTTAGCCCGAACAACAGCCCTAAAATCAGCCCGAAAAGTGGCCCTAAAATCAGCCCGGAAAACAGCCCGTTATTCAGCCCGAAAAGTAGCCCGAAAAACAGCCCGGCACTTAGCCCACCACAGAAAACCTTTTGCCATGAGAAATTCAAAGTCTCTGGACGTTTGACATCATTCAGCTCGCCAATCGAGCCAAAAAACAGCCCGACAAGCAGCCCGACAAGCAGCCCAGCCCCTAGCCCGGCACGTAGCCCGAAAAGCAACCCGACAAGCAGTCCGTAAATCAGTCCGTAAATCAGTCCACCTATTAGCCCACCAATCAGCCTACTGATCGGCCCAACCATCAAACGATAGAGAATCCGATTGCGCTGTCTATCCAACCAAGACGGCTGCAATCGCTCAATCAGAAACTCCGTTGTACCTACAGCTTCCAATTTCCCCGCCAGCCAGGACAGGTAATGCTGTGTTTGCCCTGGGCTAGGTGCCTGCCCTGGAGGATAAGCGCCTTGATTATTCAAATCACTGAGCTGCTTGTGGATATAGGTATCTAGCAATTCTTCTACAGTACGAATCGGTTGACTTTGATATGCCACCACCAAGATCAGCAGAAATAGCGGAGATCGAACCAGTTTCAATAGGTCAGGCTGATTTTTTAGAGCGTCCCATAATGGGACACGATTCAACCGCTGGAGGTAGTCTTGAATCTGGTCATCGTCTAACGCTTGCAGATAGATAGCCCCGTTCAAGCGCTTCAAGGATTCATTCTCAGCTTCGAGGGCTTCATATTCCTTGCGCCGACAACAGACCACCATTGAGAGCGCGTGTATATCCAGAAATGTATTGATGGCTCGAATGCACTTGATCTGCTTAGCTTTTCGACGTGCTTCGATTTCCGCTGAGGTTGATGCATCAGTCCCATCTACCCGTCTCAGCTCATCTAAACCATCGAGCAACGGCAACAATTGATTTCGCTGAATCCAATGCTGAGAGACTTCTGCGGGAACACTGTATTTCTCCAAAAGCTGAGCACTGAGCCACTCATCAAAGACTTGTTCGTCTGTCCATTCCGAGAGTTCAAAGATGACGGGGATGGGGAGGTCTGGGTCTTGCTGGGCTTTGTGTAGGAGTTCCCTGGCCAGCACCAAAAACTCATTAGTTTTGCCAGAGCCAGGTTCACCCAGAATCAGTAGGCGTCCTTGGATATCGTCTTGTTCAAACAGCTCTAACGTGGATTTATCGACTTTGACGGCCTCTGATGGGGTTGATTGTCTGAAAGTCTTGAAAAGACGACGAATGACATTATCTGGTGGCGAATCTTCTCCTACAGGCGGCAAATCGCGCTTCCCTACCCGCTGACGCTGCTCTTCCCGCTTCAAATCTATGCGCACCTTGTGATGCAGAGAACTGTCTAAGCGGATCACCACCTGCTCAAGGACAACCTCAATGAGCTGTCGCCGTAGCTTTTGGCGTACTTCATCGGTGATCACTACTTTCTTCGGGACAACATAGTTTCGAGCGAAGTCGATGATCTTGCTCACATTTACTATCCAAGCAGCGATCGCAGCGGTCGCCAAAGCAAGCACAGCAAATCCAGCTATCCCCCCATCCATGAAGGGGTTCTGGTTAAGGGAGTCGAGGATTTGCTCTAGCTTGGTGGGGTCTGGCGGTGGGGTGTTCGGGTCAGCTTGGCCCAGTAGTGCAGTCAACAGCAGATCTGCCATGGGGAGGGGAATGGGGGGATTTTATCCCTTTATGGCATAGCAAGGCTGAGTTGGCGAGTGCTGGGTAGAAGAACCAAGTGCCCATGTGATGCGGAAGCTGCCTCGGGAACTGCTGGGGCGGTTGGATCAGCGGTTTCAGGGCAAGGGAGGGGATCGGCAGTTCTTTGTGGGGGAGTGAGGGTGATGCTGTATTATCCCTGCTTACTCTGAAACTGTAGCTGCTGCAATATTTCCTAAGTCATCGGGTGCCCTGAAAGGGTGTTGGCTTGCCCAGATTCATCAGACAGTTGATAACGTTATTCAGATACCGCTGAGTATCGGGGTGACTTTCTCCAAGTTTCTGTCGTGCAATGCTCAAAGACTTTTGAAAAAGCGGTTCTGCTTTACCGTAAATTCCTTGACGGTCGTAGATCCCTGCCAGGTTGTTAAGGCTGCTTGCCACGTCAGGATGGGTGTCGCCCAATAACTGCTTACGCATTGACAGAGCCTCTTGAAAAAGCGGTTCCGCCTCACTGTAGCGCCCTTGCTCGGCATAGAGCTCCGCCAGATTGTTAAGGCTTTGAGCAAGGTCAGGATGTGCTTTGTCCAACTGCTTACGCATTGACAGGGCCTCTTGAAAAAGCAGTTCTGCCTCGCTGTAGCGTCCTTGATGGCAATAGACTGCTGCCAAATTATTCATGCTTTCGGCCATGTTAGGATGCGATTCGCCCAATAATCGTTTACGCATTGCTAGGCAATCTTTCAAGCGCCTCTCCGCCTCACCATAGTGTTTTTGCTTGCAGTGTAACAATCCCAAGTTATTGAGACATTGGGCTATATCAGGATGGGTTTTCCCAAATAACTGCTCATATATCTTTATGGCTTCTTCCAAGCGTAATTTTGTCCTGCTATAGCATCCTTGATGGAAGTAGACCATCGCCAGGTTGTTAAGGCTGCTTGCCACGTCAGGATGGGTGTCACCCAATAACTGCTTACGCATTGACAGGGCCTCTTGCAAAAGCGGTTCTGCCTCGCTGTAGCGCCCTTGTTTAGTGTGGAGAAATGCTAAATGATTAAGACTGCTGGCTACATCGATATGCTCATTCCCCAGTAGCTGTTTACGCACTGCTAGTGACTCTTGCAAAAGCGGTTCCGCCTCGCTGTAGCGCCCTTGCTTTAGATAAACCCCTGCCAGACTGTTGAGGCTACTGGCTGCCTTGATCGATAGCCGTTTACGTATTGCTAAGACCTCTTGATGAAGCAATTCTGCCTCACTGTAGCGGCCTTGCTTGTCGTAAAGCACTGCCAAATTGTTGAGGCAGTTAGCTATCTCGGGATGGGTCTCATCTAATAACAACTTACTTGTAGCCAGAGCGCGGTGCATGATAGGCTCCGCTTTTCCGTATTGTCCTTTCTTACCCAAAGCGATGCCAACACGGCTTAGTCTCTCAATCTCATTAACCGTGGCTTCCAAGTCACTCGCTTTCGCATAGAGCCCCCGCTGACTCTCAAGCTCATCTGCCTTGTCATAGTCTCCCAACTTCCGACAAAGCTCGATTTGAGCATCCAAGAAGGTCAGCGTCCACTCATTATCGGCTCCCCACAGTCGCTCTGCTTTTTCAATCGCTTGTTGATAACACTCAAAAGCCTGCTGTCCCTTGTGTTGCCCCATCAAGCGATAGATATCACCCATCAACGCTTGACCTCTGATGAAGAGATAATGCTCTTCTCCCCCTGGCTGTTGAGCCAGTAAATCAAGGACTTCCTGACAACTTTGCTTAGCCTCATCCAGGGTGTTTTTATCACTGCGCACTAATGTGGCTTCCCACTTCAGTTGAATCAACTGCATGGGCTCAATCTCGGGCAAGGCTTCAGCAATGCCAATGGCTTGATTACTCAGCGCTAAGGCATCATACATTTGACCCCGCTCCGCCTGTGCTTCAGCTTGACGGCTTAAGGCTTGTGCATAGGCTAGGGAATGGGTTCCCTCTAACTCAGCTCGAATCCGGCCTGCACTTTGGGCAGAGGTGAGACTGTTGAAAGTGTTCTCTCGGGCTAAGTACACCTCACTCAGGGCATACCAGGTATCGGCAGCAGCAAGGCTATCTGACTGTTGTAGGGTGTCCCAATGCTCGATAGCGGTTTCCAAGGCTGACTCAGCGTCTTCCCACTCATAGAGGGCAGCAAGCACCTGACCTAAGCGGTTCTGGGCTAGGGCTACCTGGGGTGATGAGTCGTTTAATGAATCGATTAGCCGTCTCAGCATCACTGGGATAGCTGCGTGGGGTCTGTGTTGAATGGGAACTAAGATAGCCTCCAAAAACCAGTCGATAGCAGTTTGTGGCTCCTCTAAGTTGAGCCCGTGATAAAGGGCTTCGTCTAGGGCGAATATCTCTTGAGATGGCTCAGCGGATAGGGTTTGGTAATGGGCAAATAGCCAGTGATGAACCGCTTGCCGTTGCTCTTGGGGCTGATTGTTAAGGAGGTGTTCTCGCACCATCGGATGCCAGCGCCAGGTGCCATCTTCTAGGGCTAGGACATAGGGAGAATCACTCAGGGCATCCAGTCGCTGTTGCAGAGCAGCTTCATCTGGTGATGTGCTTAGAAACTGAACCAACAGGGCTTGAAATAAGTGCCAGTCCCAAAACCGGGGAACTGCTAGGAGCTGGTAGATCTGGCGTTCACCTGCCTCCCAAGCCTCATCCTCTAGCTGCAATGCCTCATTTAGTTGTCCTGTAAAGTCTTCTGATTGTGGTAATCGCCTCTGCCGCAGCTTCGTCCAGGTTTGAAAACAGACTTCTAGATGCCAAGGGCTCCCCTGGGCAGCTTGTACCATTGCCTGACGGATAGCAGCATTGTGAACCCCCAACGTTTGCAGTGCCTCATCACTTTCCGCTTCGCTTAGGGGCAAGACCGGGATTTGTTGAGCATCTTCCATCCATGCCAGACGGTGGTCTGCTGTAATTACCCAAAGGACGTAGGGACTGGCTTCTTCCTGGGCAAGCATGGCTTCTAGCCAGGAACACTGACCCTGCTTGGGCTGATCGATGAGGTGGTGGTAGCCATCGACGAACACGACAGCACTTTGCTGATCGGGGGGCAAATCAGAGCGGCGGAAATGGTGCTTCAGATCTCGTGCCAGAAACAACGGCAGGCGAGGCAACACATCGAAGGGACTGTCACAGTCTGCTTTGAGTTCACGCAGGTCATGACTGCCTCGTTCTTGCCACCACAGCCGACGACGTTCATCGAGGCCCACTAAGAACCAATAGAGTTTGGCAACGAAAACCCCAAAGGGGATCGCGTCTTCCGCGAGCTTGCCAACATCACGCATCATCTGGGGGATGAGGGCACGGGCCGTTTCTGTCATATCGGCCAGATTCATTTGCTCAATAACACCTGACAAGTCCAGGTCTTGAGCCGCGCCAACCAAATCAGCAAAGGCACTGAGCTTGTCTGCCTGGCTCATCTTTTGGCTAAACTCAACCGAGTCGATGGCTAACTGAGGATAGCGGGCACTCCAGTAACACCAGTAGGCGATGTCGTAACAGCTAAAGTCGATCCCCCCTTTGCCCAGCTTGCTGCGGAGTTGTGATAACCCTTCGTCCAGTTGGGATGAGGCGTGGCTTTTTAAGCCTTCACCATCCACGAGAGCGCAGAGATGGCCTTGCTCACTTAAGGTGCGATAGAGGCTCTTGCTTAGCTGCCAGGTGTGGTCGGGTTCACCGTAATAGACCAGGATGTTGCGATTGTGGCTACCTAGTTCAGCGATCGCTGACTGAATTTCGCTCAGGTAAGTATCTCGGCAGATGACCCTCTCTAATTGCTTAGGTGGGGTTTCCATGATGAGTGGTGCGAATGGTAGGGGCCTTATCCCGTTATGGCACAGGCGGGGCGGGTTTGGCGAGGGTGGAGTAGAGTTTTGGGGTTATTTGCTGAGGGGCTTGCTTGGGAAGGGATGGCATCTATCCGGCAGATGGCGTCTCCAGACTGGCGAAGTGCTTTCGCAGCAGGTCATGCATGAAGCGATAGCGTCCACCTACGCGCTGAATGAAGCGATGGTTTTCGGCATGTTCAAGGAACTTCGCATAGTTCCATGGGCTAACACCTGACCAGTAGAGCACTAGGCGTAGGGACAAGTGCTGAAGAGCAGTATATAGCCCGAAAATCAGCCCGAAAATCAGCCCGAAAATCGGCCCGCCAAGCAGTCTGCCACTCAGCCCGCCACTCAGCCCGAAACCCAGCCCGAAAATCAGCCCGAAAATCAGCCCGAAAATC
>JBCBZT010000008.1:0-203259 GCA_039815185.1 Cyanobacteria bacterium P01_A01_bin.123 | reverse complement strand
CACATCTCCAACCGTGATTTACAAACACTATGCTGGAAAAACTCGGCACATTGATATACCTGAATTTTAGGTATTATGAAAATGCGATCGCTGAAACGATGCCAGGAGGCGGACTTGAACCGCCGACACGAGGATTTTCAGTCCTCTGCTCTACCAACTGAGCTATCCCGGCGAGGGATATGGGCCACTGCATTCAGGGCTTTATCAAGGTAGCAAACTGAGGCAACCCTTAGCAAGCTGTTCGTTGAAGAATTTCCTGCCGTTGCTGGAACGTGCCCAGGTTATGGCACATCAGGAGTCAGATTGTGCAGATTGCCCGATGTTTAGCAATGACATACCGGGCAATCGCGCTTTTTTCACCCTTAAGGCACCGGACGCAAACGCGCAACCTTCAAAAAGAATTCTCCCCCGCCCTGACCCGCATAGGCTCGAATGCGGACTGTGTAGGTGCCCGATTCAGTAATGCGTGCGAATAATAGAGAATTAGTTGTCCCGTCTGGGCCGTCATCGTTTTCACCGATGGTAATGCCATCTGGCCCCATCAATGTCACTAAGGTATCAAACTGGTCAGAAATCGCGTCAATGGCGACTTGGTCTCCCGATTCGAAGTAGACGGTGTAGTCGCGCGCGTAACCGCCAAAGCCTGTAGGAATATCTTGCTCAGAGAGGGTATCCGTAATTTCCCGGCTGTCGGGCAGGGTGACAGGCGTATAAATTTGCGTTTGCGCTTGAGCAAGGCCGACTTCAAGACTTAAAACAAGTAACGTAGCGGGAACAAGAACAGAATGCCGCAGGCATTTCATCAACAGTTTCATCATGACTTAGGAATTGCGGTGGTTTCAGACATCTAGAGTAACTTAAGCACTGCCCAGAGTTACTCAGGCGTTGCAATAACTCAAACCGTTTGGAAGCAAGAACCTGCGTCCAGTTAAGCTGAGACATTATGGCTCAATTTTTCGAGCTATCCAGTGAAACATCGGGATTGCGTTAGATTTCGCAAAAAGTATCACTTTAGCCCTATTGATTAAAGCACTGAGTATCGCTGAACTACCTTGCTAACACCGCAATAGAACTTGCAACTGCACAAAACCCGCATATCGTTGCTACTATGCCGAAGTTTGTGGTGCGTCGGGTTTGTAATAGTCGTCAGGTTTGATGGTGCCTGCACGGCTTTTATCATTGATGCAGCCAGGTCTGTTCACGTACTGGCAAACCCGAGCCCAGAGTTTGGCGCGATCGCCTTGGGGCCCCGTAGAAAACAAAACGCGATCGCCTCCGGCAACACCAACAACAATTTTGATACTGCAGACGGGGCAGGTTTGGGTGTTGGGCTCTGCCATGGGTCGATCCTCTCAGCGTCTATTTCTGTAGCTTAGCTCACAAAGTCTTGGGATCAAAAGCACCCAGAGGGAGTATTCCAAGAAGATAGTTTGAGCAGAAGTTGGGGGGTAGCCGTTTGTTTGTAGCGTTTAAAGGACACCCTGCTAATAGCTCAGCCTATAGGCTTCTCTGCGCGAATGGGTGGGTTGATGTTTGGGCTGGGTTGCGCTGCTTTTCAAGAGGACGAGATGACTGAACAACCCTTACTTAAACGCCTATGGGCCAGTTGGGTCAGCAGTTTAGACGGGCTGAAATCACGGTTGCCAGAGTCTTTACAACAACGGCTATCGAGGTTGTCTAATGGGGCACTGACGGGAATTCTGCTGGGGATTATTCTACTGATTGGGTCGATATTCTCCACCCTGATTTCACCTGCGCCCGCCCCAGCAACCGTCACTAATTCCCCTGCGCTGCCGCCCCAAACCGAAACAGCATTTGAAGTCACACCAGATCCGGCCCTGATCGCTGACATTCAAGATCAGGTGGCGGCAATTAGCGATGAGTTTGCAGCGGGAGTGTTGCAATCAGTCGAGGCTGAGTTTCGCCAAAGCTGTTTGATTGTTACGCTCGGATCCCAATGGTATGACCTGCCTAATAGCCGTCAAGATCAGCTAGCCAATGAGCTGTGGCAACGCACTCAGCAACTCTCATTTGAGAACCTGCAGCTGCGCGTTGGCTCTACAGGGACGGTCTCTGACCAACCTGATGGCGCATTAATCGCTCGTAATCCCGTTGTGGGGGATGAGATGGTGATTCTTTGGCGACAGCAGCGTTAGAGAGAATGAGGAGCAGGGGAGTGATGGGGTGATGGGGTGCTGAATCTTAGTTCGGCAGGATTAATGCTTCGAGGCGACCCTATGGGTCTATGGGTCTAGCCTTGGTCAGCAAGTTGGGGAGGGGTTGGGTTTATCCGGGATGACTGTCAAGAGCTTGGCAATAGGCCATAACTTGTAAGTCGATGCCGGTAATGGCGGTGCCGACAACGACCATGTCAGCACCTAGATCGAGGGCTTGACGTGCCATTTGCGGTGATGCAATGCCACCTTCACAGACCAGCGGGACCGAGAGCTGCGATCGCATTTGCTTGAGCAAATCAAAGCCTGGAGGCTTTTCGGTTTGGGTGATAGCTGTGTAGCCATAAAGGGTGGTTCCGATGCAATCAGCTCCGGCAGCCGCCGCAGTTTTGGCGACGGCTAGAGTATCGACATCAGCCATGACGGGTTTTTGTAGTTCCCTATGGATGCGCTCAATCAGTTGTGGCACAGTTTCATGCTTGGGGCGATCGCGCGTTGTTGCATCAATGGCGATAATGTCGGCTCCAGCCGCCGCGATCGCTTGGGCATGGTGAAACTGGGGCGTGATATAGACGTCATAACCAGAAATTTGCTGTTTCCACAGGCCAATGATCGGCACATTGACCTGCGATCGCACGGCTTTCACATGCGCTGGGGTGTCAATCCGCACCCCGACCGCGCCTCGTTGGACAGATGCTTGGGCGATCGCGGCGATCATGTCGGGGTGATAAAGGGGAGAGTCTGGGGGGGCTTGGCAAGAGACGACTAGGCCACCTTGAAGGGATTGAAAAATGGGGGCGAATTGAGACGGGGTAGGAGGCATGATTTTGAAGGAAATAACGCCAAGATAAATCTTGCATGGGAGGGATACTTCAACAGAATCTCTGTCAAACCATAGATGTTCTCAAAGCATGGTGCCTTTAGAATATGAGCGCGAATCTTTGTGCTCCCATTGGTATTTTCTCTAGGAAAGCCACGCCTGCCAATCACTTGTCAAACAGCTATGCCACGCCACCCCGCATTCGACTGAACTCACCCAGAATTCCACGGCAAACTCATTCTTGCCTCCCTGGCTGCTCCCCCACTCCCCCACTCCCCCACTCCCCCACTCCCCCACTCCCCCACTCCCTCCCTCCGACTCCCCGACTCCACCCATGCCCCAATCCCAACTCACCCCCATCCTCAAACGCCTACGTGCCATCAGCACAGTGATGGACAATGCAGTTGCTATTCCAGGGACAGGCTTCAAGTTCGGGCTCGATCCCATAGTGGGGCTGTTGCCCGGCGGTGGCGATTTGCTGAGCGGGGTACTGTCGATTTACATCGTTTTTGAAGCAATGCGCCTAGGACTCCCCACAGCCACCCTACTCCGCATGACCTGGAATATCGTTCTAGAGGTGATTGTCGGTACGGTACCAATCTTGGGGGATGGCTTCGATCTGGTGTGGAAGGCCAATGCCAAAAACGTGCAGCTCGTCGAACACCATGTGCGCAGCCCCCAAACCAATCAACGGGCAAATCGATGGTTCGCTCTGGTATTAATTGTGGGATTATTGGGACTCGTCGGCGCGATCGCATTGGGTTCATTCTGGTTGGCGACAACTATTTTTCGCCTGCTTGTCCAGCACTAGAACCCATTACAGACCCGATGAATCACAGTCCTCCCCCGGCTCCCCGGCCCCTCTGCATCCCTTTACTCCTTGCGCTATCAAAAATCCACTATGACCGCTGCCCGGCCTTTCACTATCGACCTGAACGCCCAAGGCGCTTCCCAAGAGGTTGACCTCAATTTTCAGCTGCCTGATCCTGAAGACGACCAGATTTCAGAAGCAGAGTTTTTGCAGCAAATTGAGGCGGCTTGGCAGGTGTGCGATCGCTTCGATTTGCAAACGGATATCTGGCGCGGTCGGATTTTAAAGGCCGTCCGCGATCGCGAAAAGCGGGGTGGTGAAGGACGCGGCACTGGATTTCTCAATTGGCTTAAGGACCGTGAGATCAGTAAAAGTCAAGCCTATGTACTGATGGAACTGGCCGATAGCGCCGATTTGTTGCTCAGCGAGGGTATGCTCGAACCTGAAGATGTCAACCGCTTTAGCAAACGCGCCTTTGTAGAAACGGCCCAAGCGGCTCCAGAAGTGCAGCAACTGGTCAGTGAAGCCGCCCATCGGGGGGACGCCATTACGCGCCGAGAAGTCCGGCAGCTCTCCGATGAATGGACGGCCATGACCTCCGACTTACTACCCACCGAAATCAAAGCAAAAGCAGCTGACAATACCATCCCTACCCGATACCTCGCGCCCCTAGTGCGAGAAATGGAAAAACTGCCCGAATCTCATCAAAAAACCCTGAAAACCGAGGTTTCCCTGAGTCCCGATGTGGATACCCTCAAGCAAGCTACCGCAGAAGCCCGCTACCTCGCCAAATATATTGACGCCGCCACCCAAGTGCAGGCGCTTAACCACGAGGGCTTAAACCTTGAATTAGCCCTTGAAGAGGCCTTACGAATAGGCTGCCTCAATGCCACAGCAGACTTAGTCGCCCAGGCAGCTCAGCTTGAGCAGGCGATCGCGAAACTGTTTACGACCTGGCAGCGGATTCAAAAGCTTTCAGAGCGGGTCTATCTTGATAGCGGGGAAAGCACACCTCACCTGCGATCGCTACTAGACTACCTCGCCCCCCTGACCGGAGAAGTGGTAGAAATTCAACTCGGCGATCGCGACAGTAGCCTAGCTCGCACCATTCGCCTCAAGATCTTGCCCGATCCGACAGATCCTGAAGCCCAATAGGCATTCCCCAAAAACCCATCCATCTGACTTGAAACCCTAATTGGGGTGGCACAGCCGCCGGACGACCCTACAGGAGAAATGATCGATGGAGATGAAGCTGAGATCGCAAAATTGAGAGAGTCGTGATATAGTATTCATGTACTACTGGGGACAATAATCCCCATCTGGGAGCTCACTAACAGAGTAGGACATTTATACTATGACCGTAGCCACCAAAACTGCAACCCCCCGACGAAAGCGATCCCCCAAAGCAGTCAATCCAGCCACTCAATCTGTCTTGGCCCTTGATGCTGGCAATTATGATCTCAAGTTTTTCAGCGGCTCTGACCACCCTAAAGCGATTCGCTCGGTGAGATTTGAGCTCCCTCGGGGACGCGACCCTGTACGCTACTCAGAAGCCTCCCCTCTGATTGAGTTGCCCGACGGTCGCCGGGTTCACTTTGGTACCCAGGCCTACAAATACCGCCGTCAGCAGCAAACCGTCGTTGAAAACAAGGTGGAACTGGCTAAGCTACATCTCTATGCCTGTACTTCCGCCCTTGATGGTCAAGTGTTTGAGTACCCCCTGAGTCTTTATCTTTCCACCCCCGATCCGGCCCGCCACGGTGAATTGCTTCAAGAGCAGTTGCTGGGTGTGCATGAATTTAAGCGTAACGACCACGACTATCAAGTTACGGTTAATCAGGTCACGGTCTTGCGCGAAGGGATGGGGGCCTATGAATACGCTAAAAAGCAGGGGCATATTCCCTCAGAGGGCTACACCATTGTGGTTGATATTGGTGGCGGCACATGGCTGACCCGCCTGGTAGATGCTGAAGGGGATGTGATTGATGAAAACGTCCTTGATCGCGGCGGCACCTATGACTTGGCAGCCTCCATTAGTTTTGATAAGCGCCTCACAGATGCCCTGGGCACCTCTGCCGATCCGTGCCTAGTGATGGATGGGTTTCGGGATGATCACGTGTATGCCGATACTGGGTTGTCTTGGGCGGAGTGGCTCGATGAGCATCTCGATCCTTGGTTTAAGGGTATCTTCCAGACGGTTAAAGCTCAGTACACCCCTTACATGGCTAGAGTGACCCGATTCTTGGTCACCGGTGGTGGGTCTCACTTGATTGCCGAACGATTGGCGGGTCGTCGATTGTTTACGGTGATGGGCGATCCGCAATTTGCCAATGTAAGAGGTCTCTATTTACTCTCCGACGATACCCAGCTATGCATGACAACAAAGTAAGACTCAGCCGAGATGTGCTGGAAAAAGCAGAACTGATCGCTGCAGAATGGGGCTTAAAGAATGCTCGTGCAGCAGTTGAAGCTGTGTTTCGCCGCTACTGCGAAGAGTATCGCTATGGCCGAGAACAGTTTCAACCCATCACCCATGCCCCACTTCCGGGTATTCCCGTGGCGCGTCCGGGCCATCGGGTCACCCATACCAACCCACCCCAATGTGAAGCCCTCGATGCCTTAGATCAGCTTCTATCGCTCTGACACATCTCTGCCCCTACCGTCTCAGAAAAACGTATCCCATGAATCCTGCGGAAATGATTTGGGAATGGGGTGGCTATGGCACAATGGAAAACAGTCAATAAACCACATCCGATTTGAAAAACTTGAGTAGGGTGAAGGCCCCAGCGCCCCTACTACCAGGAAAATCATGAATCTGGATGTGTAAGCTGTTTAAATGTGCTAAAGACAAGAGAAACGCCTGTGAGTTCATCCGTTGTTGCGCCTCGTCGCGCTGTCTTCCCATTTACAGCAGTAATTGGTCAGGAAGATATGAAGTTGGCCTTGCTGCTGAATGTGATTGATCCCAAAATCGGCGGAGTCATGATTATGGGCGATCGCGGTACGGGCAAATCCACAACGATTCGTGCCCTAGCCGATTTGCTTCCCGAAATTGATGTCGTTGCCGACGATCCGTTCAACCGAGCTCCTGATGATCCAGAAATCCTCAATGAGCGATCGCCCGCAGAGATTCAACCCGCTAAAAAGAAAGTACCCATGGTCGATCTGCCCTTGGGCGCTACGGAAGACCGGGTATGCGGCACGATTGATATTGAGAAAGCGCTCTCTGAAGGTGTGAAAGCCTTTGAACCAGGGTTGTTGGCCAAAGCCAATCGAGGCATTCTATATGTAGATGAAGTGAACCTGCTTGACGATCACCTAGTCGACGTTCTGCTGGACTCCGCTGCTTCAGGTCGAAACACCGTCGAACGCGAAGGCATTTCAGTCCGTCACTCGGCTCAGTTTGTACTCGTGGGTTCCGGCAACCCAGAAGAAGGAGAGCTGCGACCGCAATTGCTTGATCGCTTTGGCATGCATGCTGAAATTCGTACCGTCAAAGAGCCAGAACTGCGAGTACAAATCGTTGAAGAGCGCTCTGAGTTTGACCGCGATCCCAACGTCTATCTTGAAAAGCACGCGCCTCAACAAAGTGAACTGCAGCAACGGTTGGTCAGTGCCCAGCAGCGCCTTAAAGCTGTGGCAATGGATCGCGATCTGCGGGTCAAGATTTCCCAGGTGTGTTCAGAGCTAGATGTAGATGGCCTGCGGGGGGATATCGTCACTAATCGAGCGGCCAAAGCGATCGCCGCCTATGAAGATCGCACTGAAGTCACCCTAGACGACATCCGTCGGGTGATCGCCCTATGCTTGCGTCATCGGTTACGGAAAGATCCGTTAGAGTCTATTGATTCAGGCTATAAAGTTGAAAAAGTATTCAGTCAAGTGTTTGGCGTCGCTGATCCCGATGCCGCTCAAAGTAATGGTCTCCAACCTTCTGGGGTTCGATAGAGCATCCCTCTGATTCATCTACATCTATCTACGGGTGTCTGTTTCTTGTAATGGTATGCCGCTATTACTGTCGCCGATAGTTTGCAGTCATGAACTTGTACCACTGCCCGTCATCGCCCGATGCGTATGATGTCATGACGCGAAGATCGTCGCGTTTAAACTCAAGGACGTCTTTGTAATTTGACATCTTTCCCTCGACGTTCATATCGGGCCCCTTAGAATTGAGCGTTAGCACTCGTTTAGCCTCGTCCAGTTCGCCGTCATACAACCAGAGGTAGGCCATCATTGAGCTGATCCAGGTACCGACATAGCGCTGCTTTTGTGGGTCATAGCCGAGGGTCATCATGGTTGTGGCGACGGTACCACACATTTCGCCTTGGCCTTCAGCTAAAATCCAGAGTCCGCCAAGCGAGGGGCTAATGCCCGGCTCGGAGAGCCAACGCACGCTTTCTGTCCCTGTAGCTTTTTCGAGGGGCTGATCTGGGCCCATCACAACTTCTGTTTCATAGATCCACTCACCCACAAGCTTTTGTAGCCAATGGTGTTCGGCTTGTGGTTCAGTCTGCATCGGCAATTCCTGCTGCGTCTGATTGCTCTCCATTTTCCCCTCTCCTGCATTGCAAATTACAGACACTAAATGGTTATGAATGGTCGTGCTTCATGACTGGAATATCGGGTTCATCAGTCCAATAATCGGTATTTTCAAATTTGCCAATCTGACCGATGGAACGTGATAGCCATTTGTCTGAATCGGGGTAGTAACAGACCTCATAGGGCAGATTTTCACCCACCATCAAAATATCGACCATCTCATCCGTATGGTTATAGAACTGATGGGCAATACGCTCGCCCCGTGGGAAGGAAATCGCATCGCCCTTTGTAACCTCGACGATCTTATCGCCATAACGCAGCATGGCTTTACCTTTTAGGATGAGGCAAAATTCGTCTTCATGAACGTGATAGTGGAACGGACACGAGAGGGTTTTCGGCTTCAGCCGTTCGACCATAACGCCAATATGGCCTTGTTTGCGGTTCATTGAAGGCGTTAAGCGTTTCGACCAGCCAGTATAGTTTTCCGAGTAGTTCTCTGCCGTCCACTCCAGCTCGTCCATATTCACAATATTGAGCCTGTCAGCCATACCAGCCTCCAAGTATGGATATAGTTTCACAATCTATGTCCCTATGACTTGAGTGGACTAGATCACGGATAGTTTTCTGACTAAAACCGCTTAAGCCGTTTTATCGCAATTGATCATCCAGGGAATGCCAAATTGATCCACCAGTGCGCCAAACCGTGCTGCCCAGAAGGTCTCTTGGATAGGCATGTTCACCGTACCGTTTTCTGAAAGCACTTGAAAGATATGCTCTGCCTTTGAAGGGTCATCAATCTGGAGCATGATAGCGTTGCCCTGGGGTTTTTCATACTGCTCAGGCATACAGTCAGATCCCATGAAAACTTGTTCACCCAGTCTGAACTCAGAATGCATGACTTTATTACCCCACTCAGGGGATACCTGATCGGCCATGGGCGACCCTTCATAGGGCATCGTCACTTCAACTTTACCCCCCAAACATTGTTCATAGAACTTAAACGCAGCCTCGCATTGACCGTTGAAAGATAGATAAGGATTAAATTTCATAGGATTCTCCTGTGACTTGCAGTTTGACTGTGGATTGCAGTTTGACTGTCAGATTGAGAATTATGGCTACTCAGGTGCTTGACACTCAGATTGTAGTTCAAATGAACTATTTCTTGGGCAACGAAATCTATCTTAAGAAAGACACTCAGAGGGCTGCTGGCTAGGTTGAGCAATTACTACTGAGATTTCATATACAGGCTATACCTGTTCACAGGCAGCTTAGCGCCCCTCCACAACTCGGACAACTTCAAAAGCTCAATCAACTTTGGTGGGGTTCTGGCATACATCCACCTCATGTCACCCTGCTAGCAGCTCTGTAAACATAAAGAGGTGGCTGTCTCTGCTCGCTCATATTCATAGTCCACTCGCTTGCAATGCTCAGTGGTCGCCAGACTAGGCGTACAGTTTTCCCTTTGAAGTTATACATGCCTGCATCTATACAGAACAGAGCAACGGATAGCTGGGGTTGTAGGCTGGGCATAGATATCGAGCAACGCTTCCATGGGGGCCTCCCCACACGATTGAGCCTAAACTTCACAACTTATCTGTAAAAACACGGCTATTTTTTACCTTCGCTTCAAATCAGAGTATTGTTTACTGCTTGAGAGATCAGTATTATCAAGTATAGATTTTTACTTGTATTTCAAGTTTGATGCTGTGAAAAATCATCTTTCCTATTTTTGATGCGGTAAAAAAACGATCTAAGTTGAGGTATTTTTTTGCCTCAGGGTTCTGAATTTATCGGCATTCAATTTTGAAAGTAATCCCAAAGGCAGTTAAATAGGGGTTTATAGCGACTGGTAACTGATTCCGTCTCTCTCGGAGCAGTCATATCTGCATGTCCAAAAACATAAAGACTCAGTAGAATCACGGCTGAAGCAGATGACCGTAATTGCCCTTATTTATCAACCATTCACAGTATCAAACACGCTTTGAGTTTTGGATTCTAACAGTGAGGTTACCAACATGGCTGATATTTTTGGTACAGATAGTGACGATATTCTGACTGGAACAACTGATCCAGACTTCATCTCAGGTGGAGATGGGAACGACATTATCGATGGTAATTTTGGCAGTGATGTGATTGACGGTGGTGCTGGAGATGATGACTTGCTGGGGGCTCCAGGGAACGATGTCCTAACAGGGGGTGCCGGGAACGACATTTTGACCGGTGGAAATGGCAGCGATACTCTCAATGGTACTAGCAGTGAAGCAGCAGGGGCTGGAGAAGTTGACGTTTTGACTGGTAATGGCGGTGGCGATACCTTCATCCTAGGAGATGCCGATCAGGCCTATTATCAGGCTGGTGGCAATAGTGATTTCGTCCGCATCACCGACTTCAATCCGTTGCAGGATGTGATTCAACTTAAGGGCATACCTAGCGATTACACGCTAGTCCAGGTAGGCAACGATGTAGAGCTATATTTAAATACCGAACTCATTGCCCTGTTAGAAAACCAGGATGTTGCCAATCTGGATCTAGATACAACAGCCTTCAGCTATGTTGGCAGTGGTGTAGATCTGATTGGCACCCCAGAAGATGACGTACTCAATGGCGGAGATGGTTTTGATTCGCTCCAAGGGGGTGATGGTAACGACACCTTAAATGGTGGTGAGGGTCGCGATACCCTATCTGGCGATGGTGGTGACGACACCCTTAATGGTGATGGTGGCAATGACACTATCAATGGTGGTGATGGCAATGACACTATCAACGGTGGTGATGGCAATGACATTGTCGATGCTGGCATCAATGATGATGTAGTTAATGGCGGTGCTGGCGACGATGTAATTAACGGAGCCCCTGGGTTTGACATAGTATTCGGCGGTGCCGGGAATGACCAAGTTTCCGGTGGGGGCCAAAATGACACCCTCAGTGGAACCGATAGTACTGCCGCTGGGGCAGGTGAAGTAGACGTCCTGAATGGTGGGGGTGGTAGCGATCGCTTAATCCTGGGCGATGAAGTCCAAGCCTACTACATTACAAACGGCGATAGCGATTACGTTCAGATCGACGGTTTCTCCTCTAATCAAGACATTATTCAGTTGCATGGTGAGGCAACCGATTACAGTTTGAGTCAATCTGGCCCTGACGTAGAGATTCGATACAACGGAGAATTAGTCGCCATCCTGACAAATCAAACGGGCACTGATCTGGATCTCAATGCGACTTATTTTGAGTACGTGATGGCTGCTAACACACCGCCCACCGCAGTGGATGACACCATAGTTACTGATGAAGATAGTCCAGTCACGATTGCGATTACAGATTTGCTCAGCAATGACGGCGATGTAGATGTTAACGACACGCTGACCCTCAGTGGCATCAGCAATGCAGTTAACGGGACTGCTAGCTTAGATGGAAATGGAAATGTTATCTTCACTCCTGACGCAGACTTCTTTGGCGAAGCGAGCTTTGACTACACTATTAGTGACGGACAAGAGGGCGAATCAACCGCTACCGTGACCGTCACTGTTAACCCAGTTGCGGATAACACTGATCCCACAACCAGTGGAATTGAAAGCTTCAAGGTTACTGATAATGCGCCGAATACTATTATCGATTTATTTGGCGCATTTGAAGATGCTGAAGATGCAGATAGTGACTTGACCTATACCCTTGTCGGCAATACGGATGATTCTCTGTTTGCAGATATCGCAATCGATGAAGCAGCAGGCACATTGACCCTAGACTATGGGTCTGGTGCCCATGGTAGAACTGATCTAACCCTGCGAGCAACGGATACTGACGGAAGTTTTATTGAAACGACCTTCACGGTCTCAGTTTTCAACGCAACCTTTTATGGCGACTATATTGAAGGTACAGCGGGGCAAGACGTCTTCCGAGGCGGTTGGGGAAATGACACTTTGATTGGTTTAGAGGGTGATGACTACCTCAATGGGAATCGCGGTCATGATTTCCTCTCCGGTGGTGAAGGCCAGGATCAGCTAATCGGCGGTGAAGGCTCTGACTATCTCTCTGGCGGTGAGGGCGCTGACTTCTTGAATGGCACAGGTTGGATCGATCAAGGTCGTTGGGAAAAAGATATCCTCGTCGGTGGCGGTGGAGCTGATACTTTTGTGCTTGGCGATGAATCTGATGTCTATTACACAGGCGGATTTTTCTTTGACTACGCCTTGATCAAAGACTTCAATAGTCAAGAAGATACGCTGCAATTGAATGGTTCTGCTGAAGACTATGGAGCTTACAGTTGGGGAAGCTCAACATACCTGTATAAAACCCAAGACTTTTTCTGGTTCTCAACTCAAGATTTAGTCGCAGTCGTGCAGGGTGACCAAGTCGATCTAAACGGCAGTGCTGTCAATTTTGTGGGTTAGACCGTAGCCATTCCTTGGGAGACTAGTCAGTCTCCCAAGGAAGTACTGCCTTAAAGGCGCATCAGTTGTTAGCAAGTCTCAGTTCCTATGCCTCTAAAACCACTCTGCCTAATAGATAGGCCACACAGGTGCTCACCATACCTGTCTGGCGATCGCAAGTAAGTCTAGTAGGCTCCACTTTAGAAATTCTGAGACTTGAGGGGGCTAAGCAACTTTGGTGGCAATCCACCAAGTTGTGCCGCCAGCGTCTTTCACCCCGCCTCGTTTGTCCGCATCATCTTTTTTGACAGGTGTTCGAACTGAGGTAGCTCCGGCTGCGAGAGCATTTGCGTAAGTCACATCCACGTCTTTGACATAGATATGTACATGGGTAGGCATTGAAGGCCAGCCATCGCCGCTGTCAGCAATCATCAATACCGTATCGTCGATGCGGACTTCTGCATGGATCAGCTTTCCAGCATCATTCGGGAATCGTCTCAGTTCAACAGCTCCAAACACCTGGACAAGAAACTCGATTGTCTTTGCTGCACCGTTGACAACGAGATAGGGGGAAACGGTGTTGTAGCCAGTTGGTTTGTAGGATAAGCTCATGAGTTTTCAGCATCAAAGGTACCTGGTTTCAAGTGGGGGTGATTGATAGTTATCGTTGCGGCCATCAAGGTAAGCGATCGGTGCACCCAAAAGTTCGTTGACGTCAACATCGTCGAGGCAGGTCACATTGACGCCGTAAAACTTGCCATCGAGTTCTGGGGCCTCTCCCCACCCGAAAGCACGGATGCCGCAGTGTTTGCAGAAGAGGTTGTGATTGCTGGTGGGCGTACATCGATAATCGTTAACGTCAAATTCGCCAGAGAGCAGTCGAAAGGCGTCATCCAGATCCTCAGTTTTTGACTAAAGGAAAACTCCGATTTTCAAATCGGATGTAGTTTAGAGCTACTGCTCGTAAGCGTGCTCCAAGGCATCAATATCAAGCTTGACCATTGTGAGCATGGCTTCCATGACTCGCTTCGATTTGGCAGCGTCACTACTGTGCAACAGCTCGCCTAATCGAGTGGGAATAATCTGCCAGGACATCCCATATTTATCTTTGAGCCAGCCACATTGTTGCGTTTCTCCACCATCAGAGAGTCTGTTCCACAATTCATCCACTTCCTGCTGCGAGTTGCAGTTTACAAAGAATGAAATTGCGGGTGAAAACGTGAAATGAGGGCCACCATTTAGTGCGATGAAATCCTGTCCATCAAGCTGAAATTCCACGGTCATTACGGTTCCTGCTGGGCCAGGTGAACCCTCTGAATAACGCCTTATATTGAGAATTTGTGAATTCTTGAAAATGGAGGTGTAGAAATTAGCCGCATCCTCAGCATTGTTGTCAAACCACAAAAATGGCGTAATTTTCTGCATGTTTTTTTCCTCAAAGATAAACTTTTTCTACTCCTTTATTTTCTGAGGTGAGGAATTACGGTTGTAGATCAATGTGTTCTTCTGTTGTCTGTGTAGATAAGTTGAGCATCTGTATTCTCCTATTGCTCTGATGGCAAGCCCGAGAGTTCCAGCAGCGGTCGAATTTCGATGGTGCCTTTACGGGCTCCGGGAATGCGTCCGGCGATCGCGATCGCCTCATCTAAATCCTGGGCATCAATCAAAAAATAGCCCCCCAATTGTTCACGAGTTTCTGCAAATGGGCCATCAGTCACCAGTCGTTTTCCCTCGCGCACCCGCACACTGGTTGCCATTGAAACGGTTTGGAGTGGGGCGGCACCCAAGTATTGACCGTCCGCATTCAGTTTTTGGGTGAGTTCTATCGACTCTGCATAGCAACGCGCCTGCTCGCTTTCGGTCCAGGCGTTTTCGTCACTGTAAACGAGCAACATGTATTTCATGATTCGTCTCCTGAAGTTTCTAAATGCCTATCGCGAATGGCTGTTTTGGGAAATGGTTACCGACTCAAAGCGAGAGATATTTCTGGGGCAGGAGTCAGAATTCAAGAGTGATATTGGCTCCTGATTCCTGGCTCCTGATTCCCGCGATGCCGAGATTTTCTGGTTTGAACTACAGGCCACTGCCGCCATTCATTCCCCAAAATCCCTGCCTCTAGCCATAAGTCGGTTTCTGCGGCCAGCCGGAAGGTGATTCCTCAAAGTCTTCCTGGCGTCCGTAGGGCGTTATATCAAGGAGACGATAAGTATCGGTGAGTGCTTCACAGCCGCGCGCGTAGGTTGAATAGGTGTGAAAGATCGCGTCGTCAAGGCGGAAGAACACACTCATGCCGTGTCTTTCTCCTTTAATGGAAACCGGATGGTAGTTGTACTGAGCTGGTGTTACTGATTCGTCTAGGGTGACGTGGAAGTCGTAGTTGAAGTCGCTGTTCAAAGAGGAGACCCAAGGTAGGTTCCATCCCTGCTGTACTTTGTACTGCTCAAGCTTCGCCAGCGGTGCGCGTGAAATGAGTACGAGCGTTGTATCACGCTCAGTCAACATTGACAGGTCGCCCAGGGCATTGATGAGACCTGTACAGCCCGAACAGCCTTTGTCCCAATCAGGGGAAAACATGAAGTGGTAAACGATCAGTTGACGGTGCCCCTGAAATAGATCAAGCAGACTCGTGTTGCCGTCGGGTCCCTCGAAGCTATACGCCTGATCTACTTTGACCATCGATAGTCGCCGCCGCTTAGCGTTCACCCGGTCAAGGTGTTTGGTGAGTTCTTTTTCTTCATCCAGCAGCGCTTTGCGCTCAGTGAGCCAGGCTTTCTTCGATACAATTTGCGGATGCGCCAGGGTGTCGGTTGTCATGACAATTTCTCCTTTATTGACCTTAAACTTCCTGCTGAACGCTGATGCCACTTCCGACAAGCGCGTTGATCTCCTCATCCGCTGGGCGAATCTCGAAGGGGCCAATGCGCACACCCGGATGCTGGGACATCAGGTGGATGGCGTGGTTTAGATCTCTGGCTTCAAGTAGTAGAATGCCGCCGAGTTGCTCTTTGGTTTCGGCATAGGGCCCGTCTGTGACTCACGCTGATACCGTAGTGTCGCAGCATTCCGGATACTTTGAAGGGCTTCTCCCCCAATAAAGTGTCCCCCCCGGCGCAGTTCATCGTCGTAGGCCAAGCACGTCTCCATAAAAGTCGTTTGCTCGGCTTTAGACATGGCATCCCAATGCGTTTCGTCCAGGTATCCCAGGCAGATAAATTTCATTGTGACCTCCAGATATGGGTTGAAAATTATCGCTTTCATCCAGTAGTCGTCTGGGGGAGTCGCAAATCGACAGTGCGCCAAAAAATTTTTTAGCCCAACTCGCGCAGTCGTCCTTCCAGAAAACGGCGTTCCGATGCTTGCTTTACCAGAGTCAACGCTTGCTGGTAGGCATCCTTGGCCTCAGCTGTTCTACCCAGCCGTCGATACAAATCGGCTCGGGCTGCATGTGCCAGATGGTAGTTGGCTAGATCACCCTGCGCCAAGATTTTGTCAATCAGTCGCAATCCTGCTGACGGGCCATCCCGCATCGCGACAGCTACGGCCCGATTTAGAAGCACAACAGGCGATGGCTCGACTCGCGTCAGCAGGTCATACAGAGCCACGATCTTTGCCCAGTCGGTTGTGGCTGCCTCTGATGCTTGGGCGTGGACAGCTGCGATCGCAGCCTGTAGCGTATAAGACCCCACCTGCCTTGAAGATAGCGCCTGCTGCACTAGCGCCTCGCCTTCAGCAATTAGCTGATGGTTCCAGCGTGAGCGATCCTGGTCTCCTAGCAAGATCAGGTCGCCTGTGGGTGATGTGCGAGTGGTGCGCCGAGAGTCTTGCAGCAACATTAGGGCCAGTAACCCCCTCACCTCAGCATCTGGCAGCAGCGCCGTGACCAATCGCCCTAAACGGATGGCCTCTGTTGAGAGATCGGCCCGCGTCAGCGACGCGCCAGATGAGGCTGCATAGCCTTCGTTGAAGACCAGATAGATCACTTGGAGCACCGTGTCCAATCTTGCTGGTAACTCATCCCCGGACGGGACCTGATAGGTAATGTGGGCGTCTCGAATTTTTGCCTTAGCACGCACGATCCGCTGTGCCAGCGTGGGAGCTGCAATCAAGAAGGCGCTAGCGATTTCCTCCGTGGTGAGCCCGCAGACTTCCCGCAGCGTCAGCGCCACCTGAGCTTCTGGCGAGAGCGCCGGATGACAGCAGGTAAAGATCAGTCGCAGCCGATCGTCCTCCAGTTCTTCGTCTTCTGCTATGGGGTTATCACTGGGATTAAGGCGCTGAGCCAGTTCTGATAGAGATGCGTCGAAGCGAGCGCGGCGGCGAATCGTATCAATCGCCTTAAAGCGACCCACTGAAACAAGCCAGGTTCGAGGATTCGCGGGCATGCCATCGCGTGGCCACTGCATCGTTGCTGCTGTAAAGGCATCGTGCATCGCCTCTTCGGCCAGGTTAAAGTCCCCCAACAATCGAATTAGGGTTGCAAAAACCCGACGTGACTCAGCCCGATAGATAGCATCTACCTGCGCTCGGATGTGATTGAGTTCGTTGCCAGTCATGGGTCAAACCACCCGCAAATTACCCGGCCATTTTGTTTCCTAAATAGTCTTTCAATCGATCAAAGCTAGAGTTCCATCCGCCGATCGCCCCCATGTCCTCATGCTTGCGACGTTCTTCAACCGAGGGATGTGTTGTTGTCAATATCAGCTTTGTTTGGTTACCCAAGTCTTCAAAGGCAGCTGTTGTGACCATTTCTTGAGGCAGATCTGTGCCCTGCTCATATACTCCATCGAATCTATCGGTAGTCACGAGCCGCTCAGGCGGGATAATTTCGCGGAAGACGCCTTTAACTGGATACTCTTTGCCCTCTGGGCTAGTCATGACATAGCGCCAGGTGCCGCCGGGGCGCAGGTCTAATTCAGTCACTCGTGTCGTAAACCCTTTTGGCCCCCACCACTGAGCGATATGGTCTGGCTCAGTCCACGCTTGGAACACCAGTTCCCGTGGCGCATTGAAAACGCGAGTGATTACGATTTCAAGTTCAGACGGGTCAATCTTGTCTTGAGTCATCTTTTTTCTCCTGAGATTGCAATTTTTGTAAGTAGTCGTCTAAGCGATCAAAACTCTCGTCCCAACATTGGCGATACTGCGCGATCCACTCTGAGGCGTCTTTTAAGGGGGCGGCCTGAAATCGGCAGGGCCGCCATTGTGCTTCACGACTGCGTGTGATCAGCTGTGCCCTCTCTAACACCTTGAGGTGTTTAGAAATGGCCGGCAGACTGATATTAAAAGGTTCGGCTATTTCATTAACCGATGCTTCACCTCTGGCAAGGTGAGCCAAGATTGCCCGCCGCGTGGGATCAGCAAGGGCAGAAAACGTAACACTCAATGAGTCAGTTGACATTTATTCTGTATTTAACCGCGCGGTTAAATACAGAATAAATGTACTATTCAAAAGTGTCAAGTATCAACACTGTTGCAATCTCGAGTTTCTGGGTGTTGCTGAATAGCGGTATGATTGAGCCCCTAATTCTGAGGGAATAAATCTCTCAAAGTCCTCCAGAATCAGGGCTTAAAGCCCTCCGGGCACATATGCAAAGAGGGCATGCAGAGTGCGCGAACCTACAGAGATAAGGTGGCGAAGTTGTCGATAGTCTGGGGCTTGCCGTCGACGATTGGGACATTAAACGGCTCAAAGTAGCGCTGCACTCGGCGGGGTAGGGCAGATACGTCAAACTGGCTGTCGCCAGCCGCGATGGTAGCCCAAAAATCCCGTAAATCGGGGGCAATGTGCGCAGCCTCTGCCTCTGGCAAGGAAAGGGGTGGGCGAGTCAGCAGTTTCATCATGAAAGGAAAGGAGCGATCGCTCATCCACTGCCGCGATCGCGTTGGTAGATCGGGCCATCCTGGCACTGATTGAATGGTGTGAGATTCAATCTCGACTTGCCACTGGGAATTATCTTGAGGGTTGTCTTGCTGGCTGATCCGCACCACTCGGTAGGGATGGGGATAGCTGACCAGAGATCCGGTCGTGATCTCGCAGATTTCTGAGTTACGCGCCACATCTTGGACGTGGAGATGGCCGGTCAAGATCAACTTAGCCCCAGTGCCTTGCAAACAGGCCAGCAGCCGGTCAGCGTTTTTCAGCATGTAACGTTGACCAAGGGGGCTTTTCGATTGTTGGGGTAAATGCTCCAATACGTTGTGGTGAATCATCACTAGCGTGAACTGATCCGCTAAGCAGGTTAAAGTGTCTGCTAGCCAATCAAGCTGCTGCTCATCCATCCATCCCGTTGGCAGCTGTTGTCCGCTGTCGTCAAAGGCAATGGAATTGAGGCCGATCAGATTCACCCCAGGTAGCAAGGTCTCGACATAGTAAGGCTGAGCAGACTGGCCGTAGCCAAATTTTTCATAGCGTTTGGGAAAATCGCTCAGGCCAATCCGACCCGCCTGGGCCTGGGCCTGAACAATATCGTGATTGCCAGGAACCACGTAGACTGGAAAGGGCAGTTGGCTGAGTCTTGCCACTAACCACTCGTGGTTGTCGCCTTCACCGTGCTGGGTTAAATCACCCGGTAACAGCAAAAAATCTAAGTCGAGTTGAACCAGGTGGGCTAACGCCTGTTCTAGGGCGTGGGTGCTGACTTCGACGAGATGAAAGCGGTTCGGAATATCCCAAATCGTATGGGGTAAGGCGATATGTAAATCGCTAATGATGCCAAAGCGAAACTGAACGCCCATGGTTTGTGATTTGGTACTAAGGTCAATAAGCAAGGCTAATCTTTTCCAGCCTAGCTGGTTTCGAGAAAAACTCTGCCCTTAGAGAAATCCTGTCCTGGAAACTTTGGAGGTTTGTATCCCTTGGCTGCGGTTCGGGTTCGTCAACACGTTAATCCCCTGAGTGACAAGTATCGGTTCTTGGTAGAACCGCCAGACTGGGCTACCGTCTATGGGCAACTGGCGCAACCCTTGCACCTAGATATTGGCTGCGGGCGGGGCCGATTTTTGTTTCAAATGGCCGATCAACAGCCTGCCTGGAATTATTTGGGGTTAGAAATTCGTCAACCCCTGGTGACTCAGGCTCTAGCGCACCGAGATAACAGTGCCCTGGCGAATGTCCACTTTATTTTTTGCAATGTCAATACAACGCTAACGGCGCTCTTTGCCAACTGGCCCAATTGTCCTTTGCAACGGGTCAGTATCCAGTTTCCTGATCCGTGGTTTAAGAAGCGTCATCAAAAACGGCGGGTTGTGCAGCCAGAACTCGTGGCTGAACTCGTGACGCTGATGCCACTGGGTAGTGAAGTGGTGCTCCAGTCCGACGTGGAGTCGGTGGCTGTGGATATGAGCGATCGCTTTAATGAGCATCCCCGCTTTCAACGGCGCAGTCAACACTGGGAACCCGAGAGCCCGTTTCCAGCCATGACGGAGCGGGAAATAATGACGCTGGAAAACAAGTTGCCCGTTTTCCGCAGCGTGTTTACCCTCATTGACCCTGCAACTGCTGAACACGGCTGAGAATTTCGTGGGCCATCTCTAGCTTTGACATCAAATCGATAGCCGACTGATGTCCCTGTCGATCGATGAAAACTGCCTGATTGGTCTCGCTACCAAAGCCACTGTCGGTTTGATCAATCGGATTTGCCACGATAGCGTCTAGCTGTTTCTGCTGGAGTTTAGCCAATGCGGGAGCAACGATATCCCCCGTCTGGGCTGCAAATCCGACCAGGCGCTGGTGGGGCTGTTTGCGCTGACCCAGTTCAGCGGCAATATCTGGGACAGTTTGCAGGGGTAATGCGTCAGGGAGTTTGGCTTTGGGCAGTTTAGCGATGACCCGCTGGGCTGGGGCAACATCCGCCACCGCTGCTGCCATCACAATCCAGTCTGCCTGGGGCAGTGCGGCTAAAAGCTGCTGTCGCATCTCGTGGGCACTGGTCACGGCGATCGCGCGAATGTTAGATACCGTTTGTAATAAATCAGCGTCAATTGGCCCATGTACTAGGGTTACTTCAGCGCCCCGATGGCTAGCTGCTTGGGCCAGTGCAAAGCCCATTTTGCCCGTTGATGGGTTGCCGATAAACCGCACCGCATCCCAATATTCGTGGGTGCTGCCGGTGCTGATCAAAACCTGTTTTCCTGCCAGATCGCGTTGGCCTTGGGTGATCAGCAGCGATCGCAGGTAAGGCAAAATTTCCATCGGTTCTGCCATGCGGCCTTTGCCGACGCGATCGCAGGCCAATCGGCCTACCCCAGGCGCTACGCTGTGATACCGCAAGTCTTGACCAAGCGCCTGCCAGTTACGCTGGACAGCGGCCTGTTGCCACATGTCTGTATTCATCGCCGGGGCAATCAAAACTGGGCAGGTTGAAGCCAAAACAGTATTGGTCAACAAATTGTCGGCCAAGCCGTGAACTAACTTGCCGAGCGTATGAGCGGTCAGGGGTGCAATCAGCATCACATCGGCCCATTCTCCCAGCTCAATGTGTAGCGGGCGAGATGATGTTGCACGCCAAAAGTCGTCATCAATGTAGGCTCGGTGGCGACATAACGTTGAAAACGTCAGCGGTGCAATAAACCGCTGCGCTGCCTGGGTTAGCACAGCCCGAACTTCGACGCCTTGCTGAGCAAGCGTCGAGGCGACCTGGCAAATCTTGTAGGCGGCTATTCCACCACCGACACCCAACAGAATTCGCGCCATCGCAGTCGCACCATCGCCCCTGATGCGAACTATGCTTCGTCGAACGGTTCGATGTCTAGGAGATGAACATAGGACGTTGCCATTTCAGGTCGCTGGAACGCGATCGCCCTCAACAGATGCCAATCTCTCAACCCCTCAAAGGCGTTGTCGTAGGCATCTTGTTCAAGGCGCTTAGCAAGTTCTGCCACTGACTCTTGGGTCATAGCAGAAATGTTTTGGTCAGATAAGTGCAGTGCGTGATTCATAGTCTTCCCCCCCGGAGCGATATTTTTTAGGTCAATTCGCTTGATCTCTAAACTTAACCCAGCGTCGAAACCGAAAAGCAATACCGCTGATTTATCCCTATCCTAATTCGAGACTCATGGTTCGTTGATGAAGCTCACTATAAATCTTCGCAAAATCTTTGCATTAGAGTCAGCACTTCAAGTTGCACTTCATGCCCCATGTTAATCTCGTGGTACTGCACTGAGACGCCCTGATCGATTAATGTAGCCTGGGCTGCCTGGGCCATGGCCAGAGGCACGACCGGATCATGACGGCCATGCACCATCAACACTGGCGCGACTGATGATGCGGGATGCAGTGCACCGTGGAGATAACCACTCAATATCATCATTCCAGCCAGCGGTAACTGAGGCCCGACATCTAAAGTCATGGCCCCCCCCTGGGAGAATCCTGCGAGCACCGTCCGCGATAGGGGAATGTTGATAGCCTCAGTGGTGTCTTTAAGCCAATCAATCAGGCGTTGACGACTCGCTTGTAAATCCGGCTGGGCTGCAAAGTCGGGGGGGCTACGAAAGTCATACCCGAGAGGAAAGCCATACCACATGCGGCCCCCGGGGACTTGGGGATGGGCAAACGGGGCATCGGGGAAGCACAGGCGATAGCCGGGTAAGTCAAGGTATGTGGCCAAGCCTGCGAGATCATTAGCGTTAGCGCCCCAGCCGTGGAGCATGACCAGCAATTTGTCTGCGGTTTCGGACTGGGGCAACTTTGGGGCGATCGCGTGTAAAGACACAGCTATTCCTTTCAGAGCACTTTTATAAGGTAGGTGAAAAGCTCGGGAAGGGGAAGGAAAGAGAGGAGGGGAGATGGAGGGACGGGGGGATGAGGAGATGGGGGGATGGGGAGATGGAGGGACGGGGCGATGGGGAGGAGGGCGGTACGAGTGGATTGCCGATGATCCAAAATCCAAAATCGCAAATCTAAAATCGGCAGGTGCTGGCGGATAACTTTTGCTGCAAGCGAGTAGCCCCTGTGACCGCACCAGCGCTAAAGTGAGGGGAGCGTATTTGATATGCAGTTTTGATCGCTGCTATTGCCGAGGTCTTTTATGCCCAGAACCCAGCGCAACGACAACTTTATCGATAAGTCTTTTACCGTCATGGCAGACTTGATTCTTAAGGTGCTGCCCGCTAAGCAACAGGCCAAAGAAGCCTTTGCCTACTATCGCGACGGCATGTCGGCCCAAGCCGATGGCGAATATGCCGAAGCCATGGAAAACTATGAGGAAGCCCTCACCCTAGAGGAAGATCCCTACGATCGCAGCTTTATTCTTTACAATATGGGCTTGATTCATGCCAGCAACGGTGAACATGAAAAAGCCTTAGAGCGCTACCGCGAATCCCTTGACCTGAATCCTCGCATGTGTCAGGCGCTCAATAACATGGCCGTGATCTATCACTATAAGGGTGAGCAAGCCGAGGCTAAGCGCGATAAGCAAACTGCTGATGCCATGTATGATGAAGCGGCCCAGTACTGGCTCGAAGCCATCCGCATCGCACCCAACAACTACATCGAAGCCCAAAATTGGTTGAAAAATACCGGGCGAATGAAGGCTGATGTGTTCTTTTAGACCAGTTGTGTGACCTGATTTGAAGACCTATGATTGACGCCGATCAAGTGCGGAAAGTTGCTCACCTAGCCCGACTAGAGTTGACCCCAGAAGAAGAAGAGCAGTTCACGGGGCAACTCGGCGATATTTTGGACTACTTCGAGCAGCTAAGCGAACTCAACACAGACAATGTTGAGCCTACAACGCGGGCCATCGACGTGAAAAACGTGACGCGCACAGACTGTTTAGAATCTTTTGAAAATCGTGAAGGATTGCTAGAAGCGGCTCCAGAGCGGGAGGAAGATTTCTTTAAGGTGCCTAAGATTTTAGGAGATAGCTAAAACGATTTATTCATTCATGTTTTTGTAAGTTGCCACAGCTGAGGGTGAAATTCGGTTGAGATAGCGGAAAATCCAATATTTGAATACCGTGTCGAGGATCACGGGAAAGGTGGCAATAAATAGGAAGATAAAGTCGCGGTTGGCGGGTAGACCGAAGTGGCGTGATAGACCCTCCAGCAAGATTTCCCAGCCGTGGGGAGAGTGAAACCCGACAAACGTATCTGTAAACAAAATGATGATAAAGGCTTTTGCACTGTCGCTGAGACCGTAGACAATCTCATCGATAAAAGCTTTGAGCATGGCCACTTCCCGTCGGCTGAGCGTGAGTAGCACACCAAAAGCGATCGCAGCAAAGATATCGGCAAACACATTCTTAACCGCGTCGGCACTGAGGTGACGGTATTCTTCTTCAATTTCGGTGGCTTTGTCACGAACGGAGGCTTCAATTTCATCTTCAGGTAGCGGGGGGGCTTTGCCAATCAGCACTTCAAACCGCAGTCGTTCTTCAAATCGAGCCAGTTCGTGTAGGGCATCCTCCTCCATTTCAATGTTGAGGAATGCTTCAGCCTGGGTTTCACCCCGCAACCAGTCAATCGTTGGCCCAACGATGAAATTTTTGCTGAACTGCTGGGTCAACAACGGCACGATGATCAGCAGCAGCACAAATTTGAGGGCAACGGTGGTTTTAACCTTGGAACTGCGAAAATTTCTGACGACTTCGATTTCTGCTTGGGGGTTGAGCTCTTGGCGAATGCGATCGACGGTTCTTAAAATCGATCGCGGCAAAAAGCTGGCACGGTTTGACAAGCCTTCGCCAACCCCTTTTGAGCCGTTTTTCTGAGCACGATTTTCCTGTGAAGACGCGATCCGATTGTCATTTTGCGCGCCTGCACCCCGATTTGCAGGGGTGACAACAGGCTGCGATCGCGGCTGGCGGTAGTCTCCTGCGGGTAGGGCTAAATTGTCAGCGGGGGTATCGTTATTCCGGCGACCGTTGCGCCCTTCTCGGGGACGCCCATTTTGTGATTGCTCCTGAACGGTTACCAGTGCGGCAGCTTGTTCAGCCGCGCGTTCGTAGCGGGCCACTACCTCATCAACGAAGCGCAACTTTCTGAAAAAGATGGCAGGTTTATCGATCACATCGACGGTGAAATCATTGCTCGACGCATCTGTCACCTGGATTTCCATAATTTTGGGATCAGACACCCGCAAGACGGAGCTGCTAGCCTTAAATTCCCTCATCCTGAGTTTGATGACATTCAGATACTTTTGCAGTTCGCCGCGAAAGTAAGCTTGAGCACTTTGCCCATAGTTGCCATAGGCGCTGCCGATGGGGTTGCCACCAAAATAGTCACGCTCAATGGTCTGGATCATCAAGGCGGCTTCATAGGCTTGATCAAGGGCTCTTTCAGGGGTTTTAAAGAACCACTGGCGAGCTTTGCGGAGGACGGCCTTTAGTTGCATCGATTTAAGCTAACTTTTCTTAATAAAAGCCTGTGTTTCGGCGTGTAGATTAAATTCACCTAAATTTTCTTAGATTAGTGCCCCTACCAGTGCGGGCCCAGAGGATTTCTTCAAAGGAAACCCGCCAAACCCCGTGCAGCTCACAATGCAGAGTTTTCCCCAAGCAAAACTCCAGCTCTGGATGTGGAAGCGGTTGATGTCTGAACTTGAACCAGGTTTATGCTAAAACCAGAATGCAAAGGGCAACTGTACCTGAGCTCAGCTTATAGTTCAAGGGCAAGCCCTTCAAGCTCAATCAGATCCGATTTGAAAACTAGATTTTCATCTCAGGGGAAAACGACGGGTCTGGACGTAGCCTAGGTATAGGAGTGAACCTTTAGAGCGATGTCAGGTCAGATATTGGGTAATCGGTACGAAGTGGAGCGGCAACTGGGACGAACCTCAGGGCGTTGGACGTTGCTGGCTCGCGACTTGACCGATGATGTTTTGGTCGTGGTTAAATTACTGTTCATTGATGACGACCTGCAAGCAACCGATTTAAAGCTGTTTAAGCGAGAAGTCGATGCGCTGAAACTGCTAAACCACCCGACTACTTCGCGATATCTGGACTATTTTGAAATCGATATGCCCCGAGACGGTAAAGCCCTAGCGCTGGTTGAAAGCTATATCGAAGGTACGTCCCTAGCAGCCTATGTGGCGCGACAACGGTTGTTTAATGAAGTAGAAGCTAACTATATCGTGCGCAAGGCACTTGAAATTCTCTCCCACCTACACCAAAACGACCCCCCCATTGTTCACCGCGACATTCGCCCCAGCAATTTACTGCTAGAACCCGTTGAGGGCAGCAATCAACCCAAGGTTCATTTGGTGGATTTTGGCTCAGTGCGATCGCTGGGCACGACCAGTACCGCCTTAACCATGATCGGAGTGAATGGTTACATGCCGCCAGAGCAAGCCAGTGGCCGTGCCCTAGCCGTATCAGATCTCTATAGTTTAGGGGCCACTCTGGTTCATGCGATGACCGGCAAATCCCCTGCGGAGCTACAAACCGACAGCTTCAGAATAAACTTTGAATCTGCAATCGCGCTCAGTCCCGAATTTGCCAATTGGTTGAAACAAATGCTTTCCCCCAGTTTGGAATACCGCTGGTCGTCCGCCCAGGCGGCGCTGGAGGCGTTGCCAAATTAATCTTCGGGGAAAACCCACTTGGGGGGTTCCATCGCCCGCTGCATCATTTTCTTGCGGACGGCAGCATCTGCCATATCGAGCATTTGATCGAGGGATGTTTCTTCAATAAATTTAGAAGCTTGGCTGGTGTATTCTTTGTTGGGGCAATCGTCCCCTAACATGCAACCATTGATGCAATCTTTAGCGCAGTTGATTTCCACGGGATTATCTCTTGGGTGATCTCCGTTTTGATCCTAGCAAGTCTCTGCGCGATTAATCCCTAAGCACGTAACCTACGCCGCGAACGGTTTGAATCAGCCGCTTTTCACCCTCGGCTTCGAGTTTGAGGCGGAGGTAGCGAATGTAGACTTCGATGATGTTTGAGTCGCCCATGAAGTCATAGCCCCAGACTTCTTCTAAGATGCGATCGCGGGTAATCACCTGGCGGGGATGGTCGAGTAGGTAATCGAGCAGGTCAAATTCTTTGGCGGTTAGCTCAATGGCGCGATCGCCGCGAAACACTTCTCGGGTTTTGCGGTTGAGGCTGAGATCATCAAACTGTAGGGACTCGTTTTCGCTGGGTTGATTACGTCTGAGATGGGCGCGAACCCGGGCAAGCAGCTCTTCAATGCTGAAGGGTTTGACCACGTAATCATCTGCCCCGGCGTCTAACCCCTCTACTCGGTCTTGCACACCGTCTTTAGCGGTGAGCAAAATTACGGGGACTTTGCTGCCGGTGCTGCGCAGCCGCCGACAGACCTCAACCCCTGACATTCCCGGCATCATCCAATCGAGAATGACTAAGTCGGGTTCTACGTCGCGAGCGGTCATTAACCCTGCTAACCCATCATTGGCCACTTTGACGTCGTAGCCCTCATAGCTCAGCTCCATTTGCACAAATTTGGCCAGCTTATCTTCATCTTCGACCAGTAAGATGGTGGCACTCATGGGGCAAAGTCTCCTTGGCAGTTTGATAGGGGTCGTTTAATAGGATATCGAGGGGTGTTTCAGGGGTAACCGTACTTACAGGCAGGCTGGAAAACTGAGGATAAAGGTGCTGCCTTCACCAGGGTTTGACTTTACTTTAACTGTTCCACCCATACTCTCAACCAACCGTTTAACAATTGGCAGTCCTAATCCGGTTCCTCCCGTTTTGCGGGAGCGGTCTTCGTCGACTCGATAAAAGGGTTCAAAGATAGCGGTTTGATCGCCTAAGGGAATACCACGACCGTAATCAATCACCTGTAGGCTGATCTCAGTTTCAGGTTGGCTTAGGATAACGCGGATCGGTTTGTTGGTTTCAGAATATTTCAGGGCATTGTCGATCAGGTTGATCAAGACCTGCTTGAGGCGATGGCGATCAATGCGGATTTTAGCCGTGGGTTTTAGGTCTGCTGCGATCGCGGCTTTACCATATTCGGCCATCTCAATCACTTCTTGCACCAGGATTTTGGGGTCGATACGCTCTAGATTAAATCGCAGGGAACCGCTGTCTGCCCGGGCCAAATCGAGCAAATCTTGCAGCAGGCGAATCGTACGTTCGGTTTCTGCATGAGCAATTTCTAGTCCTTCACGCTGCATATCGGTCAGGGTTTGGCAGCGGCGTAGGGTACTTTGCAGATAGCCGTTGATCAAGCTCAGGGGGGTTCGCAGCTCGTGGGAGACATCATTGACAAAACGGCGCTGGTATTCCCAAGCCTCGGCCAAGCGTAACAGCATCATGTCAAGACTTTGGGCCAATTCTTGGACTTCGGTGGGGGCCCGATCGAGCTTCAGGTGAGCATCACCCAGGGTGTCTGCAGACACTTCAGTTGCCAGATGATTGATTTGCCGAATCGGGCTCAGGGCACGGCGGATATAGAGGCTCAGGGCGATCGCGATCGCGATTAAGACACCCCCATTCACTAGGGTTAGGCTGCGGTTAACCTGGGTAAAGCTGCGTTGGGCTTGGGTAATATCTTGGGCCACATAGAGCGTTCCTAGGGCCTCATTATTAACGCTCACTGGGGTGGCACACACCACAAAATGATGATTTTGAATGACGACAATCTCTACCCGGGCATTTGTCTGTCGAGAGAGTAGGGTATCGAGAATGTTAGTGGACTGCCAGCTCTCCATCTCTAGGGCTTCAGACTGAGCCACCATATCGCTGCTGGGATCCCGTATCCACAGCACGAGATCCCCAGTGGAGCGGTGCTCAATCACTTTTTGCACTGCTTCTGGGGTGGTCATCATCTCTTGATAGATGATCACATCATCTGTAAACCGCTCGGTCACATCCCAAGCATTACGCTTGGGCCCGTCCAGCAAAATCTGCTGCATTCGCCAGCTCATCCAGAAGCTCGTACCCCCAATGCCAACAATTGAGAGGAGCACAACACCCAGGGTCAATCGAGACTGAATTGATCCCAGATCTGGTGAACCAATGGCCGCAACATGGCGACGAATTGCAGTGAACAAACGATTAACCAACGGACAGGCCAAATAGTAGGAACAAAGCTTGTCTAGAATTTAACAACTAAACCTGAGAATACCCTGATATTTTGTTCTCAGTTCCCTGAATGATCCACCCATACCAGCAGTGCTGAAGTTTAAGGGAATTGGCGGTGCACTCTCAGGAAAAATTCAGACGGAATGCCTTTAATAAAAAGCGTTGATGATAGCCTCGATTCCGTTGTAAACCCTATCCACGATGCACCATGATTCCCTTGCTTAAATCATTCACCCCGCCGCCGCTAAGTGCCCGATGGGTGCAGCTGACTTTACTTATGGTCACTGCTGCCATTTTGTTTCCGGCTGCCCCAGCTCTAGCCCAAGAAGCCGCAGGTGGATTTTCGCCTCAGGCTAAGTTAGCTGAAGCCTTAACCTGGATTGATAACCTCGGCGCGATCGCGCCATTAGTTTTTATCTTGCTCTATATCGTAATTACCGTTGCCTTTGTCCCGGCTTCAGTGGTGACGTTGGGGGCAGGCGTCGTGTTTGGCGTCGTTAAAGGTTCTATGTTTGTGTTTGTCGGCGCGATGCTCGGAGCAACTGCCGCTTTCCTGGTCGGACGTTATGTTGCCCGCGACTGGGTCGCAAATAAAATCGCCGGCAATGAGAAATTCAAAGCCATTGATGAAGCGATCGCCCATGAGGGACGCAAAATCATCTTTTTGATTCGCCTTTCTCCTGCGTTCCCCTTCAATTTACTCAACTATGCCCTCGGCCTCACTCAAGTTTCCCTGAAAGATTATGTGTTGGGAACGACCGGTATTCTTCCCGGCACCATCATGTATGTGTATCTAGGTTCCCTCGCAGGCAACTTAGCGACGCTGGGAGCGGGTGATGCACCTTCAAATCCCACCATTACCTGGGCTATCCGGATTATTGGTTTCGTTGCGACGGTAGCGGTCACGGTTTATGTCACCCGTGTGGCTCGCAAAGCCCTCAAAGAAGCAGTGCCGGATACGGCTGATGCTGAAGTCGTTTCGGAGAGCTAATCGATCACGCTAAATCCTATCCGATTTGAAATCCTGAGTTTTTAGCGCATAGGGAAACGCTGGAACGTTTAGCTCAAGACAGCTAAGGCTCTGGATGTGACCAAGGTTTAACTGCATGAAACCATGGGTAAAAGCATTGAGAAACGTGTTTAAGAAAAGGCGGTTCTGGCTGCTGTTGGGTCTGGGGATTATCTTGGCCTACTGGGGCCAACCCGCCTTTCAGTGGCTTACCGATCACAATCAGTGGATCATGACCCTGCGGGGCTTGGGCCCTTGGGCCTGTTTTGTCTTCATTGCAGCCCACATTCTGGCCACTGCCTGCGGTGTTCCAGGGACTGTGTTAGTGGTTGCTGGGGGGGCTGTGTTTGGGGTCGCTTGGGGGACGCTTTGGTCAGTCATTGGAGCGACTTTGGGCGCGATCGCGGCTTTTAGTATTGCCCGCTACCTCCTACGGGATTGGTTTTTACGGCGCTTTAACCACCACCCAATCTTCAAACGCCTGAATCAACTGCTAGCTTGTCAAGCGTTACGCTGTGTCTTGGCGGTTCGGTTTGTGCCGATTTCTCCCTTCAACCTGGTGAACTTTCTGTTTGGGCTGACGTCAATACCCCTGCGATCCTACAGCGTTGGTACTTTCCTAGGCATTATTCCGGGCACCTTTGCTTACACCTGGTTGGGGGTAACGGGTGCCCAAGTCCTGATGGGAGAAGGCTACATGGCGTTTGTTGCAGCCATGGGGTTATTAGTCATCCTTTCATTGCTGCCGCTGTTGGCCCGGTTCAAAACTGGTTAGAATCCTTAGCGGAAGCGATGCAGGTCAGGCCATTGAAATGCCCTCCGATGATCCGATTTCCTTGGCAGTGGTTAGAACGAAGCCCATTGCCCTTTGGCAGATTCCGGTGGCAGCGTCTGGGGTGGACCTGGGTGGGATTTGCACTAGCGATCGCCCTATTCGGTAGCATGCCCTTGCCGGGTTTTGCCCAGGTAACGCCTGAGACAGCGTCCGTTGTGCTAGACGGGCGTACCTTATTTGCCGTGGCAGAAACGGATGGGTTAACGGCCAATGAACGAGCCGATGACATCAACTCATTGATCAACGCAGCGGTAGATGCAGAAACGCCACCCAAATTGGATTTGAAGTCTGTCGGTAAGACGCCCGTCATTGAGCTCGATGGTGTCCAACTCGTTAGCATCACCCTACAGGATCTCAAAGCCTCTAGTGATGTGGCTTTAGACAATCCCGACCTGAATCTACGCTCGTTGGCAAACGCGTGGTTGGTGAAACTGCGTCAGGCCATTACCCGTGCCAGGCAAGAGCGTCGTCCAGAGTTTTTGCGGCGAGCCATCATTATTGCTGTGGTGGTGTTGGCTTGTGCGATCGCCCTGCATAGCTTTCTCAATTTGCTTTGGCGTCGTTATTTTCGGCGATTGCTGCGCCGTCTTACCCTGTCTGATCCAGCCTCTGATGAGGCGATGCCCACCGAATTTAAGCTATTGCTGGCGGGCAGTCTGTTGATCGCTCGACTCGTCTTGTGGGGCAGTGCCGTTTTCTATGTTGTCAATCTCTTCCCGCTGACGCGGCAGTGGGGTTATGTGATTGGCAATGCCCTGCTGAATACTTTTGTCGCCAGCAATTTCTCCTTGGGCGATCGCTCGTTTTCTGTCCTGGATCTGCTGGTATTGGTGGCCTTGATTATCGCGTTGATTCTGCTGACCAGCACGATAACTAACCTGCTGCGATCGCGCTTTCTCACCATTGCCGGGATCAATCGCGGTGCCCAAGAAGCGGTCGCGGTTATGATCCGCTACAGCCTGATTTCCATCGGCACTGTGGTGATCTTGCAGATTTGGGGCCTCGACCTGAGTTCGCTCGCATTGCTTGCCAGTGCTCTCAGTGTTGGGATTGGTTTAGGGTTGCAAAACATTGCCCGTGACTTTGGTAGCGGCTTGGTGCTGATATTTGAGCGTCCGATTCAGGTGGGTGAGTTTGTTGAATTCGGTGAATTTATGGGTACGGTCGAACGGATTGGTCCCCGCAGTACTGAAATCAGAACCCTCGATCAAGTTTCGATTATCGTGCCCAACTCCCGGTTCTTAGATCAGGAAGTCATTAACTGGAGCCATCGTAATCCGATCTCGCGGATTCGCATCCCGGTGGGCGTAGCCTACGGTTCTGATCCAGACCAAGTGCGCAAGGTTTTGCTAGAAGCAGGACGCAAGCATGCCAAAGTATTGTCTACACCATCCCCTTTAGTCTTATTCTCGGGTTTTGGCGACAGTTCCTTAGATTTTCAACTGTTGGTATGGATTGCAGAACCGGGTAAACAGCTGATCATCCGCAGCGATCTTTACTTTATGATCGAGGCCAGGTTGAGTGAGCATGATATCGAAATTCCCTTTCCCCAGCGTGATTTGCACGTGCGTAGCGGTACCCTGCCCGTGGAGCTCCCATCTGAATTAAAAACGATGCTGATCCAATGGGCCAAGCAAAACCAAAATGGCCAGTCCAGTTAGTGGATAAGGATGAGACGCATCACCTAAAATTCAAAGGTACTGAAAACTCTAAACGCCTGTTTTTGGCCTCCTTATTTCTCCTAAATTCTCGCATGCTGCCATGATCAATACAAATGAACTTCTGATTGATATCTTTGTTGATAAGCTCAGAGCTGGCTATGCAGCGACCTACGGTGGCCTAAAGGCAAACTACGCCGATATCATTGCCTGGGTTGGCAATATGGCCCTAGAAAATATTGCTAGCAGTAACGCCCTGTACCACAACACCGAACACACTGTATTAGTGACCTTAGTGGGGCAGGAGATTTTGCGAGGCCGACATATCCGAGAAGGGGGAGTCTCTTCAGAAGACTGGCTCCACTTTTTGATCTCGCTGTGTTGCCATGCCATTGGCTATGTCAAAGGGGTTTGCCATCAAGATTATGTGTTCAATCGCGTCTACGCCACAGGCCGGGGTGAAGAAACCGTTGTGCTACCGCTAGGGTCTACCGATGCCAGTTTGGCCCCTTACCATGTGGATCGTGGCAAGCTGTTTATCAAAGAACGCTTTGGGGGGCATGGTCTGATTAAAGCCAGTCTTATTCAAGACAATATTGAACTCACTCGTTTCCCGGTACCCTACGACAGTAACTATCAAGATACGCTCACGTTTCCTGGGTTAGTGCGAGCTGCAAATTTGATCGGCCAGCTTTCAGATCCGCGCTATCTGCAAAAAATTCCGACACTCTTTTATGAGTTTGAAGAAACTGGCGTCAATCAACAACTGGGCTATGAAAACCCTGAAGACTTGCGGCTCAACTATCCCCGGTTTTACTGGAAAACGGTGTATCCCTATATTGAAGACGCAATTTCTTATTTGCAATTGACTCAGGAAGGAAAGCAGATTTTGGCGAATCTTTATGCCCATGTGTTTGAAGTGGAACATGAAGCTTATCGACAACCGCTGTAGCAGCAGGCTAAATCATTTCCAACCGTAGATGATTTCTAATTTGAGTTCAGCGGAGTCTTTGAAGTCCGGGAAGCCCAACGGTCTCATCGCCTACTCTCGTTCTAGAACCAGTGTTCCGTCAGTGTTCACTACTGCATAGCGATATTGGCTAGAAGTAACTTGCCAAAACCTTTGTAGATCATTGGCGTTATAGTCTTCGGGCACATTGATTTCAAAGTGCCCTCGTTCGGGTACCCAAGCAATCCACCAACCTTGGTCTGCTTTGTCGTAGCCTACCGTGTTCCAAAAACTCAGGCGCAGAGACTGTTCATCAGCGGCTGAGATGGGAAATTGCACAGTGCGCCAGAATGGATTGCCTGCGTTGCGCAAGTCTTCAGGCGTCGCTCGGCTGTTGGTGGCTCGGTTATGAGGCAGGCGGAGGTAGTAGTAGCTGTAGCGATCGCGTTCGGTTAGCATCCGCATCGGTGTACAACCGTCATAGGCCGTATACAGTAATCTATCGTCGTCGGTAAAGACCGAATAAGGGGGCAATGTACCACCTCGCGAACGCGCTCTTTCCTCTGGTGTCAGAAAACTACTCAGCCCCTCAACATCTTGGATAACTCGCCCAAGTTCAACGCGCAGCAGATCAATCACTTGGTGTTTCTGTGTGCCATCGAGTGTGTCGAAAGCGGGTGTCAACATAATCCGAGTGCTACGTAATTCGCCGTAGGGACGAGCTGTTCCCCAAGGATAATTGGTCTGGTTTTGGAGCTGTTGCCAAAGACGCGCCATCGCAGGCTGAAAGTATTCTGCACTAGCAATACTGTCGGGGCAATTTGCAACAGCAGGAGCAACGATGGCTAGATTGAATGCGATCGCAGTTGAATAGACCAGAGATTGAAGCTTGCGCATGTTCTACCGATGGCGAAGAACGGGTGGAGACAACCGCACCCTAGCTCAATCCAATGGCCAAAATGGCTCACGTTACTAAAATTGAAATCTCATGAAGCATTAGTTGAGTTAATCACTGCCAATGTCTTCGCCCTAGAGAACCTGCAGATTGAAAATAAGTGAATGCGGTCTTCGAGTGTCGCGATCGCCGCCGCTAATCTCCCGTCAATCTCTGCGTGTTGATTACCAAGCTTTGCGCAAACTGATCAAACCGCTTCGCCAGTTTTTCATCCTTCAATGTGCCGTCTGGCGCAAACGCCTGCCAAGCCTGACCAATGGCAATTTGCTCGGGAATCACCCAGGCGTGCACCCAACGCATAATTAGTCGCAGTTCATTCAGGGCATTGCTGTTGGGTTGCCCGCCTAAAACGCTGATCAAGCCAGCTACCTTTCCATCTAGCTCGTCGAAACTCATTAAATCCAGCGCATTCTTGATCACACCGCTGACGCTACCGTGGTATTCCGGTGTCGCCAGAATCAGACCATCTGCTTGTTGCACCGTATTTTGCAAAACGACCACGTCAGGATAATCAGGGTAGCCGTTACCGCCATCACAAAAGGGCAGCGTCATCTCGCGCAGATCTAATACCTCGACCTCAGCGCCTAGGGCCTCGGTGCGTTGTATCGCCAGATGCAGCGCCTGCATACTGTAAGAATCGGTACGTAAGCTACCGCCAATGCCGACAATTTTAGTCATAGGGATTCTCTAGGGAGCGAGTTCTCTTTTCCTACTTTAAGGGGATAGTTAAGATTCTCTCTCATAATGAATGGGTGGAATGGCAGTCGAAATCCCCCTATGGAACGATTTAATTTCAAGGTTTTTGGACGGTTTTGGGTGATCGCCAAAGCCTACTGGTTTGGTGATGAAAAGTGGAAGGCGCGGGGGTTGCTGCTGCTGATTGTGCTGTTGCTGTTGGCCTATACCGGGCTGAGCGTCCTGCTCAATAACCAGCGTGGCGTCTTGATTTCAGCCCTTTCTGCCAAAGATGAGAGCCGCTTTTGGCAAACGGTGGTGATATTCATCGGCGTGCTGGTGGTGTATGCGCCCTTGCTCGCGGGGTATACCTATCTGCGCGATCGCCTTGGGTTAGCGTGGCGGCGCTGGCTGACGAATCGTTTTGTCGATCGCTACTTTAGCGATCGCGCCTTTTATCGCATTAATCAGTTCAATCCTGACATTGACAATCCCGACCAGCGGATTGCTGAAGACGTGAAAAGCTTCACCCAGGAATCTTTAACTCTGGTATTGGTGGTGTCTGATTCAGTGCTAGAAGTGATTGCTTTCAGCGGCGTATTGTGGGGCATCTCCCGAGAACTGGTCGTTTTTCTGCTGGTTTACGCCGTGCTTGGAACGCTGGTTGCCGTGGGGGTATTTGGGAAACCGCTGGTACGACTCAACTTTGAGCAACTCAAGCGAGAGGCAAACTTCCGTTTTAGCCTGGTGCGAATTCGTGAAAATGCCGAAGCGATCGCGTTTTACCAAGGCGAAGCCCAAGAGTCAGCTCAGATTAAAGATCGCTTCATGGCCGCCTTCGAGAACTTCAAGCATCTCCTGTTTTGGGAATTGAACCTGAATGGGCTCACCAATGCCTACGAGTTTATTCCCTACGTGCTGCCTGCCATCGTTGTCGCCCCTGCTGTGTTTGGGGGTGATGTGGAAGTGGGTAAAGTCAGTGAGGCCCAGGGTGCATTTATTCGCGTGTTCTTTTCGCTCAATGTGATTGTGGCTCGCTTCCAGTCATTGACGGCTTTTGGGGCTGGGATTGATCGGCTTTACGACTTCGCTGGGTCTCTCGGCCCTGTTGAAGCGATCGCGGATTTACCGGAAGCGGTTGCTGTCACTGGGCACCCAGAAAATGGGCATCCAGAAAATGGCGATCTAGAAACCAGTCCCCCGGAAACTGAGCCTGAGGACGTTGAATCAATGGAAACCGCTGTCGATGCTGAGGCAATTCCTGACCCTCATCCCCTCATCATCCGTGAGGTTGCATCAGAGTTAGCCTTACATCATCTGACCTTGCAGACCCCAAACTACCAACGCACCTTGATCGAAAACCTCTCGTTAGAACTCAAGCCCCAAAGTTCTCTGCTGGTGACGGGGCCAAGCGGTTGTGGGAAGAGTTCGTTACTCAGGGCGATCGCAGGACTGTGGGATTCTGGTAAGGGGCTGATTCAGCGACCTGATTTGGAACATCTGCTGTTTCTACCCCAAAAACCCTACATGATTTTGGGTAGCTTACGACAACAGTTGCTCTATCCATACCCCGACAGCGAGATTGAAGATGCGCGACTCGAAGCCGTGTTAACAGAGGTTAATTTGCCAGACTTAGCAGAACGCTTTGGTGGCTTTGATGCAGCAGCAGAATGGGGTGATGTCCTATCCCTGGGAGAACAGCAACGCCTTAGTTTTGCCCGTGTGTTACTCCATCAGCCGACCTACGCCATCTTAGACGAAGCCACCAGTGCCCTCGATCGCGCCAATGAAGCCCAACTCTACAGTCATCTGGCAGCCACTCACACCACCTATCTCAGTGTGGGCCATCGGGAATCATTAGAAGCTTACCACCATCTACGATTGGGCCTTGCAGAAGACCACACTTGGCAACTCCAACCCCTAGCTTAATCTTTTAGGTCACGTGATGTGATAAGACCGACTTGTAACATCTTGACTAGATTCGATTGATTATGAATATCAAACGCTTTTCTGGGTTTATAGTTTCACTGGCGCTCACGACGCTGCTGGTATGGGGCAGTTTTCGCGCCGCAGATGGCATTGCAGCCCCTATGGGGCAAGGGGGCCAAAATCCTACTGTCAACATGGCTGAAACCAGCCTCGTGGCGATGGCCCAGGCTGCAGAATTTGAACTGCCCCCGCTCCCCTATGCCTATGAGGCTTTGGAGCCCTACATCGATACGCAAACCATGACTATCCACCATGATCGGCACCATGCGGGTTATGTGCGCAACTTGAATGGGGCGATCGCACAACATCCCGACCTCAGTGGCAAGTCGGTGGAGGATCTGCTGAGAGATCTAGATGCCGTTCCAGAAGATATCCGCAACACCGTACGCAAAAATGGTGGCGGTCATGCCAACCACACGATGTTTTGGGAAATCATGACACCCAATGGCACTGGGATGCCAACGGGCGCGATCGCTGAGGCAATCAACGACACCTTTGGAGATTTTGCAACCTTTCAGCAAGCATTCAACGCTGCTGGATCAGGCCAATTTGGCAGTGGTTGGGCCTGGCTGATTCTCAATCAAGATGGCACCCTAGAAATCACCAGCACAGCGAACCAAGATAGCCCTTTTCTCGACGGTGACTATCCCATCATGGGTAACGATGTCTGGGAACACGCCTACTATCTGAAATACCAAAATCGCCGGGGAGATTATCTCGATGCTTGGTGGAATGTGGTGAATTGGGAAGGCGTGAATAGTCGATTTGAAGCGGCCAAAAGTGCTATGGGTAACATGACTACTTGAGGATGTGATCACGTTTTCTAGCGTGATAAGGCTAGGGCGTGTCATCAATTAAACGCGAAAAGCTTTATGGCTGAGCCTTGCCGCGCCCGACCTCATCAACTGAACTACGTTTAGAAGCTAGCAAGATCCCCCCTTCCCCCCTTAAACCGCTTGGGATAGCCTCCTTTGCAAGGGTGCGGCGATAGCGGGGGATCTTCAATATCTGTAGCCGCACTGCTGAGATTTGATATTAGACGGATTTAGGCTCAACTGGTCGTCAGACGCCTTCACGATCGTTCTAGAATCCTTGTTCCGTCAGTGGTCATCACGGTATAGGAATATTGGCCAGATGCCACTTGCCAAAACCTTTGCAGATCTGCGGCGTTGTAGTCTTCAGACACTACTTGCCATCAATAGAATCTTGAGGCGCTGAAGCCAACAATACATGCATTGCCCCTCCTTATTCGATATGCTCAAATAATGCAGTTCGCCTCTGATCCCGCTACCACAGTCAAAATCGACCGCATGAAACAACGCGTGCGGTGGCAGCATCCTGAATTTCTAAAGCGAGGGATTGATCAGACTCGTTTAGTTTTAGAAACCGAGTCGACAGAGGATAGTCCTACGGATGAATTCTCTTTTTTAGTATTAGGAGATAGTGGGACAGGGGATCATCGGGGCGATAATCCCCAGCGGCGCGTTGCTGAGTGGATCATGGCCAACAGCGATCGCTGTCGGTTTGTTTTACACACAGGCGATCTGGTCTACCTAGTGGGCTCTCAAGATCAATATTTCAACAACTTTATTAAGCCCTATCGAGAATGGCTAGTAGGCGGTTTGGTTCCCGAGCAGATTGCCTATGATCAAATGCTTTTTAAGCTGCCTTTTCTGCCAGTATTGGGCAACCATGATTATTACGATATCCCGCTAATCTACGGTATTTTATCAAAACTGCTGTCGCCTTTGAAAGATTTAATTCGCCAGCAGATTGATATTGACTATGGCTGGCGTGGCTCTTACCAGGGCGATGTCTATGCGCGGGCATTTTTAGACTACTTGAAGGGATACAGCCCAACTCAGCTTGAAGACCATCTTAAACAGCACTACACGGCTAAGACAGATACCGGGCGATGTTTACGTTATCAGTCGGGCCAATTTACTCGATTGCCCAATCGGTACTACACTTTTCGTCAGGGGGGGGTCGATTTCTTTGCGCTAGATTCTAATACGTTTAACTCACCAATCCCCCTGTCGCAAACACCCGAAGGCAGAACGCAGCGACAGCAGCTGATGGCCCAACGGCAACAGTTGCTCACTCAGAAACAAGCGCAGCTAGAGCAGCTGTCGCTTCAGGCCAGTGACGATCGAGTTGATGAGATCTACGTCAAAGTTGAGCAAATTGATGAGCAGCTGCGAGATCTAGACATGCAGCTCAGCCAGCAAAGCGGCACTGTTGATTTTGAGCAGCTTGACTGGCTGACGCAGCGTTTGATCCATTCTTGGAAGTCAGAGGGTGTGCGGGGGCGGGTAATCTATTTTCACCATCCCCCCTATGTGACAGAGGCCAGTAAGTGGCATCAGGGGCAAACCTTAGCCGTGCGGCATCATCTGCGACGGGTATTTGATCAGGTGCAGCAAAGCATAGGAGATAAGCAGGGCGATCGCCCGGTGGTTGATCTAATCCTCAACGGCCATGCCCACTGCTTTGAATATCTACAAACCTTAGACACTGGCTATGCCGATGCCCACACCCATTGTGTTATCTGCGGGGGTAGCGGCTTTAGTTTGCGACGGCAACGCTTTGAAGGTGACATTCTCACAGAGACGATCGCCGGGAAGGATTGCAAAGTGGCGCGATCGCATCAGTTTGTGGGTCGCAACGGTCACGGTAGCCGAAAACGCCGCCCTTATTCAGCGTTGAGAATTGATGTGTTGCCGGGGATGCCTCTCTGTTTTAAGGTACGCCCGTACGTCGTTGAGAAACACGGCAGTCAGTGGGAAACCCAGACGCTACCCCCGATTGAAATTACGCCTAGCCTTAAATCACCGTGACCCTGGCTTGAGTCATCGGGGCAGATCATCAGTCCGGCTGCTTTGCCAGGGTTAAAATTTGACTGACAGTGCGCCAGTTTCGCGCCGTTGCCGCAACCCCAAGTAATTTCTCAACCTGCGCCGCCAACTTAGAGCGTCCAATCCCATTCGGTGTGTGGAGATAGAAAACCTGCTCCTTGAGCTTAAATCGCTCGCTGTTCTTCACAAGGCTTTCAAGCGCATCCAGATTTGGCGCTTCGGGAACGGACGCCAAGAAATAAAAATGTAGTGTTTTAGGTTCTGCTTCTGCTTCTGGGAATGGGTTGGATGCGATCGCGCGTTCCAGTTCATCTAACTTGAGCAAGCATGTGTTGGGTCTGAACCCATGGGTGTTACTGATAACATCGCTGATTTTGTTCCCCAGTTCAGTTGCATTAGCTGAATCAGTCTGAAAAACCACATTTCCACTCTGGATGTAGGTTTTGATATGGTGTAAGTCTAGATCCTGGAGTGTTTCTATTAGCTCTCCCATCGGGAGTCTATGCTTACCACCAACGTTGATACCTCTCAAAAGCGCGATATAAGTATTCATTGTTTACACCAGCTTGATACATGATAATAAACAATGATGCATTTTCCTCCCCAGCTGCGATCGCTCCCTCGGTTCGACGGCCCATTTGATGCTTTCAAGTTAGCAGCCAAAGACTGCGATGTTTTGTTTGCCTCTTATCCCGCAGGAACGACTATTTCGCCCCATAACCACGATACAGACAATGTTGGCGTGATTACCCAAGGCGAATTAATTCTGATTCTGGATGGTCAGGAAACCCGATATCAAACGGGCGAGTGGTACCATGTGCCCGCCAAAACAACCCATGCTGCCCGCTTTGATCAGGCAACCTCTGAAATTGAATTTTGGTTTTACGCAAAGTAACAGGAAAGCCTTGAATGAAAGTAATTGGACTTTTAGGCGGGATGAGTTGGGAAAGCACCGAACTGTATTACCGATTGATTAATGAAGGGTTCAAGAAGAAACTAGGCGGTTTAAACTCAGCTCGAATTGCGATGGTGAGTGTCAATTTTCAGGAAATTGAAGTGCTACAGCATCAGGGGCAATGGGATGTTGCAGGTGAGGTGCTGACAACAGCAGCTCAGCAGATTGAGGCAGCTAGCGCAGATTTCCTGCTGATCTGTACGAATACCATGCACAAAGTCGCGCCTCAAATCGAACGTGGAATTAACATTCCAATTCTCCATCTGGCGGATGCGACAGCAGCACAGATTAAGAAAAAAGGCATGAAGACAGTTGGTTTGCTAGGCACGAAGTTTACGATGGAACAAGATTTTTACAAAGGGCGCTTGATTGAACGCCATGGTTTGAATGTAATTGTCCCTGCTGAAAGCGATCGTGAGATTGTGCATCGCATTATCTATGATGAACTCTGCCTAGGTATCGTCAAAGAAGAGTCAAGGCAAGCGTATTTGCAAATCATGGCGCGCATGCAGCAGGAAGGTGCAGAAGGCATTATCGAAGGCTGTACGGAAATCGTCATGCTGGTTCAGCAAAAGCATACGGATGTCCCCTTGTTTGACACTACGGCTATTCATGCAGAAGCAGCGGTAAATCTGGCATTGATTTAAGTGATCTGTTAAACATTAAATAGATGCTTTTGAAGATTAGAAATGGATAGATAAGTGCTTACTTTAAAAGTACTGGTAGTCATTAGCAATCGAATAGTACATGAAGCTTGAATCCGCCTCTAATGAACATCTCCAGATGTTTATCCAGTGGAACCAGTTCAGTCATCTTGAAGAACGAACCTGCCGCCCTATTCAAAATGGCAAGAGAATTCCACCTAGTGATGAGGTGGTTACGCTAGCGTTTTTCATCGACGGCATTGATGAGCCTGTAGGTCGCTTTGTTTATTTTGATATTAATCCGCGTAATCGCTCAGCTGAATTTGGATATATCGTGAGTCCGACTTTCAGGGAACGGGGTCTTGGTACTCAAATGTTGACACTGGCAATCAGTGAGTTGTTTTCAACTACAAATTTCAATAAGCTGTATTGCCAGACTGCTGCGTTCAATACACCATCTATCAAGCTGCTTGAAAAACTTGGATTTCACAAAGATGGTGTGTTACGAGAACATCATGAATTGGCAGGGAAGTTATGGGACGACTATCTCTACAGCATTCTGCGGCGTGAATGGTGAGATCGGGTTTATAAAATCTGTTTCAATGCCTCCAAGCTAATGTTGGCCCCACAAATCACAATTACAACGGTTTTGCCACTAAAGCGTTCTTTTTGTTTGAGAAAGGATGCGATCGCAACCCCTGCCGCACCTTCAATCAACAAATGCTGGGTTTCAATGGCAAACCGGATTGCAGCCTCAATTTCAGCTTCTGTGACGAGTACAAATTCATCAATTAACGTGCGGCACAGATCAAATGTAATTGCGCCCGATTCGATGCCGCCTGCTGTGCCATCCGACAATGTGGGTAGCGAGTCCATCTCAACAATCTGACCCGCCTGGATAGACCGAGCCATCACCGGGGAATTCGCTGGAGAGCAGCCGATCATCTTAATCCCCTCCAACTCAGACTTCAGATATCCAGCCATGCCGCTCATTAAGCCCCCACCCCCCACCGAGACAAAGACTGCATCAATTTGCTCAAGCTGCTGAGCCAGCTCCACCGCAATCGTGCCTTGCCCAGCCAGGACTTGAGCATCATTATAGGGTGAGATATAAACCATGCCATGTTCACCCGCGTATTGCCGAGCGTAAGCTTCCGTCAGGCCACAATCGTCACCGTAGAATTGACTGTCCGCGCCCAGTTGCCGAATTACATTGACTTTGGCGGAAGACGCATCCTTGGGCAAAAAAATGACGCCAGGGATATCTACGCTACTCAAACCAAAGGCAACAGCTGCACCGTGGTTCCCTGAGGAGGCCGTTACAATCCCCTGCTGCCGCTGTTCTGCCGTCAACGATAAGAGTTTGTTCATCGCCCCCCGGGCTTTGAAAGACCCCGTATGCTGTAAGTTTTCGAGTTTGAGAAAGACTTGACAGTTGCCGAGTTGGCTTAGCGGTAGCGAGTAATGTAGAGGGGTTTCCCGAATGTGAGGGCGAATCCGCTTTTCCGCCTGCAGTACTTCAGCGTAGATATCTAACCCTGCTAGTGAGGAAACCATCTTAGTGATGCCTTATCGTCTGTATTATGGCTTGCATTGACCTAATTTTACTCACTGCGACCCTACACAATCATTGAATGTAGGGCGCTGCTGGGCATCGCTGTAGCGCACCGCGCTGTCGATTGACATCCCTTGAGCAGACTCCCCATGATTGACCAAATTCTTGAAGCGGCTCAACGTTTGAAAGATCAAGCCCACATCACACCCATTGTGAGTTCAAGTACACTCAACGAACGATTAGACGCAGAAGTCTTTTTCAAGTGTGAAAACCTACAAAAAATTGGTGCGTTTAAGTTCAGAGGCGCATACAACGCCATTTCTCAACTTTCCCCCGCTGAACTCAATCAAGGCGTCATCACTTACTCATCCGGCAATCATGCCCAAGCTGTGGCCCGAGTCGGACGAGAGCTTGGCATCAAGACCGTGATTGTGATGCCTACCAATGCACCGACCACAAAGCGCTTGGCAACCCAGGAATATGGGGCGGAGGTCGTGCTTTACGATCCTGAGAAGACGACTCGTGAGGAAACCGCATCTGCCCTCCAAGCAAAGCATCCCTACACCCTAATTCCACCGTTTAATCATCTCCAGGTGATTGCGGGCCAAGGCACGGTGGCGCTAGAACTTCTAAGCGAGGTGGCTGTCGATACGCTACTTGTGCCTTGTGGAGGAGGAGGATTATTGAGCGGTTCCGCGATCGCGGCTAAACATCTCACCCCAAGTTGCCGAGTTATCGGTGTTGAGCCTGAACTAGCAGACGATGCGACGCGTTCCTTCCGCAGTGGGCAACTCCAGAGCGTCAAAAACCCTCCAACCATTGCAGACGGTACCCGCTCCCCATCACTGGGCTCACTCACCTTCCCGCTGATCCTCGAATATGTGGACGACATGCAAACCGTCTCAGAACAAGCCATCATGCAGGCAGTCGCGTTTCTCTTCTATCGTATGAAGCTTGTGGTAGAACCTTCAGGTGCGCTAGGACTAGCCGCACTTTTGAGTGGTGTGGTTCAAGCCCAAGGGCGTGTGGGAGTGATTCTCAGCGGTGGCAACGTGGATGGAGAAACCATGGGACATATTTTGAAACCCACCGCGTAAGATATTGGCTCAAAGAAGACTTGGTGGCGTACTGTCAGCTCAAAGGCATCAGTACCGTGGGCGATCTATTTTGAGATTTCAGACCGTATTGCTGAGTATTTGGCAACGGGCCAAATGATTAAACGCACATCGCGCCAGCTCAAATGCTCGAGGTTCACTTGCAACAGAGCCCTCTCTTCTATGGCCCCTCCTGTTAAGCTCTTTCTCTCGTTATAGGGAATCAATCTCGTCGGCACAACACAATATTGCCCCTTTAGGCATACCTAAATCTTTCACTATGTTAACAGCTTTAACTGCTGAGTTTGCTAGCTCTTGGCTATCCTGGCGAGTACTTAAAAACCATGCGAAGCCAGCTATTATAGAGCAAGGAATTAGAAAACTTAGGAGAGCAACTTTCCAATGTTTATATTTTTGAGTGCGGCGACTAATTCTAACGTACTCTTTTGCTAAGGTAGATAATTCTGTAGGATAATTTCTCAAAAGAAATTCCGCTGCCAAGAGACGATTTTTAACCAGAAGACTCTCTGGATCAGTTGACCCTCCTTGCTGATACCATTCTTGAGCTGCGGATTCTAGCCATCGCTTTCGCTGAAGTATTTCCTGATTTTCCTGAATCCATCTGCAAAGCAAAGCCCAGTGCTGAACCAAAGATTCGTGGACTATATCTACAGTCTCGACAGTTTTGTTGTTTGTAGAAAATGATTCTAACGGAACATTGCAAAGTTTTGCCTTCCCGACCACAACTAATCTTAGATCAATAAGTTTTTCAAGAGTATGCTCAATAATATCAGCCGAAAAATTTTCGTTAATAAGCTCTAGCTTATTGATGCGTCGTTGACTATTTTTCATGCCTTCTTTAATCTCACAAAGCGACAGAAAAATACGCTGAGCGACTTGCTGCTCCTCAAAAGATAGCTGTTCATAAATAGCTGTCGCGTATTGACTCACTACACTATGAATACCGCCTATGTCAGCATAATGTTGTAGTGTTATTCGTTTAGCATTACCTGATAAGCCTAAGATTTGCTTAGACCAAAGTCTTTCTAGTAAAAGCTGAACTAAGCTTAGTTCACCAGGCGTACCTACGATGTCTAATAATATGTTGCAGACTAGAGTCGGCTCAAACTCTATATCAAGCTTCTTTGCAGGTTCAACAATGGTCGACTTAATTTGCTCATAATTCATACCATGAACATATAGGCTATTTTGATTCATTAAATTAAAGAGTCTGGGGTAAAAACTAAGCGGTAAGGTATAGTCGTCTCGAATAGAAAAAACAATACGTAAGTTTGTCTCGCGAGATTGTATAGCCTTAACAAGGCAGGCAATAAATTGCTGCCGTTGATTTTCATCTTTGCAAAGCGTGAAGAGTTCTTCAAAATGATCAATAATCAGCAAAACTTGAGGGCTCTCTGGTCTCTGAAGTAATGTTTTGCTCTGAAGAAAAGTCTGAGTAGGGGAATTGTCGATCAGACTTGCTTGAGCGAGCTTATTGAGGCCATGTTCCTCCTCTAATATAAGACCTTCAGCTTGGTGTAGTTGCTCAGCTCGAGCTACACAGGTAGAGGTAGGATTTATGAATGCCGATGCTAGGCTCATCAGTGGTGATTGAGTAGGCGTTAAGTATCTGATCTCCCATTTTTGATTTTCTGTCTGGTGTTGCTTCAGCTGATAGATAAGCCCTGCTTTCAACAGAGAGGTTTTTCCACTATTAGAGGGTCCAACAATCGTACAGAAACGATTTTTTTTAATATTCTGTATCAGTTCTTGTGTAAGTAATTCCCGGCCAAAGAAAAAGTCTCCTTGATTTTCTGAGAATGGCTTTAATCCTGGGAAGGGGCAGAACTTGAGAGAGAGTTGCTTTAGCCGATCCAGCGTTGAGTTAGATGCAGGTGGCAAAAATGCTTCACGACTAGTACTTCGTGTAAGAATAATTTCACTACCAGATGCCTCAAAGAGTGGTTGCTGGAGTTCTCCTTTTAACTGACTGCTAACAGATTTCATCAAGCTGTAGCTGGTGATAATATCCTGGCCATCTGATCGCGGCTTCAAACCATTCAACAGCGCCTTTGTAAAGACACTGTAATTAGATGTCAATGATTCATAAGCTGCTTCATATTCCCGAGATGCTGCCATGAATAGTCGATCTCTTCCGGATTGTGCACCAGGATCAACTTCCAAAAAGTTAAGCAACTCGCCGCTGTGGCAACAGTCTAACCATATAATTTTTTGAGGCACTGGGCTTTCCTGTAAAAGCCGCCGTAACCAAAATAGTGATACACCAAAATGCCTAGTTTCAGGATCCGCTTCACTGGTACTAAGATATCCTTCTTGAATGCCTGCATTTCTTTGAAGACCATGACCAGAGAAGTAAAAAATAGCTGTTTGAGGAATAGACTTGCCGTCTGGCTTAAATAGCTTAATCAAAGCGGTTTCTAGTTGGCGCGTGCTGACTTCTGTTCGTTGACCAATTTTAGGACGATGAGAAGTAATTATCTCTGGCATACGATGAACTCGAAACTCACCATAAGTTTCTAAACAACTCGCGATCGCTTCTGCATCGTGAGCAGGAGACTGTAGCTTAGGTAGCTTTTGATAGTGATTAATGCCAACAACGAGCGCGTCCCGAATCATGGTAGATGCTTGGAAATCAGATATAAAGGCATGATTGAGAAAATCTACCGTGAAGATAAATTTCCTAAATAACTTCTAATCCCAAGGTGCCCTCTAATATTGATTCCAGACAAAGGGGCATCACCCCTTATCAAGCATTAACTAATCTGAGGATTTCTTAACCTATTTAGTTGAAATCGCTTAGAGAATCTCTCCTTTGAAGAGATTTGATGTTAATTGAGGATTACACGATCAGTAAAATCTCTTATATTCGAGATCTTGAGTTCTAATTTTGCGGTTATTTCGTTTCAGAATCTGGATAGCTCTCAGAAAAAATACAAACATCATCAGCTAGATGGCTTAATTTTTATATAGACCGCTCAAAATTCCATTTATAGAACAAATCATTTAAGGGCATACGCACTGTCCAAAACTAATGTGATAGTTCAAATCCTCTGTCCTAGGTCAATCTGGGTGATGAGTCCAATCGGGACAAAGAGTTGCTACTCCCTAGAACCAACCGCTTTGATCCAGACCTAACCTAACCTGAAGTAGCTGTTGCCTTGAAACTAGTGAAGATCTACTTGCCCCGGGTTGACTACTTTAGTAACCTGCAAGGTGAGATACAGGCTCGTCACAGACAAGAAAAATATAAGTGCAATACGATAGGAGCTGAGCGCAGCTTAGACGCTTTCAACTGAAAGCTATTGGGCTTGCCATTCAAGAAGTTTTCTCCAATACCAAAGCGCAGTTCGTATTCTCGAAGGGCTTGTCGTGCAGTTGTTTCGATGCTTAGAGAGTTCAAATCAACTCTAAAATAAACATATTACTCATGTTTATTAGATAGCTTAGTCTGGGAACTATCAGGCTATAGCAGCTTGATCTTAGATCTTTCTTCAGAAAAGAGCGTTCCTTTTCATGAATCCTTCAAAGCAACATATTCTTTGTGCTCGTTTCTACAATACATTTTCATGGAACCTGCTACCTTTGCGGTGGTTAACTTGTATCGCTGCATCTCTCAGCAGATTTAGCTGTAGGTTCACTTACTTTCTCATTCCAATTTTTTATAAAGGTAAGATACCTAAATTCAGCCCTATTTAATCCAATGTAGAAATCAAAAATCGACCTAGAAAATACCATTGTATCAAATAGATACTACCAACCAAGTTGAAGTATCTGAAGTGTTTAGTGTTTTTGCATCAATTAAGTCTCAATATCAGTATCGCCAACGCCAAGATACTCAGTAACTAGGTTTTTGAGTAAACATATGTCCAACTCTTCCTCTTTCGTTAAAAATCCTGCGCTTGAAAGATTTCTCAGGCGTTTACCAGAAGATATCGCTAACTCTTTCACTACAGAGCAATTACAAGCACTCCAAGGAGCACTTCAATCTACTCATTGGAGACAACACCCAGTTGACATTCGCTTGACGATTCCTGTTCTATGGAAGCGATTTTATTTTGTCCTAATTGCTGGACCTGATCGGCGGTCTAAGCGCCGACAAATCTATGCTCCGATTTGGAGGCCTGCTAATATTTTATTCACTATGGGATTAATCATCTTAGGAATGTTGATGACCATTGGGTTATTTCAGCTGAGATATATTCCACTTGACTTTCTAACAAATTCTCCTGACGTAACATACCCTACAGGCATACCTTTCAAGAGGGATAAGCAAAGCTGTGAGGATAGTGGTCGAGTTTGGCAAAATAACGAATGTATTGACTACGACCATGACCCTAATTTCTAGATCTCATATTGCGATCCTTCTGGAGAATTTATTGACTGGCCCTATTGATATCCTGCCTAGGTTTTTGAGAATGCCTCTAAGCAAAAGGTAAAATTTGCATGTTAGTTTCTATCAGAAGTCCAAAAATATCTGATAAGGAAGCCCCGTGAAAGAGATTAATACCTATTGCAGATTTAACCAAATAGGCAAAGAAAAATAATGCCTTTCCTTGCCTTACTGATATTTCGCAGTCTCTAGATTGCTGAAGATTTTAGATTGAACTCAGATTTAGAGAGTATCGCTCTGGGAATCAAGGCAATCAGCGTAAGCTAGAAAATAGCAGTATATGGCACAGCCGAAAAACTGGTAGATGTCATTGAACTAGAAAGATTTTAGCTGCTTAGGCTTGATGCTTAAGTTTTATGCTTAAGGCCTTAGGTGATGTTAGATTTAATTTGTTGGGCGGTTTTTCTATTTTGCGTCGAGAGAAATTTAAACTCTAGGCACCTTTTCTTCAAATAATCTCTCTTCTGCCACCCTTGTCAAAGAATATCTGAAATCTTAAAAGGCGTTGGATGATATTCGGGCAGGTTGATGAAAATTGCATTCATCTAGAACCAACAAGATTTTATCCTTCCCGTTAAGTGATTAGAGAGAAATGATATAGAGCCCAGCTACCTATTCCCAACAAAAATCTCTGTACATCTTGATGTTCAAGCACTATGGTTATGGACAATTGGCATGACTATATTGAGATGTTACCTAGTAAAGAAAGCAGTGGAATTTACTAGAAGTATGAGTCATGCTGCAACTCAATAAATAGATTCTTATCTCTCGACACGACCGTTTCCTTCAAACTCATTACACATTGCTTTGAAGTAAGGTGCTTACGGGGTAGAGCCTTTGCCTACAGAAACAAATTTGCACTTGCACCTGCAGTGTGCCCAAGCCAACCAAAAAGCTAACATAAGACATCAGCATCGGCTGCATTTCGTCTAATAAAAGCGGCCGGGGTCTAGCAACCCCATAGCCCTACAGCCAGGTGTACCCTCCAAGGATATGAGGCGGTGAATATGATTCGTAAGAGGACAGCTCAATGGCGCTGAGAAAGGAGATGTGATGGGACAGCTCCCTTTTGTCAATGAAATCTTCAGAGTGACTGCACAACAAACTAATCAACATTTCAACTAACTGCCGTGCTTAGGCATAAAAATTCGAGGGGTTATTGGGTTGGTGAAGTTTGTGGGTACTTTAGAAACATGGCAGGGGTTCAAGCGTTTCCCAACACTGATGTAGTTTCGTGCTCTTAAGCTATGCTCCACTCAGACCCTAATCTAATGCCTCAGAGCAGAAGTCAGCAAACCCATGACTGGCAGCCCGAAGAAGTGGATATTGACTTAAGCAATCAAAATCGGTCAGAAAAGGTACTACAGGCAAGTGACGCTCATCCGCACGTGCTATTTAGCGCTATTCCTGACTTAATGGTGAGGGTAAATCGGGCGGGTATTTATCAAGAATTTGTCACCAATCCCAACTTTTGCGTGGTGGGTAATCTAACGAGCTTAGTTGGAACCCATATCTCTGAATCTTTGCCAGACACTATTGCTAAAAAACGTCTGGAGTTTATTGACTTGGCATTGCAAACTAACTCTTTACAGGTCTATGAGCAAGACCTCTCTGTGGACAACAGAGCGCAAGTTGAGGAGGTACGAGTTGTCCCTTACGACAAAGATGAAGTGCTCCTGCTAGTGCGAGATATTAGTGAACGTAAACGAGCTGAGCGACAACTCCAACAACTTAATCAAGAATTAGAAGCAAAAGTTGAAGAACGTACTGCCGAACTCCGCGTCAGTGAAGCTCAAATTCGCACTATGTTTGCAGCTATTCCAGATTTATTGTTGCTAGTCACACGAGATGGCACTTGTTTAGATAACATTCGTTCAAAAAATCAGGCAGGAGAATTCCTCACGATCCAGAAGCACCTCTCAGAAGTATTGCCCCCAGAGATACTGCAACAGCAACTTGACAGAATTGACCAAGCAATTTCTACTGGTGAACTGCAAGTTTATGAGCATCAATTCCACAAACATGGCCGCATGCTTTATGAAGAGGTTCGGATCAGTGCGATTAGCGCAGACGAAGCCTTGGTCATTGTACGAGATATTACTGAGCGAAAACAGACTGAAGCGGCACTGAGAGAAAGCCAAACTCGCTGGCAATTTGCGTTAGAGGGTTCGGGGGATGGCGTTTGGGACTTGAATCTTCAAAGCAATACTGTTGTATACTCCCGGCAATGGAAAGCCATGTTGGGTTATGCCGAGCATGAAGTTGGTGTTCAGCTAAAGAATTGGGAAAAGCTTATACATCCTGACGATATAGCCCAACACTATCAGAGCATAGAGAAATATTTAAGTGGCGAAATGCCCATTTACCAGAGCGAACATCGTGTTCGTTGCAAAGATGGTAACTATAAATGGATTCTCTCTCGTGGAAAGTTGCTTGAGTGGATGCCCAATGGGGAGCCCTTGCGAGTTATTGGTACCCATGAGGATATTACCGAGCGTAAACAAGCTGAACGGCAATTGAAGACCCTGGTGGAAGCAACTGCAGCAACGACGGGTCAAGACTTTTTCCCGACATTAGTTCAGCACATTGCCAAAGCTTTAGATATCTCCCATGCTTTAGTCACTGAACAAGTTAATGACGAGCTACAGGTCTTAGCATTCTGGTCACAAGATGGTTTACGACCCACTTTTGCCTATTGCCCGGCTAAGAGAGCTTGTGGACAAGTATTACAAGAGGGAAGACTTTACTGCGAATCTTTTAACCAGCAGCAATTTCCCAAGCAATTGGCTGACGAAGTAAAAAGTTATCTGGGTGTTGCTTTATATGACACTCAAAGTAGGGCAATTGGTCATTTGTGTATTCTCAACAAGCAGCCAATCTCAAACCCACAGCAAGCAGAAGAAACCTTGCAAGTCTTTGCTGCTCGTGCTGCTGCTGAATTGGAGAGACAAAGAACGCTGATCTTGCTAGAGCAGCTCAATCAGGATCTGGAAGCGAAAGTCACAAAACGCACGGCTGAGCTCCACAATCGAGAGCAATTTTTGCAAACCGTACTAGATACATTCCCTTTATCCATATTTTGGAAGAATCGAGATTCAGTTTACTTGGGCTGCAATCGCAATTTTCTTCGCGATGCAGGCTGTACATCTGTTATGGATATCATTGGTAAAACAGACTTTGAAATGCCCTGGACAAATACCGAAGCTGAGGCGTTTTATGCTGATGATCAACAAGTCATGGATACTGATATCGTTAAGATAGGGATTGTTGAGCCACAGACACAGGCAGATGGTAGCCAGGTTTGGTTAGAAACCAACAAACTTCCGCTCCATGACCTTAAAGGTGAAGTCATTGGCATTTTAGGAAGCTATCAAGATATCACCGATCGTAAGCAGGCTGAGCAAACAAGCAAGCAGCAGCTGGCAGCAATCGAGGCAGCAATTGACGGTATTGCAATTCTACAAGGTGACACTTACCTTTATGTGAATAAAGCTTATTTAGGCCTATTTGGTTATGAACGCCCCGAGGAACTATTGGGCAAGAGCTGGAACCTGTTGTATCCCCCACGGTTTGAACAGGAAGTATTTCCATATCTAGATGAGCATCGTTCTTGGCAAGGCGAGGCGATCGCTTCTCGTAAAGATGGTTCCACCTTTCCGCAGGGGATTTCCCTTACCCTCACAGAGGATGGATTATTAATTGCTGTTTGTCGTGACATCAGTGAACTCAAGCAGGCTCAAGACCAGATTATCCATGACGCTTTGCATGATTCACTAACAGGTTTGCCGAATCGAACACTTTTAATGAATCGCCTTGAACTTGCAATCAATCGAACTCAACGAATTGAGCATTACCATTATGCAATCTTATTTATAGACTTAGATCGCTTTAAGGTTATTAATGATAGTTTGGGACACTTGATTGGGGATCAACTCCTCATAGCGATCGCCCAACAGCTAAAAGTGCATTTGCGGAAACCTGATTTAGTTGCTCGACTAGGTGGGGATGAGTTTGTAATTCTACTTGAGGATATTGGCAATATTGAGAACATTATTGTAATTGTGGATCGCATTTTGGCAAATTGTCAGAATGCTTTTACGATTAGTGAACATGAAATTTTTACTGGGTTCAGCATCGGCATTGTTTTTGGAAATAAAGACTATCATCAAGCATCTGACGTGCTTCGCGATGCCGACATTGCAATGTATCAGGCTAAGACGGAAAAGAATAGCTGCTACAAATTTTTTGATGCATCGATGCATACTCAAGTATTAAAACGTCTTACCATAGAAACGGATTTGCGCAAGGCACTTGACAGAGAAGAATTTGTCATACACTATCAACCATCCTTTAATTTATTGAATAATCAGCTGACTGGTTTTGAAGCGCTAGTTCGCTGGCAGCATCCGACTCGTGGGTTTATCTCTCCAGGTGATTTTATTCCCATCGCTGAAGAAACTGGATTGATTGTGCCTTTGGACAGTTGGGTATTTTATCAAGCATGTCAGCAAATGGTTAGATGGAAGAAACAGTTTCCTGATTGCTGTTCCTCTCTGAAAATCAGTATTAACCTTTCTGCTCAAGATCTTCGAAAACCTAGCTTGATTGAGGATATTGATAACATATTAGCTGATACCGGACTGAGCGGCGACTCGCTCATTTTAGAAATCACTGAAAGTATGCTGATTGAGGAGATTCATCAAACAATTGACTTGCTGAATCAATTGAATTCAAGAAATATTCAAATCAGCATTGATGACTTTGGTACAGGATATTCGTCTCTTAACTATCTTCATCGACTGCCTGCTCATCATCTAAAAATCGATCGCTCGTTTGTGAGCCAGATGCAAGTTGAAAGCCGCAATTGTCAGATTGTAAAAACCATTATTACTTTGAGTGAGCAGCTCGGATTGACTGTTGTCGCAGAAGGAATTGAGACCTCTCAGCAGCTTCAACAGCTACAGCAGCTGGGTTGTAAGTTTGGCCAAGGCTACTTCTTCTCAAAACCTCTGTCTGCTGCTGAAACTGAAATCCATTTCTTTCGACACTCTCCCGTCAAGGAATGAAGCATTCATGCCTTCTGCGTAAGTTTAACTAATAGACTAACAAAAGTTAGGCGATCGAAAGCTTAAAGCCTACTTTGTTTTTCAATCAGCGCATGGGTGATTGTTTTAGCAAATTCATAGATTGAAGAGAGCAGCCACACTGTAAATGCAAAGAGAAATAGACTAAAAGCATTCATGGTCGTTGTCAAAGCACGATTATACTGCTGTAAATAATCTAAAATCTGTTCGGTGGTTTGAATGCTCTCAACTGTATCAGGATAACCAAAGGTGGTGAGTATTGCAGGAAACGAGGATACAACTAGCCAAGCGATCGCGGTAAATGATCCGATTGAGATTAAATAAAGCTTCAACAAGCGAAATGATCGTTTCACTATATGGGGATCTTGATTAATTCGGCGACGATTAATCAATAAGATAACCGTGATGATAAGAAAAGCTGGCGCTAGAATCCAAAGTGTATTGATAGAACTTAGCATTATCTACTGAATTTCTCGGTGTTTATTGATCGACTTGAGAGAAGATTTGAACCTCGTCTCGACTTGTGACGGCTAAATAGTTTCCCGTTGCGTTAAAGATGGCTGCCCTATCGACATAAACGTTGAGGTAGGTGACGACTCGGGTTTGGGTGTTGATGAGGCGAGTGCCGGCTACGTCACTCCGCACGAAGTAGTATTCACCATCTGGGCTAAGGCGGCTGATTCCATCGGTGCGATCAATGTCCGGTAATGTCGTGATTCTGGCCATCCGCTCCCCTGAGCGCATGTTCCAGGTGTCGAGACGAATGTCGTAGAAGTACTGAGCAAATACCTTGAGTGCCCCATCTGGCGTAAACACCATATCCATAAACGAAAAATCATCTTCGTCAGGCCTGATGTGATGGAGAAGTGCGCCATTGCTGAGTTGCCATATATCAATAAGCTGATCCGAACGGGAGTCTAATCCTGAGGGTGTGTAGCTGATACCAGCCACTAATTCACCGTCAGAGCTAAACTCAAACTGTTTCACAGGCGGGGCTTCAGGCGCTGTCTCCAAAGTTTGTAACACTTCACCGGTTGAGGTGTCGTGAATACTCAGCTGAATGCCTGCTGGGTCATCGGCAGGGCCAAAACCTAAGCTAATCTGGGTCAATACCCCTTCATCGCTAGGGAGAAAGGCAATTTGAGTGGGAGCGTCAAGGAAGGACGCTTCTTCAGGACGAAACTGGCTTTGGACGGTGCCCAGCGGTTGCCGCCAAAGTTGCTCGCCAGTTTCAAGGTTCCAGAGCCGCAGTTCTAAGGCATTGGCCGTTAAGGTTTGCACGATAGCCGCAACCTGTGTGCCTGATGCACTGATAGCGATCGCCTCAAAGCGAGTCTCCTCGTCGGCCATAATTTCTGTCAGTAGTTCACCCGTTTGTGTGCTCCAGACTTGCAGCTTATCTCTATCCGACGTGAGTGTGATTAACTCCTGCCCCGAGCTGCTAAAACCCATTTGTTCGGCGCTGAGCGGAAGAGTTGCAATGGGTTCTGGCTGCCAAGCTGCGGCTGTTTCCGTAACGACATGGGGGGTATCAGCCAATGCGTCTGCGTTACCCTCCTGAACCAAAGCCTGATAAATAAATGCGGCGACCTCTGCACGAGTGGCATTGCGATTAGGGTTGAGTCGAGCCAAAACCGGATAGTTGACCACCAGGTTGGCCTCAGTTGCTGCTGCCACATGGGGGCGGGCATAGTCTGGGATTGTGTTGGCATCATCGTAATAGGACAACGCATCAGAGCCGCCCCCAGCGTAGTCCAAACCGTTGGTTAGCGCGACAAGCACCTCTACCCTTGAAATGGGTTGTTCTGGCCGGAAATTGTTGTCTGGATAGCCTACTAGGAAATCGGCAGCATAGACCGCACTAATCGCCTCGGTAGCCCAGTAGTTTGATGGCACATCGTTAAATGAGGCTGTAGTAAACGTTTCTGAGTCGAGGAAAGCCTGCTGCAAAATGGCCGCAAATTGGGCACGGGTTAGCGGTTCGTAGGGGCGAAACGCACCATCGGGAAAGCCGTTAAGAATATCAAGGGCGACGAGTGCTTCAATGTAATCATGGGCCCAGTAATCGGCAGAAACATCCGCAAAATTGTCAGTTTGGTTTTGAGCATTGACAGGGGCGATTAGCGGGGTATTGAGGCCGATGCCTAGACTCAAAGTTAAGCCCAACACTGAGTTGAACCAAGGATTAATTTGCATATTGTTGAATGATTTGGGTTCGCTGAATAAGCAACATCTGATTTGAGAAATAATGGCGGCGTTGCTGAACCGAGAGATGGATTTGCCAAAGTGATGTACTCTGTATTGCCCCCTCTTCATGTATGCCCAGAGGGCTTTAAGCCCCCAATTCTGGGGGACTTTGAAAGGTTTATTCCTCCCAGAATTGGGGGACTAGGGGGGCTAAATCGTACCGCTATTCAGCAACGCCTAACGACTACGCTTGGTAAGCGATTCCTCAAATTGGATAGATTTACTAAATCCAGGGAGCATTGTCCATTAAAGCGGTTAGCGTCTTTTTGAAGTTCTGACCTAATAGGACGGCTAAGAGACCGAAAGAAAAAGCAGTTATGGTCATGACCCAGCCAAAGTGATTGACTTGCCATATGCCACCAAAGAGCGCAAAGGCAATCAGTCCTGCTCCGGCACCGCCTGCAAACCGCAGTCCTGTTTTCTTAGCTGTGGCTTTGATTGTGTATGATTTTGATTCTGTCATTTTTAATGAGTAGATAAATTACGTCCGATTTCAAATCTAGAGTTTTACCTCATCAGAGAACAAGGAACCTGGATGTGGCCAAGGTATATTCGGAAATCGTATTAATAATGTTTAGAAACTGAGTTCTTGCAATTGCTGGGATTTATTTTGGGGATAAGAATTCAACAGTTCTAAGATTTTGAGCCCGATGCTGCCCACAGAATATCGTCCAAACATGCTGGATGCGAGATCGCCATAATTAGATAGCACCACGACCCCAGTTTGGGTATCTTTGATGAATCCACAAAACGATCGGTATCCCCCTGTGCCACCTGTATGGGTATAGACGTATCGTTCGATGGCTGGAAGGTATTCAACAAACCATCCCAGGGCAATGCCTTGTTCTTGATGGGTTAATAGGGGGCCACGCGATCGCCGAATCCAGTGGGCTACCTGCTCTATCAACCCATGTAGACCTGTGGTGGGTGCAAATGTTTCACACCTCAATTCGTGGGTATTGAGCAGAGCATGGGCGATCGGGGTGTGTTCGGGTTGGAGATTGGCAGCTAGAAATGTGAGTAAATCGTGGGCGGTGGAGCGCAGGGCACCTGCCCCCGCAAGGGTGGGTAAGTCCCAAGGTTTAACGGGTTTCCCGTCTTCTGAATACCCCATGGCAAATCGAACGTGTTGTTTATCGCTTAGGGTAATGCGTGTGTCTCGCAACCCTAGGGGGTTACAAATATGCTGAACCAAAGCTTCTTCGTAAGTCTGACCCAACTGCTCTGCCAGAATATTGCCCAAGATGCCCACAGCTAAGTTGGAGTAGCTAATGTTCCCAACGGTTTTACCGGGTTTGCCGTCATGGCTTTGCAGATATTCGTTTAAATCTGTAAAGGTATAGGCCGCGTAAGGATTCTGAGGGTCTTGGCGGTGAGACTTGTGCAAATTGTGGGGCAGTCGCGGTAGACCAGAAGTGTGGGTGGCTAAACGCTGCAAAGTTACGGCGTCAGGTAGCTTTTGGTAGATTGGCTCCAGTTGATTGATGGGGGTGTTAAGGGCTAACTTGCCCTGTTCTACCAGCAGGGCAAGGAGAGTGCTGGTAAAGACTTTTGTAATGGAGCCGATCTCAAATAGGGTGTTCTCATTGGGCGGATCAATCTCTGCACAGTTGGAATCAGGCTGATTCGATGAACCCCAGCCTTTTGTCCAGCGATCTTCCCCATGGATGATGCCGATGACTAGGTTGATCTGCTCTTTCGGGGCAATCCAAGGCGTAATCAGAGATTCGATTTCAGCTGCGATTGAGGTCGTCACAGGCATCTCTTAATCCAGTAAATAGGCTTATCTTTCTAAGGTAACGAGACGATGCGCGTCCTTCCTATAGCGATAGGTCATTGGATTTTATGACAAAGGTCATAGCGATCGCGCTAATAGCCTTCGTTGTCGAAATGACAGACAATGCTCTAGGGACGAGCTCAACTGCTTGGTCGCTCCCGTGCAATTTGAGCTAACGTCTACCGCTGGCCAATCCTGTAAGGAGAGAAAGAACTGATATGAGCACTGATGCGACCACGACAGGGGCTGATGCTGTTGATACGGCGATCGCCCAAGGACTTGACCTCGATGGTTCTCCCATTCCTGCCGAAAAGCTGTCCCTGTATCAGCAGGTAATGGGGTTAGAAGCGAATCGTCAACGCAGCGGGGTAAGCAACACCATGCGATCGCGGATTGTCCGCATTGGAGCAAAACATATTGCCCAAGATGACCTGAATCAAAAACTGCTAGATGCTGGGTTTGCACCCCTAAAAGAAAAAGAAATCGCGTTTTATTACGGTGGCAAGTAGGAATTTCTAAACGCCATGTTCAACCGCGTTACCCACTGGCTCGAAACCCGCTGGATTACTCCAGCCTATAGCGGTTGGTTACTGATGGCGATCGCCATCTTTTTCTTTGGGGCGGCCACTAACACTTTGGCTGGCTGGCTCTACGTCATGAGTGGGGTAATGTTGGCACTGCTGGCGATCGCGGCAACATTGCCCCCCCGCAACCTGCAAGGGTTAAAAATCAGCCGTCAACCGATTCGCCCGGTGAGTGCTGGGGATGCCCTGTTGATTGACCTAACCATCGAAAATACTACCCCTCGGGCTAAGGCGCTGATTCAGGTGCACGATCATCTTCCCCCAACCTTGGGGAAGATACAAACCCAGGCGATCGCAGCCATTAGACCCAACGCTATCCATCACTGGCGTTATGAAATCCCGACCCAGCGACGAGGTATTTATCACTGGCAGCAGGTGCAGTTACGCACTGCAGCCCCCCTGGGCCTGTTTTGGAGTAGTCGCTATCAAGCTGCGATCGCTAAAGCTGTGGTTTACCCCACCATCTTGCCCCTGACAAACTGTCCCTTGTTAGATCTAATGGGCAAAGACGACAGTTATCTGTGGCATCAAGATCAACGGGCTCAGTCAGCTACCGAAGGCTTAACCCGCGCCCTCCGCCCCTACCGATGGGGGGATCCAACCCGGCTGATCCATTGGCGGACTAGTGCTCGCTATGGTGAACTGCGCGTCCGCGAACTCGAAAACCATACCAGTGGCCAAACCCTAACGCTGGGGCTCGATACTACCATAAGCTGGACTAACCAAGCGTTTGAGCAAGCCGTCATTGCCTTAGCCTCACTCTATGTCTATGCGCTGCGGGTGAGCATTCCAACTCAAATCTGGACGGCCAGAACAGGGCTGTTGAGCGAAAAAATTGCTATCCTCACAACTTTGGCCGCGATCCACCCCTCAGACTCAGGTACCCACGGAATTCCAAACCATGCGCTGATTTGGTTGACTCAAGGTGACAGCAATACCCGTTTACCTAAAGGGAGTCGACTGATTCAATGGTCAACCCGCACGCTTTCGCCAGAAACCCAACCCTATCCCAGCCTGACCATTGCTGCGGACGCCCCCTTGCAAAAGCAGCTACAGCGTGGGATTTAAGTCAAACTTCGTGAACAGAGACAAAAAAGGGACGCCTTTAGGCGTCCCAACACTACTCCAGCTACAGCACAAATTTGAATAGGGTCTTAGGCTATCTGATGCATTTCATCTTCTAACTGATGAACCAACACCTCATTACCCTGGGCTTTCGCAACTTCTAAACGGTGCATCAAACTGCGTTGAATGTTTTCACGGTGAACCCGGGTGGCTTCTTGCAAAAGGGCACGCCGCGCATCAGCCATTGAGTTAACTTTAAGTGCCTGTTTAGAGAGTTTGGCAAAGATAGATTCTGTGGGTTGATTAGTCATCTCTACCTCACCCATGGAATTGGTGCGATAGGCTGCACCGCGATATTTTAGGTTGGCTACAGATTGTGGAAACGGAATATGGTCAACGTAAGAATAGTGCAGCTGACGACCGCGATATTGACACAGAATTTCACTTTCAGTCACTTCTAACCCTGGCGGGTTATAGTCGTATTCGTTACCGCGATAGCAAAGTTTCATGAATTCGCCTCCTAGAAGCTTCAGTCAGTGGTGTTTTTGGCTGAGGCGCGTTCCTTCAGGAGAAATCCTTACTTCCGTCTCAAGTACTCCCTTCGTTTGAATCTCAAAGGGAATGAATTGAGATGAACGGTTTGTTTCTGTATTCAATTTAACAGTTTTGCTCGTTTGTCAGCAATCCCTGTGATTTTACGGATGGATTACCCAAAATCCTCTTTGGGCAAGGGTTTTTATGATTTTGGCAGCGCCAAAAATCTCATAATTAACATAAAACTTTAAAATTTCTCCCATTATGGCCACGCTAAATGCGATCGCCCGCTGAGATTAGGGCAGATCGAAATCGATATCGTCTATCCTGAGAGAGGTTGCTTTACGCAACTTAACCTTAGACAGCACAATCGTTGCCATGCAATGCATCATCAATCGGCGGGCCCAGTTTTCGGCGAGTCATCGGTATTGGCTCCCTGAATTAAGCGAGGCCGAAAATCATCAAAAATTTGGCTTGTGTGCCCGTTCACCGGGCCATGGTCATAACTATGTCTTGTACGTTTCCATGGTGGGAGAATTGGACGCCTACGGTATGGTGCTCAATTTGTCTGACGTGAAACGCGTGATCAAGCAAGCCGTAACGCAGCAGCTTGATTTTTCTTACTTAAATGATGCTTGGCCAGAATTTCAGCAAGCCTTACCCACCACCGAAAATATGGCGCGGGTGATCTGGCAGCGATTAGTTCCCCATCTGCCCCTGACTAAAATTCAACTGTTTGAACACCCCGAACTTTGGGCCGAGTACGAAGGAAACAACATGGAAGCTTATCTCACCCTCAGCACCCACTTTAGCGCTGCCCACCGCCTCGCTTTACCGAGTCTTAGCTATGAGGAAAACTGCGAAATCTATGGCAAATGCGCCCGCCCCCACGGCCATGGCCATAATTACCACTTAGAAATCACGGTAAAAGGTGAAATCGACCCACGTACAGGCATGATCGCTGACCTAGGCGAGTTGCAACAGATTGTGGATGATCGAGTGGTTGAACCCTTTGACCACACCTTCCTCAACAAAGATATTGCCTATTTTGCCGCAGTCGTTCCCACTGCAGAAAATATTGCTATCCACATCCGCGACCTGCTTCAAGCTCCGATTCAGCAGACTGGCGCAAACCTGCATAAAGTAAAGCTGATTGAAAGCCCAAATAATTCGGCTGAGGTGTATTGTACTCCCATCCCGCAACCCACAAGTACGGCAGCAGTTCAAGAGCCAGCTTGTGTTTGATGACGCTAACGCGTAGCGACATGCCTACGTTTCCTCGATCCCTGTGATGACGCTCTGCCATGGTTACTGCACATCCTTTGATTAAACAGCCAGTTCCGCAGCCAATTGGTGAACGGCGCGTTGTTTTACGATCGCTTAATTGGCAAGGATATCAGGCGATTCGAAGCACGCTCAGCTCTGATCGAAATGCTCGTCTGACGTATTCTTATGTCTATGGGGAACTCAAGAGGCGACTAATCTTTTTTTGAGTGCCTCTGCCCGCCGTTTTGCCGTTTTGTTGTTAGGGTCATGCTGAAGAGACGCCTCGTAGGACTCCAGGGCTTGACTGACTAACTGTTTGCGCTCGTAGCTGTGCCCCAGATTGTTGAGTGCTGTCACGTAGTCTGGGGCAATTTTGAGGGCTTCTTTGTAGTTCCGAATGGCCAAGTCAAATTGCTCTTGAGCAAAATAGGTATAGCCCAAGGCGTTATAGACGAGTGCCCCGTTGACCGCTTCATCATCCCCTAGCTTTTTCAACGCTTGTTGCAGGTAAAGCGCTGATTGGGTGTAAAGCTTTTTGTCGAGTAGTAAACTGCCCAACTCGTAATACTCTCGGGCAGTCCCTTTTTCTTTGGTCAGTTTTTTTTGTAATCGCGAGAGAGTGCTTTCAATGCGTCGGGTTTTGAACACCTGGCGAATTACAAAAAAGGCTGCAACGCCCAGCAGAAGGAGCAAAATTCCAAGATAGATGATTAAAAGGTTGCCTTTCTCCATGACCCCTGCTCAAACGGAAGATATAAACCCCGGCCACATCCAGATCAATAAGCTTTTTTGATTGATAAGCTTTCTTGGACAAAGCATAAGACCTTGCAGACCTAGCCAAGTTTTTAATCGGGTGTGACTGACCTGCGTCCATATTGACATGCCCTCTGACGCTTTATCGAGATAAGCCATTAAGTCATGCTTAAAGTCGAATCGATTGCCTTCAAGGAAGACCCCAATAATCAGCCCGCTCATCTAGCCAGCCACTATCAATCCAGCTTTGAATACTTTGATTGATTTGTCGTCGTAGGGGGCTGAACTGAGTGCCCTTGGGGATGACAATTCCCAAAGGTTCCGCAGAGACTAATGAAGGCAAAATTTTATATTCAGGGTGTTCCTGAACCCAGCCGGCTAGTACACTAACGTCCCCGGCAAATGCATCGGCCTGACTATTTTCAAGTTGTGAGAGGGCTTGGTGATACGAGTCGGTGCTGACTAGCGTGGCACTGGGATAGAAATAGCGCATCAGCGCGATCGCGCTGGAATTTTCTAACACCCCAATTCGCCGTCCATGTAAATCTTGGTTGTGCTGAATTTCCGGGTTGCGGGTGATGATGCCTGTGCCATCTAGGTAGTAAGGAATGCTAAAGCTAACCAGGCGCGATCGCGCTTCGGTCATCGTTACCCCTGCGATTGCCACATCGACCTCATCGTTAAGCACCACTGATAGCCGTTCAAGATTGCTCACGGGCTTGAGCTCAACGGCATTGGGATCCCCAAAAAGCTCAATAGCCAGTTGGCGTGCAATATCAATTTCTAACCCCACCAGGGTGCCAGTTTCATCTCGAAACCCCAAGGGTCGCCAGTTGTCTTTAACCGCGACAACTAGATATCCCCGCTGTTCGATTTCGTCGAGCTCAGCAGATACAGCAAATGAGGGTGCAACACAGTGCACCCCCAATACCAAGCTAAAACCAAGAATTGCCCTAAGCATCAACAAACCGATGGGACATTAGTCTCACAAAGGTCTCGACCTAAGCTTTGCTGGCGAGTTCAACGACTTTGCCAAAACTTGCCGGGTCAAGAACTGCCATCTGAGCTAGTACCTTGCGGTTGAGTTGAACATCGGCTTTCTTAAGTTTTCCAATCAGCTGGCTGTAGCTCATGCCATGAGCGCGTGCCGCTGCATTGATGCGGGCAATCCATAGCCGCCGAAAATCACGCTTGCGGTTACGGCGATCGCGATAAGCATAGCGCAGGGCTTTCATCACCTGCTGATTTGCCGTCCGGAAGAGCTTGGAGTGTGATCCCCGGAAGCCCTTTGCGAGTTTGAGTACTTTTTTGCGGCGCTTACGAGCAACATTGCCGCGTTTTACACGTGCCATTTTGAGTAATCCCTACGTTCTTATATCCCTACGGTTTTGCTGGTATCTTTTTTGTATGCCAGTGTTGTGCCCACTGTACGCGGGCAGTTGTCATGAGTAACTCATCGCAAGTCTCTAAATCACTGTGATGACTTGTTTAGAGATAGGGCAGCATCAACGTCACATTTTCAACATCACCTTCGTGAACAACACTTGCTTTAGACAAGTTACTCTTACGCTTAGTGCTTTTATGCTCAAGCAGGTGGTTTTTAAAGGCTTTACGACGCATGATTTTACCAGTACCGCTCTTCCGAAAGCGCTTAGCGGCAGCGCGGCGGGTCTTTAGCTTTGGCATGGTTGGCAGTTAAACAGTTTTGGCTTAGTTTGGACACAGTCTTTAATGGTACTACGTAACCCTTCAATTCCACAAGTGGTGACGTTGATTTAACGCCTACACATAGGGGGTAACATCTTCGCCACAGTCATCAGCGAGATAGGACAGTGCTCGGAAACGTAGGCCCACAAGTTGCTCATAGAGGGGGTTGATTTTGCACATGGGGGGAATGTGGACAATCTTGTGGCCAAACAGCTTCACATCCCGTTCAAAGGGACATTGGGACGGAATCATTTTGCACAAAAACCGTGCCATGTGCTGATCATGCACATCCAGTTTGTCTAGCCATTCTCGTGCCGGGGCAAGGGGATCGAGCTTATGATCATCTCCATGAGCGGGTGGGGTAAGACCGCTGGCTGGGGCTGATGCTGGTGCACTTGCACTTTTCAAGTCAAACAGAGTGGACTGTAGCGACGCGAGGACTTCGGCATCGAGTTCTAAAGCGTGACAAAAGCCAATCAGCATCTCGTCTTCTTCGGTGGAATAAACCCCGTCAGCCAAAGCGACCATCACTGCCATACGCAAAAAGTTTTCGGCAATTTCACTTTTGGGGGGCAGCGTTTGAGCTAGGATTTCAGGCGAAATTGGCTCAAATGACTCAAAGTTAAGGCTGGGGGCGAGTTCGTCTTGGGTAATATCTGTAATTAGGACTTTTTCTTCTTCATCGAAATGACCATCAGCCCAGGCCATGGAAAGCAAGCCGCGTAGCCATACGGTTACTTGCTCCTGGGTATAGGGAGATTCGGCAATGGAGACCATAACTGTATCACCTCGATTTTTAGCGCAGTGTCCCTCAAAGTACGTGTTTATTGTATACCCTGACTTTTCGATGTGTCTGCCTGGCTACGCCTTACCGCGTTAGCTTTTGCCTAGGGTTTGCCCCCAGCGTGATCCGGTGTGCCCAGTCAAAACCCAGACGACTGAGCGTAAACCATCGCGGATGCCTTTAACCCAGTTTTCAGATTCGCGATCAGTGGGCACAGGGATAGGTTTGAAGCGAATACCCTGACTGCCCAAGACGATTTGACCAATGATCTTGGCTCGACGCATATGGTAGTCGGAGGTCATCAAATAGATGCAGTCTACGTTTTGACGTTTGAGGTCTGCTACCAGAGTAGTGAAATTAGTGACGGTGTCTACGGCTTCATAATCTAACCGGACGCGATCGCGGTCAATATTCGCCTGGGCAAAGACCATTTCAGCATATTCAGGATTGGCCCCAGAGGAAATCCAGATGTCAACCTCGGGGTGGTTTTTGGCAAACTGGGCGGCAAACTTTTCCCGTTCGGTGGCTCCTCCCAGCACTAAGACAACTTCTGGTTGGTCAAAATAACTGAGAATCTGGCCTTGCCCCCACCAAAGGGCCAAGGCTGCGATCGCGAGTTGACAGAGACGCAATCGCTTTGACTTAGATTTGCGAGCAGCTTTGACCTGGCGCGATCGCACGATATCTCCACTCCATCAACTTAGCAAAACAAAAGTAGCACTAAAAACTAATCCGGTGGGAAACGTAGTTGAATTTATTTCAACATCCGAACAAACCGTTAAGGTTGGTCGTCAACGAGTCAGGTCAGCAGCTAATTAAGCCGCTAATGGCATGGAGCCAGCGCCCGCCACCTGACGATAAAACTTTTGAAGCTGCCGCGTTGCGCCGTTCCAGCCCCATTTCTCGGCTTCGGTACGCGCATTGAGTCGTAGGGTTTCTCGTTCAGCGGAGACTTCGAGCAAACGCTTTGTGGCTGCGATCGCCCCCTGTTCATCTTGGGGATCAAACATGAAGCCGTTTTGGCCATCGGTGACGATATCGGGAATTCCACCGGAATTAGCTGCTACCACCGGGCAGCCTGCCGCCATTGCTTCTAGTAGTACCAAGCCTAGGGTTTCCGTACGCGATGGAAAAATAAACGCATCACCTGAAGCATAGGCCGACGCTAATTCTTCACCGCCCAGGTAGCCCACAAAATTCGTCCGCGTGCCGGCAAAGTGGGCTTCCAGCTCTTCTCGATGGGGGCCATCGCCTACCAACGCTAGCCGTGCCCCTGGGATAGCCTCCAGTACGGGTTTAATTCGGTCGATTTCTTTTTCTGCTGAAAGACGACCAATATAGAGTAGTAGGGGTGCCTCGGGGTGGCCTTGGCTCAGGCGCGATCGCATCTCTGCACTGGCCAATTCTGGGCGGAACAGATCAGTATCAACCCCCCGCTGCCACACATGCACATTCTCAATGCCATGGTCGCTTAATTCCGCTTGCATCGCCGTGGAGGTGGCTAGATTGATCTCCGCCTGGTTGTGCATAGCTTTGAGGATTTCCCACAGTAGCCCCTCCAACATGCCCAAACCATAGTGTTCCAAATACTTAGGCAAGTGGGTGTGGTACGACGCCACCAGCTGAATATTGAGCACCTTACTAAAATAAATGCCCGAAATCCCCAAAAATGCCGGATTCACCACGTGGATCAAATCGGGTTGAAATTGCTCCAGTTCTGCCCGAATCAAAGGCCGAGGAAAGGCCAGCTTTAACTCTGGATACAGCGGTAGCGGGAATCCGGGCACCCCGCATACCTTAGCCCCTTTGTATTCGGTTAAGCCTCCATCCGGGCAAAACACAACCACCTCATCCCCAAGACGCTGGAGCTGTTCAACGGTGTGTTTGAGGCGCGTCACAATACCGTCAACTTTGGGCAAGAAGGTTTCGGTAAATAGAGCAATACGCATGGCAATATCATCAGGGCTGAAAAACTGAGTCTTGAGGGAATTTAACCATATAGGCTCGCCCAACCTAAAGCAGCGGACTGATTGGGTCAGCATCAATATCTTGCTAATACATACCAACCCAACATTCCACCATCCACACTCGGGCAACGAGTACGACTAACGCCGCCACTTCACCGTGGGCAGAATCTGCTGTTTATCAACCCGCTTTTGATACTTCACAGCCATGTTGAGCAATGAATCCAGCAGGGAATCAGACAGATAGTGGGGCTCAAGACCCAAATCAATCAGTTTGGTGTTTTTAGCATTGAAGTAGTGTTCTTCTAGCTCAACCCGAGGATTTTCCAGGTTGTCGATTTCCACATTCAATCCCATGGTGGTGCCTGCTTTCTTAACCATCATGGCCAGATCATGAATGCTGAACATTTCGGTGAATTGGTTAAACACGCGGAACTCGCCGGAATCAGCTGGGTTAGAGACAGCAATTTCAACACAGCGGATGGTGTCACGAATGTCTAAAAGCGCACGGGTTTGGCCCCCTTTACCATAAACCGTTAGGGGATGACCGATGGCCGCCTGAATACAGAAGCGATTGAGTGCCGTGCCAAAGACGCCGTCGTAGTCAAGACGGTTAATCAGTAGTTCGTCCATGCCCGTTTCTTCCGTCAAGACCCCGTAGACGATGCCTTGGTTTAAGTCGGTGGCCCGTAACCCCCAAATCTTGCAGGCAAAGTGAATATTGTGAGAGTCGTGAACCTTACTCAGATGGTAGAAGGAGCCCGGCTGCTTGGGATAGGGGAGGATATCTTTGCGGCCGTTGTGCTCGATGGTGATGTAGCCTTCTTCGATGTCGATATTGGGAGTACCGTATTCACCCATAGTGCCTAGCTTCACAAGATGGCAATCAGGGAAGTGATCGCGCATGGCATAAAGCAAATTGAGGTTGCCAATCACATTGTTGGATTGGGTCAACACTGCATGTTCGCGGTCAACCATCGAGAAGGGGGCAGAGCGCTGTTCGCCGAAGTGAACGATAGCCTCAGGTTCAAACTGGAGCAGGGATTTTTCTAGGAAGGCATAATTGTTGATATCACCGATGAAGAGGTCGATGGTTTTGCCTGTGAGATCCGTCCAGCGCTGAAGCCGGGTCTGAATCGGAGCAATTGGCGTCAAGGTCTCAACGCGTAACTCCATATCCCAATGCCGCCGCACCAAGCTATCTAGGATGCCAACTTGATGACCCTGATTAGAAAGGTACAGCGCGGTTGCCCAACCGCAATATCCATCACCGCCGATAACTAGGACTTTCATTGCACTCAAGAAATCACTTGCTAATACTCGCTCAATCTAGCAGGTTTGGGGGACTCGTAAACCATACATCTGACAAAGCATTTGGCAAATTCGCGGCTGAGAAGGGCTTAAATCCCCGCATTTACTCGGTTCTCAGGTTACGTTAAGGGCCGTCAGATTAGGCAGCGTTTAGGGAGTAAGTTGTAGTTTAAATAACAAGAATTCGGTTGTTTGGGCGTCATCGAAATTATCATCACTCGCTAATAAAAGGCTCTGATTGCCATTGTCTACAGGCACCCCTAAGGTCATAGCTTCAAAATTATCAAGGGGAATATCAAGATCAGCCAAATCGAGCACAAGCTGTTTTTGAATCGGCGTAATTCCGTTGAGCTCACCTTTAGCGCTGACCAGGGTTGAGCTGTCTGTGGCCCCCCCAGTGGCCAATTGATAGAGTTTAATCTCAAATCCTTTGAACCCAAATGCCCGTTCTAGGCCTAGAAAATGGCCAGCTTGATCAAGGCTGAGCAACTCGGATAGGCCATTAACGATAGCCCCAGTTGGCGCAATCTCAAGGGGGTAGATATGTTCTGAAATCAGCGTGGATTGATCTTGGCCAATCAGGTAATGCAGTAGGCGATTCTTAGGTGCGATCGCGAAGTCTTCATCCACATCTTGTCGCAGAGGGCCTTCGGTGGCAACAAATAGGCGGAAAGGTTCTACCCAGGTACCGCGACTGGGGACACCGCTCACGGTTAAGGCCTCTAGGCTGAGATTATCTTGCACTCCTTGAGTGATGCCACCTTCAGGATTGGATGGATCTGGGCTGGGCAAATAGCGATCGGGTAAGCGAAATTCAGTCATCAACTGCCCGGTATCGCGGTCAAATTCCATCAGCCGAGGGGGGGAGCCGCTAACACCAACGCCTTCACTGGAAATCATCAGCGTATTGCGAGGAGATAAAGCCATCCCTTCTGGATCAAGACTGTCGACGGGAAATAATTCACCTCCTGCATCCCTGAGTAGGGTGACTGACTCGATTGTCATCTCGTCTAAAGTGTTCGATGTCTCCCCTAGCCTCAGGGTATAAAACCGTGAGGGAGCAAGTCGTCCGCGATCATCAGAGAGGGCATAAACGCGATCGCGTTCGGCATCATAAGCGATCGCAGAAATTCCACCCACAGGCGTTTCTTCAAAGGTTTGTTTAGGCAGGGTGTAGGTTCCCACCAAATCCAGTGAGAGGTGTAAAAATAGCCGCTCTTCCGCACTAACCTGGGGTAGCGTACAACTACTTAACAGTAAGGCTAGGGTTAGCACCCCACCTAACAGCCATCTAGACCATCCCCGATGTGGTAACCCTGATGTCATGACCATTTTGGATTTTAGATTTGTGATTATTTGAACTTCAGCCCCCCCCCCAGAATTGGGGGGCAGGGGGGCGGCTCAGGTAACCATCGATACGCTTAAAGAAACCTCTTAGGCAGCTTAACCCAAGTCCAGCTCGGAAGCTGGCGTTTCCCTACAGACAAAACGCTAGGTCTGGACTTGAACAAGGTAAATTTCGAGCTCCGCTCCCATTATTTCCCTTTTCCCCTCACGCCTCACCAAGTAAACTTCAACCCCTGGGACATTAAATATTCATTCAACGTCATAAATCGACCAGTGGGCACAATATCAGGCGGCATCAACCCAGGGGTATCTTGATTATGAATCCATCCCGCCATCGCCCCAGCAGAGGCACCCACACTCCATTCAGCGTAGTGCAGCCGGGTGACGGCATTGGCAATATGGCTGACGGCAATTCCTTTACCGCCCATCAACAGATTATCCACCCCAATCGGAATCAGCGCTTCTATCGGAATTTGCAGGGGTCGCACCACGTATTCTTTTACACTGGCAGCGGCAGCTTCTCCCGTATCGTCAGAATTGCGATAGAGGCAACCGTGAATGTCCACATCATAATGGGCTAGGGCCACCACGGTCGGGCTAAAGTCACGCCCTGCGGAAAGATCGGTGCGAATATCAGATTCCAAGATCATAAACGTTTCTTGCCCATAGGCCGGACGGCCTAAAATCCGCCGCCCCTCTCGAATATAGGGATACATACTCAATCCAGACTGGGTGCCTAAAGGCGAATCAACTCCCCCCAGAAAGGTTAGGGGGAGGCCCGGCCGGGTCTGGGTTTCAATCAACCATTCTGCAAATAATAGGCTATGGTTTTCCCCTTCCTTGAGTGATTCTAGAGACAATCCCCCCATCCAGTTTTGCCGTTGACCCGACGCCACAATCTTATCTTCGGTCAACAAAACTGGGGGATCCATAAATACCCAATCATTCCCCCGATTCCAGTTGATGATCGACAAGTCTCCTGGTACGGACTTTCCATGCCTGGGATCGCTAAGGGTGGTGCTGATGATCCGTCGGTAGTTAAATAAACTGCCCCCATGAAACATGGGAAACCCTTCGAGATTGAACCGACTGCGGTGTTCTTCCCGCGAAAAGCCCGGTTGCACTTTCTGGAGTTGCCGATGGCTTTCGCCGCCGTCATCTAAAATCCCCATCACGAAGGGAAAGGTGTAAGCCTGATTACAGTCTGGGTTGCCCACTTCGGGAGCGTTCACTTCTCCAGTGAGCGATTTGGGCTCAGATCCAGTGCGGTGGGGGATATTAGCCCAACCAATCAGTTCTCCCGTGTCGGTGGCATCAATCACAAACATGGGTTTACCTGGCACAGGCTGGAGCCGAATCGGCACCTTATCATAGGTGTCGTCGTCGGCCCAAGAATACCAACTCACCAACTCCTGAGAAAGGCGACCTAAAGGAGCATAGCGCTCGTCCTTTGGAATCCGTTTGACGGCATAAATCGACGTAATTTGTCTGCCTGAGGCATCAAAGGATGCCCCCTTAAAAGCAATGGAGGTTCCCCAGCGACTACCCGGCGCTTTAGATGCGGCGGCTTGCAGCCACTGTTGAGACGCAGTGGCACCCGCGCGGGGCAAAAAGCACAGGCCGCTGACCCAACAACTATTCGTATTAGAAACCCGTTGGGGAGACTCTAGCCCGGTCCAGGCAGGTAGATTGACGGGCTGCTGTGAAACCAACTCTTTGAAGGCCCGCCAGCTAGCTGAAAAATTTTGCTTAGCCTGCATCGCACCGGATTCATCCAATGCAGGCACCCCTTGGGAACTAATTTGTCCCCCCAGCCAAGGAGTCAGCTCAATTAGGCAGGTTTGCGCACCGCTAGCCATGGCATGGCTGGCTGCCGCGATACCCCCCAAGGAACCGCCAACCACCACCACTTCACATTCCCAAATTTCTTCGGCAACGGGGAGTGGTGAAAGTAGCGGGCGATCATTGGGATCAACCAACTGAGTGACTTTCTCACCCAATTCGTCTTGGCGTAGGGTGCCGCTTAAGCTTGTTTCAACAGTCGGGGGTTGGCTGTTGAGTATCGATTCTGACTGGGCCTGATTGAACGCGTCTAAGAAAGAAGTCGCGATCGCCACCAGTAAAATGCAACTAAATGCAAATCGCCCCAGTCGCCAAGGACTTGTCCTCCGCCTTTTTCCTCTTCTGCGGGGAGGACGGCGACGTTTTGAAGCTGAAGAGCCATATGACTTTTGCATCTAAGCCAGAAGAATCGAGATTGGCACGCCCTATTATGTGCGAGTTTGCACAGTTTATATCAGAAAATTCTCGGATCGACGACTTTTTTTGCGTTTCGCTCAAAAACATGAAAAAAGGGTGACTCTGACAAGCAGGGCACCCCTGGGTTTAGCTCAATTGTGGACTATCAACTTGATGTGAGCAGTTCTCTCTAAGAAAGAGTGCAGAATGGAGGAGTCAGGCGTCAGCATTCCAACGCTTCTGGCTTCTGATTGCCCAGAGAATCCGCCCTTAAAGAATGTAAAGCAACAAGAATAGTACAATCCAAACCACGTCTACAAAGTGCCAGTAAAGCTCGGCAGCTTCGATGCCAAAGTGGTTCTTACTGGAGTAATGGGCGGTTTGACGCGATCGCCACAACACCGCCAGCATCAACAAGATCCCTACAAATACGTGCAGCCCATGGAATCCAGTGAGGGCATAAAAAGTGCTGGCAAACTGGTTAGTCGTCAGACCAAACTCCAGGTTGCTGTACTCATAGACCTGACCCGCTAAGAAGATAGCGCCCATCAAGGCGGTGATAGCAAACCACTTTTGCATGCCACCGACATCATTTTTCTTAATTGCGGTGTCAGCCTGGTGGATCACAAAACTGCTGGAGATCAGAATGATGGTGTTAATGCCGGGCAACAGTACTTCTAGCTCGGGTGTTCCCTCTGGGGGCCAGTCAGGTGCCATCACTCGAAAGGCCAAATAGGCTGAGAACAAGCCGAGAAAGATCATGCTTTCAGCGGCCAAGAACAAAATCAAGCCAAAGATTCGAAAATCATGGTGTTCTTCAGCATGGGCGGCCCCATGTTGTTCAGCAGCAAACACGGTCTCTGAAGTCTCAATGGCAGAACCTTGCGTGGTCATGGCAATAAAAAATCAAGATTGAACAAGAAAAGCCTAGGCAGGTACCTGTTTGGGGGCATCCCCATAGAGTTCTGGTGGGTCAGGACTAGGAATGTAGCCTAGACCATAATCATAAGGGCCAGTTTTGAGGACAGGTAGTTCCTCAAAATTTTCTACCATCGGTGGCGAAGTGGTTTGCCACTCCAGGGTTAATGCCCGCCACGGATTAGCCGGTGCTTTTTCGCCAAAGGCCCAACTCCACACCGCATTGATTAAAAACGGAATCGTAGAAACCGCCAAAACATAAGATCCAATGGTGGCCAACTGGTTCAAATCAGTGAACTGAGGATCGTACAGAGCAATGCGGCGATTCATACCGCGCAGCCCCAACTCATGCATGGGCATGAAGGTCAGGTTCATCCCTACAAAGGTGAGGACAAAGTGCACCCGGCCCCAAAATTCGTTCATCATGCGCCCAGTCATCTTGGGGAACCAGTGGTAAACCGCCATGTAGACCCCAAACACGGCCCCGCCAAACAGCACATAGTGGAAGTGGGCTACCACAAAATAGGTATCGTGGACATGGATGTCGAAAGGCACCGCCGCCAGCATTACCCCACTAATGCCGCCAATCAAGAAGGTGGCAATAAAACCCAGGGCAAACAGCATGGCGCTGGTGAAGGCAATCTTGCCACGCCACAAAGTAGCCACCCAGCCAAAGACCTTAATGCCCGTGGGCACAGCGATCACCATGGTGGTGATCATAAAGAACATCCGCATCCAGGGTGGGGTGCCGCTGGTAAACATGTGGTGAGCCCAGACAATCAGGCCCAAGAAGCTGATAGCAAGACTGGAATAGGCAATCGCTTTATAGCCAAATATCGGCTTGCGGGCATGCACCGGAATCACATCCGAAATCGCCCCGAACAGGGGTAGCACAAAGATGTACACCGCTGGGTGGGAATAAAACCAGAACATGTGCTGGTAGACAACTGGATTGCCACCCCCAGTAGGGTCAAAAAAGTTGGTTCCGGCTAGCAGATCAAAGGCTAGCAAAATCAGCGCTCCCGCTAGGACTGGGGTACTCACCAAAATCAAAAATGAAGTGGCTAGCATTGACCAACAAAACAGTGGCATCTGATTGATGGACATACTGGGCACCCGCATCTTCAGAATGGTGGTGATGAAGTTGATCCCACCCAAAATAGACGCGGTTCCACCAATTAGAATGCTCATAATCCAGATCCCCTGGCCGAGTTGCCCCAGGGTGAGGCTCAGCGGCGGATAGGAAGTCCATCCCGCACCGGGTGGCTCAAAGAAATAGCTGCTCAGCAACAAGATGCCAGATGGCGGAATCATCCAAAACGCGATCGCGTTGAGTCGAGGAAATGCCATATCCCGTGCCCCAATCATCAGGGGAATCAGGTAATTGGCGAGCCCAGCCCCAGCTGGCACAATCCACAAAAACAGCATCACTGTCCCGTGGAGCGTCAAGAGGCCGTTATACACATCCGGTGTCACAAAGTCAGGATCAGGCGTGGCTAACTCTGTCCGCATCATGGTGGCAAAGATGCCGCCAATTATATAGAAGACAAACGCCGTAACCAGGTACTGAATGCCAATCACCTTGTGATCGGTGCAAAAGGTAAAATAGTCTATCCACTTGCGCTCCTGATCGTGCCCGTGGGGCGGTTGTGGAGACTGGGCTTCTTTAACGTCAACCTGTGTCATAACCCTGTGTTTAAAACGTTATACGGTTAAGCTTCTGTACTGCGTCCACATCCAGATCCATAGTTTTTTCCTTGAGTCGAGACCTGGAGGCTTTAAATCAGATGTGGTTTACGCCTAGAAGGCCATCGCAGTGTGGTTGTGGTTGTGCTCGCTATGGAGATGAGCGATCGCTTGGTGATCCACCTGTAAACTCAGAGGCTCAGCGAGTGCCGCTAAATAATCTGCATCACTGCGTTCTGTGGGAGCAGCGGCAACGGTCTCATCCGCTACATTGCCCAGGGCCACTTGAGACTGCACCCAAGCATTAAAGTCATCGGGAGACTGCACCACCATCTGGGTCTTCATAGCACCGTGGTAGGGCCCACATAGCTCAGCGCAAATCACCGGATAGGTGCCTTCAACGGTGGGCGTAAAGGCCAACTCCGTCTCGCTTCCGGGAATCACGTCTTGCTTAATGCGTAACTCTGGTAGCCAGAAAGCATGAAGCACATCCTGAGCGTTCATATTAAGCTTGACCTGCTTGCCCGAAGGCACATACAGTTCACCAGAAACGACGCCACTGTCAGGATAGGTAAAGATAAAGGCATACTGTACGGCCATGACATTGACCGTGACATCGGGTTCACCCTGACCAGGACTGACGCCAATGCCAATATTTGAGGCCATCTCCTTGTCCCCAATCATCAGCGGCATGGTGCCATCTTCAGAACCAGAAGAAGCATAGGCAATCTCTACGGTTTTCGGAGACTGCATAGGGGCCATGGGTTCTAGGCCACCCATCTCGGTATAGACCTCGAAGCTGTAGACCGAGATGCCAAGAACGATCACCGCAGGAATGGCTGTCCATAGAATCTCCAACGGGACGTTTCCTTCAATGTGAGCACCGTCGCCTTCATCCCCTGGTCGGCGGCGAAATCGGATTGCCGCCACCACAAGTGCCCCTTCAACCAGTAGAAACAGACCCACTGAAATGGTCATCATGGCATTGAACAGATCGTCCACTTGAGCCGCTTCTTCTGAGGCAGCAATTGGCAACAAACCATGATTCTGGCCGTACCAAAGACTGACTAAGGTGACGACGATGCCGGCCAACATCGTAATGATCGAACTTGGAATATTCACAGCGCCATTAAAACCCTTCTGGGGTAATGATTTTGAACAATGCCTAAAGCATTTGTAACCCGTTTGAAAAGCAAACCAGAACTCAGCCTCGATGCAAAACGGATTTAGAGCTTAGCCCTTGAGGAGCTTTCAAAAAACTTGAGTAAACTTGCTGAAAATCTTGGGTTGTAAATTGGTAAGTCAACGCTCGCAGTAACGCAAGGTAAGACAATTATTTAACTCAACCCATAACCTTTGCAAAGGGTAATCGCTTCCTTGGCTTGACACACACGACTTAGGTTGGGCTTAACAGTTTGCTAGTCAAGACCTTTATCCGTTGAAGAATGCATAAAGAATGCTGGTTTTGATCATGCCTCACTAGTTCTAACGCGATCATAGAGTCCCTGCAATCGTGCTTAGCTACCAAGGTTAAGACAGGGAACCGATTTTGACGGCAATTTAGAGAAAGTATTCGGGGTTTCTTTGGGTTTTCTTCGGATTCATCCGCTATCTCTACGACTAAAAAGCTCAAAGCCGTAGTCCAGCGCACAGGGATCGGTTTCACGTTAAAGGAACTGTAAAATCATGCTTAAAATGTAAAATTCTTTTTAAGATTTTCGTCTTTTTCCAGATTTAGTTAGTTTTGTAACGCTTTGAAATTTTGCCATCATCTTGCATAGCTTAATTCCGAAGAAAACCCTAAAAGCCTGATGTTTCAAAGAACTCTTCAATAAAGTGGAACTTGAGCGAGAAAAGTGATATGCGCGTTAAGCTAACCCCTAGCGACCGAAGTCATGGCTCACTTTGTATATCCTCAGCTTAATAAATCGCATCTGATTTGAAATTCTAGATTTTGGCTTAGGAGAAATGATGGATCTGGATCCGGCCAAGGTTTAAACCAGTCCCCAATTCTGTCTTGTCAATGACTGATTCAACCCTTCATCCCCCTGCTCGGCCTGTAGCTGCCCCCCAGTCTCAATCGATACCTATAGAAAACTCCATTCAGGTGTGGACGCGACGCTTGATTTGGAAACTGGCGATCGCAACCCTGGCCCTTATGGCTGTTGGTAGTGCCACCCGCGTCATGAACGCGGGCTTAGCTTGCCCCGATTGGCCACTGTGCTACGGCCAACTTGTGCCTCAACGGCAAATGAATTTTCAGGTGTTTCTAGAGTGGTTTCATCGCTTAGATGCAGCCCTAATTGGGTTGACTACTTTGGGTTTGCTAGGCGTTAGCCTGTGGTTTCGTCGTCAGTTACCTCGATGGCTACCGTGGGCCTCATTGGGTGCGCTAGTGCTGATTTTGGTGCAGGGAGCCTTGGGTGGGCTCACTGTGACGCAACTGTTGCGGTTCGACATTGTGACGGCACACTTGGGGGCAGCACTGCTGTTTTTTAGCGTGCTGCTGATTATGGGAGTCTTCCTAATGCCCTATGGCGGCAGTGGCCATGTCGGTCAATTGCCTTGGCTGGGCTTAATTGCCGCGGGTCTCATCTACTGTCAAAGCTTGTTAGGTGGGCTTGTGGGTTCCCGTTGGGCGGCTCATCAGTGTTTTGGGCTTAACCAGCTTTGTGCTGTCATGAATAGCCACCTCGTGGGTGTCGTTCCAGCCACTTTGGCAACGTTGTGGCTCGTGTGGAAAGTTTGGCAAACCCCTGCGCTCAGCTCATCTCTGCGCGGATTGGCTCAAGGGGCTGGTGCTTTAGTTGTGGTGCAAATTGTTTTAGGCATTGCAACTTTCCGCCTCCACCTCCAGGTTGAGCCTCTGACCGTCACCCATCAGGTTGTTGGCGCAATGCTGCTGGGCACCCTTGTGTGCTTCTCAGCCCTAGCCTTTCGCGATCGACGCAGCCTCAATGCTGCCCCCTCATAATGATCAGCAAACGCATTGATCCAAAAGTGATCAACAACAGCAGTGCTCAAAAAATGTTCAGCGAAAGTACTTCTCAACAGCACTGCTCAACATTCAATAGGACGTTTTAATCTATGCAACCGATGACCGCTTGGTCTCCTGTCCGCCACCATGAGTCTTTTGGGCAGGTTTTGAAGAGCTACTGGCAATTGACGAAACCCCGCATTATTCCTTTACTGCTGATTGAAACGGCAGGCAGTATGTGGATTGCAGCCAAAGGCCATGTTGATCCAGTGTTGTTAATTATCACCCTGCTTAGCGGAGCTTTGGCGGCAGCCTCAGCCCAGGTGATCAATTGTGTTTACGATCGTGACATTGACTACGATATGGAGCGAACCCGTCATCGCCCCTTGCCATCGGGCCGTGTGAAGGTGCGTGACGCGCTGGTATTTTCAGCAATCTTGGCGATCGCCTCCTTTAGCCTCCAAACCTGGGTTGCTAACTTACTCAGTGCTTGTCTGGCGATGGTGGGTATTGTGCTCTATGTCGGGGTCTATACCCACTGGCTAAAACGCTCCTCTACCCAAAACATTGTGATTGGGGGTGCCGCCGGGGCCATACCACCTTTAGTGGGCTGGGCCGCGGTAACCGGTCATTTGAGTTGGCCTGCTTGGGTGATTTTTGCGATTGTGTTCGTTTGGACGCCGCCTCACTTTTGGGGGCTGGCCATGGTCATTCAAGACGACTATGCAAAAGTGGGTATTCCTATGCTGCCGGTGGTCGTGGGGAATGAAAAAACCGCCCAGCAGATTTTGGTGTATACGCTGCTGCTATTGCCGATAACGCTACTGCTAGTCTATCCCCTGGGTGTGTCTGGAGGAGTGTATGCGATCTTCGCGATCGCGCTGGGCTATGTCTTCCTTAAAAAAGCTTGGTTGCTGAACCAGACGCCCGCAGATAAAGACTTGTCGAAGTCTTTATTTAAGTACTCCATCCTCTATATGATGCTGCTTTCCGCTGGCATGGTGGTTGACCAACTCCCCTGGATGCAGCAGCTTAACTTCACCCTGGGAGAGCAGTTGAATATTTTGCTGACGGCGATCCCGATGATTAGTGTGATTCTGGGATGAACCCCATCCGCGCAGCTAAATCTGTCACCCTTAGGTAAAATTTAGTTACATAACAAAGCTAATGTTAACGAAACGGGTGACGCTATGGCCCCCGCAGTCTTAATTGAAGGACTCCAGAAAAGTTACGGTTCGGTGGAAGCGATCAAGGATGTGTCGCTCATCATTGAGTCGGGTGAGATCTTTGGTCTGCTCGGCCCTAACGGTGCTGGCAAGACCACAACGATTCGTTGCCTGTGCACTCTGACCCGACCGAATCAGGGCAAGATTGAGGTCAACGGCATTTCGGTTTTAGATAACCCCCGTGCGGCCCGCCAATGTTTAGGCTACATCGCGCAAGAAGTCGCACTGGACAAGATGCTGACCGGGCGAGAAATGCTCCAGCTTCAGGCTGACCTATATCACATTCCCGCCAAGGTGTCGAAGGATCGCATCGCCCAAATGCTCGACCTATTGGATCTGACCGACTGGGCCGATCAAAAAACCGGAATCTATTCAGGTGGGTTGAAAAAACGCCTCGATTTAGCTGCCGGGCTACTGCACCAACCCGATGTGTTGGTCTTAGACGAACCGACGGTGGGGCTAGACATCGAAAGTCGATCGTCGGTGTGGCGCTTTATTCGGGAACTCAAAGCGGCTGGAACCACTATTTTGCTGACCAGCCACTACTTGGAAGAAGTGGATGCTTTGGGCGATCGCGTAGCGATTATTGACGGCGGTGAGGTGATTGCCCGGGGTACCCCCAGCGCATTGAAAGATGAAGTAGGTGGCGATCGGATTACGTTGCGCATCCGGGAGTTTACGCCCCCCGACGAAGCCGAGAGCGCCCGGACCCTCCTGGAAACATTACCCTGTGTACAAGAGGTGATCGTCAATAGCGCCCAAGGTAATTCCCTCAACCTTGTGGTTGATGCCCAAGCCAATGCCTTGGTTTCTGTGCAGCAAAGTTTAAGCACGGCTGGGTTGCCAACTTTTGGCATCTCCCAATCGCGCCCCAGTCTAGACGATGTTTATCTTGCTGCGACTGGGCGTACCCTAATGGATGCCGAACTGGCGGCGGTGGGTAGCCGTGATCTCAAAGCTGAACGCAAGCAAAGTATGAAAGGCAGCTGATATCGCTATTGCAAGAGGTGTTTTATGAGTGGCACAATCACGTCATCTAAGCCGAGTTCATCCGGTTCAGATGTCCCCAGATCAACAATTAATAACGATCAGCTGAAGCAGTGGAAGGCTGCGATTAATCAAGGCGCGATCGCGGCTAACCCGCCCGGTCTTTTCTCTGGGGAATTTGTACAAGAGACTCTGGCGCTGACGCGACGCCTATTTATTCAGCTCCAGCGACGCCCCTCAACCCTTGTCGCAGGGGTGATTCAACCGCTGATGTGGTTGATTTTATTTGGCGCCCTATTTCAAAATGTGCCCTCAGACTTATTTGGCGACAGCGTTCACTACGGTCAGTTTCTGGGGGCAGGCATTATCGTATTCACAGCCTTTGCAGGTGCCCTTAATGCTGGGTTACCCGTCATGTTCGACCGAGAATTTGGTTTTTTGAATCGGCTACTGGTGGCTCCCCTGGCTTCGCGATTTTCTATTGTGATTGCCTCAGCATTGTTCATTGCAGCCATGAGTTTTGTCCAAACGGCTTCCATCATTGCCTTGGGGGCCGCTTTAGGGTCGGGACTCCCTGGGTTTGTCGGGTTGGGAGTAATGGCCGTCATTCTATTAACCTTAGTGTTGGGCGTTACCGCTTTGAGTCTGGGTTTGGCCTTTGCCTTACCTGGCCACATTGAACTGCTAGCCGTTATCTTTGTCACCAATTTGCCGCTCCTGTTTGCCAGCACCGCCCTCGTACCCTTAAGCTTTATGCCGCAGTGGCTACAGGTAGTCGCAAGTCTCAATCCCCTTAGCTATGCTATTGAACCGATCCGCTACCTCTATCTTCATCCTGACTGGAGTTTCAACAGTGTGGTGATGGAAGCTCCCTGGGGCAGTGTTACCCTCGGGCTATCGGTGGCGCTTTTAATTGGCTTTAGCGCTGCTATGTTGGTTCTAGTGCAGCCCTTACTCCGTCGCCGCATCGCTTAGATCCGATGGGAATCGGGGGAGCATTTTTTGGATCTTTTCGTCAAAATAGAGATATCCTATGGCCATTGACCGGGTATTTCGTGTTCATTGCTAATCAAGGAAGAAATCGTTATGTCACGGTTTACTACTGCATCCCTAAAACTTTTTGCCTTAATGCTTGGCCTTGGCTTACTCAGTGTCTCAGCGGTTGCCCAAGCGCAAAGCACTGATGATCCACTCAGGAATACCGATGACGCTACAGTCGGTGGTTCAAGTGAAAATCTCCTCAACAGCCCATTTGACCTATTCCATGAAGCTGCCCTCTCTGGTGGCACGAGCCGTGAAGAATATCGACAAAACAGTACCGAGCAAATTGGAGAGGCAGCAGCTGAGTTTCGCCAACAAGGTGGATATGGTCAACAACCCCTCCAATTCGAGTATATAGAAGCGCCTACTGAAACAGTTGAATCTGAAGGCAACTAGGATTTGTCAGCATTATGAGAGGCGATTGACAGGATGAGTAAACTTAAGCCCTGTCGATTTTTAAGGCAGTTCTCGTATTAATTGACATTAAGGAGGGGTTGAAATCATCTGAGATTTCAACCCCTTCTCATAATTGAATTTTGGATTAAAGCATCAGGACGCGATCGCATCCCGATGCTCTAAACCATATCCTCAAACTTTCGTCGTTTCCTTCTGAGGACTCGCTGCTTCATAAGCCTTCTCAAGACGCATGATTTGTTTTGCCCGGGCCGATAACGCACTAGCGTCTAGCCAGTTGGCAATGATGGCATCAGTAGAGAACAACCCAGCCCCGTTGATGGTGAAAAACAAGAATGTCGCTGCGTAGATAGCCGAGAGTTCCAAATAGGGGAGACTCAATCCAGCTACCTTAACGTGGTGATACATCGCAACACACATGGTGCAAAACAAGCCAAAAGCTGCGGGACGAGTGAACAAGCCCAGAGCAACCAGGGGAGCACCAATCAGCTCGGTGTAAGCTGCGACGTAGCTAAAGAAAATAGGAAAGGGTAAACCAATGTAGGCGACGTAAGCTTGGGCAAAGCTCTCAATATTACCCAGCTTGTCCAAACCGTTGTGAACCATCATGATGCCAATCACAGCACGCAAAATAGCCCAGGCGGTTTGTGACCAGAAGTTAGGATTGACGTTGGGCTTGAAAACAAGCGCCAAGCGAGAAACAGAGGTATTCATGGTAAAAAAAACTTGAGTCGGCAAGAATTTGGATCATCTATACTAATAAATCTAACAAAGAAAATTAATTTATGTGAATTAATCCAGTGTTTTTTTAATCTATAGCATTGACTCCCTTGCTCAAGCGTTGCTGACGTCGGTGAATTTCTGAGCACCTACCCACGATTCACTGCCCCTTGTATGCTGGCTGAGTAAGGCTTATAAGCAATGGGGACAAGCAAGGGTATGGCACGGTTGGCACTGCTGAGCACATCAGATAAAACAGGCTTGGTGAAACTTGCGACTCATCTAGTCGAAGATTTTGGATTTGAACTCATCAGCAGCGGAGGGACGGCAAACGCTCTGGCTGAGGCTGGCCTATCAGTGACCAAAGTCTCAGACTATACAGGGTCACCAGAAATTTTGGGGGGTCGGGTTAAAACGCTCCACCCCAGAATTCACGGTGGTATTTTGGCTCGTTTATCCCTAGCCGAAGACCAACAAGATTTAACCGACAACGACATCCGACCGTTTGACTTAGTTGTGGTTAACCTTTATCCCTTCGAGCAAACCATTGCCAAGTCTGGAGTTACTTTGCCAGAAGCGATCGAGCAGATCGATATTGGTGGCCCTACCTTAATTCGAGCTGCGGCTAAGAACTATGACTATCTCACGGTGCTTTGTGATCCGGGTCAATATGATGGCTATCTTGAACAGTTGCAGCAACAGGATGGGACAGTCACTCCAGAATTTCGCCGACGCTGCGCCCTACAAGCCTTTAACCATACGGCCACCTACGATCAAGCGATCACCCAGTATTTAACTCAAGAGGCGATCGCAGATGAGATAGACCTGCCTATTCCCCAGCAATTTGCGTTCAGTGGTCGGCCTAAACAAACCCTGCGCTATGGTGAAAACCCCCACCAACCTGCTACCTGGTATCAACACAGCACCGAAGCTTCGGGTTGGGCCACCGCAGAAAAACTCCAAGGGAAGGAACTCAGCTATAATAACCTTGTCGATTTGGAAGCGGCGCGGCGCATTATTACTGAGTTTCCCGAAGAACAGGGGCCAGCAGCAGCTGTGCTAAAACACACTAATCCCTGCGGTGCAGCCCTGGGCGATTCAGTTAAAGAAGCCTACGAAAAAGCGTTCAATGCCGATTCTGTGTCTGCCTTTGGTGGCATTGTCGCGCTTAACCAATCCATTGAGGCTGAAACGGCAACGGCCCTGACCCAAACCTTTCTGGAATGTGTAGTCGCTCCCGGTTGTGATCCTGAAGCTCAAGCGATCTTAGAGAGCAAGAAAAACTTGCGGGTGCTGATCTTAAATGACCTCGCTCAAGGCCCGTCCCAAACTGTCAAAACAATTGCGGGGGGCTTTTTGGTTCAAAATGCTGACGATGTCGTTGAAGATCCCAGCCAGTGGCAAATTGTGACTGAGCACAAGCCCGACGTCGCCCAATTGGAAGAGCTTTTGTTTGCCTGGCGTATAGTCAAGCACGTCAAGTCTAATGCGATTGTGATTAGCCGCGATCGCGCCACTGTGGGCGTCGGAGCAGGCCAAATGAATCGAGTTGGTGCCGTCAAAATTGCTTTAGAGCAAGCTGGAGAGCAGGTTCGAGGGGCAACCTTAGCCAGCGATGGGTTCTTCCCCTTTGATGATTCGGTGCGAACCGCAGCGGCGGCTGGGGTCACGGCAATCATTCAACCCGGCGGCAGCATTCGCGATCAAGACTCGATCAACGCCGCTAACGAATTGGGGTTAATCATGGTGTTCACTGGCCTCCGTCATTTCCTGCATTAAGGACTGCGATGGCTAAGGGCTGTGATCGTTAAGGGTTACTAAAATAGGATGCTCGACAGGGGCTAGCCAGGTTGAACCCAAGGCAGATTTAATATCATAGGGGCATACCTTTAATGGCCCCTTGATTGTCAGTATCTGTCATGAACAAGCACGGTACAGCCTACTTGCTTTGGATAGGCTGGGTTTTTGGAGTCGCAGGACTCCACCGGATTTATAACGGCAAGATTGTCTCCGGTCTTGTGTGGATGTTTACCTTTGGCCTGTTTGGCATTGGTCAGATTGTCGATCTGTTGCTGATTCCCGAAATGGTTGAAAGTCACAACGATCGATATCGTTTGCGCCACGGTTTGACCCCCCAGGGGATACCGCTACAACCCAGCTATGCGGCAACGGCTGTAGTCGAATCGCGCCTGACGACAGAAGATTTGATGCTCCAGTTGTTAAAATCGGCCCAAAAGCGCCAGGGCAGGCTATCCGTAACTCAGGGCGTCATCGATACCGGAGCCCCCTTCTCCACAGTGGAAGCGACGCTAAAGGATATGCTAAAAACGGGCTATGTTGATATCGACAATGATCCTGACAGTGGGGTTGTCGTTTACCATTTCAAAGAACTGTAGCGATTTTCAATGCTTGCCTCCTCTCGGGGACATTTTTCACCGTTGTCTATTCAGCTTAATGCAGCTTGAAATACCATAAAGTGTTGTTCAACCGCCACAAAAAAATAAGGCACGTCATACCAAATCGCAAAGTCCTGGCTACAGATGAGTATCCCTCCGTCTACGGCACCTCCCCTCCACAAGGGGAGGATGGGAGAGGTCTGATCTGTATCTTGAAAGAACTGGTATTAGTCAAAAATTAGGCACATGAGCAAAAAGAGACGCTTCTCAGAAGCGTCTCTTTTTCTTTGAAAAGTTCTACCGGGTCAAATTTGACTTTGACTCAGGGAACTAAATTAAGTTGTTAACTCGGGTTCGATAAGCACTATTGTCCATGCCATCAGTGGCGCTGGGCGTGGCGTCGCTATTGAGCAAGCCGTTGAGATTGCCAACTCGATTACCAGGGTTGGGGTGGGTACTGATGAACTCTGGGGGAGATCCGCCTTGGTCTAGCTTTTGCATGAAGTCTCGAATGCCCCGCTGGTCATAACCTGCGCGCCCCATGTTAAAAAAGCCGCGACGATCCGCATCATTCTCATCACCACGACTGCGGGGCAAACTATAGGCAAGCTGTACACCAATGTTGACCAGTTGATCTTGTCTGACGCCAGCGGCGGTCATGATGCCTGAGGCGATCGCTTGATCTTTCATCTGGTTAAGGCCGTGTTTGCCTGTAATATGGCCAATTTCATGGGCAAGAACCCCAGCCAATTCGGCTTCATTAGAGGCAGCTTCCATCAATCCAGTTTGGATGTAGACAAATCCACCGGCTGTCGCAAAGGCATTGATAGCATCATCACGCACTACCTGGACAGTAAAGGGTAAATTAGGGCGATCGCTGGTTGCGGCCAAGCGTTGACCGATGCCATCAAGGTAGTTATCTACTGCCGCATCTTCAGAAAAGACCTGAAGCCCTTGCTGTTTGAGCTGGGCATCGATTTGCCGTCCCAATTCGACTTCTTGTTCATCGCTCATGTTGGTAATCTGGGTGGCCTGAAGAATTTGGACACCACCGAAAATGACATCCCAAATGGTGATGGCCTGGCTGGGACGGGGTGTGGCAATGCCAATACCAAAGGACATGACAAGGGCCATCAAGCCATAGAGCCAGCGACGATGAAGCCGGGTAAAGAGTTGAGAGGAGAACTTAGACATCGTGATTGAGGAGCAGAAGAAACGAACAATAACTAGGATGAATCAATGGCGGTTCCTGGAGAAACCAAGCATGCTTTTATCGAAGGCACTAAGTCAGCCTATCGACTGAGTTATGAGCTGCGATCGCCTTTGAATGAGCAATGACACAAAGGACATGCCTCATTAAGTTAGACGTAGATTTAGCACGCGAAGTTGCTCATCCCATGCTTAAATACTAACGACTAACATGGTTAACCAGGATCAGGGGGAGGACGGATTCTTTACTGATCGCCCGACTATCTTTACAATCAGTATTCCCAAAGACGGGAAGGGATGCTAATCCACTATGGCTATCTTGGATTCAAAAGGACGACTCTTCGGCAAAATCAGCGTCCTCGATATTGGCGCAGCACTGATTATCTTGATGGTAGTGGTGGGTGTCTTTGTCTTCCCGGGTCCGTCTGGTTCTGTGGCCCAGGTCAACGCGACCGTTAAACCGATTGAGGTTGATGTGATGGTGCGGGGGTTGACGGCTTCTGACCCTGCTGCCTTGTTTGAAACCCTCAATAACTCAGACACAACCAATATAATCATTCGTAATCAACCCTACGGTCAAGTGGGGATTAAAGCGGTAGAGTCCTTACCGCGCAGCACTGCCGTGCCCCAACCCGATGGCAGCGTTGAGTCGTTTCCGGATCCTCGACCCGAGTTGAATTACACCATTGATATGCTGATTACCTTAACTGGGGATGCCCAAATCAGTGACAATGGCCCTACCTTTGGCAATAGTAAAGTCAAGCTGGGGACTCAAATCGAGTTAGAAGGTGAACTCTACAATTTCAAAACCAGCGTGGTCGGCGTCCGAATCTTAGAAGCAGAGGCCGGATAGGGTCACCAGTTAACATCAGCGATTAATCCAAACCGAGTTCTCGCTTGAGTAGGTTGATGGATTTTTCACCGATGTAGTTTTCGCTGCAAACCACTTGGGGCGGGCGAATCAGGTCGTTACGGGCATCGGCGATCGCCTGTTTGACGGTGGGGTAACTGCTTTTATCGAACACAAAAATAGTGTTGGCGGTTCGAATAAGTGCTTGCAGTTTGTAGGCATCGTCAGTTTGTGCGGTCATGACGAGGATGTCGTCCCCCCGTAGGCTGTAGGTGATCACTTCAGAGGCTCGCAGGACGCCAGAGCTAATGCTGACCATGCCAAGGCAGGTGTCTTTGGGTAAGGATTTGAGCAGCGTTAATTCTTCGGCATAATCATAGATGTCAATAGGAATCACCCGTACTGATTTAGGGGCTGCGATCGCTTCGGCTTCTGACACAAAGTAGTTGCTGGTGACCACAGTCCCGGAACGAGTTTGAGCCAAAATTTCTTCGAGTTCTTCTAGGGGCACGAGCTGTACCGGAATCCGCAGGGCTTGTTCTAGCTCTCGCACCATCATTTCCCCGGCACCGATATCTTGGCGTGGGGTAGAGACGAGGACCCGGGCGCTACAGCGCAGTCGCCAATCAATTTCAGCCAGGAAGAGTTCTCGAGCTTGGTGCAGGGAGCAGCCTTGGCGGAGCAGTTCGTCTAGCCCCTCTTCAACGACAGCGCGAGCTTTAGGAAATTGATCCCATAGGGGCGATCGCGGCTTGGCACTTTCAGTACTACCCTGACCCCGCACATAAATGCCAGAACCGGGTTGCGCTTCGACCACGCCAGCCTCTTCGAGTTGGCGGTAGACCTTACTAATCGTGTTGCGGTGTAGCCCCGTTTGCATGGCCAGTTGGCGGGTGCTGGGTAGGCGGTGCCCCGGGGGATATTGCCGTGAGGCAATGGCAAATTGAATCTGATTGAACAGTTGGGTGGAGGCGGGAATTTCGCTGTCGGGTTGGATATGGAACTGAACCACAGAAAACCTCCAAGTCAAAGCGTTTGACGGCGGGTGATGCAGAAACGGTCTGGCAATTTCGGCAAATTCCAAGATTACCGTAGTCTGGATGAATTATGGCGATAAATCTTCAGTTTATGCAGAATGCTTAGCAGTTTTTATCGCGATCGCGCTTCAAAGGCTCCTCAAGATAGGAATCAGCCTCAGTGGGAGAGTTTCCCGATTTTGCTGAGGAAGGTTGCTCAATTCAAACGCTTAGCCCAATTCAAATCCAGAGTTTTCCTCATAGAAGTGCAAATCTCTATGCCCCATCCCAGCTTTAAAATCGGTGCGATATCGATTTTTTGATCTACTCCTTCAGCGGAGAAATTGATATCTATCAGTGCACAATAGTGGAGGTTATTGAATGACTAACCTTGATATGCCGCTCAAAAAATTAAATGCTTTGTAATCGCATCACAAGGCATCTCAAGGACTCCAAAAATACTCATCACTAAGCATAAATAAGCAATAGCTCCAACCCTGAATCCGGAGATGTAGGGGTGGCAGTTTTTATCTGTCAGAGTACTAAGGCTTCAACAAGGGCGATCGCAGTGAATTTGTACAACCCGATCTATTACTATAGTGGGCTACAGCCTTTGTCTGTAGTACTTCACGGAAATTTCATATAACCTATGGGTGTCGCTCTGCCTTGATCCAACTCAAGACAGAAGCGAGTATGGTTTATGCGCAAAATTGGCTAAAGGTCAATTTGATCCAAAATAAATAAACAATCCTTCACGTCATGGAAATTATGAGGTCTGATTCACATCTAGAACCCTAGTTTCCCCTGGCGTTAAAAAATAGGTTTTCCAATCAGATGGGGGTTAGATCGGAATCATTTAGTGTTTTCTTTACCTGGAATTAATACCAGATAACAACCCGTTAATAAGCCTATGGGACTCTATATTCTGGTTGTTTATACAGGGATAAAAGCCCCCATTTTCTATGGTAGAAACTACTTTGAAAGGGTTTGCATTTCTACCCGCAGACACCTTTGCCGATGGCCCCCCGTCCGGGGCTGATAATGGCGCAATCGATGCGATCGCCCGGATTCAACCCATCTCTGCCAATGGCCGCACGGGTCCCTTTGATGGCCAGCCGGTCCAAGGGTTTAGCGGCGTTCAATTCGCGCCCGGTGACGACGCCAACACCTTCTGGTTTCTGTCAGACAACGGCTTTGGCGGACAAACCAACAGTACAGACTACTTGCTGCGCCTCTATCAGGTCGATCCTGATTTTGTCGGAACCGAAAGTGGGGATGGCTCCGTTGAAGTCCAGGGGTTTGTGCAGCTTGCTGACCCCAATAACCTGATTCCGTTTGACATTCAAAATGAAGGCACCCTAGAGCGGCTGCTAACGGGTGCTGATTTTGATATCGAATCTTTTGTGATTGACAGAAACGGTGATATCTGGGTGGGTGAAGAGTTTGGCCCCTTCATTTTGCACTTCAACAGTGAGGGTGAACTCTTAGAAGCCCCTATTCCCACTCCAAATCCAGTAGATCTCAACACCTTGAATGGTCAAGATCCGCTGGTCATTGCCCACCGCGGCGCGAGCGGTGACTTCCCTGAGCATACCCTGGAAGCATATCGAGCCGCGATCGCAGCCGGGGCTGACTTCATTGAGCCAGACCTAGCTATTACCAGCGATGGGGTCCTGATTGCGCGCCATGAACCCACATTGGCTCAGGTTGAACTCGATGCCGATGGCAACATTCTCTTTGATGCCGATGGCAATCCTATTGTCAAGCAAGACAGCAGCCTAACCACAAACATTGCGGATCTGCCTCAATTTGCCGATCGATTAACCGTCAAAAGCCTGGACGGTTCTCTGGTGGGGGGATGGTTTGCAGAAGACTTTACCTTCGAGGAGTTACAAGAGAGCGTTCGCGCTCGTCAGTCTCGGGATTTTCGCGACCAGTCTTTCAATGATCTGTTCAAAATTCCGAGCTTAGAGCAGGTAATTGAACTGGTTCAGGACGTCGAAGCTGAAACCGGTGTGCAAGTCGGCATCTACCCTGAAACCAAGCACCCCACCTTCTTTGATAATCAAGGATTGTCTCTGGAAGAACCCCTGATTGCTACCTTGGAAGCAACGGGCTTCACTGATCCCAATCGGATCTTCATCCAGTCCTTTGAAGTTGCAAATTTGATTGACCTCAGCAGTCAGCTTGCCGACAACGGTCTTGGCGATATTCCTCTGGTGCAGCTATTCGGGGATACCGAAGACAACTTTATTAACGACGGTGGCGGGGGATTTTCCGTCCCGTTTGACTTTGTTGCCAATACCGCTTTCACCGTCTCGACGGATGTTACTGATAACAACATCCTTGCCGGGGATCCAGATACCCCCGGCGGCGATGTCGTTGACATCACCGTGGACTTGGACGATGGCGGTACCCCCACCCAGGCATTGTTGCAGTTCAACGATCTTGCCGGTGTTCCTGACGGTGCAACCCTAGAGAGTGCGTTTTTGACGGTTTACACCAACAGTGATTCTGATGGAACCGTTTCTGCCTTCCGAATGCTCCAGGCTTGGGATGACAGCAGCACCTGGAATTCCTTTGGGGGAGATGGCGTTCAATCTGATGATTTAGAAGCCTCCAGCGTAGCCTCCTTCACAATTCCGCAGCCTGCTGATGAAACCCTGTTGAATATTGATGTGACTGAGGATCTCGAGTTTTGGTTGGCAAATCCTGATCAAAACTTTGGCTGGGCATTCACCAATGACTCGGGTGATGGTTGGGACTTCTGGTCGTCTGAGTTTGAGGATCCAGCACTGGTGCCTCAATTGACCTTAAACTTCAGTGGTGCGCCAGTTGTTGATGAAGAGCGGTTGCGTGGAATTTATGGTGACGCCCTGGTTGACTTCCTCGACTTCAGCAGTACACCTACCTACGCTGATTTGGCCAACCAAGATGCACTTGACATCATTACCACCTATGCAGATGGTCTCGGCCCTTGGAAGAACAGCATTATTCTGCGGGAACCTCTAGATACCCCCGTCGATGGTAACGGAGACGGCGTAGCTGAAATCACCACCCAAAACACGGGTGAAATTTTCCCGCTGATCGACCTTGCCCATAATGCAGACCTGCAGGTTCACCCCTACACCCTACGGGATGAAGAGCGGTTCCTAACGCTGAACGCAGATGGCACACCCCAAACCCCTGAGCAAGAGTTCCAGCAGTTGATCGAACTGGGCGCGGATGGGTTCTTCACCGATTTTGCCCGCACAGGTGATCCGGTCCGGGATCAGCTCGTCTCTGACACGGTGAAGTCTCCCCAAAACCCAGACTTTGATTTCAATACGCTCAACGGCCAGACGCCTCTGGTTATTGGTCACCGGGGTGATAGCGGCAACTTTCCTGAGCACACCTTAGAAGCCTATCGCTCTGCCATCTTCCAAGGGGCCGACTTTATCGAGCCCGATTTGGTAATCACCCAGGATGGTGTCCTGATTGCCCGCCACGAACCGATGCTGGATGACACCACCAATGTCGCTGAGGTATTTGGGCCTGAGCGCATGTCCACCAAGATGTTGGATGGGGAAGCAGTCACTGCCTACTTCGCAGAAGACTTTACGTTGGCAGAAATCAAACAACTGCGAGCCGTTCAGTCCCGCGACTTCCGCAGTGATGAATTCGATGGCCTGTTTGAGATTCCTACCTTTCAAGAGGTGATCGAACTGGTGCAAGAAGTTGAAGCAGATTACGGCTTCCAAGTCGGCATCTACCCCGAAACCAAGCACCCCACCTTTTTCGATGAGCAAGGGTTATCGCTAGAAGAGCCCTTGGTACAGACCTTGGTAGATACTGGGTTCACTAATCGCAACCGGATCTTCATTCAGTCCTTCGAGATTCAAAACCTGCTAGATTTACGCAACAACGTGCTGCCCGATGCTGGTCTGGACAACTTGCAATTGGTTCAGCTCTTTGGCGATACCGAAGGTAGCTTCATCAATGATGGTGGCGGTGGCTTTTCGGTACCTTTTGACCTTGTGGCCAATGCAGACTTATCAGATGCAGAAAAAGCAGCCATCTACGGCGACCTGCTGCCCTTCCTTGACTTCGATAATCCGGGTTACGATGCGCTGACGAATGCCGATGCGATCGCCGAAATCAGCGCTTATGCCGACGGTTTAGGCCCCTGGAAGAACAATATCTTGCTGCGGGAGTCATTTCCGACATCAGAGGATCGCGATGGTAACGGTACTAATGAGACCGTGCTGCAGCGGTTAACCTTCGATACCACCGAAGGCATCTTCGGCGGTCTGCTTGCCTACAACAGTGAACTCTTGACGGGTGAAGGGATTGAGACGCTTGATCCGACCACTAGCCTAGAACTGGACATCGACTTCTTTGGTACTCCACTCACCGAAGCAGATGATTTCTTATTTGATTTCTTCCCGGTTTTAACCTTGGAAGATGGCGTGCCCGTCAATCTCAGCTATTTAGTTGAAACCGATGATCTGGCCTTCGAAATCGTGGGTGAACTCGGTGAAGAGCTGACCGTTGAATTCGAAGTTGGGCCGCTAGACAATCCCACATTGACCGGAGAGGGCACGGTTGAGATTCCGGTCGGCATTGGTACCCAGCTCACAGGTGAAGTAGTGCCTATCGTCGATTGGGCCCATGACGCTGGACTCCAAGTTCACCCCTACACCCTGCGGGATGAGCCTCGATTCTTGACGCTCAATCCCGATGGCACAGCTCAAAGCACTGGTGATGAATTTCGTCAGCTAATCGAGTTGGGTGTAGATGGTTTCTTCACCGACTTCCCTGAGACGGGGCGCATCGTTCTAGAGGAATTCCCCGATGCTAGCTCGGAAGCAAACCTGCGCGGTTCTCGCGGTTATGAGGGGATGGCTTTCAGCCCCGATCGCCAAACGCTCTATCCCATGCTAGAGGGTACCGTCGTTGGCGATCCTGCGACTTCCCTGCGGATCTATGAATTTGATGTGGCCACCAGCGCCTTCGAAGGCATCGTCGGGCTCTATCAAATGGATGCCCCCAACCATGCCATCGGCGACTTTACGCCGATTAACAACGATGAATTTTTGGTGATTGAACGAGATGGGCGTCAAGGGGCAGAAGCTGCATTCAAGAAGATCTTCAAAGTCGACTTGTCTGAGATAGACGACAACGGGTTTGTCGAAAAGACGGAAGTGGCGGATCTGCTCAACATCAGCGACCCTGACGATCTAAATGGCGACGGTGAAACAACATTTAATTTCCCGTTTGTCACGATTGAAGATGTACTGGTGCTTGACGAGAAGACCATACTGGTTGCTAACGACAACAACTATCCCTTTTCCATCGGTCGCGACTTCTCTGGCGTTGAAATCGACAACAACGAGGTCATTCAACTGGGCTTAGAAACTGCCCTTAATCTTGATCCTCGGGTCGGCGCAGCAGCTCTGACTCGCGACTTTATCCAAGGTGGCAGTGATGACGAAACGCTAGCTGGCGGCAGTGACCTGGATGCCTTCCTGTTTGGGGGTGATGGTGATGATGTCCTGCGGGGCGATCGCAACGTACGCAGCGCCCAAACGGGTGAAGCCGGCGGCAATGACACGATCTACGGCGAAGGCGGCAATGATCGCATTGGCGGTAAGAGTGGCGACGACATCCTCTTTGGTGGCGCAGGCGACGACGATATCTGGGGTGACGACGGCGATGATTTACTCCGGGGCGGCAAGGGGAATGACACCTTAACGGGTGACAACTCCTCTGGTGGTCAGGGCAGTGATACCTTCGTCCTCGCAGTCGGTGAAGGCACCGATACTATCACAGACTTTGAAGTCGGTACTGACTTCATTGGTCTAGCAGATGGCCTAACGTTTGGTGCTTTATCCTTTAGCGGCGATACTATCAACGCTGGGAATGAAACGTTGGCAGTGCTGACTGGTATAGACACGACGACTGTGATAGAAGCCTCATTCGTACTGATCTAGGCTTTGCTTGAGCTCCTCCATGGAGAACTCACCCGAGACGTTAGTGATAAAGCGGGCAACGAAAATTCAATTTTCGTTACCCGCTTTTCGCATATTTACCAAATTACGAACTCGCCCTTTGCTTAATGCAAGGCCCATGACTGGGGCTTCAGCAAGATATAAGCGGTTCTGTAGAGCCAGCAAAGTGCCTAGCAGACGTATTTAGTGTATCAAGTGTTCCCATTTTTTAGCTTGGTCTGTATTATCTTGTGGGTCACAAAAGAACTTTAAAGATTTTGCTAAGCAAACGCGAAAAAATACTGAGGTCTCACAGGTTGTGCGTAGAATATGGAATATTTTATTTTGGTATAGTAGGTACATCTATGAGGCAATGTCCACGGTAAAGGTCGAAATCAGCCTGATTAGAGAGTTTCTGCTAAGCTTTTAACCGCACAATTGTTAGGTATAGAGCACTGCTGATGTTGGTGAAGTTTGAGTTTAATGCGTAAGTTATTGCACAATCCAGCTGAAACGTACTTCAAACATCAAGGAATGCAACTGTCTATATCACCTCACTTGTCTCACTGCGGCGATCGCAAAAGTGTTTGACAAAGCTATGGCTGAAATACCTCAGGTAATAATTGTATAGGCTTTCAGAATCTAGTGTTCATCTTATGTCGAGCGTCGGGACTGGTTCGATTTCACGTCTTTCTGAAATCAGTATGTTCAGTGCCTGGTGTGGATTTTTTCAACAATCAAGAAAGCTGGCTATAGCTTAAATCGGTGAGTAGGAGTCATTATGTGAATTTGTTATCTCGGTTGGATGCATCGAACTTAAAATGTGGGCCAATCATCTCTATTGTCTGTGGTAGTTACAACCTCTCAACACAGTTTTGGAATAGGATCTATGTCCCACAGTCGTTATCTACAGACTCATATTTCTTTAGCCACACCGCTACGAGTTGATGAATTACAGGCTCAGACACCTTATCCAACCATCACTGCAACCCTGCTAGATCGCAAAATTACTTTTATGACAATCCAAACCATCATTGATGAGGTTACGAAAACTTGTCAAGAAGGGAGAAAGATCGTCATTGCATCATGGAACGTTCATAGCTTTAATTTGTCGTTCCAGCTACCCTGGTTTTATGATTTCATGCAAACTGCTGAAATCGCAATGTGTGATGGCTCCGGTATCCTAAAAACCGTTAATGGTCTTGGATTAAATCTACCCTTAGACTATAGAGCAACAGGAACTGAATTGATCCCAAATTTACTTGAATCTGCCAAGCATGCTGGCTTTTCTTTTTTCTTTCTAGGTGCTAAGCCAGAGATTTTAGCTAAAGCAATTAGTTCTACTCGTGAAAAATATTCAGGCGTAGAAATAAATGGTTATCATGGCTATTTCCCGAAAGATGATCCTAGGGCTTGTCGGGAGTTGATTGAAAGGATCAATAAAGTCAGCCCTAATATTTTAGTGATTGGCATGGGAATGCCCCTTGAAGAAAAGTGGGTACTCCAAAATCAGGAGAGCTTAGATGTAAACGTGATTATCCCCTGTGGTGCAGTTATCGACAGACTTGCAGGAGTTATTCAAAATTGTCCAAAATGGATTTCTGATTGTGGATTTGAATGGTTGTTTCGCTTAAAACAAGAGCCAAGACGTTTGGCAGCTCGTTATCTCTTAGGGAATCCTGCATTTTTGCTGCAAATTGCACTTGCAGCGACATACTTGTCACCTCTGAAAGTGGAAGATAATAAATAAAGGTAATCAATAATATCCAAGGATAATTTTCTCAAAAGACTATAAAGTAGCCAATTCAAACCCCTGAAATAAACCTATGACTAACCTAGAAAAAGTCAGTGTGGTTATTCCAGCTTACAATATTGAAACCTATCTTGAATCTGCGTTAAAATCTTTAATCAGCCAAACATTTGAACATTTCGAAGTCATCATTGTTGATGACGGTTCAACAGATAAAACTCACGACATAGCAAAACAATTTTGCTATCGAGACAATAGATTTAAAGTTGTCTGTAAACCTAACGGTGGTTTATCTTCTGCGCGTAATTACGGCATTCGTCATGCCAACTCAGAATATATTGCATTGCTTGATGCTGATGACATCTACAGACCTCGAAAAATCGAAACTCACGTGGCTATTCTCGAGCAACACGCTAGCGTTGGTGTAGTTTATAGTGCTTCGCAAGCGATTCGAGATGATGGAAAATCAATCTTTATATCGCTGAGTGGTAAGCCTGTTGATAGAAATCCACTCAAAGCACTGTTATTCAAAAATTTTATTGGACATGGCTCTAACGCTATTTTTAGACGATCTATATTTTATGAGGTTGGCGAATTCGATGAAACACTACGGAGCTCTGAAGATATAGATTTTTGGTTGCGCATTGCAGGAACACAAAATTGGACATTCTATCGAGTGCCAGAAAAGTTATCTTGTTATCGAGTCCGACCTTCAGGACTTTCATTTAATATTGAGGGTATGCAAACGTCCCATGAAGCTGTTCTTCAAGCAGCGTATCAACGCTTCCCCCAAGAAGTTAAACCTATCTTGCCAACTGCATATGCTTATCTTTATCGCTATTTGGCTAGATTATGTATGAGCATGGGAGATGGAGCACAGGCAAAGAAGTTCATCATATTGGCTTTAAAGCAGGATGCTTCGATTTTCTATCGAGACCCGCGTTCTTTTTTGACGATTCTCTCAGTAGCTTTAAATCCGATAGCATCCCTAGCCATCAAGAAAGTTCTAGGCACTTAAACTAAAATAGTATAATTTATTTTTATTATGAGCAAAATTTTCAACATAGGATTACCGAAGACTGGAACTGTTAGTTTAAATGCGGCATTAGTTCTATTAGGATATCGCTCATTACATAATCCTTTGGATTTGAGGTTTATGTCATATAAAAAAGGCATTTATAACTATCCTCGTGACGATTGGGATGCAATCACTAACTTTGGAGAAAACTTTTATCCTCAGCTTGATCGCAGTTATCCTAATAGCAAATTTATACTTACCTATAGATCTAAAGACACTTGGTTAAAATCTGCTGAAAATTGGTATAGTCAGCCTCCTGCCTATCCTCCTAGGGATAATAAGGCCAGGCTTGAAATCTTTGGGTGTATGCAATTTAATCTTGACCGATTCTCATATGTCTATGATGCTCATTACAGTAGTGTAAATGCCTACTTTAAAGATCGACCAGAAGATTTACTGATACTTAATTTTGGCAAAGATGACCTTTGGCTCAAGCTCTGTGGATTCTTAGATAAAACAATCCCCGATATTCCTTTCCCAAGAAAAAACCCTGCTAAGAATTCAACATCCTCGATCCACAGAGCAAGAATGAGTTTAAGAAACTGGATTAGATATTGGGGTCAGTAATTTCTATAAAGGTCATTGCCGACGATAGAGAACATGCTAAATATGCAAAAATCTTCTCTCTTAAGGAATGGCATATGGGTAACCGCTGGTAATTTTTCGCGGCGTTTTTTTGCACTTTTCAGTAATCTGATACTTGCTAGGCTGCTTGTTCCTGATGATTTTGGAATCGTAAGCATAGCATGGGTTTTCTGGTCGTTTTTTATTCTTTTTACTCAAAATTCTACTAGTCTATTCATTCTTTATAAAGGAATAGATGAAAAGCCTTATCTAGATACGACTTACACAGTGAGCCTAGCTGCTGGGGCAATTACGTCGCTGTTGTTGGTTGTAAGTTCACCGATAATTTCAAATTTCTTTAGTGAGCCTGCTCTATCATCACTTTTAATAGTGTATGCCTTTAACTTGTTCTTGGCCTCTGGATATTTTCCATATTCCGCTGTCCTCATGCGACAGGAAAGATATGCTGTTCTGGCCTTAAATACACTAATTGCTTCGGGATTCCGGTTATCGTTCACAATTGGTGCTGCGTTGCTTGGACTGAGATATTGGTCTTTCGCAATTGGTGATATGGCTTTTTGGTCAGTTGAATTTATCTTAGTTATTATTCGATCAAATGCTTATCTTAAAATCCGACTTCATCCAGAAATTGTACGAGAAGTTGTAAGCTATTGCTCAGGAGCAATTGGATCTAGTTTTGGCTTTTATGTTAACTCGAATCTTGATAATTTTATAGTTGGAAGACTACTCGGAAAAGCCAGCTTAGGATACTATAATCTCGCCTATCAGCTTTCAATGGCATTAACGACCATACTTAATCCTATTATGAATCAGGTGGGAACGCCTGAATTCGCAAAGATTGATAAGCCCGCTGATCAAAAGAAAGCGCTTATAGCAGTTATTAGACAGTTGACATATTTGACCACGCCATTTTATTTGATTATATTTCTGATATTAGATAAAAAAGCAATAGCGTTTATTTTCGGTCAAAATTGGACGCAAATTGCACATATTTTGCCTTGGCTATTAAGCGCATCTTACTTCCGAGTGATCAATGCCCCTTTGAAAACGATGCTTTCGGCAAGAGGTTTTCCTGGTATCAATGCTAAAGTCAATTTGTGCATTGCACCCATTGCTATCTTGAGCTTTTGGATGGGGGCTAAGTTGGGCAATGTTGTTGGTGTAGCAATTTCAGCTGCTGTAGTATTAGGCTTTTTTTGGACGTTACTTTGGTGGTGGATTGGCTGTAGAAGTTTACATTGGCCGATGTATGAAATTCTAGGTACGGCTCTTAAGCCAATAGTATTCTCACTGCTAGCTTTGGTACTGAGTTATGCGATTAGCTATTGGGTCTTTGATTTATTTTTTGGAAGCAAAATAATAATTTTTATTCTGACCTATGTGTTCCTAATCTATTTACTTTCGCCGGAACAGTTTTTTAAATATGCCCAAGTATTTAAAAAACTAGTTCGAAAACTTCGATTGGTTAAGTGATACTCCGGAAATCAGAGAAATTCTGTGCTTGACTTGTGATTGTCAACGCTATGCATGGTAGTGGCTATGGCTGATTTTTCTACTGATATTGCTATTTTCATTCGTAGCCTTTACGGCGGCGGAGCTGAAAGAGTGATGGTCAGTCTTGCCAATAACTTTGTGGATCAAGATTATAAGGTCGATTTGCTATTGCCTAGGGCCACAGGGCCCTACTTAGAGCAAGTCTCTCATCGGGTCAACGTGGTTGATCTAAAATCACCTAACCTTTTGATGAGTCCACCTAAACTGGTCAATTATTTGAAGCAGCAGCGTCCTAGTGCCCTACTGGCAGCGCTTCATTATCCCTGTGAGATTGCGCTATGGGCAAAACGCCTTGCAGGTGTGCCAACACGGGTAGTTGTCTCTGAGCGAAATACACTGTCTGTTGAAGCAAAGAACTCAAAACAGCTTTCTGTGCGCCTAACCCCTTTAGCTGCCCGCTTATTTTATCCTTGGGCAGATCAAATTGTGGCAATTTCCCAAGGGGTGGCAGATGACCTTTCTAAAACGGTAAGTGTCCCCTCTAATAAAATTCAGGTCATTTATAATCCTGCACTGTCTCCCCGGATTTATGATCAATCTCGTCAAGAAGTGGAGCATCCTTGGTTTCAATCCAAACAGCTGCCTGTTGTCCTATCTGTAGGGCGTCTGCATCCTCAGAAGGACTTTCCGACCTTACTCAAAGCGTTTCACCAGGTGCAGAAACATATTTCTGCTCGATTAGTCATACTAGGGACGGGGCCAGAAGAGTCGGCACTTAAAAAGCTCATTAGCGCGCTTCAATTGACTGCGGTTGTAGATATGCCAGGATTTGTTCAAAATCCATTTGCTTATATGAGCAGGGCAGATGTCTTTGTGCTGTCATCAGCTTGGGAAGGATTTGGAAATGTCCTTGTAGAGGCAATGGCTACTGGTACACCTGTTGTTTCAACTAATTGCCCAAGCGGACCTGCGGAAATTTTAGCTGATGGCAAATATGGATTTTTAACCCCTGTCGGTGATGAGACAGCTATGGCTAAAGCGATTTTGAAAGTTTTATCTGGAGAGGGGAAAGTCGTTGATCCTAAGTGGCTTCAGCAGTTCACCCCAGCAGTGTGTACACAAAAGTACCTAGAAGCCCTTGGTATGATTTAATCGAAGTTCGAAACTTTTGCTAATGTTATGGTTATTGATTTTCTCCGGCAGTTCGTCTCTAGTGTGCGATCGCCAGATCTAGAAAACCTTTCCTCAACTGAAAAGATCGTTCTTTGGACAGCTGCCTTGACGCCACTTTGGTGGCTTTTGGGAATTCAACCGCTTTTCTATCCGGCGGTCTCAGCTGTCTTGTTTCTGCAAAACTTAACCCTCAATAAACTCATTCGTAAGCCATTTCCTGCTTTTATTTGGGTCTGGTTTTTGATGTGTGTGGTTGCCTGCATCACGATGATGTTAGGCCTTGATGAAATGGGTGCTGGATTGACAGCAGTTGCAGCAGGGCTAGTCACCCTGTTTAAGAGTTATTTTATGATTTTCGCTTTTCTATGTCTTCCTTTTCTAACACGCATAAGGAGTCAGGTTGTCACTCGGGCAATTACATTTATCGCGATCGGGATTTTATGTAACTTAGTGATGCAAATGGGTTTGCTTGCTGTGGGGGTCAATAATGTGGTTTACGTCCCACCCCTAGCACAGGCCATTCCTGGGCGTGTTTCTAGTAGTTTATTAGTTAAATCAGCTAAATTTGCCGATTTTTTTGGTCTATCTTTACCTAGAACGATTTTGCATACTGCTGATCCACCGATTTTAGGATTATGCAGTGTACTCTGTTTTCTGGTCTGTTTGACTGAGAACAATTCCTTGCTGCGTAGACTTTCCTTGATAGGGGCACTCAGCGGTCTAGCTATTAGTTTTAGTCGTTCTGCTTGGCTTGGTTTTGGCTTCTCCCTGTTACTTACTGCAAGCTTTAAATTTAACTTAGCGCGTCAAATTCCACTGTTTTCAATATCTATTGTGTTATGGGTTTCTAGCTTTATGGGCATGACGCTCAATCAACTGTTGGAGATGCCAAGGCAACTGTTCGATAGTGCCCGCGCTTCTTCTTCTGAGACGAGAGCTCTGGTTGTTCAAAAAACACTGGAAGCTTGGCAAGAGAAAATCTGGTTGGGTTGGGGAGTTATTAGAGGTCAAGTCTGGCTCTATGAGACAACTTATATTGGGCTGGGTTCATTTTCTACTTATTCCGCTGTTCTTTATCTTAATGGCTTAATTGGCTTTATTGTTTTTATTTCAGCACTGTTACTCACGCTTGTGAAAGCCTATACTTTAGCTATTAATGGGAATCTCTCTTGCCAGATTGCCTTTTCAGGTTTTCTCACACTTTGTATTTTGATACAAGCGACTCCCTTGAGTTGGATGGCAATATACCTTTGGTTTTTCTTTTTATGGATTGGCTCAGTTGTGGCTGAAACTGAGCAGAATGTGATCAGCTATTCCAGATGGGAACAGCTGATCACTCCTTCTCCTGATATCTAAGCTGAAATGGAGGTGGGGGTTTCATGATTAGAGAGCGCTCGTATTATGTCTGATTGAGAATTGAATTTGGTTTTTGATAGGGTCAGAGCTGATGTCCGGTGATCAATACCCCATTGTAGAAGTTACATTTTTGCGCATAAGCTTTTTAATTTTCATGCCAGTATTTTTTGAATCCGAATTTAAAGTTAAAATTTCTATCAGGGGGCTTTAGATTCACTTTTTTGTAACCGTTCAACTAATCGAGGCTACCGTCGATGAACAAAGTATTCTCAGTAGTCCTGAGACACTGGCCAATCCTGTGGATTACCAATGCTTTGATTTTAGGCGGAGTGATCGCCTTTAAGCTGCTCACATTTTCAGAAAGCTGGGCTGCTGATACTCAGCTTGTGTTGCCAAATGCGAGTTCGAATTTGACCGCTAACTTAGGAACATTAGGATCTCTAGAAAATGAAGATCCCCGATTCTCAACTCAAATTAATCCACTCAGATTGCAAGAGACAATTTTAGAAAGTGATGCATTGATGGAGCTTGTATGGGCTGAAGATCCAGAGCGCGAAAATTTTGGCAGTCTTGCTGGTTATAAAGGTTTGTTTCGGATCACAATTGCAGAGCAGTCTCCTGTCATAAGAATTTCGACGAGAGGCTCTACTCCTGAGATTGCTCAAGCTAGGCTAACGAATCTGATCAAACTTTATCAACAACGCCTAAATCAACTTCGCCAAGCTAATAGCTCTGTTCGTGGTGGCTTCAGTCAGGAAAAACTCTCGGAAGCCCAATCAAATTTAGAGCGAACTCAGGCAGAACTTGCTCAATTTCAACTGGCTTCTGGTCTGATCAACCCGGATGAGCAAACAAAGAGTTTAATCACAACCATTGATAATCTTCAGGAAGATTATGTTCGAATCCAGGCGGATGCAGAGGCTAATGCTGATCAGGTTGGTGTATTAGTAGATCGTTTAGATCTGACACCAGAGCTAGCTATTCAGGCTATAGGACTTGATCAAAACCAGGGCTATACCCAAGTTCGTCAAGAATTGACCGAAGTCTCAATTGAAATAGCTGAGAATAGTGTTCGTTTTACTCCCACTCATCCCCAGATGCAGCAACTGTCTCGTCGATACAATCGCTTAAACGATGAGTTGCAGCGCTACGTGAGTGAAGCCGGTGTCAATTTACCCGATATCAATACGACCGTAACCAGCGGCGCAGAAGGTCGGACTGAGTTGATTCAACAAATGTTATTGGCTGAAAGTATTGCCCTTTCTAGACAAGAACAAGCTAATCGGATTGCTGCAGAAGTTGAGAGTTTGCAGGAAAAGTTTGAACTTATTCCTGATGCAGCAGCTCAGCTTTCGGAATTGCAACGAAACTACGATGTTGCTGAAGGGGTCTATAAAGGGCTAGTCGCTCAAGTAGAGCAGTCTAATTTAGATGCATTTAATGCCTATCCTAATGTTCAGATTTTAGATCCACCTAAGGTTGATCCAAATCCCAGTAGTCCTAACTTAAGGTTAGCTTTACTCAATGCCCTGTTAGCGGCAGCAGTAACCAGTTTGGCGTTGATTATTCTTTTAGAAAGACGCAATCCTCTGATAACGCCGGATGATCTCAAGGAACAATCCTTTGTTTTTGTTAGCACTCTTCCCTGGGCACAGTCTTCTGATATCAAGACTAGTTTGGGCAAAATGACCCATTTGTCGGAATTTAATCTGCTCGCCTCAAATTGTTTATCTTTCCTCGAAAATGACCAAATGCTAATGGTTACAAGTGCTGAACCTGGTGAGGGAAAAACTTTTGTCAGTTTGGGTCTAGCTCAAGCACTTAATGCTCTTGGCTTTAGGGTACTGATTGCAGATACTAGCGTTGAGGCTAACCTCATGGATATGTTTCAACATGCTTCCCCACAACCCGTAAAAGACTTGGGGCTAATTCACCGGGAGGTCAATGCTGACCTGGGAATTGCGGCTCTTGCAAACTCATCCGCTGCTGAGTTTAAGCTTTTTACCAAGGGAGAGTACAAAGCTGAATTAGAGAGAATCAAGGCTGCTCATTGCTATGACTATATCTTAATTGATACCTCTGCGATCGCGATAACGAGTGTCTCATTATTGATGAGCCAGTTTTTCCATCGGGTTTTGTTTGTGATCAAACCCAACTCGAGTAAAAGAAATCCAGTCCTGAATGTTTTAAAGAATCTCAGTCAGAATTCGGCAAATCGCATTGGATTAGTCATCAATGGTGAAACAGAGCAATCTGATCTGAAATCAGCTATTTGACTCGCTTAATCTAGTAAACGGTCTAATACGTTGAACGGCGCTAAAATTCTCCCCAAAGGGCTAAATATACCCTCAACAACATCAGAAAAAGCGGCTCTCCCCGATCGCCCAACCAGGACGACATCGTTGTTTTGTAAAGCGGGATTCGTTTCTTCGTTAAGGCCTTGATTAAAGGCAACAGAGATAGTGCGTTGGGAAACCGTACCATCTGGGTTAAGCCGGACTAGTTCTACTTGATCGGTGTTGGCGCGCCGCGGATCAAACCCACCTGCCGCTAGCAGAGCCTGATTCAAGGGGGCGTTGGGTGGAATCTCAACGGTGCCGGGTTCAGGGACTTCTCCCACGACTGTCACCCGAATATTCTCGGGTGAGAAATTGGCCGCTGAGAGTTGGGTCAACTCCTCGGGTGTTAGGGCCGTTGCTGTCGGGATATAAATTGAATCCCCATCACGCAGGGTAAGGTCATCTTGGATATTGCCAGTTGTCAAAATCATCCAGAAGTCAATTTGGATGATTTGTTCACCCCCTAAGGGTTGAGGTCGACGAATTTCAACTTGCCGCACGTTGGCCTGATTGGTGATACCGCCAGATAACTGAATCGCTTCGACCACCGTTGGCCATTCGATAACGCCATCTTCTTCGTCTGTGAGCGAGATTTCATAGGGGCCAGGTCGATTGACTTCGCCTGAAACCCCGATTTTTATAGGACGAGGGGCGACCAGATTGACGGTAATTAGAGGGTCTATTAAGTAGTTTGTGTAGGCACTCTCAACGGCCTGAGTGGCTCCTTCAAGGGTTAATCCAGCGACTGGTAACCGCCCAATTACGGGCAAATCGATCGATCCATCTACCAGAACAGATTCTTCTCCGTCGTACTCAGGGACGTTAAAGAAAGTCAGAGACAGCCGATCTCCAGGGCCCAGAATGTAGCTGTCATAAATAGGGAGGCTTGTTACTGCTGAAGCAGGCTCTAAGAGAGGCAATTCCTGGGCTTTGACGTCTATTGAAGATTGCAAAGATAGCCCTAGAATCACAAAGCTTGTAGAGAGTAAGGTCGCTTTTGTAAACACGTGATCAACCATAAAGGATTTCATATTGATTATGGCTTCATGATGTGTCGATTGGTTAGGGCTGGGACAGCCGCCTTTAGGCTGGCAGTCGGTGGAAGTACTAATACCATCGTTGACGTTGCTGAGTTCATCTCATCGCCCTATCCATAAACCAACCTTATTTTTTTCTAAATGTTTTAGCAAAATAGCTTCAGTAGAATCTGCTACGTTGCGTTGTGTTGAAACTCCGATGGCAGATTTCCCCGCTTCCTTACCCAACGGTGTTGCCAGCGGCGATACCACCCAAACCTCTACGGTACTTTGGACTCGCAGCACTGCTATTGGGGAGGTTACGTTTGAGTATGGCACCCATGCAGATTTCACCGCGATTGTAGAAACGCAGACTGCTAGCGTCAGCGATCCATTGGTGCCTGTCAAAGTAGCAGTAGAGGGGTTATTGCCTGCAACTGAGTATTTCTATCGCGTCACTGATGCTGCTGGCGCGATCGCAACAGGTCAGTTCCGTACTCCTGCCCCTGTGGGCACGTATTCGGGACTGCGCTTTGGCGTTTCGGGAGACTGGCAGGGGGAGTTGAGCCCATTTCCTGCGATCGCGAACGGAGCTGAACGTGACCTCGACTTCTTTGTGCAGATGGGGGACACCCTCGAAGCCGATAGCGAGTCGCCAGCCTTGCCCGGGGTCACCCAAGCCCAGACCTTAGAAGAATTTCGGATTAAGCACGCCGAAATCTACACTGAGCGCTTTGGGGTCAACAACTGGGCTGATTTACGGGCATCTACCAGCATTTACTCTACCTGGGACGATCACGAAATCACCAATGACTTTGCAGGTGGTGCGGCTCCGGCAGATTCGCCCCAGCGCGATCAAATTTTTGGTGACGCGGAGACTGGCTTTGTCAACGACACCCCGGCATTTGATGCGGGCCTTGAAGCATTTCAAGACTACAAGCCCCTACGGGATGAGTTTTACGGCGAGACAGGGGATGCCCGCACCGCCGATGAGCAAAATCTATATCGGTTCAACACCTTTGGCAGCGACGCTGCTAGCTACGTTTTAGATGTGCGCTCCTTTCGGGATGCACCGCTGCCATTTTTGCCAGAAACCGCATTACCCGAGGCAGTAGACGCCTATCTTGAAGCAGCCTTTGAACCCGGGCGTACGATGCTGGGCCAAGCGCAACTTGAGCAGTTCAAGCAGGACTTGCTCGCCGCTGAGGAAGCGGGCATTACCTGGAAGTTTGTGATGTCTACGGTGCCGATGCAGAACTTTGGCATTCCCGTCGCGGGGGAACGTTGGGAGGGCTATGCCGCAGAGCGCGCCGAGTTGCTTAGCTTCATCGATGAGAACGATATCGACAACGTCGTATTTATCACCGGCGACTTCCATGGCCATGTGGTTAACAACGTCACTTATCAAGAAACCTTTGGTGGCCCCCAGATTGCGACCGACGTGGTAGACGTGATGATTGGGCCAGTCGGCATTCAGTTAACTGTGCCGTTTTTGCCTGAGCCGTTTAACGAAACCTTTGCAGCGCCCTTTGGGCCAGCAACCGTGGGCTTTACACCAACCTCGTTGCTAGCAGCTCAGGGCAAAAGTCAGGCTGAGTATCTAGCGCTCACCGATGTCGATGCCCGGAACCAGTACGTCCGGGAAGTCTTGGATGCGCGACTCACACCCCTGGGCTTTGATCCGGTTGGATTAGAAGATTCTGGTATCGATGCCACCCTGTTGCAGGGCGAGTACATCGCGGCTCACAACTATGGCTGGAGCGAGTTTGAAATTGACCCGCTGACACAAGCCCTGACCGTGACGACCTACGGCGTTGAACCTTACACCCAGGCTGATCTATTGGCCAATCCTGATATCGCCCTGCAGTCCCCTGAGATTCGCAATCAGTTCGCGATCGCCCCCTCTGGGTTCTCTCTGATCGAAGGCACCGACAGTGATGATGAACTGTTAGGGGGAGCAGACCGCGATCGCATTCTGGGCTTCGCAGGGGCTGACCTGGTCGCAGGCGGATTAGCAGCCGATACACTTTTGGGTGGAGATGGGGATGACGTGCTGCGCGGCGATCGCAATAATCGCAATGCTCAAGGTGCTGTGGGTGGCGATGACATCATCTTTGGTGGGGCCGGCAACGATCGCATCGGTGGCAAGGGTGGCAACGACATTCTGTTTGGCGAAGCAGGCGATGACCTGATTTGGGGGGATGATGGCGATGACATTTTGCGGGGCGGCCTGGGCAACGATATCCTCACTGGGGATGACTTCTCAGGGGGGCAAGGGGCCGATACCTTTGTCCTCGCCTTGGATGAAGGAACCGACACCATTACGGACTTTGAAGTTGATACTGACTTCATTGGTCTGACGGATGGCCTAACCTTTGGGGCATTGTCCTTCAGCGGTGACACCATCAACGCGGGTGACGAAATCCTGGCGATTTTGCCCGGGGTAGAGACGACGGCCTTGGTAGAAGCTGGGTTTATTGGGGTCTAATGCTAGACATTTTGGATTTTCGATTTTGGATTGTGAAATCTTTGCGGTCAGGCAATTGTGAACGAGTTCTGGGTCACCCAGCTCTTGCAAAACAGCAGCTTTCAGTAATTTCACCGGATCTTCATCAGTCTTTGCCTGTGTGCGACTGGCCTTTGGCGTATCTGTAGCTAGACGTTTTGGAGGATCGATGATGAACACTGTTATGCTGCTGGCGACCATTGAAATTTGCAACTTTTGGGGCTGTGGTTGGTTAGAAACTGCGATCGCATTCGTTCAAGAATGGGCATCTAAAATTTCGGTCTAAATCTGAATCTAAGTTTAGATCTGGAGTTTTGCCTACGGGCAAATTCCACATCCCGAGCTGGACTTGGTATGGAGATTTAGCGAACAACACTAGGCCTTATTTCAGCAGCCTTCACGGGAATTGCGTTCAAGTCATATCCATGACCTCCTTAGTGGGGGTCTAACCCCAGGTAGGGACATCACATGCGATGCCTCTACCTTTTTTATGCGCTGCCCAGAGAAGCTGCCAAGCGCTCTTCGTTCAGGGTTTCCCTGCGAATCTCCCCGGCTTTTTGAATCGTTTTGACATCAAAAGTCCAGGTGGGCAAGATAAACGTCATGGCGACTTCTTCAAGGTTATGCAGTGTGCCAATGAGCAAGGTGGCCAAGAACGTTATGCCGGCATAGTCGAATGCAAAGAGGGCCACTGTGGCGATCGCTAGTGACACCCCCCACAACTTAGCCGAGTAGCTGTGATAACTCGGCAGGCGTCCATATTTAATCAACCCTGTGAGCCATTGCAAGCCTTGAGCCGCGATCGCGAAAGTTAACGGTACCCAGAACTCAACCAAAACGTCTGGATGCACCAGCCAGATTGCGGCAATCACGCAAAGGTAGAGGCTGAGGTCAGCGCGACTATCGGCTTCCCGTAGTCTTGATGTCACCACCTGGAGCCGCCGAGCAATCATGCCATCTACCACATCCGAGATAAAGGCCAGCACAAAAAGACTGACGAAAGCACCTTTATGCCCTTGCCAGGCTGCCCACAGCAGGCCGGGGCCGGCTACAAATCGATAGAGAATGCAGATCAGCGGCAGTTGACGTGCCCAAGGCGTCGCAATTGGCAATGTAGACATCTTTCCAAAAATAAATCGTTATGGTTACCTGTGTTGCTTCAGTCCGGCTGCCCATAGCCTTGTCAGAGGCCGCTAACAGCAAAGATTGTGCAATCCAAAACCGAAAATCCAAAATCGAAAATTTGGAGTATTGCTAAGCTAAGCTCAGCCTCAATTTCCGAGTGAACAAAACAGGCACTTTTAAGACTGTCTGATTGAACCGACCACAGCATTCAATAGAAAAGATAATGTTGTGGTAATCTACGGGCTAACTGAACTGCGTCCACATCTAGATCTATAGTGTTTGCCTAAGCTAAAGCTCAGAGGTTCAAATCGGATGTGGCTGACGTCTTGCCTGTGCTTGATTTAAAAGCATGACCTGGCAACCTTCTAGCCTGCTGAGGGGGATGACATGTTTGACCTAATGGTTGTGGATTTTGCTGTGGTTGGCCTTGATCACTGCCTTAGCGGGGTCGATGTGAGCTTGCCGACAGAGCCTTTCAACACTTGCAAGCCGATCGAATTCATCAAGCAGGTGGCCTTCAAGACCGGCTTCCAATTGGAGAGCACCGAAGTTGTGGGGCTCTCAGGCATCATTGATGAACCGATTGGGAGTGTTTATGCCTTATCGAGCGATCGCCTGGGGCCAATTCCAGCTGCTGGGTCTTTAAATGAGTACATTGGGTTTCGCAACAACAGCTATTTCATTGAAGTGCCCGACGATGCTATCCATGATTTCTTTGCTTGGGATGAGAATTACCCAGATCTGATTTCAGCCCACCGGGGCGGTTTCACAACGGGATTCCCCGAAAATGCGATTGAAACCTTTGAAAATACGCTCACTTTTGCCCCAGCCCTGTTGGAAGTTGATGTCCGTCGTACGGCTGATGGGGCCTGGATTTTGATGCACGATGATACGCTGGATCGGACGACGACGGGCATGGGGCTTGTCTCTGAGACGAGCCTAGCCCAAATTCAAGCGTTGCAATTGGTCGATAATAACGGCAATGTGACTGATTTTAAGGTGCCTACCCTACATGCAGCCCTGGAGTGGGCCGAAGGTCGCACGATTTTAGAACTCGACCTCAAGTCTGACGATTTCTTTGAGGAAGTGGTAGAAATCATCACCACGCTAGATGCTGAAGACCAGGTGCGTTTTATTACCCAAGATTTAGACCAAGCGATCGCGATTCATAGCCTAAATCCTGATATTCATCTGGGGTTATCGATCAATTCAGAGAATCAACTCGATGTCTTTGTCGAGATTGAAGCTGCCCCCTTTGAGTTTGAACAAGTCAGCGCCTTTACCGGCATCCGCCCTGAGTCTGAAGCTTTCTATGACACGTTACACGATGAAGGAATTGTCGCGATTCAGGGCTTATTTGGCAGTCAGGATTTCTTCGGCGGGAGTGCTTTTATCAATGACTTGACGGATGAGCAGCGCACTGAACTGTTTGAAATGGTGTATGAGCGTGGGGGAGATGCGATCGCGTCTGACTTTGCCCAGCCGATTAGTGAGCTTCTGAACTACGCTGAGTATTGAAATTGGCGGGAACTATAGGACGGTTTGCTTTTTCGTCCTGTGATGGTAGAGAAAATTATTTTCGCAATAGCATTATTACTCTTTCCAAAGGGTTAACATGCGGTTTTCAATCATGTCCCAAGTGTTCTTAGAGACGCGTATAGCTGAACCTTTGCATTCTAAAATTAGACGGTTAGCAGAGAGATAATGTGTGAGATTTTCAACCTCATGGTCGGAGAGTTTCAGGAGGTCAGGATTAAGGGTAAGTGCTTGGCACCAAATCTCGTTTATTCTTTCAATCAATTCCCGACGATTGTTGAATAATGTGTGATTACTTTTAGTCTGTGCTTTAAACGCCTCAAAATGCATGATGATTGTAGAGAAATCAATTTTCTCGAATACATTTAAACGTTTAAACTCTCCGGCAAGATCGAAGGCAAGAGTGAGGGCAAAGTCAAGGGCAAAGTCGATGGCGCTGAAGCTGAAACCGTGGCCGAAGCCGCTTGCACTGCCGCTGGCACTAGCGCTGGCACTAGCGCTGATGCTAGAAAGATCGCGGGTAATAGAAATAGAGAGAGCACGGGCAAGATCACGGGCATTGGTGATGTCGCGGGCGCGGACGATGGCAAGTTCAAGGTCGATGTCGCGGGCAAGCGTGATAGAGAGATCGCGGGCAATAAAGATTGCAGCTACCCGTTTGGCAACTGGCTTGTAGTTACTCTCTGAACCTTTTGTGGCGCCGTTGGCCCAGTCGATCAGCTCCTTGAGCTTGGGGGTGCTAAGGCAGCGCTGAGCAACTGACTGCATATCTAACAAATAGGCATCTGCCTTGCGTAACAATCCTGGAATCAATAAGAAAACTTCACGCCATCGATCTTCTAAAAGATGAGCGTTAACTACATCAATAACGAGCTGTGAATCTTGGCTGATGTATTGGGCAGTCAAATATTCCTGTAGGGTCAAATGAGAGAAGGAATACACATCCTCTGCCCGCTCAACAAAAATTCCTTGCTGTTCGGCAATAGCGTCAAGAATATCCTTCCCTGGCAGCGTTGGTTTATCTGCAGTATCTTCGATGAAGTGGTTAATTTGATCTGTAAGCTCTTGTCGCGTAAAGAAAAGTTGATCGTTGACAAACCCATTGTAGGCAATCTCTGCAAGCAACACCTTTTCTAGCTCGGTATTCAGTCCTTCATAGATATCGCCCATTTCCAATCGCTTATCGGCCGCCCATTCCTCCAACAAAATATCTAGTGCTTTGTGATAAAGAGTAGCCCGTTTATCAAAGAACTTTTGAGTCCGGTTATAGACCAAGCACAAGAATGTCAGCAACAGCGGCGTTTGGGCCAGCTCCTTGGCGGCGTGGTTGCGTTCGTCGTTGAGCTGCTGCCAACAGCGCTGGGCTGTTTGGCTGGCCTTATCGAGTGGAGTTTGAAACCAGTTTTGAATGAATATCTTAATTTGCTCGTCGTCAAAGTCAGCTAGCTCAACATTGATGAAGCCACGAAAGTCAGTACGGTGGGCGGCAGTGCGACAAGAGGTAATGAAGCGGTTTTTGTCGTAACGGGTAACGAAGTCTTGAATGGCTTCAATAGCTGGATTCAAGATACCTTTAGGAACTTCATCGAGCCCATCTAACAGGACTAATAACTTGCCTTGCTCCAGGGCTTTGGCTGCAAACTCTGGCGTTTCTGGAAACCCAAAGTTGGAGAGTTCCTGAGCTACTGCTCCCAGCAGATCAATCTGGGTCGGATTAAACCGCTTCAGCTCTAAGAAAACGGGAATACAGTCAAACTTAAGCGGAGCCTTTTGCTGGCCTCGAAAAGCAGCTAACCCGACTCGTCTTAAGAACGTGGATTTCCCAGCCCCTGGTTGTCCTAAGACCGTGAGTCGCTCATGTTGATTGACGACAGTTGGCCCGCTTTGAGGCACACTACTGGACGAACTCAACCGCCTTTTGCCCCCATCCCGATAGGCTTCCTCAAGGGTTTGAATAGATTCAAAACGACGAATACTGATGTCATCGAGAAACTTGACCTTGGTATAGACCTGCTCTAAGGGATAGTCTTGCTTCATGCCCAAAATTCGCACCGACCCGTAGCGCTGGCGGTATTTGGCTTCATAGCGATCTAGTGCTGTTTTAGCCTGTCGCTTGTCTTTGATCGTCTCAATAAAGGCCCCACCTACTTTAGTCGCAATACTAAATACAATTTCGGTGAGTCCACCGGCAATCGGGTCTTCAAACACGCCAAGGGGGCCGGGGCTAGGACTGCTCATAAGGTTGGAGGTTAAGCTGGTTTCCTAATCTTAGCTGACACCAATTTTCCAAAATTGAGCTACAAATCAGACCCTACCCGGCCTCCTCTTATCAAGGGGAGGTGCCGTAGGCAGAGGGGTGCTAATGGGTAGCCAGCGTTTTCTGCGCGGAGTCGTTGGCGCAGCCTTCACAGCGGAAGTCGGGAATATCCAAATGTCTATGCACAACGTCTCATAAATGCTTAAGGATTGTACAGTCGGGATCTGCTAACTTGATGCCATAGGCGATGGGACTGAAATAAATAGCCATGGTAGACATCCTTAGTCAGATTAAAAATCCTCTCCTCAGAAGCCTGGCCGGAATCGGCATGGGCGGCTCAATGGCGACTCTGGTGGCTGGCGCAGTGATTGGTTTGGCCAACGGCACTGGCGCAGCGATTGGCCATGAAGTTGGGGTTGCGGCGGCAGCTATCGGGGCTGGGGTCGGTGCGGTTACAGGATTGGCGACTCCAGGGTCAAAGGATAAGATAGCCGTCTCCCATCAGCCAGATGTGCACGCAGGCGATGGCCCTGACATCTGGAAAGATTGGCGCAATTTTGTCGTGACTCGCAAGGTGCAAGAAAGTCGAGAAATTACCTCCTTTTATCTACAGCCCCAAGACCAAGGCCCGCTCCCCAACTTCCAGCCCGGACAGTTTTTAACGCTAAAGCTTGAGATTCCTGGCCAGCCCCGCCCGGTCATTCGCACCTATTCATTGTCTGACTATGCCGTAAATCCGACCTACTACCGCCTGTCTATTAAGCGAGAAGGGTCTCCCAAAGGGCTAGAGGTGCCGCCCGGTATTGCCTCAACCTTTATGCACGACCACATTCAGGAAGGATCTGTGATTCCCGTCAAACCGCCCAACGGCAAGTTTGTGCTGAATGTTGGGGATACAAAACCGGCTATTTTGATCAGCAACGGCGTCGGCATTACCCCCATGATCAGCATGGCCAAAGCGGTCAGCGCGGTAAACCCAGCTCGCCCGGTTTGGTTTCTGCATGGGGCTCGAAATGGTGAGTATCATGCCCTGCGGGAAGAGATGTTATCCGTGGCGGCCCAAACCCCCAACCTCCAACTTCATTTTTGTTACAGTCGCCCCCGACCCGAAGATGCTGACCTTTATCACGGCACGGGCTACGTGGATATTGAGCGGATTCAATCGCTTGTCGCCCCTGCGATCGCAGAACATATCAACCCCACCGCCGCTGACTACTTCTTGTGTGGTTCCCCCAGTTTTATGGATGCATTGCGGGCCGGGCTAGCTGAGTGGGGCGTTTCTGAAACCAACGTCTTTTTCGAGTCTTTTTCGAAGGGCCCAAAAGCCGCAGTTGCAGCGCCTGAACCCGCCGCTGATGCCGTCAGCACAGCTGAAGTCGTCTTTGCCCAATCGGGTAAAACCGCAACCTGGACGGCTGAGGCTGGGACATTGCTTGACTTTGCTGAATCTCAAGGGTTAGAGCCAGCTTACAGCTGTCGGGCGGGCATTTGCCTCACCTGTATGTGTCCTATCCAAGCGGGAGAAGTCGCCTACGACGAACCGCCCACGGGTACTCCGGATGAAGGCTCGGTGTTGATCTGCGTCTCTAAACCCAAGACAAACAAAGTGGTGCTTGATCTTTAATGCGATTTCGTCACGGGTGAGTATGACTTTATGGCTGCGATCGCGTGAGTTGCAAAACGGACTTCACCGCACGCTGAATCGGATTACCACCAGCATCCCATCTGCCATGATGGGTTGTGCCATCGAAGTAGAGCGTAGAAGAGCTACCGCCGTCTAAATTAAGCGCAAACGCCGCGCCTTGGTCGCTAAGAAATTCGGCCAATTCTCCTAAGGTCATGCCTGATGGGCTTGCCCCATCAGGTCGCTGGGCCACCATTGCCCACACCACATCGCCATTGGCTTTAATGCCTACTGCTGTGCGAGCATTGAGGCTACGACTCCCCAAGGCATCTCGACTGATTTCGCCAGCCTGATTGAAATCAATAAATCCTTCCTCGAAAGCGGTATCGGTGGGTAAAAGTTGCGGCCCTGCACCTACGGCATCGATTAAGGTGCAGTTGGCTGGCAACGGTGTGTTGTGGGCGGCAATAACGTAGCGGATGCCTTCTCCACAGTTGAGTCGGCGAAATTCGGAACGATTCAGGATTTTGCCGAGGTAAGGCGCCAAATCTGGATTATTCATCAGTCGCGGGTTGTCGCGTGGATCGGCAACTAACTCACCTGCGATCGTCACATAGGAAGTGGTTTGCCCATTTTGCGGATCAAAAAAGCCTGCATTCAGGACTGCAACTGTGTCCTCGGGGCTCCCCCATTGGCTCACCGGTTGTAAATTATCTGAAATGCCCACCTGCAAGGTATCAGCGCTCTCCACGGGAATTGTCAGTAGGTGCACTGTGGCTCGGGGTAGCGTCACCGCTTCATATTGGAGGGGTTCTGCCAGCTCAGGCGATGAACTTGCTACCACAGTATCGGTCTGAGTCGAGCTAGACGGCATTGAGGCTATCGGGACATCCGCTAAGCCAAAAAAGCGTAGCCCTAATACGAGCGCTAGACCTAGCACCAGCCCACCGACTAAACCCAGCCCACCTTTAACCCGCCGCATTGCGAACCCGTTCGCTATAGTCTTGGGGGCGGGCCTTGCGGAACCCCTGAAATACGATTTGGCGCATCCAAACGGGCAAATAAGACAGAATTGTGCCCACCTTGGCTTTCGACGAGAGTTTCCCAGCTTGCTGCAGTTCTTGAAGCAGTTGGCGACCTTTTGCCGTTTCCCCTTTTTCGATTAACCGTAGGGCCAACACTTGCTTGAGCCCATTGGCTTTGCCCTGCCGAGATCTTTCTAACTCTGGCCGATCAAAGCGATAGCTGTTGAGGCAAAACAGCTTTGCAGAGAGAAAGTGAATGTCTTGTTTGAGGCTGGTTTGCCCGCCATGGAAGCGATATTCCATCAGCTTTTCAGGGATGAAATAACCTGTATTGCCTGCCAAGGCTAGGCGTACCAGTAAGTCAAAATCTTCGCACCCGTCGGCTTCAAACTGCATGAAATCGACTTCATCCAGGCAAGCCTTACGAAACAAGGTAGAACCGACCTGTAAGCTTTGGTGTTCAAAGGTTTCACGAACCAAATCATCAATCACACCATGACCCAGGCGATCTTTACCCCACTTGGCTGAGTTGGCTTGGGTCGCCGCTTCGTCCCGTTCGTTTTTGGCGTTGATCACCCAGTGATCGGTGCAGACAAAATCCACGTTAGGATTCGCATCCAGAACGGCTACAGCCTTTTCTAGAAATTCCGGGGTGAGAGCATCGTCGTCGTCAAACTTGATAAAGTACTCGCCCTGGGCCGCGTCAAAGCCAGAGCGCATATTGCGACTGCGCTTGATATTTTGCGGGTGGCGAATATAGCGAATACGAGGATCATCCCACTGGGCGATGACATCAGCAGTGTAGTCTGGGGAGGCGTCGTCACAAATCAGCAGTTCAAAGTCGCCGTAGGTTTGGTTCAACACGCTGTTGACGGCGTAGGGTAAAATCTCGGCGCGGTTGTAAGTGGGGACGCAAATGCTAACTTTAGGCACGGCTCTAACCCAGATAAGACTGCAAAAGGCTTGGGGTGTCCCCCCTAAGATATTCCCAATCTATGCCAGAGATCCCCATTCTATTCGGCCTTGATTATTTTTTATTGCAGGGATAAAGGCGTGACCAAGGTCATCGTGCTTGAACCCAGATCGAGTGGCTAAGGTCATGGTGCTTGTTTTGGGCAATGCTTACAATCGGATTAGCACTCAATTTATCCAAAACTTGCAACAATTAGGAGGAAACTCAATGGCCCCGACGATGTTGTTCAAGGCACCGTGGTCTACGTCGCTATGGCTGATCACAGGGTTGACCTGTGGTTTGCTGATTGCGATCGCATTAATTGGCCTTTTCACAGGCCCTCGCAACACTTGGTTTTGGTTGCCAACCATGGTGGGGCTACCGTTGGTGATTTTAGTGGCGACGGCTTTCTTTTGTATTCGCGGCTACGCGATCGCAGGCCACACTTTAACCGTGCAGCGTTTGGGGTGGGAGTCTACCGTTGAGCTGAGGAATCTGATTAGCGCTGAGGTAGTGCCAACGGCCATGGATGAATCGCTGCGACTCTTTGGCAACGGTGGGCTGTTTGCCTTTAGCGGTAAATTTCGCAATCAAGCCTTGGGGAAATATACGGCCTATGCGACGAATCCCCGTAACTCAGTAGTGCTGAAATTTCCTCAAAAAACCGTGGTGCTGACCCCCGATGATCCAAAGGGGTTTGTGGAAGCGGTTTTGGCAACTCAATCAAGCTAACTCAGCAATTCTCAAGATGCCTAATAAGAAGGGAAGCATTTGCTTGAACCCAGGAAAGGGCTACATCAAGAAAGCTCAGATTTATCGAGAGGTATTTGTCAAAACTTGTGATGTTGACCTCAACACTCCTTGTTCACGCAGCAATTGATTTATCAGATGTCGAGGATTACATAGGAGCCCTGAACTTGCTCAGACGCGCGATTGCCATCGATCCAAACAATGCACAAGCGTATTTTGAGCGGGCAATGGTGATGTTGAATCTTGGCCGGAACGCTGATGCCATTGCGGATTTCGATCGCGCGCTTTCAATCAACTCTGAATTCCCAGGCGCATATTATTGGCGGTCGTGTGCGCTTACGTCACTTGGTAATCATCAAAAGGCTGCTGACGATCGTCTTAGAGATCTGTACCTACACTGCAACGGTTCAGACAAGACTATGGGCATCAACCCACAGAAATGGGTTGACTGTGCCGAGGCATTTATTAATGCAGGCAATTCTCAGAAGGCTCGCGAATTACTTGAAGATTATTTCGACCTATATGCAGGCAAAGTCACAAGCTATGTCTGCTTTGAAACCTCACCGATGCGCTTGCTCGCAAGTCTGCTGATACAGTCAGGGGATTCTGCTCAGGCATGCGAACTTGCAAAACGAGCTTATTCCAGTAATTATCAATGTCCTGCTGACATCCTTACATATGCCACGGCCCTTGAATCATCTGGCAACTTAGTTGATGCTCGACGCACTTGTGCAGAAGCACTGGAAGCAAACGCCCAATTACCTGGCGCTATAGACCTTTATGAGCGGTTGGCTAACACTTAAGGTGTGATTGTAACTGTAATGGAATTTTTGCCAACTGCTTCTGGCTACACCCTCACTCAATGCAGACTGATAATGCTCGGCGTTTGGCTACGGGTAGAATTTAAGCATCGTGTTGATGCTATCCAATTGCAATGTCTTCCCCCTTTCCCGGTATGGATCCCTATTTAGAGCATCCTGACTTCTGGCCGGAGGTGCATCACTGGTTAATCACGCTAATTGCAGAGACGTTAGTCCCCCAGGTGAGACCCAAATATCGGGTTGCGATTGAAAAACGCATCTATGAAGTTAACCAATTAGAGACTGGTGGCAACGGTAACTCCCTGCTAGTCGGTATTCCTGATGTCTCTGTTCATCGCCAGTCTGCCCAGGCCAAAATCACCACAGCGGCCTCCGAAGTTTCACCGCATCAGCCTCAGATCGTCACACTACCGATGACAGAGCAAGTCAAGCAAGCCTATCTCGAAATTCGTGAAATGCAGACGGGGAAAGTGATCACCGCGATTGAAATCTTGTCACCCGTGAATAAAAGACCTGGGGAAGCCCGCAACACCTATCTTCAAAAACGTCAGCGGCTTTTAGGTAGCTTGACTCACCTCGTCGAAATCGATTTGCTGCGCGGTTGGCAACCAATGCCGATCTTAAATGCACCCGCTACCAGTGATTATCGAATTTTGGTGAGCCCCAGCGATCGCCGTCCTAGCGCTGACCTATACCTAGTCGATTTGCAGCAATCCTTGCCCACCTTTCCCATTCCGTTACTCAGCCAAGATGAGCCTGCTGCCCTAGAGATACAAACCCTACTCAACGCAGTCTACGATCGCGGCGGATTTGACTATGTTTTGGATTACAGCCGTGAATTAATGCCACCGCTTGCAGACAACAAGCAAAGCTGGGCGACAGAACTACTAGTCGAGAAACGGTTGAAAGACTAGCTTCAGCCCTGCGTTATCCTAAAATCATCCAACCAGTGTCTTGATAGTCGGCAACTTCCATGGCGATCGCAGCGAACCAATCCATGACGCTAGAGGAGTATCTCAACTATGACGACGGTACAGATACTCGCTACGAACTGGTGGATGGAATTCTAGTTGAGATGCCGACAGAAAGCCCGATCAACAAGACGATCGTGATGTTTTTGTGAGCATATCAGGAACAGCGTTTTATCGGGGATGGATTGCTGGCATCGCCCAAGTTTGCTGACCTAGGGCTGAGTGCAGCGCAGATTCTTAAGGCTGGACTGTAGCATAGGCATGTCTAGCTCACCTGGCGCGATCGCTGAGCCAATCCGTAGCCCAAAACTATCCCAATACCGCTAAATAATAAATCCAAACTGTCGAGGGTGCGATTAGGCGACAAGCCCTGGACCAGTTCTTCTCCTAGCGTAAACAGGGCGAACAGTATTGGGAACCATGGCAGGAGCCATTTTCCCCAGCGCCAATGGCGGTAATTCAAGACTCGGTGCCCCAAATAAGTTGCCACACAGTACAGCACAACGTGGCCGATCTTGTCATAGTACGGAATCGCGTTTAAATAACCAGGGAGATTTTTGGTGTAAGCCAGTACCAGGATGACTAAAAAGATAGCGAGATAAAGCAGCGCCATCAAACGCCATCTTATTGCATTGACTTTCGATTGAGATTGATTCATATCTATCTGGAGCAGCAGTAATTTATAGCTGTAGCCACAAAGCTTTGTGCGCTACGGCGAGCCAGATTGCTTGTGTGTTGAGCATCCCAGCGCTACTCGGTGCATTAAGCAATCTGGCCAGCGCCATATCACTACTCCAACTCAAATACGGATAATTCCGGTCTAGCTCACCAACCGTAGGCACGCAGTCTTGCTTGAAATCCCAACCAATGATGGTCAAGTTCAGCTAAATCTAATGGAAAAAGTTGGGCCGGGGCATCTTCTAATGCGATCGCCACCAGTGCTCGTTTTACCTCAATGCCGTAATCTTGATAGACGTGATTCACGGCTTGGCAATAGGCTGCTACCTGTAAGTAATAATCTGTAATCCACTCTGGGCGTTTGGGTTTGCGGGCCGTCTTCCAGTCACACAGACAGAGGTTGCCCTCATACTGCACTAGCGCATCGGGAAATCCGGCAAAACCGCGATCGTGCCACACGGCACCTTCAACCAGCAAAGATTCCTCAACTTTAGCCAAGACGGGTTTGATAGATTGCCAAAACCCGTTTTCTGCCAGCTCATCGGGCACCGGATCGCCATTCAGAAACGCCTCGATATGCTTGTGTATTTTCGTGCCTGATGAGGTTGCCTTCGCGGTAATCCGATTGGCTTCTGCTGTGCCCACCCGCTGCCGCCATTGATAGAGGGCTTGCTTCGCCTCGGGTGGCTTGGTGGCAGACAAGATTGTTGTCACCCCAGGATAGTGATGACCTTCAATTTGATACAGACGGCGTCCGTCAACACGGACTTGTTTAGCCTTGTAGCGAGGCAGCGGATTCAACAGCAAAGGGAAATAATCTATTTACCAATCGTCAACAGCCTATCGTAATCGCGCAGATAGTAGAGCGTAAAACAGGCGGCTAGCATGGGCCAAGCGGCAAAGAACAGCAGATTGGGTGAGGTAAATGGATCGAAATACTGCCGAAAAGAAATGATCGTCGATAGACCATGCATTGCCAACACCAAGGCATAGGTGATGGATTTGCGAGCGCCCAGCACAAAGCCCAGCACAATCAGCAGTTGCACCACGCCAATGCCATACACAACAGTGTTACCCAAGCCATTAATACCGTAGAAAAATCCAAACACCTGGCTGGCGTGCTCTGGTTTAACAAATTTATCGAGAACCCACATAAACATCACCAAAAACACGCTGAGGCGCAGCGTCAATAGGGCCAAAGGAATTCGCCCACCGAGTTGAGTTGCGTTAACCATCGTTATCACTCCAGGGAATGCAAAGTTCACTGACTTTACTGTGATGGATAAAGCTGAGGGAAATCTGAGTGCACCCTGGCTAGTAGATTAAATTAATTGACAATTCTTTATTAACCAATTTGGGCAATTTTAGGAATTTGATAAACCGATTCATCAAATCCAAGGCTGAACAGTTCTTTGCCACTGGCTGCATTGCTAGTAGGGGCACCTGGGCTCTTGAGCCAACCTTTTGATCAGGATGGTACATCCTATCCCTGCAAGTTCTGGGCCGCAATATTAACCCTATTATGGATGGTTCTAAATCATTCGCCGCCTTATAATCAAAGCCACCTATTAAATTAATTCATGTGACGATGAATGGTGTCCCAACGATTCACGCTAAAAGATCCCCCCAAATATGAGGCCCTGTTGGCCCTGGCACGGCGATATCCAGAATTAGATATTGCTGCCGTTGAGACGTGCTGTGCCTTTTTACGCACGGCTACAAGCGTGTATACCGTCTTAGACAACCACTTTGCTGACCATGAGTTATCGATGGGGAAGTTTACCCTCTTGATGCTGCTGTTTAGCTCAGAAACAGGGGGGTTAACCCCTTCAGACTGCGCTGACCTGGCTGGGATAACCCGAGCAACGGTGACTGGGCTGTTGGATGGCCTGACCCGGGAAGGGTGGGTTGAGCGCAAAACTCATCCTGACGATCGCAGGCGGTTGATTATTGTCTTGACCGCTCAAGGGACGACCCTGCTTGATCAAATGTTGCCCCGCCACTTTCGACTGACAACTGATTTGCTGCAAGCCCTGAGCGAAGATGAGAAAGTTCAATTCCAAACCCTATTGCAAAAGCTGAGGGACGGGGCATTGGGGTTGACAGAGGCTGGGGGATAGGGATATTGGGACAGATGCTTAGCAATCTGAAATCCAAAATCTAAAATCCAGGAGATAGAGGCCAATCACTTTTTGGATAGCCTCAATGTTGAACATATGTACTATATCTACTTGCCTTTTTTAATAAGGTGCCATACTAATATGGTTGCTTACTGCTGAGGTTGTTTCCTGCAGGTTTGTGCTTCCTCGCTTCTTAGGCGACTTCAGCCCATCGTCTACGCCAGCTATCACTATGTCATCTTCCGATTTCCAGGCCGCGTCTGCCCCTGACGCTACGTCTGTTGCCTTTAGCGCTTCTGCAGCTCGTCACCGTTCGTCTCCCCCTTGGCAACGGCTGCTGTGGGCACTGTTTGGGGTGTTCGTGCTGTTGGGGGGTGGCTTTATCTTGTGGCGATTGTTTGGGCCAAAGGGTCCACCGCCTGGGCCCCCGATGGGGCAGGGTGTGCCTGTGCAACTGCGGCAGGTGCAGACAGGCACAATTGAAGACAGTGACGAGTATTTGGGGGCTTTAGAAGCCCAAACAGGTGTGGCCCTGCAGCCAGAGGTGTCGGGCCGAGTCACGCAGGTGTTTGTGTCGTCGGGCGATCGCGTGACGGCAGGCACGCCAATTGTGCAAATCAACCCCGATCGCACCCAGGCTGAATTTAGTGCGGCCCAAGCCAATGTCAATGTTAGTCGTGCTGCTCGCGACAGTAGTGCTGCCAACTTACGCTCGCTGGAAGCTCGAGAGGCTGAGTTGATCGCAGAGGTCGCGCTGCAGGAAGAAGAATACCGCCGCACTGCCGCATTGGTGGAAGCGGGAGCCCTAGCTGACCAAGAGTTAGATATTGCTGTCCGCGATCGCGAAGCAGCCCGCGCTAGTCTGCAATCAGCACAACAGGAAATTGAAGCGGCCCGCGCCTCTCTGAATCAGTCCAATGCCTCCCTAGCCCAGGCTGAAGCCAATGCTAATGCTACTCGCCAGGATTTACAAGAACGGACGGTGACGGCCCCGATTGACGGCATCGTCGGTGATATTCCAGTGAAGTTGGGAGATTATGTTGAAACCAGCACCCTAATCACCACCATCGTGCAAAACGAGGTGTTGGAGCTCGAAATCGACGTGCCGATTGAGCAGGCGGATCAGTTGCAGCCGGGTTTACCCGTAGAACTGATTCGGTCAGATACCGATGAAGCTGTGGCCACGGGCAGCATTACCTTTATTTCACCCCAAACCGATGCCGACACTCAAATGGTGCTGACCAAGGCACGCTTTACGAATTTGGCTGGACGGCTGCAAGACGCTCAGCGCGTAGAAGCTCGGATTATCTGGGAGCGTCGCCCTGGGATTTTGGTGCCCACGTCGGCGATCACCCGATTGGGGGGGCAAACCTTTGTCTACACTGTCGAAGAAGCCGACGAGTCTGCCTCAGAGGAAGCTGGCAACGGTGCTCCACCGCCGGGTGGCGGCGACCCAGCTGCTGGCCCAATGCAAGTGGCTAAACTGCGTCCAGTGCAGCTTGGCCAAATTCAAGACAATGAGTACCCCGTGTTAGAGGGACTGTTGCTGGGAGAAACGATCGTGATCTCTGGCATCCTTAACCTCCAAGACGGTACCCCGGTTGTTCCTCAGTCCGATGAGGCTGAAGCGCCCCAGTCTGCCCCTTAAACTTGGCAGTCATCTATTCCTTTATGCCTGTGCCCTCCGCCCCTCCAGATTGAGTTGCGCCTATGTTTGTCAACTTTTTCATCAAGCGCCCAGTTTTTGCCACAGTTTTCGCCCTAATTGTGCTGTTGGTTGGCCTGATTAGCATTCCTACCCTGCCGATTGCTCAGTTTCCTGACATTGCGCCAACTCAGGTGAGCGTCCGGGCTAATTACACGGGGGCTGATGCCCAAACCGTCGAAAAAGGGGTGACTACCCTGCTAGAACGGGCCATTAATGGTGTGGAGGGTATGCGCTACATGACCTCCAACAGCTCTAACACTGGGGAGAGTCAGATTATTGTCACCTTTGACTCCAGCCGAGACAAAGATATTGCAGCGGTAGACGTTCAAAATCGCATCTCCACCGCCGAACCTCAACTACCAGAATCGGTGCGGCAGACTGGGGTAACGGTGACCAAGGAGACCAGCAATATCTTGCTGGGGATGAGCGTCTACACCGAGAATGATGAATATGACGACATTTTTCTAAGTAACTACACCGATTTGTATATCGCTGACTCTCTAAGGCGGGTCAACGGCGTCGGTAATGTGGTGATCTTTGGAGAACGAACCTACGCTGTGCGGCTGTGGTTGGATCCCCAGCGCCTAGCTCGCCGTAACCTGACTGCAGATGATGTGGTCGTTGCTTTGCAAGAGCAAAATGTGCAGGTCGGGGCAGGGCAAATTGGTCGTCCGCCGATTTCAACCGACCAGCAATATCAAATTGACCTGCGAGCCGTGAGCCGTATCGAAGATCTCTCAGGGTTTGAAGACCTGGTTCTCCGCACCAGCGAAACGGGTACTTTGACCAAACTCAAAGATGTGGGTCGGGTCGAGCTAGGGGCAGACAACTACGGGACATTTTTGCGATTTAGCGGTAACGAGGCGATTGGCATTGGGATTTTCCAGCTACCGGGGAGTAATGCGCTAGACGTAGCCCAGGGAGTGAAAGCCACCATGGCTGAGTTGTCCGAAAATTTTCCGCCGGGCATGAAGTATGGCATTGGTTTTGACACCACCGAGTTTGTTGAACAGTCTTTGGTAGAGGTTGTCCGGGCGCTGGTGCAGGCGGTGGCCCTAGTGGTGTTGGTGATCTATATCTTTTTGCAAGATTGGCGCACCACAGTGATTCCGGCAATCACGATTCCGGTGGCGCTGATTGGGACCTTTGCGATCATTAACCTGTTTGGTTTTTCGATCAACAGTTTGACCCTGTTTGGTCTAACGTTGGCGACAGGTATGGTGGTTGACGACGCCATTGTCGTAGTCGAAGATATTGCCCGCAAAATCCAAGATGAAGGCATGCGTCCGGTAGATGCGGCGATTTTGGCGATGCGGCAGTTGACTGGGGCAGTCATTGCCACCTCTTTGGTGCTGTTGGCGGTGTTCGTGCCGGTGGCATTTTTCCCGGGTACGACAGGGGCACTCTATCGCCAGTTTGCCCTCACCATTGCCTTTGCCATTGTGCTCTCTACCCTGATGGCGCTGACCCTAACGCCAACTTTGTCCGGGTTGTTACTGCGGCAGCGTCCCCCCAACTCCGGCTGGCTAGGGGGGCTGTTTGATCGCTTTAACCAAGTTTTAGACTGGGCGCGATCGCACTACAGAGGCACCCTTGACCTGCTCAACTACATCAAGCCCGTAGTATTGGCTGTGTTTGTAGCTCTGCTAGTCTTCACGGCGTGGCTTTATAATTTTGTCCCCTCGGCATTTTTACCTGATGAAGACCAGGGTTATTTTATTACGGTTGTGCAGGCCCCTGAGGGCTCGTCGTTACAGTACACCAGCGATGTGATCGACCAGGTAGAAGACATCATTCTGGAACAACCGGGGATTCGTGCGACTTTCGCCGTGGGTGGTTTTGGATTTAGCGGCAATACAGCCAATAGCGGCGTCATTTTCTCGACCCTAACGCCTTGGGATGAGCGCGATGTAACGGCTGGGCAGTTGATTGGTCAAACCTTTGGCGCAGTGTCACAAATTACTGAAGCCAATGTGTTTCCCGTCAATCCACCCCCGATTCAGGGGCTAGGAAGCTTTGGTGGCTTTCAGTTTCAACTCCAAGATCGCCAGGGCGATTTGAGCCTGGATACGCTAGTCGGAAATATGGGAGCGCTGTTGGGGGCAGCTAACCAAAACCCCCAGCTTCAAGCTGTGTTTAGCACCTATGCGGCCAGTACACCCCAAATTCAGATTGAGGTGAATCGCGATCGCGCTAAGTCGCTGAATGTCAATGTTAATGACATCTTTAGCACCCTACAAACTTACCTGGGGTCTCGCTATGTCAATGACTACAACCAGGGCCAGCGCACCTATCGAGTCTATGTGCAAGCGGACGAACCCTATCGTAATGATCCAGGCGATATTGGGAAGCTTTACGTGCGATCGCAGACAGGAGACATGATTCCCATGGCGAATTTGGTCACCCTAACGGACACCGTCGGGGCGCAAACCATCAACCATTACAACCTCTACCGTTCGATTGAAGTCAACGGTGTGCCAGCACCGGGGGTCAGTTCTGGAGTGGCGTTGCAAGCGATGGAACAAGTCGCCGATCAAGTCTTGCCCCCCAGCTTGGGCTATGAGTGGTCAGGTACGTCTCTAGAAGAAATTGAGTCGGGCAACCAAGCGCCGATCATCTTTGGCCTGGGGCTGGTGTTTGTGTTTTTAGTGCTGGCGGCCCAGTACGAAAGCTACATTGACCCGGTGATCATTTTGTTTGCGGTGCCTTTGGCGGTGCTAGGGGCGCTGCTGGCCCAAACCATTCGCGGTTTGCCTAACGATGTGTACTGCCAGATTGGTTTGGTGATGCTGATTGGTTTGGCCAGTAAAAACTCCATTTTGATTGTGGAGTTAGCCAACCAGTTTCGAGTCGAGCAGGGGCTGTCGGTGACCAAAGCCGCCTTTGAAGCAGCCCAGCAGCGGATGCGTCCGATTTTGATGACGGCGATTTCCACCCTTAGCGGTATCTTCCCGCTGGTGACGGCAACTGGAGCCGGGGCGGGGAGTCGTCAATCCCTTGGGACGGCGGTCTTTGGCGGCATGTTTGTGGCGACGTTTTTGAGTTTGTTTGTGGTGCCGATTCTCTATGTGGTGGTGAAGCAACTCAGCGATCGCTATCTGGGTGGGCCTCCCAAGCCAGATAAGGCCATCAGTGAAGGTTAAACCACCACTGCGTAACTTGATTTGTCGTCTTCCTTGTTTAAGGGGAGACGACATTTTAAGGAGCAAATTGGATGTAATATCAAGTCCAGTTGCTTACCCTGAATAAGAGTCTCTGCATCCCTTGTGGGATGGACATCGTTATTGCGGGTGACTAGGAGGACTGCATATAACGCCAGTTGATAATTCAATTAGGTAGTAACCGCCTCAGTATGCTTGCACTTCGGATAGGCACTACAACCCCAGAAAGACTTACCCGCGTTGCTACCCCGTTGCGCGACACGCGCCACCATAGGTGATCCACACTGAGGACATATTTTCTCGTTGGCTGCCAATACTCTTGGCACAACCTTTGATGTTTGAGGCGGTGGTTCTTTAAAGTTTAGATACGATGCTAGGAGTCGCTTGATGTCATCAACAGTGTAATCTGGCTTTACAGCTACTCGTATTAACGGAAGACCTGCACTATTACAGGCTTTATTTAGAAAATAATCTCTATCCTGTCGTTTTTTCTGCTGATGAGACTTATCGTCTAATTCAATAGCACAAATGACAGATAAATCATGATTTTTACAGACCACAAAGTCTAAGTGCTTGCTCGATATTTTATTGAATGCTTTTTGCCAATCACTTTGAGAAAGTCCTTTTTGGGGTGTGATGATATCTGCAACTCTAATCTTGCCAAAAATTTTGGCCCTTTCGCCAATGGCTCGATTAAGAACACGGAGGAAGGAACGCTCAGCAGGAGTAAATAACGCTTCTAACTGCTGATAAGGATAATCTATTGATTTTGTCTTATGTTCTTGTGATTTTGTTTTATTTCCTTGAGACAGCTTGACTAAAACAGCTGCGACCACAACAAGAATGACAACTCCTATGACTATCCAAATCATGGTTTACCTTAGATTTCACTGCGTTGATCTAGCCTACATTAAAACTTTTGACAACAAACGCTGATTGGAAGTAAGCGAAGAACGCTATAACAAGTTTGGGCTTGCGTGCCGTCGAGTTGGCATCTGCAACTGGATTTGGCCTATGGCAAGTCTCACCAGGTGAGCGAAAAACACAGCTGTGTTTTTGCTATCCGACTAGGTTCAACCCCTAGCTATACCCCCTCGTCTAAAGGGTCTGCTTCGGCATGCTTGCTTGGGCTCTGTAGGTTAAGTCCTCCGCCCGTGCAGGTTGACGCTTTAGGCGGGGTTTAACGATCATGTGAGGAATCCGCTATGCGTATTGAATTGTTGGCGTTAATTGCTTTAGCGCTGGGCATTTCAGCGATCGCGGCCAGTTTCAAACGGATCACCATTTTTGAATACGAGCGGGGGTTGCTCTATCAGCGGGGTCGCTATCAGCGGACGCTATCACCGGGGCAATATTGGCTATACAAGAGTCGCAGCATCATTCGCAAAGTTGATATTCGCCCGAGGTATGTGTCGGTGCAGGGGCAAGAGATTTTGAGTGTTGACAGCATCACACTCAAGATCAGTCTGGCAGCGGCTTATGAAGTGGTTGACCCGGTGGTAGCAATTAACCGGGTGGATAACTACCAGCAGGCGTTTTATTTGCTGATGCAGGTGGGCATCAGGACGGTGGTGGGTGCGGTGACGATGGATGAGGTGCTGGCAGGACGCGATCGCATCAGTCAGCAGCTTTTAGCGCAGTGTGCTCAGCCGGTGAGCGAGTTGGGGCTGCGGCTGATTTCGGTGAATATCAAAGACATTATGCTGCCGGGGGAGTTGAAGCGGATTTATACCCAGGTGGTGAAGGCGCAAAAGGAAGGTTTGGCGGCGTTGGAGCGGGCACGGGGGGAAACGGCGGCGCTGCGGAACTTGGCGAATGCGGCGAAGTTAGCGGCGGAGAATCCGGCGTTGATGCAGTTAAGGTTGATTCAGGCGTTGGAGAAGTCCTCGGGGCATACGTTGGTGTTGGGGAAGGACTCAGGCGTTAGCAATTCTTGATCTTTCAAATCTTCGACAGCTTGATTCAAAATTTCTGCGTTTCTAGGGCTGCTAAGCAAATGTTCCGTATCATCTGTGCCGTAGGTGATTACGGTTATGGTTTCGTCGGTGAGTTCGCCGTCAAGCTGAGTTAGCAGGGCCTGTAGCTCTATGTCACCTAGCTGATATAGATTTTCCACGATTCGCCCGATGAGTTCAAAGCGTGTCATAGGCATACAACTACTCTTGCTGGGATTCGACTTGCTGATTACATCGTTCAACTTCATTCTGTAAGCCAAGCTCTAAAAATATTTCTCGGGCTGCTTCAAATGAGGCTTGGGCTTCAGTATGTTTCTCTAATCTTGACAGAGCCAATCCACTATTGAAATAAGCATTGGCTTCGCCATGGCGATCGCCAATGTCGCGTTTGATTTCTAGCGACCGCTGTTGAAAATCGATGGTTTGTTGATATTGACCTAGCGAATAGTAGGCATTCCCCAGATTTCCAAGTGAAGCTGCTTCACCTTTGCGATCGCCAATGTCACGTTGAATTTCTAATGACTGCTGATAAAACTCGATTGCCTGTTGATACTGACCCAGCGAATCGTATGCATTCCCCAGATTGTTGAGGGAACTTGCTTTGCCGCTGAGATCGCCAATGTCGCGTTGGATTTCTAATGACTGCTGATAAAACTCGATTGCCTGTTGATACTGTCCTAACAAATAGTATGCATTCCCCAGATTATTGAGGGACTTTGCTTCGCCGTTGCGATCGCCAATGTTGCGTGTAATTTCTAATGACTGCTGGTGGAACTCAATCGCCCGCTGATACTGACCCAGCGAATAGTATGCAATCCCCAGACCCATAAGGGAATTTGCTTCGCCGCTGAGATCGCCAATGTTGCGTGTAATTTCTAATGACTGCTGATAGAACTCGATTGCTCGCTGATACTGACCCAGCGAATAGTATGCAATCCCCAGATTGCCGAGGGAACTGGCTTCACCGCTGCGATCTTCGTTTCCTTGGTAAAGTGCCAATGCCTGCTCATAGAAATCAAGGGTTTGGAACGGTCGCCCACAGTATCTTAATGAGTCACCTAGGTTGAAGAGAGCTCTGGCCTGTCCTACTGAGTCTTGTTTCGCTTCAGCTAGCGACAGCGCTTGTTCGTAAAGCTGTAAGGCTTGTCGATATGCATATTCATGCTCGTAGGCTTTGCCCAACGTGTTATACAGCGTGATCAGCAACGGTGACTCTGGAGAAGTCTTTTCCAGTTCAGCAATTTGCTGTTTCAGGTCTTCAATCGGAATTTGGCTGTCTTGCTCGATAGGGATAGGGTGGGTGGTTTGTCCTGCCAGATGCGATGGAGAAGTAATCACCGCTGGAGGCTGAGCCACAAACTCAAACACCCCACTCCGCCAACTCCAAAAATCTTTCGCCTCCTGACTCAACCGAGTCGCAATCCCATCAGAAAGCCACAGCACAATCGGAACGTTAAACTGCCGCAACGCTTCTCGCGTCCACTGCAACGAAAAGAAAAAGCGCTCTTGTTCTGATTTATCGTCAGTCAGCCGCACACCGAGCAGTTCATTTGCATTGAGCACGGTGACCACAGCAGGTTCACCAGTCCGGAGGGTGGGTTCCTGGGCTTCTAGTTTTGCCAGCGTGGCGCGGAGGCTGGGTTGCTTCAGGTCTAACCGGGCGCGAAAGGGCGTAATGCCCCGGTCTTTGAGTTCGGCTTCGTAGGTAGTGATCAGCTTATCTTGTAGGTTGCGGTCGTCGCAGATGGCCAGCAGTAGGCCGAGGCGCTGGGCGCTGGCTTCGATCGACAGCACCAGCTTGCGAAACTCGCGTTGATTCAGGGGGTCGAGGTCGGGTGGGGGCATGGTGTTTGGGGCTGTCCAGAAACCGGGTTTCTTTGTACAATACCTTCGCCAAAACGAGGAAGGGCTTCTGAAATAGAGTGATGGTAACCAAACAACCCCTCTAATCCAGAAACCCATGCTAGACACTTTAGCGCTCCTAGAAGGCTTGCGACCGAGTTGGGACAAGACAAACGTGCGGCGGTTGAGTCGGATAGCCCAGGGGATGCTGGCGATGAGTGGGCGGGTGACGATGCTGGGGATCTCACGCTGGACGGAGGGTGAGGGAAGCTATCGGAGTGTGCAGCGGTTTTTCAGCACGGTGATTCCGTGGGCGAGCTTATTTTGGGTCTTGTTTCAACAGCAGTGTTACCGTCGCCAGGAGAGGTATATTCTGGCGGGAGACGAGGTTGTTGTCACCAAAGCAGGTCGGCAAACCTACGGACTCGACCGGTTTTATAGCAGCTTGTACGACAAAGCAGTGCCAGGAGTAGCCTTTTTCGCCTTGTCCTTGGTCGCGGTGGGGGAGCGGCAGTCCTATCCGGTGAGCGTGGAGCAAGTCGTGCGTACGGCAGAGGAGAAAGCGGCGATTGAGGCGGCGAAAGCGGCGAAAGCGGCAAAGCAGAAAGCAGCCCAACCCGGTTCGCCCGCGCCCGTGTCGCGGGGAGGACGCCCCAAGGGACGGAAAACGAAAGCCAAAGATGAGGTCACCTTAACGCCAGAACTGCAACGGCTTAGCGCGGGACTGGCCGCCCTGCTGAGCCGCATCGGCGGGTGGTTAACTGTGAACTATCTGGTCTTAGATGGTCACTTTGGCAACAATAACGCCCTCTGTATGGTGCGAGCTCAGCGGCTGCATCTGATCTCGAAATTACGCAGCGACTTGGCCTTGCACCAGCCCTACACCGGCTCGAACAAGCGGGCCAAGTATGGCCTTAGACTCGATTACCAGGCCCTCCCGGTCGCCTGGTTGACCCAGCAGAGCGTCACCTCAGGGCGCACTGGCACCCTTCAAACCAATCGGTATCAAGGCACCGCTGTCCATGAACAGTTTGCCTATCCGCTCAATGTCGTGATCCTAGAAAAGATTAACTTGCGCACGCAGGCCCGGGGCCATGTCATTCTCTTCAGTAGTGATTTGGCGTTGGCGGCTGATGTCCTAGTCGATTATTACAGTTTGCGCTTCCAAATCAAGTTTAATTTCCGGGACGCTAAGCAGTTCTGGGGGCTTGAAGACTTCATGACGATTCGGCAAACGACGGTTACCAATGCGGCTAATCTCGCCTTCTTCATGGTCAATCTGTCCCATTGCCTCTTGCATGAGTTTCGCCGCACTGACCCCAATGCCTCGATTCTCGACCTCAAGGCCTATGCCCGAGGCTATCGCTATGCCACCGAAATCATCAATCTCCTTCCCCAAAAAACCAAACCCAGTTTCTGGAGTCAGGCGCTCAATCGCCTCGCCAGCTTAGGGCGCATTCATCCCCCTCCTCACGACGCTACCTCCGCCTAACTTGGCGAAGGTATTGTTCAAGAAACCCGGTTTCTAGATCAAACTTTTGCGTCGCAGCAGATCCGTCACCAGGGGATGCAGGTCGTACCACAGGTCGTCATTCTCATATTCCAACACATATAGCCCATGGAGGAGTTCTAAAAACTCATCGCTCTTAGCATCGGGCGGGGTGAATTTTGTGTAGGTTTCAACCAGCAATTCATAGAGATTAGTGCCCAAAGTCCGGGCAAACTGGTTGCGTATCGACTTCACCGCTTCCTTTAAGATTGCCTGGTCGATTTTGAGATCGGTTTTCTTTGGGTCAATGTCCAACTCCAACATGCACTCCCGGCAACATTCTTGGCCCAACCGCACCAGTTCTCTCAACACGCCACCGCTGAGGATCACAATTTTTCGTTTAACGTCTGGCTCAATTAACGCATCGGGGATACGTTTTTCCAGCACCCTCTCTAGCATCTCCACATTGGCCTCAATCGGCTCTGCATCAGCGTCATGGGCGACTTCCTTCGGGAAAAATTTCGTCACCGATAGCATCACGATCCGGCTTTCAGACTCTAGCGTAGCCAACAGCCGAGTTTCGCGCACCACCGCAATCGGCACCGTAAACACTACCCGAATATGGGGCGAACACAGTGCCTTAATGTTGTCTAAGAAGATGGGTTTGACGACTTCTAGATCAAGCTTATCCAGGTCGTCAATGATCACCAGCACTTTTTTCTGCGTCGCGGTTTGAATGGCTGCGGCAATTAAATCGATGTGCTGAGATAACTCAGAAACGCGACGTTCGTAAGTTTCTTTAATCTCTTCTCTAAAAGAGCCTTCCTTTTGCAGCTTGCCAGTGAAAAAATCGAAAACATTCACCCCTGCTGCAAGTTCCTGCTTGAGCTGCTGAGTATAGGTTTGAGACTTTGTTTGGCTGAACCAGTTAATCAGTGCGGTTTTAGTCGTCTCAGGGATTGGCACTCGCATCTTCGTCGCCTGACTCAGCAGCTTCAGCGCGATGGAATAAAGGATGTTGATGTGATTCACATCCGACATTTCCACCATGTCAGCAATGGAGAAAAAAGCGACGAAGAGATCTTCTTTTCTCATGTCCAACGCAAGTTGGTTCAGCAGGGTGGATTTCCCGCAGCCTCGATGCCCGGTAAAAATTAGCTTGCCCTCATCCCCCGCAGCCAAAATCGCTCTTTTTAATCGGGATAAAATGCGCTGACCATAGGGGACGCGAAATTGCCCAATATCTTCCGCTGACAGCAGGGGAAACAAGTTCAGATTGCGATACGCCTCGGTGAACTGGGCAATGCGATCCATAACAAAACAATTGCCTGAAAGACTCAACCCATCATATCGAAGGCGCTTCTAGAAGTCGTATTGCCAACACTTCCATATTTGATTGAAGGCCAATGAGAGACATAATAATCTGAAAGTCTGCAAAAACTGCTGTAGCACACAGAGACAGCCCCCGTAATAGCATTTACAAAGTTCCCATGGCAAAAGTTGCCCTGTTAGTTGGCGTCAGTGAGTACCAACCTGGCCTCAGTCCTCTTCCCAAAGCCCAACAGGACATCGACGCGATTCAGCGCGCACTTCAAAGCGGTGATCCTGAAAGTCGATTTGATACTGTCCAAACCTTGCTAAATCCAGATCCGCAGACCTTGCGGGTCAAAATAGAGTCTTTGTTTGCAGAAAGATCTAAAGACGACTTAGCTTTGCTGTTCTTCTCAGGCCACGGCATTAAAGATGACCAGGGCAGGCTTTACTTCGCCACACGAGATACGCAGAAAACAGCCACTGGCGAATTGATTCGATCAACAGCGGTCAATGCCAGCTTTGTGCAAGAGCTGATGAGCCATAGCCGCTGCAGACGGCAGGTTGTGATTTTAGACTGTTGTTTCAGTGGCGCGTTTGCCACGGGCATGACGGCAAAAGCCGATGACTCAGCCGTAGACATCAAGGCCCAACTGGGGGGTGAAGGGCGAGTCGTGCTTACCTCATCAACCTCGACCCAATATTCCTTCGAAGACCAATCGTCGGATCTCTCTATCTATACCCGCTACATTGTTGAAGGTTTGAGTACGGGGGTTGCCGATCTCAACCACGATGGTTGGGTTGATGTTGAAGAACTCCACAACTACGCCAAGAGCAAAGTGCGAGAAACAGCCCCCGCCATGCACCCGGAAATCTATGCCGTTAAAGAAGGGTTCAAGATTCAGCTGATCCGGGCTCAAATTGACGATCCAGCACTGCGTTACCGCCAAGAAGCCCAGCGCTATGTCAATCAGGGGGAAATTTCTCAGGTGGGTCGCATGATTTTGGATACCCTACGCGACCAGTTGGGCTTAACCACTGAAACGGCGAACAAAATCGAAGATGAAGTCTTGCATCCATACCGGGAGCGGTTGAGCAATATAGAGCGGTATCGTCAGGCGGTTGAGACTGCGATCGCGTCCGGACAACCCTTGAGCGATCAAACCCGCAGAGAGCTCAAGCAGTTTCAGCACCTTTTAGGGTTGCAGCATGACGATATTGCACCTGTTGAAGCAGCGTTACTCCCAGCAGCCCCTCAACCTGTAGCCGCTCAACCGATAACCCGTCAATCGTTCAGCTTGAGTCGGCAGCGGTTATTCCAGTTAGGTGGGGTCGGCGTCGCGATCGCAGCTGTAGTCACCCTATCCATTGTCTTAATGCGTCCCCCTAGCGAACAGTCATCCCAATCAGAGACATCCCCATCTGAGCCAACCGCTAGCCCTAACGCGATCGCGCCCTCCAGTGAATCCCCACCTTGGGTAGATATTGCCCCCACTGACAACCCAACTTACCCGAACTCATGGACAAACCCTGATGAGCTGAATTTGGCTTCATCGAGTTACCTCTCGTCTGATTACTACGCCAATTTGCGCCAGCTTTTAGCCGCTCAACGCTGGCAAGATGCCAATGTAGAAACCTTTAGAATGTTGAACTTTCTGACATCCGCCACTGCTACTACTAATGAGCTAGCGTGCGAAGACCTACGCATGCTTGACCAACTCTGGCTAGAGCACAGCGACAATCGCTTTGGCTTTAGCGTGCAAAAGGAGATTTATAAAAGTGTCGGCGGAACCCTCGAAAATACTCGGGATCGGGAAACAGCTCAGCCCTTCCTATTGAAATTTGCAGAACAAGTCGGTTGGAAAGAGCCAGACGTTTGGCGCTTTAACCAAAAGTTATCCCTAGACGCCCCAAAGGGACATCTACCACAGTTGGACGATTACCAAGGTACCGTTGAGTTTTTTGGTGAGGAGACGTCTAGAAATTTTATCCTCAATGATCTGACAAGATTACTGAGAACTTTCGTTCAGGTAGAAACCTGTGGGCTATGACGCCTGGGGCACCCAAACCGATACCGACCCGCCATTACAGCGAAACTCACCCCAACCCTCATCGTTAGTTGTGACCGACTCACTGATGTGTTCCGTCAAGTCAATATAGGTACAGTCGGCTTGGCCCACTTCCATCCATTTTGTCCCCGCCTCGCCGTTGCTGAGCACCACAGCCATGCCACCCGGATGTTTTTCATCTCCCAGCCGCGTCCAACCGAGGGTATTAGCGTGGTCAAAGTAGTCATACTGATCGCCATAGGCGTAGGTGCGACGGGCCTCTAGAAATTTATCAATGATCCATTGATGGCTGTCGAGCCAAATTTCATGCTCATTGCCGTCGCGTCCTTTGTCGGTGTAATGGGCCCCGTAATAGTCGGCATAGAAAATACAGGGATACCCATCGCGCCGTAACAAAATTAAGGCGTAGGCCAAGGGCTTAAACCAACTCTCTACAACCGATTCCAGTGCTTGCAGCGGTTGGGAGTCGTGATTCTCAACCAGGGTGACGGCTAAAGCCGGTTGCTGTTTGACCAGAGTATTGTCAAAGATTTGGCGCAGGTCATAGCTTGAACCTGCCGTACTGGCGGCGCTGAGGTTGTAGTGCAACGGGGCATCAAACAACATCACATCCCCGTCGGTCACTTTAATAAAGTGATGGAGCGCCTCCACCGCGTAAGACCAATACTCGCCCACTGCAAACAGGGGTTTGTCAGACTGCTGGCGACAGTGGTGCAGCCATTCCGAAAAGAACTCTGCCCGCACATGCTTCACGGCATCAAACCGGAAGCCATCCACATCGGTGGTTTCGACAAACCAAGCGCCCCAGTCTTTGAGGTTGTTTTGGACGTCTGGGTGGGCCATGTCGAGGTCGCAGCCCATCAGGTAGTCAAAGGTGCCCTTTTCTAAATCGACGTTTTGGTCGAAGGCTTTGTCTTTGAAGAGATACACGGCCTGGGGGCCATCGCCTCTGGCGTTGTAGTCCACGGCGTCGAAGTGCCACCAGTGCCACTCCATGTCAGAATACTTACCCTGCCGACCGGGAAACGTGAAATGAGACCAGGCTTGGATGGTGCGGTAATCACCGAGGGGATGGTTGCGATCATCGGGGTTGAAGGGTCTGGCTTCGGCTTCTTCAGTTTGGTCGGCTCCCAGTCTGTGGTTGAAGACGACATCAGCATAAACGTGAATACCCGCTGTATGGGCGGCTTGAATAGCCGCGATGTACTCATTCTTAGTGCCATATTTAGTCCGAACTGAGTCTTTTTGATCAAACTCCCCCAGATCGAACATGTCGTAAACGCCATAGCCGACGTCATAACCGCCGCCTGTGCCTTTGTAGGCAGGGGGTAGCCAAAGAGACGTAACCCCAGCCGCCGCTAAATCTTTAGCCTGATCTTTGACCTGATTCCAAAGGTTCCCATCCGAGGGGATGTACCAGTGAAAGTATTGCATCATCACGCCATTGGGCTCAGACATGATAGAAACTCCCTATGTTGGCCTATCGTTTGTGCACAATTTTCGGATCTGATGGTCGGGGTGGAAAAATACGGCTCGCCTCACATAGAACAGAGACTAGCACGAGCCTCAGTGAATCGTGCCGCCATGACTGACCTTAACCGCTTCATAATCTTTTGAGAACCTTGCGGGGGCCATTGTGTGCGACCTTAGGAGCAGGAGTTGTTTTTGGAAGGCTAACTTATGGTCGCGATCGCCGTTGAGCAACAACAATATAAAACCTACGTTCTCTCTGATGAGGCCACCCAAACCCAAATCAAGGTGGTGCCAGAACGGGGTGGCATCATCACCAGTTGGCAAGTCCAAGGGCAGGAAGTGTTTTACCTAGATGCAGAGCGCTTCAAAGATCCCAGCTTGTCGGTGCGGGGGGGGATTCCGCTGCTGTTTCCCATCTGCGGCAACCTGGTTGACGACACTTATACACTCAATGGCCAAACCTACGCCCAAAAGCAACACGGCTTTGCCCGTACCCTGCCCTGGGAGGTCACCGAGCAATCGACCGACGACGGCGTTAGCCTCACTGTTACCCTCAAAAGCAGCGACGCCACCCGTGCAGGCTATCCCTTTGACTTTGAACTGAACTATAGCTACACCCTGAAGGGCAACACCCTAGAACTGCGGTATTGCCACACCAATCTGTCTCAGCAGCCCATGCCCTTTTCTACTGGCATTCACCCCTACTTTGCGGTGGCTGACAAAGGTCAACTCACCGTTAACCTGCCCTCGACTCAATATCAAATTAAAGGGGGCAGTGAAGTTCACGATTTCTCCGGTCAGTTTGACTTCGATCAAGATGAAATCGATTTCGCCTTTATTAACCTCACCGGCCCGTCTGCCAGCGTCACCGACGCGAGTAGAAACCTGAAGCTCACCATTGAGTATGACTCGAACTACTCTACCCTGGTGTTTTGGGCAGTGAAGGGTAAAGACTTTTACTGCGTTGAACCCTGGAGCGGCCCCCGCAATGCCCTTAATACGGGCAAGCATCTACTCACGGCAGAGCCTGGAGCTACAGTGGAAACCGTCATCACAATGACGGCTGAGGTGGGCTAGATAGGCACTCAAAGGTTATCCAGGCCTTCCCTAGCCCACCAATCCTGGGGGAGACAAGACTCAAAGCCCAAGATTTAGGATTTGGGGGCCTCAAAAACCTTTAACGACTTTGACATTGGCTTTCCCTCAGAAATATCTTTTGGCTAAAGAATCAACTCTACACAGGATTTGGGCGCAGGGGGCTCCCGGTATATTCCTTTGGAGAAATTGCCTTAATGCAGATACGGAAAAGATCTTCGGCACTTTTTGTACTACATGCCAGATTTTTTCTCACATTTTCTGTACGGCATAAACAAATATCCCTGCCTATACTGAGTGGGGAACTGAGTTCTGACGCCTGATTTTTGAATTCTTTTTCAAGGTTAATTCTCTGCTTTCAGTTGACAACTGCATTTACCAAGATTCCAGTACCCAGTTACTTATTTCGCTGTGCCGAATGGGTCTTGTTCTGATCTTGTCGTAAGGCTTCAACCAAAAACATGAATTTAGCTGAGCTCTTCGTGAGAAACGATTGGGGCAGTGGTTTTACTGCCGATTTTTCGCTGGTCAATCCCGGTGATGACTTGAGTGAATGGACGATTGAATTTGAGGCTTCTTTTGAGATTTCCAACATCTGGAATGCCGAGATTCTTAGCCGTGAAGGCAACCGTTATGTCATCGGCAATCTCGACTGGAATAGCAACGTTTCATCCGGAGACACGATTACTTTTGGTTTTAATGGTGCCAAACCCAACGGAGCAGCTATTGAGATTGGCAATTATCAGCTCAATGGCGAGCCCTTAGCATCAACCTCTGATCCGACGCCCGATCCGACACCCGATCCAACCCCTGATCCGACACCCGACCCAACCCCCGATCCGACGCCCGATCCGACACCCAACCCAACCCCTGATCCAACACCCGACCCAACGGATCCATCAGGTAATCCAGCTGGATCAGGCCAATTCAACTATGGTGAAGCGCTACAAAAATCCTTGTTATTCTATGAGGCCCAGCGTTCTGGCGATTTACCTGACGACAACCGGATTGAATGGCGGGGCGATTCTGCCCTCAATGACGGTGCTGATGTTGGCGTGGATCTAAGCGGTGGCTACTATGACGCCGGAGACCATGTTAAATTCGGTCTGCCCATGGCGTCCGCGATGACCCTGCTGAGTTGGGGGGTAGATGAGTATGAGGCGGGTTATGAGCAGAGTGGGCAGCTGGATGAATCCCTCGAGGCGATCAAATGGGGCACAGACTACCTGCTGAAGGCGCATGTCACCGATGCCAACGGGACCAAAGAATTTTGGGGCCAGGTTGGCGATGGTGATATCGATCATGCTTACTGGGGCGCACCCGAAGATATGACCATGGCGCGGCCTGCCTACAAGATTGATCGGCAAAATCCTGGGTCTGATTTAGCGGGTGAAGCGGCGGCGGCACTGGCATCAGCTTCGATCGCGTTTCGAGAAAGTGATTCAAATTATGCCGATAAGCTTTTGGAAAACGCCATCCAGCTTTACGACTTTGCCGATACCTATCGGGGTAACTATTCTGATGCAATTCCCGATGCGGCCTCCTTTTACAATTCATGGAGTGGTTACGCCGATGAACTGACTTGGGGGGCAGTTTGGCTGCATAAAGCGATCGAAGCGAGTGGCCAAACCGATACGACCTATCTCAATAAGGCTGAAAGCGCCTACCAAAGTGTTGGCCCCGGTTGGACTCAATCTTGGGATAACAAATCCTATGGTGCCGCAATTTTGCTGGCTCAGGAGACGGGTGACGCTCGATATCGCAATGATGTTGAAAGTTGGCTCAACTCCTGGATGCCGGGGGGTAGCGTATCCTATACAGACGGCGGCTTAGCCTGGCTCGATCAGTGGGGGTCGCTCCGGTATTCCGCGAATACGGCTTTTCTAGCTGGTGTTTATAGTGATACCGTTAATGACCCGAATGGCGAGTATTCAGAGTTTGCGGAAAGCCAAATCGACTACATCCTGGGGGATAATCCCAACGACTTTAGCTATATGGTTGGGTTTGGTGAAGAATCTCCGTTGAATCCCCACCATCGGGCCGCTTCAGGGACGACGAATATCAGCGATTCAGCCCCCAATGAGCATGTCCTATATGGGGCCTTAGTGGGTGGGCCTTCTGCGCCTGATGATTTTGCTTATCAAGATGTGCGCACTGATTTTATTGCTAACGAGGTGGCCTTGGACTACAACGCTGCGTTTACAGGCGCATTGGCGAGGATGTATGACAACTTTGGAGGACGGCCCCTCGATATGGCTCAGCTTGATGACTTAACCGGGATTGTGGCGACTGAGGTGGGTTAGGTTAATCCTAATCCCTGACTGGAACAGCAGCGTTACTGAAATCATTCACTTCCCGTGTTTAGGATGGTGTTGATAGCTAATGCACCAATTATGGCTGGGGTGCACTCACTGGTTGGGAGAGCGGTGATTAGGAACGGGTCGTATTATGCTGGTTTCTGATCACCATTCTTGCAAGTTTCCTAATTCTTGATTCCATCTAATCTAAGTTGAGCTTTCACTATTTCTAAAGGCTCGTGCCAGTGGTCTTCAAAGCGATATCCCAACAAAAAATCGGCTTGTTTGGCGATCGCCTGACCTGTTTTCACATTGGCCGCGATCGCCTGCCTTTGCCCCGGTGCCAGAATGGGGTAAATCAACTTGGCCAAGGTCAAAGCAAACTTCTGCCCCTCGCTATAGCCCTGCTCAACCGCAAAAGCCAGAACGCCAATTTCTCCGGCATAGCTGGTGTCAAACCCTAACAACACATGGAAAATGTCATGCGTCACGGCATAGCGGAGGGCAAACACATTGCGACGCGCCACTTCATCTAATGCTGGGCTCACATGGATTGGTGTGAGTTGGTTAGTGTTCATGTGCTGGGCATAGGCATAGCCAAAGCTGTCCTGGGGCAGTTGCAGCAAGGCGTCTAGATCAATGGGGGGATAGTAGCCTATGACGGACGTTAATTGAGGCGCGATCGCATCATTTGCTTTAGCCCCCAGCAAATCAGCTTTGAGAATGGCAAAGTCCCCAAAGCGATGTTCACGCTGTGCCCGAATCATTTTGGGGATGTGCTGGAGTTGGATCAATATCACCCCTAACAAACAAACATTTCTACGATTTAACGACAATACTGTTGTCAATCAGCTTTTTACTTGAGATCGTCAGAACAACTACAATAAGCTCAGGACGTTCGGGACTGGTCATGACCCCTAAAGAGCTGCTTATCCGTGAAATCGAACAGGTTCCAAACCCTGTAATTGAAGAACTGCTTGACTTCCTATTGCTAGCAAAAATGAAATATCATCGGCAACAAAGACAAGCAACACCCTTTTCAGAATTTATAGAGGAACTGACTGCCGATATCCCACCCCAGATACTCGATACATTGCCGACTGATGGAGCCGTTGAGCATAATCACTATATTTACGGCACACCCAAAAAGGGATTGCAACAAACGTGAAGTCTGTCTTTGCCGACACTTTCTATTGGCTTGCTCTCTTAAACCCAAGAGATGACTGGCATAAATCAGCTCTCCACTATACTCGCCAAAATCCTAACATCCCACTTGTAACAACGGATGGTGTCTTGGATGAAGTTCTCAACTACGCTTCAACTCAAGGCGCTTTGATGCGCCAGAAAGCTCTGGCATTGTGCACTCAAATGGTACGCGAACCTCGAATAAGCATCGTATCTTACACATCGGAAGTACGAGAGTTAGGCATGTCACTCTATGGTCAGCGTTCAGATAAGGCTTATAGTTTGACAGACTGTATTTCCATGGTCGTGATGCAGAAAATGAATATTGTTGAAGTGTTGACCCATGATAAACACTTTACTCAGGAGGGATTTATTATCCTTTTTTCAGATATAAAAAAGTCGCAGTAGTGCATGAATACTTACCCTTTTGCGCTAGTTCAGATCCGCCTCAAGTATCAAAGTCAGATCCGCCTCAAGTATCAACTCAAGTATCAAAGGGTGACTGAATCTTCTTGATTAGTTCGTAAAAGGGCTGCCAGTTATTTTCTATGGTAATCGGTTCCCAAATGGCTTCAATTTCAGGGCGCAGCAACACAATTGCGGGATTGGTTTGCTTCAGGGTTTGGGCCATGGAAGCAAGCGCAGTCTTGGGGACTTGATTCAAGCAGCGATGATAGATTTGTCGCCAGTTATCCAGCAGGGTTTGGGCATCGGCGTCAGAAGCCTGCATCGTCGGACTCAAGATCGTGTCTGAGTCTTCGCGCCAACCGGGTGCAAACTGCTGGGTGATGCCTGTGAAAAAATCGTGGTAACCCACCTGGGTCTGTTCCAGTAAGCGCAGGGTTTGGGCTAATAACTCATCGGCCAAATCGGACTCTAATGAATCAAATCCCAGCTTCTTGAGCATGCGAGTGTGATAGTGGTTTTGATAGTGAGCAGCAAATTGCTCCAGTCCTGCCGCCAAGTCTGCTTCGGCCATCACCAATTTGAGCGGCTTTTGCAGCATTTCTAGATTGAGCTTGCAAATAATCGGCTGATTCCTGTAGCAATAGCGTCGCGAATAGTCAAAATAGGCGGCTGTAAAGCTTGGATCATATTGATCCATAAAGGCATAGGGGCCGTAGTCAAAACTTTCTCCGGTAATCGACATGTTGTCGGTGTTGAGGACGGCGTGGCAAAAGCCCACAGACATCCACTGGGCGGCTAAAACCGCTGTTCGCTGTACCAGTTCAGCATAGAATTTGGCGTCTCGTTCTTGACGATCGGCGATTGCTTGCAGATGGGGATAGTAAACCTCGATCACGTGATCGAGCAACTTGCGAATTAAATCAGGACGCTTGAAAAATTCAAACCGTTCAAAGGTGCCGAAGCGGATATGGGATCGACTAAAGCGCACCATCACTGACGATCGCGTCGGCGACGGTTCATCGCCTCGCCACAGCCCTTCCCCCGTTTCAATTATGCTCAAGCAACGAGAGGTATTGACCCCCAAGGCATGCAGTGCTTCTGCGGCCAACACTTCTCGTACGCCACCCTTCAGGGTTAAGCGCCCATCCCCGCCACGAGAATATGGAGTAGGGCCAGAGCCTTTGGTGCCCAAATCGTAGAGTTCACCATCGAGCCCTCGCACCTGACCGTAAAGAAAACCGCGACCGTCTCCCAGGGCGGGGTTATATTCACCAAACTGGTAGCCGTGATAGCGCAAAGCCAGCAGGGGTTCACGCCCTTGAAACTTGCCGTAGGCTTCGACCACCTGCGCGTCGGCGACTGTGGCTGGATCCAGCCCCATCTGGCCCAGAACGGCATCATTGCGAAACCGGAGGGTGTGCTGGGGAAATTCTGCTGCCGCGACTTGATCGTAATAGTCATCGCCCAACGATTGCAGCGCAGGTTCAAAATCGAGGCTAAGCAGAGGATTGGAGGAGACCATTGCATTGGGTTAGAAGAAGCTCACCTCCGATCTTAGGCGGAATCTTGTTCGCGCTGGCAAAAGTTTGCGGCGTTATTCGTTTAGCAACAGATTTGAGCAAAATGCCGCCACTCTAGCTGAGATCTGCTAACCTCTCGGCATTATGGCTTATCACCTTTCTGCGACCAAGCTTAAAACCTATCACCGCTGCCCCCGTGCCTACTACTTCCACTATGAGTATGGCTTGGGCGATGCAGCTGTATTTGGGGCAGCTGCCCTGGGGCAAGCCCTCCACCGCACCCTGGCTCAAATCTATAGTGAGTGGCACTATCTCGATCCGCTACCGCTGCTCCATTGGATCACCGACTGCTGGCAACACCAGTCCGCTGGGTTGAGTGCAGCCCAGGCGAGTGAGGGCTGGCAGATTCTCAAGCAGTATTATGAGCAGCATATTTTGCCATTGCCCGCGTTACGGCGTCCGTTAGCCGTAGAAAGTCGCATCCAGGGTCAGCTCCAAGTGTCGGGTATCGAGTTTAAGTTGAGCGGACGTTACGACCGCCTCGATGCGCTTGATGATGGATTGGAGCTGATCGATTACAAGTCTGCCAAAGATCCCCAACGCCCTGATGCCCAAGCGATCGATATCCAAATGGGGCTCTATTATCTGGCCCTAGAACAGCGCTACAATACTGCCCTCAAACGGATGACTCTGCTCTATTTGCGCACGGGAGAAAAGATTAGCTTTGAGGCCAGCGCTGAGCAAAAAACAAGGGTTCAAGGGTTGATCAGCGATTTGGCAGTGCAGCTTTTGACCGATCAAACCTGGCAACCGAAGACGGGGAAACAGTGCGATCGCTGTTCGTTTGCCCGCCATTGCCCAGCGGTGCGTCCCGAGCCAGAGCCCTTGCCAGAAAATCTGAAGCCTCCTAAGCGGACGATTCAACTTGCATTGAGTCTTTGAGGTTAGCTAGAGAAGCTTGGGATGATTTGGTAAGGATGTAATTCCAAGCTGACCCTCAAGCGATCGCGAAGCCAGGTTGTAAATACAGCCGTTCGGGGTCTACCAAGACTGACCATTCAGGAAAACCTGCAACATCGATATAAAGCTGAACCACGGTGTCTGTTGGGCCGATGGGGGACATGTGGACAGGGCGATCGCAGTTGAGCCATTTCTTAATCGTGGTTTGCAGTTGGGGTAACAATTCTAGGTGGCTGCCCTCGGATGCTGCCACGATGCTCTCGGGGTTGAGTCGAGGCGGGTCAGATAGCCGGCCTAGCACGCGCGCTGGGGCTTCAATTTGAAATGCTTTCAGGACTTCGTGGGCGGTTAGGGGTGCAATGGTCTCTAGATCTGGCAGGGTTACAGGTAACTCGTCTTGCCAGCGCTGGTAGTCGGCTTGATGCCAATAGGGGACGCCCTGCTGGTTCTTCACCAAATAAGACGGCGGATCGTAGTAGCCGGGGAGGTCTGGACGGGATGCGATCGCTTCCCAAGCAGGTACCATCAGCACCCAGTCACCACTGCGACGTAGACTAACCCAGCCGCCATCAGCGCAACCGACGATGCCACAGACTTCACAGATTTCGAGTTGAGCTGAGTTTGTCGCCCAATCTACCAGGTTGATTGCATTGCTCAAGCGTTGGCCATTGGCCCAAAGTTGCTGTACTGAGCAAATGCCTCGATCAGAAAAATCTAAACTCGCCGGTTTCAGTTCAAAGGAGTGTAATCGCCACATTTAGAGACCACGCACGATTTGTTCAGTTGCATTCAAATTCAGCCCCTTGAAAGCCAAAATCCAAATCTGCTTTATGGTTCAGAAGTTGTTGCCTGCTCAGCCGCCAGTGCTTGAATCTGTGCTAACTGACGCTCAGCATTTTCGGCCTTCGGGGAGCCAATGCGCTGCAAAATTTCTAGGGATTCTCGGAAGCATTGAATCCCAGTCTCATAGTCCTTTTGAACATCTGCGGCTAATCCCCCAATCCACTGAAGCGTCATAGATTTGGTTTGGATGTCGCCGATTTTTTCTGTGATGTTGAGGGATTCTTGAAAGAGGGCGATCGCGTCCTCAATCTCGCCCTGGTTAGCTTTGAGCATGCCGAGTTGATGAAGGGTGGCGGCTTTGCCCTGGATGTTGCCAGTTTGTTCATCGATAGCTAGAACTTCTTGGTAGAGGGCGATCGCGTCTTCGATCTCGCCCTGGTCGGCTTTGAGAATGCCGAGTTGATGCAGGGTGGCGGCTTTGGTCTGGATGTCACCGATTTGTTCTGTGATGTCGAGGGATTGTTGGTAGAGCGCGATCGCATCCTCAATCTTGCCCTGGTTGGCTTTGAGGATGGCGAGTTGATGCAGGGTAGCAGCTTTAGTCTTGATGTCGCCGATTTATTCTTTGATGTCGAGGGATTGTTGGTAGAGGGCGATCGCATCTTCAATCTCGCCCTGGTTGGCTTTGAGGATGGCAAGTTGATGCAGGGTGGCGGCTTTGTCATGGATGTTGCCGATTTGTTCTTTGATGTCGAGGGATTGTTGGTAGAGGGCGATCGCATCTTCAATCTCGCCCTGGTTGGCTTTGAGAATGCCTAGCTCATGTAAAGCTAATGCCCGCTGCGATTGTGCGCTCGTCTGATTCTCAGTGATATCAATGGCTTGCCGGAGGTAGAAAGCAGCTTGTGTAACATTGCCTTGCCCACGATAGGCAATCCCTAACTCTGATAAAACCCAACAATAATTCTCTAGCTCTGGTGGCGTTGGACTGCCAGAAGGCCGATACTCCATGACCAGCCGTTCCAGTTGGTCAATGCGTTCCTGCCAGTCTTCTAGCAACAGACTTTCACGAATCCGGTCAGAAAAGATGGTGCTATCCGCTGCAAATTTCTGGGTTGAAGGACGGGTTTTGAACCGAAACAGACCCGACTTCCAACTCCAAAAGTCCGGGGCGTATTGAATAACCCGGTTAATGGCGTAATCGGGTAGGCAAAACAGCACCGGGTGGGGCACGGAGTCCACAAAGGCATCGCGCACAAAGTTCAAGTCGTTCAGCATCGGGGGATAATCTCCCGACATGTGAATAGACTGTTCTAACCCTTGAATCCAAATAATCGGCTTTTTGTCGGGTACTAAGGTTTCGTTTGCCAACCGCTTGACGAGTTCATCTTTTAGAAACCTCAGATTCGGGTCGTCTAGGGTCAGCGTTATAAACTGAGCGTCGGCACAGTCGGGATGGGTTGCCAAATGCTGAATCAGGATGTCGAGATCGGCAAGAAAGTTGATCTCCACAAAGCCAATGGTGAAGCCTTCGGCAAAGTCGATGAAGGTTGCCAGCTTTTCAATGGCTTCTTCGTTGAGGCTGATAAATTCCTCGGTTGGGTCGGGTGTTGTCTGTGGGGTGTGGGCACTTGTCGCGATCCCCCCTGCCCCCCTTAAAAAAGGGGGAATAAAGCGGCTCAAAGTTTTCTTAATCCAGGACGGCTTGGAGGGCATCGATTTGCCTCACGAGGGGATTCACATAGATCCACCGCTTCGGGCCAGTGACGTATTCCAGCACGGTGATATTAAATAGCATAGACTGCATCTTCTGCTGTGCTTCCAGCTCGCGGGGTGATTCCTTAGTGCGACAAATCTGCCCCAAAATCGGGTAGTGATCGCTGGGAATATTGCGTTCAAAGTTAAAGCGTTCTTGATTCGCCGTCTCTTGAATGTCGGCGGCGGTGATTTTGTTGTGGCCTCGGGTGCCGGCGGTCAAGCAGGCATTGCGCATCAGCTGCATGAGTTGCCGCATATGCCCGCCGCTAAATTTCACCAGTTCTTCTACCAAATCTGGCGTTTCAAACAATGCATCCACCTGCACCCGCTGCTCAATCAACGTCGCCATCAGTTTTACCCCTGCCAAGTCGTATGCCAAATCCACTTGGTCAGGCTGATAGCGATAGATATTGACCATCGGCATCATCTTTAGCTCACCAAAAGCATTGCTGTAATTCTGGCCCGAATAAATCACCGAAATCGGCACGGTGTAGATTGCCACACAGTGCAGCTCCCGCAGTTGATTGGCGTATTTCAAAAACAGATGCTCCCCCACCTGCGGTGGCACCCGATCCAAATTATCCAAAATGATCAAAAAGCCTTTGCAGTTGGGTTTCTTTTCCCGCAGCTTGGCATAGGCATCCTTGAGCAGATTATTGGTATTCTCTTGCAAGCGAGAAAAACCTTGCTGCAAGTCTTCGCGAATCGTGCGCTTGTACGTATCCGACCCCTTGATTTGCGATAGCAGCTTCACCATCAGCTTAAACACAAACGGAAACTGCTGCCCAGCCTCCACCTCACCGCTGACGCTGACAGAACTTTCAACTTTTTCCTCAGTTTCGCCCGTGATCTGCTTAAACCAATCCTCAAATTCTTTCACTAGCTTTGGGTCTAGCTTTAGCCCCCAATCCTGAATCGCCGCCGTCACATATTGGATCACTACCAGATAGATGTCTTTGTAGTCTGTGTCGTTGATGTCGAGTTCGTCCGTCGCCTTGATGTAGATCACTTCATAGTGCAGTTCCCAATGGCGCTGAATCCGCTTAAGCTCCGTACTCTTGCCACAGCCCCGATGCCCTGTGAACAGAATCGCTGCGGGTTCCCCCGGTTCTAAAAAATCGAGTTGTGTACTGACGTTGTCGATCGCGGCTTGACTGCGGGCGGCAGAAAGTTCTACATAGTAGCGCTTGATTTCAGCCCCGGTCAGCGCCCCCAAGTTGCATACCCGAAAGGCTTGCTTCAGCGTCGTCGCCCGCACTGATGATGAACCGACCATCAAGGGTTACACTCCCATAAACCTGGCTATGCCCCATTTTAAGTACTGATCTCGATTTCAGACGTATAGCAGGTCCAGTCAGAACGGAATAACGTCTTGCCACAAAATGCGGGGGCATGTTTACCCCAATACATCACATAGTTAAACACCAGCAGCGGCATGCCCAGCGGGACCGCTAAATACTCACTCAGTTCATAGTTTGCAGGCACACTTTCCAAACTCACCTTGGCCGCATTGAGCGTCATTCCATTCATCGCCAAAGTGCTGTAAGTAAATCCCTGTTGCAGTTGATCGGTTAAAGAATGCCCCAATGCCTCAGGGAAATAATCCACTTCTAGACCAATGGGAGCATCGTCAGCGTAGATGATTTTTTCTTGCCAGTAGACTTGGGCTGTTTGGCTCGGCAACTTGAGTTTGCACGCCACATCAGCGGGGGCGCTGGTCAGCTGAAACCGCAACGAATGAATTCGCCCCGCATACCCCTGCTCCCTCAGAACCACATCAAACTGCATCAGTGGGTTAGACATAGGGAAGCTGATCTTGCGGCGATCGCTGACAAAGATCCCCTTCCCTTGTTGGGTGGTCACTAGCCCTTGCTGAATCAGGTTGGCAACTGCTCGTCGAATGGTGGTGCGACTCACGCCAAATTTTTCTCCCAAATCATATTCACTGGGTAAACGCTGCCCTGGCTTATACTGGCCTGCCTCGATTTGGGCCTTGAGCTTCTCTGAGATAACGATATGCAGGGGTTGCTTAGCGGTGGTGCTTGGCTCACTCGGAACCATAAAAGATGACGTCATGCTTGCTATTACTCATGTTTATCCTATCGGCAAACAGAGCATTCCCTCCGGAAATCGACTGTACAAAGTGGATAAGGGTTACACCTCAACAGGCTGAAACCGGGCGACTTTAAACAAGCTAGTGTCGTGGGGGGTGCTGCCATTCATTGCTAGATCGGCCAGCATTTTGCCCGTCAGCGTCGTGAACTTGAACCCATGGCCAGAAAAGCCAGCCCCAATCACCACATGGGGATAGCTGGGGTGTTGATCGACAATGAAATGTTTGTCGGGCGTCAGAGTGTAGAGGCAGCGGCGGGTGCTAATCAGCGGCCCAGCCGCCCCTGGAATATACTCGCGGGCAAAATTACGAATCCGCTCTGTCCAGTCTTGGCTGGGGGTATAGTCTACCTCGCTGGGGGCATTCACCGTGTCCCAACCATAGAAGGTGGTGATTTTAAAGCCGATGCTGGGATCTTCGTGGGGGATGCCGTAGGGCATTTCGCCGTAGTCGTCGTTCATGTGGGCGAAGAAGACTGGCATCGTGCCCGGTTCAAAATTCGCAGGCTGATCGGGCTGGTAGAAGCCTAGCTGGCAGGGCATAACTTTTAGCGGTAAGTCGATGCCCTGCTCTGCTAAGAGTCCCTTGGCCCAACTGCCTGCGGTCAACACAATGCGATCGCCAGTGAAGGTCTCTTTAGCCGTCTGCACTTCAACCCCGTTTACCACTGGCGTCACCTTCACCACTGGCGTTTGATCGAGCACCGTTGCGCCCCGTTCTTGGGCTAAGCGCACATGGGCTAAGACGCAGCGCGACGTTCGCAGTAACCCCGCATCCGCTTGAAACAAGCCTGCCATCCCGTCTTTCAAGGCAAACTGAGGGTAGCGCTGGTGAATTTCATGTTGGGTTAGATATTCGTAGTCCAACCTAGCTTCATCCATACTGGCCTTAAGCGCCTGGAAGGTATCCACATCAGGGAACCCAAAGTCTAACCCACCCGTTTTGACATAGAGCTGTTCTCCCGCTTCTGCTTGTAGCGCAAACCAGAGGGGATAGGCATCCCGCATCAAGTTGATATAGATAGGATTGTCGTAGGTATAGCGGATGACACGGGAGTAGCCGTAGGAACTGCCATTTTGGTGGTTGAGTTCAAACTGCTCTAGCAGCAGGACGCGCTGACCCGCTTTGGCAAGGTAGTAAGCAGCCGCACTGCCGACGCCCCCCGCACCAATCACGATGGCATCAAAATGTTGCACCATAGTTCCGTTATGTTTCTTGTGAAAACTGTCTCAGAAACCGGGTTTCTTCAAGAAACCCGGTTTCTAGGCTATCGGGCTTTTAGGTTATCGGGCGATCGCTTCTTCAGGTATCGCGTCAGGAAGCGTTTCAGTACGCTGTAAAGCTTGAGCCTCAAGCATAGCTAGCTCTTGACTTAGCCCCCGATATAGGCTGTAACACATCACCAACAACACAATTGCGAAGGGCAGTCCGGTGGCGATAGAGGCTGTTTGGAGCGCCTGTAAGCCACCTCCTAACAACAGCACTGCCGCGATAACCCCCTCCATCACCGCCCAAAAGACGCGCTGAGTCACTGGAGATTCGAGCTTGCCGCCAGAGGTCAGACTGTCAACCACCAAAGAGCCTGAGTCAGAGGACGTCACAAAGAACACGACAACCAACACAATGCCGACAAAAGAAGTAATCCCAGTCAGGGGTAGCTGCTGCAACATGACAAACAGGGCTGTCGCCACATTCTCGCCCACAGCTCCACTGATCAACCCCTGGGACTCACCGAGTTCCATAGACAGGGCAGTCCCGCCAAACACCGACATCCACAGAAACGTTAGCAGGGTCGGCAACAGCAGCACACCCAAAATGAATTCCCGAACGGTGCGACCTTTAGAAACACGGGCAATAAAGATACCCACAAAAGGAGACCAGGAAATCCACCAGCCCCAATAAAATACAGTCCAGCCGTTCTGCCAGGTTGTGCCGTCAAAGGTTTCAGTCCAAAAGCTGAGGGTAGGTAGAGAAGCAGTATAGTAGCCCACCGTTTCAACAAAAGACCCCAAAACAAACAGGGTCGGCCCCACCAGCAACACAAACCCCATAAAGACAGCCGCCAAAATCATGTTGAGTTCGCTGAGACGGCGCACACCCGCATCTAACCCAGACACGACAGAAGCTGTTGCAAACCCAGTAATGATGGCAATTAGCCCGACCTGAATGGGGACACTCACTGGTAACCCCATTAAAAAGTTAAACCCAGCATTGACCTGCTGTACCCCAAATCCTAGGGAGGTCGCCAACCCAAACAGCGTAGAGGCAACGGCCAAAATATCAATCATGTTGCCGGGCCAGCCATAAATGCGATCGCCCAGGATGGGATAAAACACCGAGCGAATCGTCAGCGGTAATCCCCAGTTGTAGGCAAAAAAGCCCAGCGCGAGGCCGACTAGCGCATAAATTCCCCACGCATGTAAGCCCCAGTGGAAATAAGTAATGCCTAAAGCTTGCTGAGCTGCCTCCCGAGACAGGGGTTCAATCGTGCCAATCAGAGCTGGAGGATCCTGAAAGTGGTAGATCGGTTCGGCAACACTCCAGAACATTAGCCCAATCCCCATGCCCGCGCTGATCAGCATGGCAACCCAGGCAAAAGTTGGAAACTCAGGCTTGGCATTTTGCCCACCCAGGCGGATTTTACCAAACTTACTAAAGGCCAAAATAACGGCAACCCCGAGATAAATGCTGACTGCCAGAATGAAAAACCAACCCATGGCATTGGCAATGAAGCTTTGGATATTACCAAATGCGGTCTCAGCGGGTTCTCGAAAAATCAGCGTCATTACGACAAACAGAAAAATCAGTCCGGCGGAGACCAAAAAGACTTCCGGATGGAAATCAAAGCCATAACCCGCCATATTGCGATCGCCGGGTTGGCGTTGGCTTCGAGGACGGCCTACGGGCGGCAGAAAAGGTTCCTGCCCCTTAACACTAGGGTCTTCATGAGTCATAGGTAACGTTTACTCCAAAAACAGCGCACATAATCGTACGCTCCGACAAAACAACTTTTTGCTTCAATACTGTTCGCTTCAATAACGTGCAGACTCGGGATCATCAACCCTTACTCAAGTAGCGACAACTACCAAAACGCTTCATATCTAACAAGTCCGAACCTGGACAAGGTTTATAGGCACTTGAGCTAACAAAAGCATGAATAACTGAATTTACTTCGCTATAACTGCCGTTGTTTTGAAACCTCGTTAGCACAGCACATCGAGAACTTCAAATGCAACTTTAGAACACAAAGATAAATTGAACGGAAAGGGACTTCTGTCTTCAGATATACAGCTGTTACTACAAGTTTTAAATTTCAGCATTCCCTGATAATAAGGGCTGGCGGTCAAGTAAATCTTGAACTTTTCTATACCACCCAGAAATATTTAGAAACCTGACTCCATGGACTCTTCAAAGGATCTGGTTATCTGGCAATAAGCCAGTAGATTATCCTGCTTTGATGCCTTGAAATGCTTGCTGACGGGTCGATCCAGGGCGACACTCCGGATGTATGCCAAATGTCAGAAAAATTCTGGAAAAGATCTAAAAATTGTCAAACAGGAAACAATTTTTAAGTAGAGACAGATTTTATTGTCTAGATTCAGAACTTGTAATTACAAGTTTATAAGTGTTCTATTTCTTCTGAACTTTCGCCTGTCGGAGCCAAAGTTCAGACCGATTACCCATCAAATTAATCTATCCCAGTCATTAGGTTCACGACCCATGAGGCGGCGTATGACCCAGGAAAATGCAGTTACCTCCCAATCCAGTGCAGCATCTCTAGTGAGTAGTCCTCTCGTAAGTACTCCTCTGGGGCTCCAGACGCCGGAGTCACGTTTAGGGGCTTCAATCATTGACCTCGCGCCTTATCAACAGCGTGGTTTATCAGCAGATGCTTACACCAGTTCCAGGTATCTCGAACGAGAACGCCAAACGGTTTTTAGCAACTATTGGGTCTGTGTCGGCTTGGCATCGGATGTGCCTAATCCCGGCGATGTTTATCCCACCGAAGTGGCAGGTATGCCGATTGTGCTGGTACGCGAGGGTCGTCGATCAGCTCAAACAGGCGATCGCGATCAGCATCAGCTGCGAGCGTTCCACAATGTTTGTCGCCACCGAGGCTTACAGTTGGTTGATCAGCCGTGCAATGTGCAAGGCAACCTCCGCTGCCCCTATCATTCCTGGACGTACAAGCTAGACGGTACGCTGAAAAGTACGCCCCACTTCGGCGGCTATTACAAAGACGCTTATCCCGGCTTTGATCGGGCCAGCAAAGGGCTCATTTCCATTCGCTGTGAACAATGGCTAGATTTAGTCTTTGTTAATCTATCTGGCGACGCCCCACCCCTGGCGGAATACCTAAAGCCTGCGATTGAGCGCTGGTCAGGCTACGACTTTAGTCTGCTGCGGCGTGAATCTAGAGAAGTTAATCTGCAATGCAACGCCAACTGGAAACTGGCAGTCGAAAACTTTTCTGAAAGCTATCACCTGAGCTGGGTGCATCCGGCTCTAAATGGCTGCTCTCGCATGGAAGACCACTTTGGGTTTGACGTCGGCGATATCCATGTGGGTCAGGGCAGTTTGCTTTACAAAAGTGGTGTGGTAGACGGACGTTCCCTACCCACCTTTCCTAATTTGGAGGCCATAGGCAAGCAGACCGTCGCCGAATACATCACGGTTTTTCCCAACTTGATGTTGGGTGTTCACCCCGATTATTTTCTGGTGTTTATGGTCAATCCCCTCAAGCCCGAGCAAGCGGCAGAACGCATGGTGTTCTATTTCGTGGGTGATGATGCGATGACGCCGGAGAATGAAGCCCTACGTCACCTCCCCATCGATTTGTGGAAAGTCACCAATGACGAAGACATCGACATGATCGAACGCATGCAGGTGGGACGTAAGTCCTATGGCTTCGACGGCGGCTGCTTTTCACCAGCGTTGGAGCAAACCGTTTATCGCTTCCAGCAAAAGATTGCCCAGGCAGTTGATTCGTGAGGCCCAGATCCCAGGGTTCTCGAAGAACCCTGGGATCTGAGTGCGGGGGAAGCCAGGGGAGCAGGGGGAGAAAAGCAGGATTGGGTCTTAGCTAAGGTGTTTAACCAACCGCTCATTTACTTCTTTTTCTTTCGCTTCCCTTACCTCCCCTGCTTCCCCTGCCCCTTTCGCTATCCCAACCTCATCCTGATTCGTTGTCCACACTTACCCAAGCGGAGAAACTATCCATGAAGACCGACGCGGCTGTTGTTGTGATTGGTGCGGGCATTGTCGGCTGTAGCACGGCGTATCACCTGGCAAAACTGGGCTGGAAGAATATCGTGGTGGTTGAGCAAGGGCCATTGTTTGCGACGGGTGGTTCAACTTCCCACGCACCGGGCTTGATCTTCCAGACCAATCCTTCTAAGACCATGACCCAATTGGCAAAGTACACCGTTGAGCTGTACAGCCAACTGAGCACCGAAGCAGGCCCAGCGTTTTATCCGGTGGGCGGCATTGAAGTCGCTTACACCGAAGCCCGCATGCAAGAACTCAAGCGCAAGTTGGGTTGGGCTAAGTCTTGGGGGATTGAAGGCGCTTGTTTGCTGACACCCTCGGAAGTCAAAGCAAAAGTGCCGCTGATTGATCAGACTCAGATTCTCGGGGCCTACTATGTGCCAACGGATGGAATTGCTAAAGCTTTACGAGCGGCGGAGGCAATGGCAACGGAGGCCAAAGAAGCTGGGGCTGCTGAATTTTACGGCCATACCACCGTGATGGACATTGAGGTGGTTAACGGTCAGGTAAACGCGGTTGTCACTGATCAAGGCCGCATCGAAACCGAAAAGGTATTGGTGTGTGCTGGTATCTGGGGGCCGCGTGTGGGTCGCATGGTTGGGGAGATTATTCCCCTGACGCCTGTGCAGCATCAGTATGTGAAAACTGGCCCGATTGCAGAATTAGCGGGCGCGACGGATGAGGTCGTGCAGCCCATTGTGCGCCATCAAGATCACGCCATGTACTTCCGGCAGCATGGAGACTGTTGGGGGATTGGGTCTTATCAGCATGAGCCTTTACTCGTGGACCCGGACAACATTTTGCCGTTTGCAGAAGCCCCCGTGATGCCCTCGGTGAAGCCTTTTACCGAAGAACATTTCACCGCTGCCTGGGAATCAACCAAAGCCTTGTTTCCCACTCTGGCCGATGCAGAACTGCCCTACAAAATCAACGGCATGTTTTCCTTCACACCTGACAGTGGGTCAGTGATTGGGGAATCGCCTAGGGCTAAAGGATTTTGGGTGGCAGAAGCCGTTTGGGTGACCCACGGGGGCGGTGTGGGCAAAGTCGTTGCAGAACTGATGACGACGGGGGTGCCCAGCTTTGACCTCCATGAAATGGATATTCACCGCTTTTCGGAGGTTTGCAGAAGTGCGGATTACATCCTCAAAGCCGGGGCGCAACAGTATGACGAGGTATACGACATCATTCACCCGCTTGATCAGCAAACCCATTCACGGGGGTTGCGGGTCAGTCCGTTTTATCCCCGCCTGCAAGCACTGGGGGCACAGTTTGTCTTTAGTGCTGGCTGGGAGCGACCCCAATGGTTTGAAGCCAATGCCCAGCTTTTGGAGGAATATGCCATTCCTGAGCGTCAGGGTTGGGAAGCTAGAAACTGGTCACCGATTCAAGGGGCGGAGCATTTGGCCACTCGCGATCGCGTGGCGCTCTACGACCTCACCCCCTTTGCCAAATTTGAGGTGACCGGCCCTGGTGTAGTCGCCTATTTGCAAAATCTCTGCGCCAACAACGTGGATAAGCCAGTGGGCAAAGTGATCTACACCGCCATGCTAGATGCCAATGGGGGCATCATGTGTGACCTCACAGTAAGCCGATTGGGGCCTGAAAAATATTGGGTGATCACGGGCGGTTCAGTTCATGGCCACGATCTGGCCTGGATGCGAACTCATTTACCGACCGATGGATCGGTGCAGATTGCTGATGTGTCTTCCAGCTATTGCTGTGTCGGGTTATGGGGGCCACAGGCTCCGGCGGTGTTGCAGTCCCTGGTGCAAATCGATGTCTCGAAACCCGCGTTCAAATTCTTTACTAACCAGCAGTTCTACATCGGCAATATTCCGGTCGTGGCCTCCCGCGTGTCTTACGTGGGTGAAGCAGGCTGGGAAATCTATGCCCCAACTGAATCTGGCCTGAAGCTTTGGGATTTGCTATGGGCAGCAGGTCAGGAACACGGCATAATCGCCGCTGGGTTAGGCGCGTTTGAAACCCTGCGGTTAGAGAAAGGCTTTTTGCTTTGGGGTAGCGATATTCACACCGAGTATGACCCTTATGAAGCAGGCTTAGGCTTTGCCGTCAGGCCGAATCAAGGAGATTTCATTGGCAAAGACGCGCTGCTGCGTCGGCAGGAATACGCCAGTCGCAAGCTCTGCTTTTTGACTTTGGATGATCCAACCGCTGTGGTCATGGGCAAGGAACCTGTCTTGGCCCAGGACGGCAAGGTGTTGGGGTATGCCACCAGTGCAGGATATGGCTACAGCCTAGGGCGCTGTGTGGTTTATGCCTATCTGCCCTTGGGCTACACCACATCGGGCACTCAGGTTAGCGTGGAATACTTCGGGCAGTCCCTTGCTGCAACAGTGGTTGAAAAACTACTGTAGGCTCAGATCCGTCGTTGGCTAAAGCGCTGTGCTTCTACAGTAGGCGATTCAATTTTAAGGAGGCTCTATTCGTGGGCATTGTGGCACTCGAAATGTTGTTTGTGGTGCTCTGGAGTTCTGGCTTCATTGGCGCAAAGTATGGGTTGCCCTATGCGGGGCCATTCTCGCTGCTGTTTATTCGCTATGTGCTGGTCGCCGTGCTGTTGTTTGTCTGGCTGCTCTATCGGCGGGAATTGCGCTTGAATAACCGGGCGGCGATCGCGCGGTCTGCCCTGATCGGGTTGCTTGCCCATGCGATTTGGCTAAGTGCAGTGTTTGGGGCGATCGCGCTTGGCGTTTCTCCCTGGATTGTGGCGCTGATTACCGCTCTGCAACCCATGGCCACAAGCGTGTTGTCTGGGCCACTTTTGGGAGAGCGGGTATCGCCAATGCAGTGGGTAGGCATGGTGATTGGTTTAGTCGGTGTTGTGCTGGTAGTCGGCACTAAGGTGAGTATGCAAACTAACGTGCCATGGGTGGGCTACGGACTGCCGTTTATCTCCACCATTAGCTTGACCTTAGCTACGCTGTATCAACGTCATATCAATCGCGGTCAATTCGGTAAGGCATTGCCGATTATTCCTAGCCTGTTTGTGCAGGCCGTGATTTCTGCGATCGCTCTATATCCCCTGGCCGTTTTCTTTGAAGATTTGCAGGTGCAATGGACGGGGCAGTTTACCTTTGCGCTGGCCTGGTTAGTGGTGGTGCTATCGATTGGGGCCTATGGCCTGATGTTCAAGCTGTTGGAATATCGCACAGCGGCGCGGGTGTCGAGTCTGGCCTACCTGTCGCCCCCTGTCACTTTAGGACTTGGCTTCCTGTTGTTTGGTGATGTGCTGACGTTAGGAGATGCCTTGGGTTTAGGCGTTACTGCCATTGGGGTTGGGCTGGTGTACCGGGGTGAAACAATTGACACCCCGCCTATGTTTGACAATCCGACTAATAATTTACGCGGCATGATGCCCTAGGAATTATGTCTACCAGCGTTTTCGACATCTTCAAAATCGGCATTGGCCCCTCTAGTTCCCACACCGTGGGGCCGATGAAAGCCGCATTGCAATTTGCCCAAGGGTTGGCAACTGACGGGCTTTTATCCCTAGTCAACCGGATTCAAATTGACCTGCACGGTTCGCTGGGGGCAACGGGGCGGGGGCATGGCAGCGATCGCGCTGTGCTACTTGGGTTGGAAGGAGATTCCCCCGAATCGGTAAATCCTGATTTAGTAGAGGCTTACCTGCAGCGGATTCAGGTGACGCGATCGCTATGGGTGTTAAAGCGGCATGCAATAGCGTTTAATCCTAAAACTGATTTGTGCTTTCACTGGAAGCCCTTGTCCTTTCACCCCAACGGCATGGTGTTTACTGCCTTCGATCAAGCTGAGGGAATTCTCAAGCAGCGTACCTACTATTCTGTGGGTGGTGGGTTTGTCGTCGATGAAAACGCAGTCAGCATCAATCGACTGCGGCTGCACAGGTCCCCCATTCCCTATCCGTTCAAAAATTGCATTGATTTGTTGGTGTTGTGTCAGCAAGAACGTTTCTCGATCAGCCAACTCATGCTGGAGAACGAGAAAGTGTGGCGATCGGAGGCAGAGATCCGGCTAGAACTGCTGAAGCTGTGGGATGTCATGCAAGCCTGTGTGGCGCGAGGATGTCGCACCGAGGGTATTCTGCCCGGTGGGTTGCAAGTCAAACGCCGTGCCCCGTCCCTCTATCAGTTCCTCAAAAGTCGTCCCGAATCGTCCCTGAGCGATCCGCTGACTGTCTTGGATTGGGTCAACCTGTATGCGATCGCGGTGAATGAAGAAAACGCTGCCGGAGGGCGGATGGTAACCGCCCCGACCAATGGGGCCGCAGGGATTGTCCCGGCAGTGCTGCACTATTACAGCCGGTTTTGCCCCGGTGCCAATGAGGACAGCGTTGTTCGGTTTTTATTGGTAGCAGGCGCGATCGCCATTCTCTACAAGGAAAATGCGTCGATTTCTGGGGCGGATGTGGGTTGTCAGGGGGAAGTGGGGGTGGCTTGCTCTATGGCTGCGGGTGCCCTAGCCGAAGTCCTGGGCGGCACCCCTGAGCAAGTCGAAAATGCTGCCGAAATTGGCATGGAGCATAATCTAGGACTCACCTGCGATCCGGTTGGCGGTTTGGTGCAGGTACCCTGCATTGAACGCAATGCCATGGGGGCAATGAAGGCGATCAACGCGGCGCGAATGGCGCTGAAGGGGGATGGACAGCACTGTGTTCATCTGGACAAGGTGATCAAAACCATGCGCGATACGGGGGCGGATATGCACGAGAAATACAAGGAGACTTCTCGGGGTGGTTTGGCGGTAAATGTGATTGAATGTTGAGGCTAGCATTCCCAGGCATCGCCAGAATTTGGTGAATGATGGGCCGCGTTGTGTTGGAGGTAATGGCGATGAAAAAAGAGACGTGATGAACACGTCTCTGGTCTTCAACTGGAGTTAAACCTATATCTCAACACTCGCTCATGGCAATGATGGCGACTGGAAAAGCGTCTTAAGCATCGCTCTCGATATAGAAGAACAACATTCCCATTACTGCTGCTGGCATCAACCAAGTAATCACAGGGATAAGAATCCAGGGTAACCAGGACGCAGCATAAGTTCCATCCATCTTGAAAATCTCCTTGCAGTTTGATCGTGGACAATTAATGAAACGGCTTGAACCTTGATGGGTGCTAAATCACATCCGAGTTGAAATCTTGAGCTTGAGCCCAGGTAAAATTACGGCTCTAGCTGTGGATACGGTTTAATTTACGAATCCTCGGAAAACCGAATTAATCTCCTCAAAGTGAGAGAGTAAGAAGTAGGCCATGTAGGCACCGCCCATCCCGCCCAAGAAGAAGCCAGTCGTCATTTCGCTCCAACCTTCTGAGGTTTTCAGCGGATCGGTGCCAGATTCTAGTTCAGCAGCTGGTTTGAGAGATACGATTCCATGGGCTCCCATACCCGCTGTACCGAGTAGAACCAAAGCGATCGCCGTCAGCAGTCCCCCTAAATAAGGTGCAGTATCAAAGTCCCGCAGAGCACCGACAACGATTTCTGGCCCGACCAAAAAATAGCCATGGGCTAACCCGATTTCTAACCCTCTGCTAATCGGAGCCATGCCCTTGCGATAGGCAGGGAGGGCCCCTATAAACGACCGCACAAAGGCAGAATCGCTGATTGGTGTAGATAGGTGACCCAGTTCAGGATTACCTCTGTAGGGCTGAACGACTTGATTTGTCATATTTTGACTTGCCTCCAGGTTGTTGGTGAATGAACCTCCTCTCTGATTAGTCAGAGAAAAGTAACGAGTCAGTTGGGCAATTGCAAGTTTGGAAAGGATTGTAATCGCTCAACGAAAGAGTAAAAGTCCTGATTCAACTACCCCGGAGAACCAGGACTCCCTGAGGCGCGGAGAGTCTCCATGCGCGTCTCAAGCCTGTCGAAGCACTCAGATCAAGTCGATGCGAAGATCTGAGCGACTAGTATTAAACACAAAATTCTGTTAGGTCGGTGGGCAGTGCCCTTGGGGCTCGGGTTGATGCTCCCCCGACACGTTTGGCGCTAAGGAATGCGTTGGGGGCATAGACTCATGCCCCCAATCTGTTAATGTCTAATGCTTGGCTAGCTAACCAAAGCGACTAGACGTAGACGCGATCAAGAAGGCCGCGTAAGTAACGATATAACCCACGGTAAAGTGTGCTAAGCCGACCACGCGCGCCTGAACAATCGACAACGCGACGGGTTTATCTTTCCAGCTCACCAAGTTCGCTAGTGGTGTGCGCTCATGGGCCCAAACCAGCGTTTCGATGAGCTCTTGCCAATACCCTCGCCAGCTAATCAAGAACATGAAGCCCGTTGCCCAGACCAAGTGCCCTAAAAGGAACATCCAGGACCAAACTGCCAGATTGTTCATGCCGTAAGGGTTGTACCCATTAATCAGCTGAGAAGAATTCAGCCAGAGATAATCTCGGAACCAGCCCATCAAATGGGTCGAACTTTCATTGAATTGGGCTACGTTCCCAGACCAGATGCTGAGGTGCTTCCAGTGCCAGTAGAAAGTTAGCCAACCAATGGTGTTCAGCATCCAGAACATGGCGAGATAGAAGGCATCCCAAGCAGAGATGTCACAAGTCCCGCCACGACCAGGGCCGTCGCAAGGGAAGCTGTAGCCGAAATCTTTTTTATCCGGCATTAGCTTAGACCCACGGGCATCCAACGCACCTTTGACCAAAATCAAGGTGGTGGTGTGCAACCCTAGCGCGATCGCATGGTGGACAAGAAAATCACCCGGGCCAATGGTCAAGAACAACGAATTAGTGCCGCTGTTGATTGCATCTAGCCAACCTGGCAACCAGACGTCACCGTAATTGGGCCAAGCCGTCGTCGCGATACTGTCAGGATTAGACAATAAGGTGTCGAAACCATACAGTAGTTTGCCATGGGCTGCTTGAATCCACTGGGCAAACACGGGTTCCACCAGAATTTGCTTCTCGGGCGTGCCAAAGGCGACAACCACATCATTGTGGACGTATAACCCCAAAGTGTGGAAACCCAGGAAGAGCGATACCCAGCTGAGGTGAGAAATCAGCGCTTCTTTGTGTTCCAGCATTCTGGCTAACACATTGTTCTCATTCGCCTTGGGATCGTAATCCCGAATTAGGAAAATGGCCCCATGGGCAAATGCCCCCACCATTAAGAAGCCAGCAATGTACTGGTGATGGGTATAGAGCGCCGCCTGAGTGGTGTAATCCTTGGCGATAAACGCATAGGATGGCAGCGAGTACATGTGCTGAGCTACCAAAGAGGTCACCACCCCTAAACAGGCGAGGTGCCAACCCAACTGGAAATGCAGGGAGTTGTTGTACGTGTCGTACATGCCCTTGTGGCCTGCGCCGATCATGCCGCCAAAGGGAGTCCCCGCCGGTGGGTTATGGGCCTCCATGATTTCCTTCATGTTGTGGCCAATGCCGAAGTTGGTGCGGTACATGTGGCCCGCAACAATAAACAGGACTGCGATCGCCAAATGGTGGTGGGCAATATCCGTCAACCAGAGGGCCTCAGTTTGCGGGTGAAACCCACCGAGGAAGGTCAAAATCGCGGTTCCGGCCCCGTCACTCGTGCCAAATAGATGGCTTGCCGTGTCAGGATTCTGGGCATAAACACCCCAATGGCCCGTGAAAAACGGCAGCAACCCATCCGGGTGTGGCTTGACCTGCAGAAAGTTATCCCAACCCACATGCTGTCCCCGAGCTTCAGGGATGGCAACGTGAATCAGGTGGCCGGTCCAAGCTAAAGAACTGACGCCAAATAAACCGGCCAAGTGATGGTTCATACGGGATTCCGCATTTTTGAACCAAGCTAGACCCGGTCGAAACTTGGGCTGGAGATGTAACCAACCGGCAAACAGGAACACCGCTGCTATCAACAGCAGGAAGATTGCACCACTGTACAAATCCATATTGGTGCGCATGCCGATGGTGTACCACCAGTGGTAGACACCTGAGTAGGCAATATCTACGGGATAGTTGGCTCCTGCCTGGGTGAAGGCATCCACAGCAGGTTGGCCAAATTGTGGATCCCAAATCGCATGGGCGATGGGATTCACACCAAGTGGGTCTTTGACCCACTGCTCAAAGTTACCTTGCCAGGCGACATGGAACAGGTTGCCTGAGGTCCACAAAAAGATAATCGCCAGATGGCCAAAATGAGAGGCAAAAATCTTTTGATAAAGATTTTCCTCCGTCATGCCATCGTGACTTTCAAAATCGTGGGCCGTGGCAATCCCATACCAGATCCGCCTTGTGGTCGGATCAGCTGCCAGATCCTGGCTAAATTTTGGAAATTTAGTTGCCATGAATCAACAAGAATTGAGTACGAATTTCGATTTGAGGATCGGAATGGGAAAAAGGAGTTGGTAATCAGCTCCGGCTCATCCCACCGAGATAATTCGTGCCAAGAAGAAGGCCCAAGTGGTGGCAATTCCGCCTAGCAGATAGTGAGCCAGACCCACAGCCCGACCCTGGGTAATGCTTAGAGCACGAGGCTGGATGGCGGGAGCCACCTTCAGCTTGTTGTGCGCCCAAACAATCGATTCAATCAATTCCTGCCAGTAGCCCCGGCCACTGAACAAGAACATTAAGCTAAAGGCCCAAACAAAATGAGCACCAAGGAACATCAAGCCATAGGCTGATAATGCCGAACCATAGGAGCCAATCACCTGTGAAGCCTGCGCCCACAGAAAGTCCCTAAGCCAGCCATTAATGGTGATGGCACTGGCGGCAAAATTACCGCCGGTAATGTGAGAAACAGCCCCATCTGGCGATACAGTGCCCCACACATCAGACTGCATCTTCCAACTGAAGTGGAAAATTACAATCGACAGGGAGTTGTACATCCAGAACAGGCCTAAAAAGACGTGATCCCAACCAGATACCTGGCAGGTACCGCCCCGACCCGGCCCGTCACAGGGGAAGCGGAAGCCCAACTCACCCTTATCGGGAATCAAGCGGGAACTGCGAGCAAATAGCACACCCTTGAGCAAGATCAACACCGTCACGTGGATTGTGAAAGCGTGGATATGGTGCACCATAAAGTCAGCCGTACCCAAGGGGATGGCTGCTGCTGCAACCTTGCCGCCGACAGCGACAACATCACCGTTAAACACTTGGCTGACCCCAGCGAGTGCCTGAGGTGCCGTATTCCCTGCCGCTGCTGCGTGGATCCCCTGTACCCACTGGGCAAAGATCGGCTGCAGCTGAATTCCGGTATCAGAGAACATATCCTGAGGCCGTCCCCACGCTCGCATGGTGTCGTTGTGGATATATAGCCCAAAGCTATGGAAGCCGAGGAAGATACACACCCAGTTCAGGTGAGAAATAATCGCATCCCGTTGACGCAATACCCGATCGAGGTTGTTGTTGACATGGGTATCCGGGTTGTAATCGCGCACCATAAAGATAGCTGCGTGAGCCCCGGCACCGCAGATCAAGAAGCCGCCAATCCACATATGGTGAGTGAATAGCGACAATTGAGTTGGGTAATCGATCGCGATGTACGGGTAGGGCGGCATCGAGTACATATGATGGGCTACCAAGATGGATAACGAGCCCATCCAAGCCAGATTCCACGCCAACTGACAGTGCCAGGAGGTGGTGAAAATTTCATACATGCCCTTGTGGCCTTCGCCAGTGAAGGGGCCTTTGTGGGCCTCTAGCACTTCTTTAAAGCTATGACCAATGCCCCAGTTGGTGCGGTAAAAGTGACCCGCAAAGATAAACAGCACTGCTAGTGCCAAGTGATGGTGTGCTGTATCTGACAGCCATAATCCGCCTGTGACAGGGTTTAACCCGCCATTGAAGGTCAGGAAGTCAGCATAGGCACCCCAGTTTAGTGTGAAGAATGGCGTCAACCCCTGTGCAAAGCTGGGGTAGATATCCGTCATGAGGCTGGGGTTTAGAATCCACTCGTGGGGCAGTGGAATGGCTGCTGCGGAGTCGATTAGGCGACCGCCGATGGTGAGGGGCTTGCCTGCATCAATCGCATCTAAACAAGCATTGATTGGCAAGGATACATGGATTTGCTGTCCGGCATACCCCAAACAGCCCAACCCCAACAGCCCAGCCAGGTGGTGGTTCATCATCGACTCTACGTTTTGGAACCACTCTAGCTTGGGTGCTTTTTTGTGATAGTGGAACCAGCCAGCAAACAGCATCAGACCCGCCATAACCAAGGCACCAATGGCCGTGCAGTAAAGCTGGAAGCTATTAGTAATGCCGTTAGCCCGCCACATCTGGAATAACCCAGAAGTAATTTGAATACCGTGGAAGCCACCGCCAACATCGGCATTGAGAATGTCTTGGCCCACAATCGGCCAAACAACCTGGGCACTGGGCTTAATTCCGGTGGGGTTAGTCAGCCAAGCCTCATAGTTAGAAAACTTGGCTCCGTGGAAATACATGCCACTCAGCCAAATGAAGATGACGGCAAGGTGGCCAAAATGGGCACTAAAAATTTTGCGCGTAACATCTTCAAAATCACTGGTGTGACTGTCAAAGTCATGGGCATCAGCATGAAGGTTCCAAATCCAGGTGGTGGTTTTGGGACCCCGTGCCAACGTTCGATCGAAATGACCCGGTTTACCCCATCGCTCAAACGAGGTTTCTACCGGATCATTGTCAACCACCGCCCTGACTTTTTGTCCCGGTTCAGGGGGACTTATTGTCATGGGACTCTCCTCTCTACTACTCAAAAACACAGAGCGAAAAAGGTGCTTCCTTTGACTATAGATAGACATCAATTAAGTCTATAGAAAGCTTAAATAAGATATTCTTGCTAGTCAAAATTCACTCGCAAGATTCACCTCCATGGGAAGGCGATTCCTCAAAAAATACCTTTAACTACACTGGTTGGCAGATCTAACATCGCTGACATGCTTTGCTAGATCAACAAGGAAGCGTACAACCACGCAAAGGATTTTGGCGGCTGCTATGTTGTCATCCCTTCTAAGTCAATCCAAGTTTTCATCTGGCCCTTTTAATATCTTTTGATATCAAAACTGAATGGTCTGATGTCTTGGTTTTGAAGGTGAATTAAGTATCAAACTACAGAATTATCACCATCTTTAGTAGGTAAGCGTTTCACAAGTTAATAACTCTGACTAAAATAAAATCGTTCATTTATTCTGTGCAGAATAAATGAACGATTTTAGGGGAGTTCAATTTCTCTTGCTACTAATAAATAACGCACATAATTCAAGCTTATTTATATTTCGGCAATAAAAAATATGGCTGAATTATGAGGAAATAAAGCTAAGGGGAATACTATGAATGATATGGATTTTGACCTAAATGGGTGCGTCAGCTGGCACTCAAGCCTCGCTGGGCTCAGTCAGAATCACTTCATAGAGGTGGAATTCATTTTCGGCCAAACTGGTCCAGTAACCGTCTTCTTTGCCAAAGCCTGATCGCTGCGTGAGTTTGGTAATGGCTTCTTCATCGTCCCATTGACCGTAGTTGATGACGCGCTCCCCATCTAGAGAACGGTGAAAATTCGCCGATACCAGGCCTTCTAAGGACATCGCTGGGCCGACATGCTCTTTTGCTAGCTCGACCATACGGGGTTGATTTTCGGCGGGCATGCGAAACTCAGCAAAATGAACAAAGTATTCCCCTGCGTTGATCTGAGGGATACCAACTTTAGATTCTGAGGCGACAATCTCGTAGTGATGAGAATCCATCTCATCCACCAATGTTTGTAGCTGCGCGACTAAGGCTTCCGCTTCTGGGAGCTGCCTAAACTGTTGGAGTGCAGCTTCGCTTTCCCACTGGGCATAGTTTGCAACTTTGCTATCGTCCAAACTGCGATGCAAATTGGCTGAGACAAATCCGGGTTGTTGCTTTGCGATCGCGAACAGCCGTTTAACCTGCTCTACCACTGCTGCTTGCTGACCCACTTTGACTTTGAACAGAACAATAACAGTCACTAGCTGATTATCCAGATCTAGCGTTGCCATGGCACTCCTGTATGCTTTTCGCTGTTAAATGGACGCGGCTTTCCGCCATACCCAAACCTTGAATGACAAGGCATCAATTACCGATCAAATTCTAGATCAACAAGAAAGACTCCTCTGCTCAGAACCGTTCCACCCAGGGGCGTAATTCGATTTCCCAGGTCCAAGTGCTGCGATGTTGCTGGAGCATGTGCAGGTAATTCTGCGCGATCGCGTCTGGATCCAGCATGCTATCAGGTTGATTGAGGGATTCCGTCACACCAGGGTTGCGGATGGCCCCATCGATAATGAAATGACCCACGTGGATATTCTGTGGCGCGAGTTCTCGGGCCATACTCTGCGCTAAGCCACGCAGGGCAAACTTGCCCATGGCAAAAACAGCCGATCGCGGATAGCCCTTTACACTGGCCGACGCGCCGGTAAACAGAATGGCTCCTTGGCCTAAGCTCAACATCCTTTTAACAGCTTGCTGAGCCACGAGAAATCCCCCGTAAGCCGTGACGGCGATCGCTTGTTCAACATCAGCAGGATCCAGAGCGACCAGAGGACCTCGCGTGCGAGCACTGGGGTTGTAAACCACGACATCGGGAATGCCCATATGCGTCTCAACCGATTGGAACAAGGCGGCAACAGCGTCAGGCTGAGCTGCATCACAACTAAAGGGTTGGGCGTCGATTTCAGCACATAAATCGCTGAGTTTGTCAGGATTGCGAGCCGCCAAGGCGATCGACAGCCCAGCTGCGTGAAATGTACGCGCGATCGAGGCACTGAGGCCATCGCCAGCACCGACAATTAGGGCCGTTTTGTATGGAATAGGCATGGTTTTAAGATTCTGAATTTTAGCTACGAGACAATTTCCTACTGTAAGCTGGCATCGACCTTAGGCTGTCAAGCCACCGTCAATATTGATAGCTGCCCCGGTCATATAAGCTGCGCGAGGGCTGGCTAAAAAGGTGACTAGCTCGGCAATGTCTTGGGGTTTACCGTAGTGCCCTAAGGCAGTCATAGCGCTGAGGGTTTCGCCAAAAGCACCATCGGCTGGGTTCATATCCGTATTGATCGGCCCTGGCTGAATCGTATTCACCGTAATCCCCTTGCTGCCCAAATCCCTGGCCCAACCTTGGGACATGGCCGCCACGGCTGCCTTACTCATGGCATAGAGTGACCCACCCGGAAAGGGCATAACATCGCCATTGACGCTGCCGATAGTGATAATGCGTCCGCCCGCTGGCATATGTTTGACGGCTTCATTGACCGCTGCAAACACGGCCCGCACATTGACCGCCATCATCCGATCAAAATCTTCTAATGTAGTTTCGCCAACGGGTTTCATTTCAAAAATACCAGCGTTGTTGACCAGGATATCGAGCCCGCCGAATGTCTCTGCCGCTTGATTAACGGCTGCGATCACGCTCTCGGCGGTGGTCCCATCGGCTTGAATGGCAAGCCCTTGGGTACCCTGCTGCTGAATCTGTTGAACGGTCTCTTCTGCGGGTGACTGCGACTGACGATAGGTAATGGCCACATCTGCCCCGGCAGCGGCGAGGTGGGTCGCGATCGCGGCTCCAATGCCGCGACTACCCCCAGTCACTAAAGCTTTTTTGCCAGTTAGGTCTGCCATGATGGCGGTCTCCTTTGAAATGAATGGGTGCAAAGTTCTCAATTAGACTTCTGTACTGCTTGATATAAAATTATTATGTACCATACAGTATAAAAGTCAAGCATTGGATTTGCACTAAGCCGTGAAAAAGACGGGTCGCCCGCGAGAATTTGATGTTGATGCTGCCTTGGATCAAGCCGTGCAGGTGTTTTACGCCAAAGGGTATGAGGCTACAACGCTAGAGGAGCTGACTCAGGCGATGGGTATTCAGCGGCCTAGCCTATATGCTGCTTTTGGGAACAAAGAGACGCTTTTTCTGAAAGTGCTTGAACGATATCGGACCCAGTCTGTGCAGAGTTCTCAAGCTGCCCTAGAAGAAGAGGCCGATGGTAAAAAGGCGATCGCGGGTTTCTTGACGCAGATCGCTGAGTATCACATTACGTCGGATGGCCTGGGCTGCTTGATTGTGAATAGCTCAGTCGATTGTCAGCCCCGTCAAGGGAAGATCGGCGATCGCATCCGCCAACTCCATGATCAAAATGAAGCGATGATTTACCAGCGACTACAGCGGGCCTTAACCGATGGAGACCTGCCCGCTGAAATGGATATTCGAGGGTTGGCCCAGTTTTATAACGGCGTCATCCAGGGAATGGCGGTGCTGGCACGGGCACAAAAGAACCCGGATGCGGTGCGGCAGATGGTGAAGTTCGCGATCGCAGCCTGGCCTGAAAAATCATCCTGAAACTATAGCGCTGGCCAGCTTGCTTATTAGGTTTTATGGGGCTGATCGAGCATAGTTTGACCCGGCAAAGCGACATCAAAGCCTAGCCTCTGAAACCCATAGACGGTGATTTCAGCAGGGAGTTTAACCAGCCTGGGCGCGTGGTAATCGGCAAAGATGTCGATACCCACTGCCCACTTCAGGACGTAGAGCAGATAGAGAACCGTTACAGTAATTAGAGATTTTTTCAGAAAAGACACTGCAGTCAGCTCCTGGACGAATGATCACTCTAACCAAAATCAGGCTTTGATAACCATTTCGTTATAAAGCAAAGACTCAGGGTGAGCGATGAATCTGAGATAAGAAAGTGCTGATACGGCCTTGTTTGGATGTGGCTGTCAGCCATTATCTGCACCAATAGTCCGGACAATTTTCTGAGAAAGCGCTGAAACCGCTGATTTCTCATTGGCTCGGTTACCTCAGGATAGGGCTGAAACCCTCATTCTCTCGTTGACTATTAAAAACTGTCCGAAGTGTTGCTTCACGCTATAGAAGCTAAGCGTCAAGATCAGAATCGATTCAAACGCTTAGCTCCTATTTGAGGGATAACTCTTTGCTTTAGGTTGAGACCTTTAGATCGTGTTGACTTTATTAGGGGTAGATCTTGCGGCTCTTGAAAAAGTCAAAAGCTGGTCTTCTTTTCGCATGAGAAACAAAGCAATTAGCGCACCAAGTGTCGGAACTGCAGCCCAGAATAGGTGATTAGGGGGTGTGTACGGGTTGAGCAACGGTTCATAAGAAGCCAGGGTAGAAATCGCGTGCATCCCAAGCAGAGCGCCATAGGTCCACAGTTTGAATAAGCCGACTGCAAATAGCAACACAATCGCAGTTTGAAGAATGCCGATGCTGATTGAAACGCTATGGGATATCGTCGAAGCATAGAAACGAGCGAAGACTTTTTGGGCGATTTCGGGTGCGACAATTTTTTCAATTGACCAGACTAAGAAGAAAGCGGCTGTGGTGAGCCGAATTGTTGCTAGGCCAATTTCCATTTTGCGAGTGCTTGTCATGATAAATATCCTCAAGTTTTCAGATTTTCTGACGGAAACTGATAAATCACTAAGAGCGACCTGCGAGCTATACGTTGGCAGAGAAAGGGAGGTGGGCTAATCCTTCTCTGCTAATTTGGAACTTTGAAATGCTCTAGATTTGCTGATTTGAACTAAAACTACGGGAAAAGGCATTACAGCGTTGCCCAACCCCCATCAATCAAAATTTCTTCACCCAGCATGTAAGACGAGTCATCACTGGCCAGAAACAGCACCACTTTGGCAATTTCCTCGGGTTTGCCAAAACGCCCAATCGGAGCCCGAGATAGCACATGCTCTGCCACCTCTGGGGGCAGCTCCATTTTTGACCAAATGGGGGTTTCGATCGCGCCTGGAGCAACGGCATTGACTCGAATTTGACGATCCAGCAGTTCCAGACTGAAGGAACGGGCCAGCGATCGCACGGCTGCTTTCGAGGCTGAGTAGACACCTTCACCGGGTAATGCCGTCTGAGCTAGGGTGGTCGTGTTCAAGATCACGCTGCTACCGTTTTTCATCAGTGGCTCTAGCTTTTGCACCGTAAAGAACACGCCCTTGAGATTAATCGTGATTTCCTGATCAAAGTCAGCTTCCGTCACGTCCCGCAGTAAGGCTCGTTTGGCGACCCCAGCATTGGCAAACAGAATATCGAGTTCACCAAACTCTGCTTGGACTCTCGTGACAAGCTGGTCGATATCCGCCAAAGATTGCACATCGGCTTTAACCCCGATAGCGTTAGCACCCAGTGACTCAACGGCTTCAGCCAGACGGGCCTCGTTGCGGCCTGTGATGATCACCCGTGCGCCTTCGGCAATGAATAGTTTTGCAGATTCAAAACCGATACCTGTGGTGCCACCGGTGACGACAGCGGTTTTGTTTTGTAGACGGGCCATGGGAATACCTCCAAGGTTGTAAATCAGATGTGGTTAAAACTTTGAACGATTGGTCTAGGTTTGCGCAAAAAAAATTTAAGCGCGTTCTAAAAGAGATAAGGCTGCCTGAACGGTTCCCTTTAAGGTGGTGTCGTCATCCATCACGCGGCCTAGCAGGGCCATACCCTGTGTGGTACAGAGTAATAACTGAGCCAGACTTCGCGGATCGGGGGTTGAGTTGACTTCTCCTGCAGCTTGGGCCTGGATCAGGACCTTGCAGAAGAGGTCTTCGACCTGTTGCAGATAGCCCCGCATGACTTTGGCGATCGCCTCGTCATCTGTATTGAAATCGGCAATATTGGTGCCGAGCATACAGCCAGAACTCCCCAGTTGGCTGTGCATCTCTTGCCAGTCCAGAAGCACTTGCTTCAGATTGGCCAAGGGTGAGCCGTCTGCCAGGAGGCGATCGCGAATATCCCGGAGGGTGGTGTGACCATAGTGCTCTAACGCTTTGAGGAAAAGCGATTGCTTGTTGCCAAAGGTGTCATACAAGCTTTTTTTACCAATCCCCATGTTTTTGAGCAGTTCAGATAGGCTGGCGGCTTCGTAGCCGTGGGCCCAAAATACTTCCATTGCCTTAGTCAGGGCGACTTCGGTATCGAATTGCTTTTCAGGACCGCGAGTCATTTGAACCTTCCTGGTGTTTAACCATGATTGAAGACTAACACAACCTAAACCAATCGGTCAATGTTTTTTTGATCGCGTTTTTGCTTGTCATTGCGGAGGCTCGTCAGGAGAAATGGTTCGGTGCCGTGTAGTTAATGACTCGTTAGCTTAGTGGCTGCCCCCAATGCTATTGACCATTACAACAACCCATCAGCCCGCCACTGACCTGGGCTATTTGCTCCATAAGCATCCTGATCGCTGTCAGTCTTTTCCGATGGCGTTTGGACAGGCCCATGTGTTTTATCCAGAAGCCCACACCGATCGGTGCACGGCAGCATTGATGTTGGAGGTTGATCCGATTGGCTTGGTTCGGGGTAAGTCTGCATCGATACGTCAAGACCAAACCCTAGATCACTACGTCAACGATCGCCCCTATGTGGCGTCTTCTTTTCTCAGTGTGGCCATCTCCAGAATCTTTGGAACTGCGCTGGGGGGACGATGTAAGGATCGTCCAGCGCTGGTAGAAACCCCCATTCCCCTGACGGTGACCCTCCCAGTTTTGCCTTGTCGGGGGGGTGAAGCGTTTTTGCGTCAGCTCTTTGAACCGTTGGGCTATCAAGTTGAGGGGCGATCGCTGCCGCTAGATGAAACCTTCCCGGATTGGCAGGACAGTGTCTACATGTCTGCCACGCTGTACCATACGGTTCGCCTTGCTGACTTACTCAGCCATCTCTATGTGTTGATTCCGGTGTTAGATGATGACAAACACTATTGGGTGGGTGAAGAAGAAATTGAAAAGCTGCTGCGTCACGGGGAAGGTTGGCTCAGCACCCATCCCCTGAGAGATAAAATCACGCAGCGATCGCTCAAACGCAGACGACGACTCACCCGCATTGCTTTGGCCCAGTTAGCCGAAGGGGATGAACCCGATCCAGATGGCGCAGAAACAGCCCATGCTGAAGAAGAAACAGCGATCGAACAACCCCTGAGCCTCAACCAGCAGCGCTTAGCGGCGGTCACCCAAGCATTGAAAACTCATCAGGCCCAGCGGGTGATTGATTTGGGGTGTGGAGAGGGCAAACTGCTGCGATCGCTGCTCAAAGACAAATCGTTTCAGCAATTAACCGGGGTCGATGTGTCTTATCGGTCTTTGGAAATTGCTAAAGAGCGATTGCGGCTTGACGAACTGCCGACCCATCAGCAGGGGCGGGTACAGCTCATGCAAGGGTCTTTGATTTACCGAGACGAGCGTCTACGGGGCTATGACGCCGCTACCCTCGTGGAAGTGATTGAGCACCTAGATCTCGATCGGCTAGCCGCTTTGGAACGGGTGATCTTTGAATTTGCCCAACCGCAAACGGTGATCGTCACCACGCCAAATGTTGAGTACAACGTCCGGTTTGAGGGCTTGCCCACGGGTAAACTACGCCACCGCGACCATCGCTTTGAATGGACAAGGGGCGAATTTCAGGTTTGGGCAAATCAGGTAGCTGAGCGATTTGGGTACACTGTCGCGTTTGAAGGCATTGGTGATGATGACCCAGAGGTCGGGACTCCAACACAAATGGGTCTGTTCACACGGGAACAGTAACTTAATGGAACTGGTTATTTTAATTGGCTTACAGGCTTCTGGAAAAAGCACATTTTTTCAGACCCGTTTTGCTAATACCCACGTCCATATCAGTAAAGACTTGATGCGAAACAACAAAAATCGCAGACGCCGTCAATCACAGCTCTTAGTCGAAGCACTCGCAGCGGGACAATCTGTTGTTGTTGATAACACCAACCCTACGGTTGCAGAACGGGCCGATTTGATTCAGCAGGGTCAACAATATGGGGCGGAGATCATTGGGTATTACTTTGAATCTACGCTGAGCAAGTGCCTGGATCGAAATCAACAGCGGGCGGGAAAAGCCAAAATACCTGAAGTTGGCTTATACGCCACGATCAAAAAACTCGTAAAGCCGACCTATGCAGAGGGATTTGACCGATTATTTCATGTCGCGATCGCGGCTGGTAACACATTCAGAGTTCAGGCATGGCAAGAGGATATAAACGATGGATAGCCAAAGCTTTGAAAATCGCATGCGGGAGTTAGAATACTTCCACAATCAGCGCCTGCTACCGGGCACTTGGGTTGTTATCCGGGTAGATGGACGCAGCTTTTCTCGCTTCACCGAATCTCGCTTTGAAAAGCCATTTGATCTAAAATTTCATGACTTCATGGTGCAGACTGCCCAGTCCCTATTGACTGAAATGCAAGGCATCTACGCCTACACCGAAAGCGATGAAATCTCGGTGCTGTTTCCCTTAAATTGGGATTTCTTCGATCGCAGCTTAGAGAAAATTGTCTCCATCTCAGCCAGCATTGCCAGTGCCACGTTTACGCACGTCGCTGGCACAATTGCCCAGTTTGACAGCCGTGTTTGGCTAAGCGCACACCAGCCGCAAGTGGTGGACTACTTTAGCTGGCGGCAAGCAGATGCAACCCGCTGTGCATTAAATGGCTGGTGCTACTGGACATTACGAAAATTGGGTAAAAGCGCCAGCCAAGCTACAACAGAACTTGAGCATCAATCAACGACCTTTAAGAACGAATTGCTGTTTCAAAACGGCATCAACTTTAACGATCTGCCGCTGTGGCAACGCCGGGGAACAGGCTTGTATTGGGAACAGTACACCAAGCAAGGCTATAATCCCATGCAGCAGGAAGCGGTGACGACCCAGCGCCGTCGGGTCAAAATTGATGAAGAACTCCCCATGAAGTCAGACTATCGGGAGCTCATCGCTCAGATTGCGGATCTCTCATTAGCAGAATAAGTAGCGGTCATGTTGAGTAGAGGTATTTTCTAGCTTGCCCTGTACGGCTTCGTCTCCCAGAGATTGCCAAATGTCCCACACATCATCGGTTGTGAGAGTCTCAGTGGAATGAGTTGGCCGTGTTTTAGCTGGAGCGGTTGCGATCGCGGCCTCACTATCCAGCTTTTGTTGGAAGAGTCGATTGAGAGTTTCGATTAGGAAGGTTTGTTCCTCATTAGGCAGGGCGCGGACAACCTGGATGATGGAGTTGACGAGTTGAGTATTCATGGCTTCCTCAGAATCCCCCATGTTATGGCGCTGGCCAGATTGCTTAATGCACCGAGTATTGCCAAGATGCTTAGTCCACAAGCAATCTAGCTTGGAGCAGCACACAAAGCTATGTGGCTACCGCTATACATAGGTTAATCGGTGGTGGGTTGGCATGGCTAATGACTAGAGTGGTAAACACACGAATTGCGTCGTTTGTACCGAACTCCAGCATATCCGCACTGAAGAACACTACAGCCTAGATATTCCGAGTCGTATTAATCGAGCCATCCCCCACCAACCATGAAACTGACCTTTCCTGAATTATCGCTAGTCGTCCTCATCGGGGCATCAGGCTCGGGTAAATCCACCTTTGCCCGCACCCACTTCAAACCCACGGAGATCTTGTCGTCAGACTACTGCCGGGGACTGGTGTCTGACGATGAAAATAGCCAGGCGGCGACTGGGGATGCCTTTGACGTACTGCACTATATTGCGGCGAAGCGCTTAGCGGCAGGGCGATTGACGGTGGTCGATGCCACCAACATTCGGCCCGAAGATCGTAAACCGTTGTTAAATCTGGCGCGACAGTACCATTGCTTTGCCGTCGCGATCGCACTGGATTTACCCGAAGCCGTCTGCCATGACCGCAACCAGCAACGCCCCGATCGACAGTTTGGTCCCCACGTAGTGCGCCGCCATGTGCGCAATCTCAAGCGATCGCTGAAAGGCCTGAAACGTGAAGGGTTTCGCTTTATCTACAGGCTTTCCTCCCTAGAAGAAATCGCTGCGGTTGAGATTGAGCGGCAACCGCTGTGGAATAACCGCAAGCAGGATCATGGCCCCTTCGACATTATCGGGGATGTGCATGGCTGCTGTGATGAGCTAGAGCAACTCCTCCAGCAATTGGGTTACCAGGCTACGACCCAGGGAGAGACCCATGGGGCTGACCCCTTTTGGCACTTTCCCACCTACACCCATCCTGAAGGTCGCAGGGCTCTGTTTTTGGGAGATTTGGTCGATCGCGGGCCTCGCATTTTAGACACGCTGAAGCTGGTTCATAACATGATGGCGGTGGGGTCAGCGCTGTGCATTTTGGGTAACCACGAAAACAAGTTGATGCGTCAGCTCAACGGCAAGAAGGTGAAGATTAACCATGGTCTAGAGCAAACGGTGGCTGAGATTGAGACCATGCCGGAGGATGTGCGATCGCACCATACCGATGAAATCCATACCTTTTTGAAATCGTTGATTAGCCACTATGTGCTGGATGACGGACGGCTTGTGGTGGCCCATGCCGGGTTGCGCGAAGAGTTGCAGGGGCGTGGATCGTCCTATGTGCGAAGCTTTGCGCTCTATGGCGAAACAACAGGTGAAATCGACGAATTTGGCTTGCCCGTAAGGTATGAGTGGGCGGCGGAATATCGGGGTAAGGCGATGGTGGTCTATGGCCATACACCTGTGGTGGAAGCGGAGTGGTTGAACAACACGATTGATATTGATACGGGTTGCGTGTTTGGCGGCAAGCTGACGGCGTTGCGCTATCCCGAACGGGCGTTGGTTGGCGTTGAAGCCGCCCAGGTTTACTGCGAACCCGCTAAACCTTTAGAAGCGCCCCCAGTTGATGACGCCAATGGCCTGACGGCCCAGCAGCAGCATGATGATGTGCTCGATATTGCCGATGTGTTGGGCAAGCGACTGATTTCAACTCGGCTCCAGCACAACATCACGATTCGCGAGGAAAACGCGATCGCAGCCTTAGAAGTCATGAGTCGGTTTGCAGCCAATTCCAAATGGCTGATTTATCTGCCGCCGACCATGTCGCCCGTGGCTACTTCAAGCTTGCCGGGGCTGTTGGAACATCCGGCGGAGGCGTTTGCCTATTATCGGAAGCTGGGGATTGAGACGGTCGTCTGCGAAGAAAAACACATGGGCTCACGGGTCGTGGTGATTGTCTGTCGCGATCAAACGGTGCCCCAAAGTCGATTTGGCATTCCAGACGATAGCCTGGGGATCTGCTACACCCGCACCGGGCGACGCTTTTTTGATAACCCAGAGCTGGAAGCGGCATTGCTCACCCGGCTCAATCAGGCGTTGACTCAAACTGGGTTTTGGGAGACGTTTTCCACCGATTGGGTTTGTCTGGATTGTGAACTGATGCCCTGGTCGGCTAAGGCCCAGGGGTTGTTAAAGCAGCAATATGCGCCTGTGGGAGCAGCGGCTCGGCAGGGGCTAGGGGCAGCGGTGGGATGTTTGCAGCAGGCCAGCGATCGCGGGGTGGATGTCAGCGTACTGCTAGATCAATACCAGCAGCGATCGGATTTAGCGCAGCAGTATGTGGCGGCCTATCGTCGCTACTGTTGGCCCGTGGCGGCGCTGTCAGACTTGAAGTTAGCGCCGTTCCACATTTTGGCAACGGAGGGTCAGGTGCATACGGATAAAACCCATGATTGGCACATGCAGCAGATTGCGCGGGTTGCCCGTGCAGATGCTGAATTGCTGTTGGCGACTCAGTACAAAGTCATTGATGTCAATAATGAGGCGAGTTGTGCAGCGGGGATTAGTTGGTGGGAAGCGCTGACGGCTGCGGGGGGCGAAGGGATGGTGGTGAAGTCGATGGATTTTATTCGCCAGACCCAAAAGGGATTGGTGCAGCCTGCGGTGAAATGTCGGGGGGCTGAGTATTTGCGGATTATCTACGGGCCGGAGTATTCGTTGCCCGAACATTTGCAGCGGTTGCGTTATCGGGGCTTATCTCGCAAGCGATCGCTGGCCCTGCGAGAATTTGCTTTGGGGATTGAGGCGTTGGAGCGGTTTGCCAGGCGGGCACCACTGCGGGAGGTGCATGAGTGTGTGTTTGGGGTTTTGGCGTTGGAGAGTGAGCCGGTTGATCCGAGACTATAGATTCTTCCCCATCTAGCGCCACAGTTTTTCCTGTAGGGGCGCAAGGCTCTGTGCCTGTAAGCCAAGTTTCAAATCGGATGGGGTTTGGATAGCCTGACCAAGCTTATTGATGTATGGGTTAGGATCAGCGTATTGCTTAGCCAGCGGTAGGTTGAATCTATTGTGTCATCAACATCTCAAGTTGTTCATAGCGACCCTGAAATCCTAGGCGGAACCCCTGTTTTTGTTGGAACTCGCGTGCCAATGAAAACTCTGCTGGATTATCTTGAAGCGAACGATTCTTTGGATGTGTTTTTAGAGCATTTTCCGAGTGTGAGTCGTGAACAGGCTATCGCAACCCTTGAATTAGCTAGAGAAATGCTGACAGCCCATGCGAATCTTGCTAGATGAATGTGCGCCGCACCCCTTTTCTAGTCAATTGGTTTCGCTACTGCCTGGGGACATACTCAAGGCGTTCTGCAATCCAAACTTTGATAATGGATTGGCGGGTAACGCCCAAACGGCTGGCTTCGCGGTCGAGGGCCTCTACCATCCAAAGCGGAAAATCGACATTGACTCGCTTTTGCTGATGACCAGGGCGCTTCATTTGGGATAGATCTAGATCGTCAATGATGTCTGCATCCCCATCATCAAACTTTTTGTCAAAATCTGCTGCTTTCATAGAATTCGACCTCACGTTTACGAGCCCGCCGTACTGAAATGATTCTGATGTTTTCTCCGCGATACGTAACAACCGCTGCCCATATTTTGGATGTGATCTGACCCAGAATGACGGAACGAGGCTCATCTGAAGTACGAGCGGGAACCTCTAGCCGATCTTCGTTTTCCCAAAGGGCTTGAGCTCCTATGAAGTCGATACCGTGCTTGACCTTGTTAGATTGACTTTTTTGATCGTCAAACTCAAATTCCATATTTGTGCATATTTTATACCATTTGTATATCAGGCACTTGGCTCTTGAGCCAATACTCCACAGAGGTACTGGAGTATTCACCAGCGATCGCTGGCGTTGCGAGAATTTGCTTTGGGGGGTGAGGCGTTGGAGCGATTTGTGCGCCGGGGCACCGTTGCAGGAGGTGTATGAGTGTATGTTTGGGGTGTTGGCTTTGGAGAGTGAGCTCGTTGATCCGAGGTCGTAAGCCACATTCAAACCTATGCAATTGCCTCACTCATGACATTCAGGAAAACATATGTTATCAATTTGCTAGTGTATTTATCCCAAAAATTTATGATTGAATCCGTACTTGCACGAGCAGCTGTAGGTTTTCTTGCAACCAAAGCTGCAGAAGGTGCTGCCCAGACTTTTGGAAGTGAGGCTTACAAGACAGCTATTGAGAAGTTAAAAGGGTTTTTTAGCTATAAATTTGCCGGTAAACCAGAACTTAATCAAATTCAAAATCATCCTGATAAACTTGCATCTTTGGTTGCACAGGAAGCTTCAAAAGATTCTGATTTCAAGATAGAGCTTGAGAAACTAGTTACAACATTACAGAATCTTGTTCATGGCTCTCATCAAGACGGTTCATCATATACGAACGTTGACTCTGTAGCAAATATCGATATTGGTTCTGCATCTAATAGTAGTGTTGCAGGCAAAGATGTTATATCTAAAAATCAGATCAATGGCGGGCAAAACTATATAGGGGGTGACCAGCGGGGAGGTACGTTTCGTTAATGCTCAAATGGTCATTTTTCAAAGTCATTTCCTAGAAGAAAGAGTTATTAAGCTCGAAGAAGATTTCAAGGAAAAATTTGAGTTTATTTCAAATTTAATTGATGATCTCGAGACAACTCTAAGACATACTGTTGAGCAATTAAAACCGCAAGAACTCACGAGCCGAGCAGCTCTTCTCGAAGAGTATAATCGTTTGTTGAAGTATAAGGATCGATTGAAAGGAATCGATGCTAATGTTCAGGCTTCGGAAGAGGCATCTAATTGGCTAGATAGAAATAGGAAGCAGTTAGTTAATTACGCTAAACTGGAAATTCTTGATGATAAGTATAAAGCAAGAAAAATTAGTAAACATACAGTTCAGCTCTTCTGCCAGGACTTAGATTTCTATCTTCGATGGGCAGGACACTATCTAAGGCTGGCATCACCCCCTAAGGATATGCCTAAGGGGGTGATAGCTCTAGTGATGCCTTCGCAGATATATATCGAAGCCTTCAAATTTATCAGAAACGAAAAGATTTCTACAACCGTCGGTCTTTCAGGAAGAGCTGTCGTAATGTTGAGAAGTTTTATAAATCGCTTTCTGATAAAGCGGGATCTTGAGTTAGATGCAACAGCTTATGAATGAGTTGAATATGCGGAAAAATCAGCAATTCTGGTTGAGATAATCATAATAATCTTTCAGATCTGGTAACCTGTTGAGCAAGTTGCACTGAGTCTGATTGTCTTGGATCTCTTCAAGAGCTCTACAAGCAGCAGGTAAGTTACCCATACTTATGTCTTTCTCTATATCTTGTAAGAGCAATTCGAGTTCCTCCGCAGGGGTTGGTACTTCTACATTAGGATCATCTTGATTAAACATCTCAGAGGCCAGAGTTATTTCGTTAACTTGTACGAGCCTCTGAGATGAAATCAGGATAAATCCTCCGAAGAAAGGTAAATTGTTCTCAGCATTCAATAGTGATCATGCTCAATCACTAAAACTAGATTCAACGGCAATTGACCTTAGGAGTATCTCCAGCAGAAGGATTTTCAGTTGTATTCACATCTTTTTCAAGATCCTTGGAAAGAATTTCCAGACTTTCTTGAGGGGTAGGCACTTCTACATCGTAATTATCTGTAGTCCAGGAAGAATTTGCTCTTGATGTGCTTGAAAAAATCATGGGTTTAACTCGAAATTACTACAAGGGAGTCAAGGTCTAGTTTATTTATCACCCTGATTTATGGTTCAAATGTACTATAACAGTATTCCATACGAGTTTTAAACCCTGTCCACCCTTTTCCAGCGCAGCTGGAGATATGTTGTGTCAATGTCAATGTGAGTTATTGACGATTAAGGAGGCTTAGAACCTAAAACGCAGCCATATTGAGGAGGGCTCTGCATTTGAAACCGGAAAGCTTATCGACCTAGTGACAGATTTATGAAGATTTTGATGAAGAATTTTCAAGCTTTTCGATATCAATGGGGGTGCCCGCCTGTTTTGCCTCTGATTTTCGAGACGGCATAGTTGGCAGAAACATTCCCAGATTCATGTTGTGCAGGTATGTTTGAAAGAGCTAAACACCTTTGAATCCTAAAGGGATGAGACTGTCCCATAGTCCTCAAAGGTATGAGGCTGATATGCCCAGGATAGCAATGCCTCTACTTAAAGTCAGTAACACTACAATCTCTCATTTGGATTTATGTAGGCGGCTCAATCGCACCCAAAAAACAAACCCGCCCTGCCTGACTCGGCTCAAACATCATCCCCGTCAAATCCGCATTACGAAACGACGTTCCACCAAACGTATCGATCCCTTCACCCAAGCAAAGACTCCAACGCCAAGTCAGCATTAAATACCCCAGCGTCAACCCACTAAACAACACCCCAACCCAGTGGTGCCCAGCAATCCCCGCGATCGCGGTCGTCCCCAGCAAAAACACTGCCCCACTACACATCACCACACTCGCCGTGATCAGCCCAACCGACCACCCACTCCTGGGCCACAGCCGATTCAACCCATAGGCAACAGCCGCACCGACAATTGCCCCCAGCCCAGCTGGCATCAACGCCTCGTCAAAACTGTTACCCACATAGAAAAACCCAAGCAGCGCCCCCGATAAGCTGCTGCTCAAGCCCATTGCCAGCCGAGGCGATCGTGGCCTCGCCAAAATCCCTAATCCCGTCGCCATCAGCACCCCGTACAGCACAATCACCAAAACCCCAAACCGGCCCAGAATCGACTGCCCCAAGACGGCAAAAATCAGGCGAGTCACCGCATGCCCCGTCAGCAACACCGCGATCGCGATCGCCAAAATTAGCCCTAGCCACTGCCGCCGCGATCGCCCCAGCGCCACCCCTTGAAAATTTGCCCCCCGCAAAATCGCCCCTTGAAAATCACATCCCCGCAGATTGGCACCGCTAAAATCTGCCCCGGTCAAATCTTGGCCGCGAAAAGATCGATTTTGTAGATTAGGAGAGCGATTCATGGGGTCAATGGATGAAACAGCAGCCACAGAAGCGGTACCGAAAACTCAGCCTTGCCATCTTAACTGCAACCCTGCTACCGCTGATCCTATATGCGATGCTAGCTTTCCAGCGACCTGCCCGTGTAGAACTGACCCAAACGCTGTTTACAGGCATTACCTACCACCGTCAGATCCGCAACACCCCCCGCGCTATGGTCATCCACATCATTCATGTGGATCTCACGACCCCAGGCATTCGCGTGATCGTTTCGCCCAGTGTTGATGATCGCCCAGCTAACCCTACAGGCCCCCCCCGAGAAACCGTTGCCCAAACCACCACCGAGTTCTTATCAAAAGCTCAGGTTCAAATCGCCACCAACGGCAGCTTTTTTTATCCTTTTGAAGAAAAATCTCCTTGGCATTATTACCCCCACAGCGGCGATCGCACCTATGTCGCTGGCCAAGCGATCGCGTCGGGCGTTGCCTATGCCAGTCCCCTAGAGAGTTGGTTTCCCGTTTGCATCCTCAATACGCAACGTGTGCTGATTTCAGGCCAAACTGTCTGCCCTGACAACAGCGAATTTGCCCTATCCGGTGTACCGCTATTGCTGATCGATGGACAAGTGGCCCTGTCCGACGACTTCGGGGAAAATGCGACTACCCCCTATGCCCGCTTAGTTGCAGCCACCAACGCCACCGGAACCGAACTTTGGCTAATTGCGGTTGACGGCAAACAACCTTTTTACAGCGAAGGCATGACTTTGCCTGAAGTCATAGACCTGCTTCAAAGCTTAGGGGCAACCCATGCGCTGAACTTAGATGGCGGCGGTTCTACAACCCTGGTGCAGGCAACTCCCCATGGCCCTAAAGTGCTCAACGCCCCCATCCATACCAAAGTACTGATGCGAGAACGTCCCGTAGCTAATCATATTGGCATCTACGCTCAACCGTTGGAATAGGGAACTGCTGCTGGACTCAAACCCCAGTAAACACTCCCTGTAAATTGTTTTGGAGTCGAGAGGGCTGACGGACAGGCGCGATCGCGGCGCGGTCGGGACTAACCTGCCAGGTATAGCGACGTAGCAGGGTCGCCAACACCACCTTGATCTCTAACTGGGCAAATTCCATCCCTAAACACGCATGGGGGCCATTGCCAAACCCCACCAGCGCAAAGGGATGACGCTTATCTTCCTCCCGGGGTGGGGCAAAGCGCTCCGGGGCAAACTGGGTCGGATTGGGAAAGAGCTCAGGCAAATAATGGGTCAACATCGGCGACAAATTGATATACCACCCTGCCGGAATGTGATAGCCCGCATATTCAATATCTTTCACGACCCCACGCGGAATGCCATATACAGGCGGATATAGGCGTTCAATTTCCTTGAGGACGTTTCCCATTTGGGGCAGTTGATTAAGATGACTGATTTGCAACGGTTCACTCCCAGCCACAGCCATCAGTTCTGATCGTAGTGTCGCCTGCCACTGGGGGTGACTACCCAGCTCATAAAGCAACCAGCTTAAAACAGAAGCCGTCGTTTCGTGACCTGCAAACAGAAAAAAGATCGCTTGATTGATCACTTCTTGATCGCTGAGGTGATTACCGTCTTCGTCCGTTGCCGTCAGCAGCAAGCCCAAAACATCAATGCCCTCCGCAGATTCTGCTGGGTTCGATTGGCGCTTGCGTTCGGCAATGATGGGCCGCAAAAACTCAGCCAGATTGCGTCGAGCGATTTGACTGCGACCGTACAGCGTAAACGGCACATCCAAACGTAAGATTGCCAGCCGAGCCGCCCACAATTCTTCGAACCACTGGCTGGTTTGCACCACCTGCTGATTGGTTTGGGCACCGAGGAACAACCGGCTGGCGATGATCAGCGTCAGCTCTCGGAAGTCTGCCTTAAACGGAACCTGTTCCCTATTGCCCCAATCGGCAATAAACCCTTCGACCACCCGCTGCATCGTGGTGAAATAATCTACCAAAGCCCGCCGATGGAAAGCGGGATACATCAGCCGACGGATGCGGCGATGTTCTTCGCCTTCTAGAAAAAGCAACCCATCCTTAAAGAGCTGTTGGACAAACTTCCAACCCAACGTTGTTGAAACATGATCTGCCTGATCTTGTAATACCAGCCGATTTGCCTCAGGTCCCACCAAAAAGGCAAAATTCTGACCCAAAATATGCGTCTTAAAGATCGGGCCATATTGCTCAAACTGTCGCCAGTAGTAACGCTCTTCGGTATTAAAAATCTCTAGCGTTTCACCCAGAAAAGGAAGCCCCATACGTCCGGGCATCTCTTTGACAGACCTGAGAGGAGGGGGCTCTGGTAACGTTTGCATATCTAGACTGGTAGATCTTCTAACGATAGACTCTTCACAACCATACGAGCTAGTTTCTGAACAGTCTGGCATCATCTTATGATGATTACCCACCTAGCCCACATACTGGGTAATCATCACCTGATTTCCCTCCAGGTCTTGAAATTCACCCAAAATAATCGGTTCCCCAGGACGGTTACTGGGCTGAGTAATGATGGTTCCACCAGCAGCTTTGATATCGGCACAAGCTTGATCAATATCTTCCACTTGGATACTTAATCCCGTCGGGTTGATCGAGCCATCTCCGCCACCATGCAGCGCAACAATCGCATCTCCAAAGGCTAATTCTGACCACTCCTCACTCGTAAAACCTGCGGTTAGCCCCATAACATCTCGGTAAAAAGCCACGGCTCGATCCATCTTCTGAGCCATGAGCATGTATTTGATCGCCTGAATTTTCATAGGAGGCCTACACGAAATTGAGAGTTAATGCTAAAGCTATTTTGATATCCCTCAGCTTAAGCCTTTTTACGATGGCGCTTAACCTTTTCACGGTTGCCGCAGGCCCGCATGTCACACCATCGACGACGTTTATTTTTGCTGGTATCCAAGAATAACCAACCGCAACCAGGACATTGGCGCACATGTGCCACGTCAGTCGAGGTCAGCAACTCCGAAGCCGAAAGGGCGATCGGCCAGATCAGCCGAGATAAATCATTATCCGTCTGCCAGCGCCATTGATAGCCCTTGTCAGCGGGTATGAGGATGCGTTGAACCAGCGCCTGGTTGAGTGCAGTCTTAAATCGATCAAGGTGGACGGCATCAGGTTTGCCTTGGGTCACTTCTGCAACGAAGAGTGCGTAAAGACTTTCGCGCAGTTCGTAAGCGATTGAGAATATTTCTTCTGTCTGAGCAGGATACGCCTGAGCGAGTTGCGCTAACTGTTGTACTTGAGCGATGGTTAGTATCCCGGCGTCTTTCCCCCATGCCAATAAGTCATCGTAAGTGTTTAGGCAGTCAGGGGTTGGAGACTGAGTGCGGTCTAACACCGTATTTACAAAATCTAGGCATAGCACGCCGCCAATAAAACTAACCAGTCCCCAACGGCTGGGATGTTCAATCATGCCAGAAGCTTAATCACTGGATTAATGAATTCAAAGTGTAACCAGCTTAGCAAGCTTGATTGGTTAATATCTTTAGGATAGATTTGTAACTATCCAAACTTATATAAGTGGTTACAAATAGGGCAGTATGGTGAGTGACTGGTCTCTATCTCAAACCTATCAATCAAGCTTTGGCACGGTGAAATTTGACGCCTGCGGTGAAGGGCCGCCGCTAGTTGTGGTGCATGGCACGCCTTGGTCGTCTTATAACTGGCGCAACATTATCCCGGTGTTAGCAGAACATAGAACGGTATATTTCTACGATTTGTTGGGTTATGGGCAATCAGAGAAGGCTGAAGCAGTGTCCCTTGGCATTCAGAACCCGTTGCTAGCCGAATTATTAGACCATTGGGGATTACAAACGCCTGATATTGTGGGCCACGATTTTGGGGGGACAACGGTGTTGCGGACTCATTTATTGAGCAACCGTAATTTCAGAAAGCTAGCGGTAATTGATCCGGTCGCGATCGCGCCTTGGGGCTCACCCTTTTTCCGGTTGGTAGCGGCCAACGAAGCCGTTTTTCAAAAGATTCCCGGCAACATCCATGAAGCCATGGTCACCGCCTACATTCGCACCGCCATGTACCAACAGCCCGATGCAACCGTCATGGCAAATACGGTCGCCCCTTGGTTAGGCGAAGCAGGTCAACAGGCTTTCTACCGTCAGATTGCTCAGAGTCATCAGCATTTTACTGACGAGATAGAACCCTGCTACGGCGATATTAAACCGCCCGTTTTGATTCTCTGGGGCGCAGAAGATACCTGGATTCCCATCGAGCGGGGACAACAACTCCACGCAAAAATACCCCACTCAGAATTTCACGCGATTGAAAAAGCAGGCCATTTAGTTTTAGAAGAAGCCCCTACAACCATTGCACAAAAGCTAGTTGATTTCTTTATTGGGGCTAAAACATAGATTGGTTTGCATAAGAGCCATGGGCCACATCCCAGAGTAACGAGATATCGGTTGCGCCAGACCACCCCAGTTCAGTTCTTGCCTTAGTGCTGTTGAGTCGATTATTGGTCGTTAAAAATAACGTGGTGAAAAAGTCTGTGCTTTCAACTGCTTCAGCTTGGCTGACGCTAACCGCTTGGCAATCGTTGCCTGCCCCAATCGCGATCGCGTTTGCCATTTGATAAACCAAGGGTTCCTCATCGCCAGCGATGTGATAAATCTCTCCCGCTTTCCCATATTTGAGGGCCTGAACAAAAGCCTTGGCTGCGGCGTTGACATGCACAGTTGAAGCACCAATTTGACCATCACCAACATAGATTGAACGCCGAGTACGCCGAGCCGTTGCCATCAAACGTGGTAGAAAAATGCTCCCCCCTTCTCCATAGACAAATGAGGCCAACCTCAATTCCATGACTCGAATGCCCTGCTGGGCACCGTTAAGCGCAATCCGGGTTGAATCAGCCCTGATGGCAGCAGGGTGCTCCGGTTGTATCGGAGCATTTTCTGTCAGTCGTCCCTCACCTGAATCCCCTAGAAATATGGTGCCATTCGTCACAATTAGGGTTTTATTGGTGTTACTTAAAGTCTCGACAAGTCGACGGTGTAAGTCTTTTTCTAAAGCAACTGATTCAAACCATGCCTTGCCGTGGGATGGAAAACCAGTGTTGATAATGGTGTCAAAGTCAGTGCAAAGTGCTGCGATCTTTTCCGGTTGACTCAAATCGCCAACGAGTGGTTTGACTTGTGCGGGCAAAGCCGGTGTTCGAGCATGATTTCTCACGAGTCCTGACACATCATATCCGTGCCTGACACAGGCTTGGGCAACCCGTGACCCGAGATATCCTGTAGCTCCAAAAATTAAAATATTCATCTCGCTCAACTCGCGGTTGGTAAGCTGGAAGCATGCTAGCACCGCTAAAAATTGCTGAAAAGAACGCACTTTTAAGTAAGTAACGCCATGACTCGGATTAGTCGCAGGGTTAATGACTGTCCAAATGTGGCAGCAACGCTTGCATTAAAGCGATTGAGTGGGCGCTGGAAAATTTTGATTTTGCGATTGTTGCTTAATCGCCCCCATCGCTATGGCGAACTGAAGCGGGAGCTGGCTGACATTACAGATAAAATGTTGACCCAGCAGCTTCGAGAAATGGAAGAAGACAATATTCTCATCAAAAGTGTCCTCGTTATTGAACCGCCCAAGGTCGTTCAATATGAGTTGACTGACCTTGGATATCAGGCTCGCGATGTGGTTGATGCCCTGACCCGATGGGGACATCAGCTTTAAGAGCAATGGCGATCGCGCTGAGTAGAACCCACATTTCAAAATAATTTGCACCTAGCCCTTGACCTTCAAGTAGCTTGAAACTCTAGACTGCGAAATATCAGCTCAGAGGAAACAAGAATGTTTCGGATCGGTGAGTTTTCTAAGGTTGCCCAGGTGCCCGCTAGCCTGCTGCGCTATTACGACGATATTGGCCTGTTTACGCCTATCCATAGCGATCGCGAGACGGGCTATCGTTACTACAGCGTGCAGCAGTTAGCCCAACTCAACCGTATTCTTGCCCTCAAAGACTTGGGATTCTCATTAGAACAGGTCAAGCATCTGATTGAAGATCGGGTTTCCCCTGACGAAATTCGGGGGATGCTGTCACTCAAAAAGGCGCAGATTGAGCAAACTATCCAGTCAGAAGCAGTCCGCCTCCGGGCTGTGGAATCACGCCTGCAATTGCTGGAGCGTAACGGACAATTTCAAGACGAAGACGTCGTTTTGAAAAGTCTATCGGCTCAACCCTTCCTAGCAATGCGGCATACGTGCAACGGTTTAGCAGAAGGTCTCGCAACTATCTCAGAAATTGGTCAAGTCGTGCCTAAACACGTGAAGCCAAAATCTCTGGGACGTTTTGTCTGCGTGATCCATAGTGAACTGTATGAAGACCAGGCTTGGGATCTAGAGTTTGGCTTTTATCTCAACCATTCCCTAGATATCACAGTGCCCCTATCGAAGGGATTATCCCTGACCGTTCGAGAACTTCCCGCAGTCAAAACCGCTGTCACTGCCGTCCGCTTTGGTGGCCCCGAAAAAGGGCTCCATGCCTACGGCGCAATTGGTGCTTGGGTAGAACTGAACCAATACCAATTCATTGGCCCAGGTCGGGAGGTATTTATTGTGCCGCCTAAACCTGGTCATGAATCAGAAATGGTTGTGGAAATACAGTTTCCGGTGGAAACCCTAAAGGCCTAAGCCGTTAGGCCCTGTCTCAAATTTCTACTCCAACGAATCCAATCATGCCTCGGCTGATGGTTATCCATCTGTCACAGAGCGTGTTGACCAATTTCACCCTATCAACTATACAGAGGTAAACCCCATGCAAATTAAGCAACAAATCACCATCAATACGTCCGCTGATAAAGTTTGGGAAATTCTGGGGCCGCAGTATGCACACGTATCTGACTGGGTCAGTGCTGTGCACGTTTCTCAAAGCCGCGATCGCGGTACAGTTCCTCAAAATGCCCCTTGCTCAGGTCGGGTTTGTGAAACCGATCTTGGCCCGTTCAAAGAGACCATTATCCGCTATGACGAGCGCAACCGGAGCCTTGCCTACAGCGCTCAGGGCGACAAAATGCCCTTCTTTGTCAAACAATTGAGCAACGCTTGGAAGGTCACTCCCCTGACTAACAATAGCGCCAAGGTAGAGATGTGCGCAGAAATCTCCATTCTGCCCGTGTTTAATCTGGTAATGGGGCCTATGATGCGGCTGCAAATGGGTGGCATTCTGAAAAATGCAGTGGAAGAACTCAAGTACTTTGCTGAAGAAGGTGTTCCCCATCCGCGCAAGTTAGAAGCTCAACGCAAGTCTCAGTTGAAAGCGGCTTGATAACTACGATTGGGGTGGGGCAATGAGCTTGAGTTTTGCATTGACCCACCCTGAATTTATTGCGGGGGCCGTTGTGCTGAGTGGAGTTTCATGCTCCTCGGTTGATCAGAGCGACGCCAGAGCGTTGCACGGACTGCACCTTTACTACTGATAAACGTAACGCACGCCCAAATGTTGGGCCATCTTCTCAAGGAGAACTTCTCGGCGAAAGGGTTTGCTGACAAAATCATTACAACCCACGGCCAACATCCTAGATTGATCTTCTGCAAAGGCGCTGGCGGTCAGGGCAATGATGATGGGAGGTTTTGGATTTTGGAGATTAAGGGTTGATGGTTGATGAGTTAATGGATCGTTGATCCCGTACCCCGACTCATCTTCCCCTCTCCCCCTTTCCCCCTCTTCCCCTGCCTCCTTAACCGCTATCGCCCGAATCGACTGGGTCGCTTCACAGCCATCCATCACAGGCATTTGCACATCCATCCAGATTAGGTGGGGGTGCCAATGTTGATAGAGGTCAACAGCTTGCTGGCCATTGACTGCAGCTTGAACTGCGAAACCTAGCGGGGTAAATAGCTTGACCAGCAGCAGACGGCTCACATTATTATCTTCTGCGATCAGAATACGGTAGGTGGGTTGTTCAGAGGCCAATCCGATAACCTTTTTGGGGCTATGGATGTTTTGCTGACTCGCAGTTTGATCTTCTTGAATCTGAATATTGAATTGGAATGTTGAGCCTTGACCAACCAAGCTGTTTACCGTGATAGCCCCCCCCATAAGCTTGACGAATTGTTGGCTAATGGGCAGACCCAATCCCGTACCTTCTTGTGCTTGCAATCCTCGTTTACCTTGAGAAAACGCATTGAATAGCGTACCCATGTCATCTGGAGAGATGCCTGGCCCAGTATCGGTAATCGCGAAAAGCAAGTTTAGATTTTCCTTACTGCTGCTCTCTCCCTCTCCCCTCTCCCCTTCTGCTACCTCGACCCGCAGCATTACCTGCCCTTGTTTCGTAAACTTGATCGCATTGCCTAACAGGTTAATCAACACCTGACGTAATTTGCCTTCGTCAGTTTTTACCCATTGAGGGAGTTGCGATACCCGCTCAAATATGAGCTGTAATCCTTTGGATTTGGCTTTGAGCAGGAGCATCTCCTGTAGGCTTTGAAGCAGCCGATGGAGGTCAAAACTGGTTTCATTTAGGGTCACCTGACCAGATTCAATTTTGGACATCTCCAAAACATCATTAATCAAAGCCAGTAAATGTTCACCGCTGCGGTTGATGATGTTGATATACTCTTGATGCTCAGCGTTTAAATCTGAGGCATTGCTAAATTCTTGTGCGTACCCCAAGATTGCATTCAGTGGGGTACGTAACTCGTGACTCATTTTGGAAAGAAATTCACTTTTAGCCTGGTTGGCACGCTCTGCGGTTTCTTTGGCCTGTCGTAAATTATCTTCTGCTAGCTTACGCTCTAGTTCAGCGCCAGTTCGAGCCGCAAAAATCTTCAGAATCTGTTCTTGTTCAGGACTACTTTTCATTGGCTGGTCATCTAGCACCACTAAATGACCGATAATTTCATGGGTTGAATTAATCAGCGGTAGACCCCAAAAACTCTCAGCGTTTAAGTCGGCGATTACTTGCGCTTCAGGAAAGCGCTCTTGTAAATGTTCAGGGTAGTAGCGTATTTCTCCTTGCAGAAGAGTTGCACAGGGTGTGCCGGTTACCTCAAACTCAAGAGGGTCGGCCCAGTTGTTACTGGCCCAAACTGCTAGGGTGCGAATTTTGGTTTTGGTTGAGTCGCTAAATTCACTCACCATGGCATAGCGAACCTGGAGTGCTTGAGCCAAATAGCGGACACAAGATTGGAAGAAGGCTTGATTAACTTTAGTTCCTGTGCCCTGGGCAATCAGCTGTAGGGCTTTTTCTTGCTGTTTTTGTGTGGTGATATCGGTATGGGAGCCGGCCATCCGATAGGGTTTGCCTTGCTCGTCCCAGAGGGCTGCTCCCCGGGCTCGAATCCAACGGTAGGTGCCATCTTGATGGCGGGCTCGAAATTCAACTTGATAGGTTGGACTCTTGTGGTCTAAATAATCTTTGAGGAAGGTTTGCACACGCTCAGAATCCTCCGGATGGAGACTTTGTTGCCAGGACTCTAAGCAATTTGACATTTCATCGTCTGCATATCCGAGCAGTTGTTTCCATCGGGGAGATAGATAAACATTATCGGTTTGCATATCCCAGTCCCAAATACCGTCACTGGCCCCCTCAGCTGCCAGGGTAAAGCCGATTTCGCTATGGTGGCGGGCGTCGTCGGCTTGCTTCGTTTGAGTCAGGTCGCGAATGCCAACGACCCGAGCATGTCTGCCTCGATAGTGAATACTTTTGGCGCTGACCTCGACCCAAAAAGAACTGCCGTCTTTTTTGAGGCCGAGCACTTCAAGGGGCCAATCGTCGCTGATAGTTTTCAATCTCTGGTAGAGTACTGGTCGGCTTGCTGGGGCTGTCAGTGTTTCGAGGTGCATGCCGATCAGTTCTGAGTTGGTGTAGCCCAAGAGCATTTCTGCCGCCTGGTTGGCATCTAGAATAATCCCCTGCTCATGAATTAAAACAGCTTCGGAAGTGGCCTCAAAGAAGCTACGCATCCGTTCCTCACTCTGCCGCAGCGCATCTTCGATGTGCTGTTGCTCTTGCAGCATCCGTTCGCGATCGCGAATTTCTTGCTGGAGTTTTTCATTCTGGGCTTGAAGTTGTGCCCTAAGCCGTACCAGTGAGAGTTGACTTTGGATGCGGGCTAAGACTTCTTCTTGCTGAAAGGGTTTGGTGATATAGTCTACGCCACCCAGGGTCAACCCTTGCACCTTATCGACAGTATCCGACCGGGCAGTCATAAAAATAACGGGGATGTCTTGGGTGGCGATGTTGGCCTTGAGGTGGCGGCAGGTTTCAAAACCATCCATGCCTGGCAGCATCACATCTAACAAGATCAGTGCGGGAGCGGTTTTTTTCAGCTGTTGAAGCGCTTTCTCGCCAGTTTTAGCAATCAGAACCTCAAACCCAGCAGTAGTTAAAAGATTGGATAAGACTTTAATATTGGCTGGTTGATCCTCAACAATAAAAATCTGCTCTTTTTTCTTCGCAAACATAATTGTGTAACCATGCTTTAATACAGCCGATTGTTATATTGCATTCTCTAATACAGTCTTTTGTTGGGGATGCATCCTTTCATATCTGATATCGGGTCTGATGTTAGATTTCTGACTCATTATCCTGCGATCGCGATTCGGATAAGCTAGATGTAATCAATTCTAAAACTGCCTCATATTCAAAATCTTCGGCCAACTTCAGCACCCGATTTACAAAGGATTCATATTGCGGATTCCCTTGTCTAAGCCGGATAGCGGCTTGTTTAATCCCTTCAATATGGCCGATCTCAGTCGCTGCCTGTAGCGGGTCTAGTTCTTTAGGCGTCGGCATGATATTCAGAATAGCCGGAACCCTCCTGGTTTGATGGGGGTGCGGGTGAGATGGCCGATACACCCATTCTAAGGTTAGATACTGTTGGAGTTTTTCTAATAAGGCGTCTACTTCAATGGGCTTGGGGAGAAAATCGTTACAGCCTGCGGCGCGACTCTTTTGTTGATTAAATTGAAAGACACTGGCAGAAGACGCAATAATTAGCGTGTGTTGAAAAGCAGGTAAAGCCCTGAGCTGGCGGGTCATTTCAAAACCATCCATGATCGGCATTAGCAGATCGGTGATAATCAAGTCGGGAGTGGTATAGATTGCTTTTTCAATACCTTCAGCGCCATGTTCGGCTTCGATCAGCTCAAAGCCGAGGGGCGCAAGCAGTTGGGTAATCACCGCTCGATTTTCCCAGCGATCATCTACCACCAGAATTTTCTGCCGCCGACCCTGATACCCCTGAATGTGACGAATGGCTGGTTCTGGTTCGAGTTGAGTCCAATTTGGATCTTCGGGGACGGTGAGTTCAAACCAGAAGCGGCTCCCTTGGCCTGGCTCGCTTTCCACCTGGATTTGACTGCCCATCATTTGGACAATTTGTTGGCTGATGGCTAAGCCTAAACCCGTGCCTTCAAGCTTGCGATCGCGATCGCCCACCTGTTCAAAGGGCAAAAAGATAGTCTGAAGTTGCGTTGGGGTTATGCCAATGCCCGTATCTTCTATCTGGAAACGCAGCCTGACAGTTGTCCGGGTCTCAGGTGCTGGCTCGTTCTGCGCTGTCAATTGTGGCAGCACTCCCACCTTCAAGGTCACGCCCCCTTGGTCAGTAAATTTGATCGCATTCCCTAGTAGGTTAATCAGCACCTGACGCAGACGTTTTTCATCGACATAGATGGCCTCCGGTAGGGTATTGAGGGCTTCGTAGGTAAAGTCGATTTCCTTTTGTTCGGCCTTAATCCGGCATAGTTCGTTGACCCCAAGCAACAAGGACGGCAAATAAACCGCAGTGGGAGAGAGCTCCAGTTTCCGGGCCTCAATTTTAGAGATATCCAGAATATCGTTGATCAGGTTCAACAGATGGGCGCCGCACTTGCGAATCACGCTAATACCATCTTGCTGTTGAGGCATGATTGTTGAGTCGCGCTGCAGAATTTGGGCATAGCCGAGAATGCCGTTCAGGGGAGTCCGCAGTTCATGACTGACGTTTGCTAAAAATTCGCTTTTTGCTTGGTTAGCACTGTCAGCAACTTCTTTGGCAGTTTGCAGCTCAGCTGTGCGTTCTGTCACGCGCATTTCCAAAGCTTCGTTGGTTTTTTCTAAGGCAGTCAATGAGTGATTGACCTGCTGCGTCATCTGAGTAAAGGCCTGGGCTAGATTTTCAAGTTCGCGGATACCGTGAGCATCAACTGATTCGGTTAAGGCGCTGTGGCTGGTGGCCGATTGTGAAATCGCTTGACTCGCTCGGTTCAACTGCAAAATCGGGCGGGCAATCCAGCGGGCGGTCAAGATACCCAACCCAATGGCTACCCCCAGTGCCCCACAACAGAGCCAAATCGTCGTGCGGGTGTTGGCATTAATTTGAGCCATGAAGTCGGCTTCGGGCACCAGCACCACAATCAACCAGTCAATACCCCGACCGTCTTGAAAAGGCGTGACTTGAAGAAACTGGCGATCGCCCGTAATGTTGAACTCCAACTGCTGTGCCTGGTCAATCTGATTCAGATCACCAAATTCATCCAGTAATTCTTGAGCGGCCAGTTGTACTCTGGTCTCATCACTGTTAACGGCCTGAATCCTCTCCAGTTCTTGGGTTGTCGGATTAATCAGAAACGGTTCTGGCGTCGTTGAAGAGGCCACTATCTCACCAGACCGTTCGAGGATAAAGACTTGACCCGACTGCCCAATTTTCACCCCTGCAAGAAATTCGCTCACCTCTGAAAGCAGGATATCAGTGCCCAATACGCCGAGCAATTGCCCCGCTTGATCATAGACTGGCTCAGATAGCGTCAAGCCCAGCTGACGGTGGCTAAACATTAAATAAGTCGGGCTCCAGGCTGTTTCCCCCGTCTCCGCTGCGACTCGGTACCAGGGGCGTACCCGTGGATCATAGTCAGGTTTGGCACTCAGCAGTGCTGCGCGTCTACCCTGGGAGTCTGCATCATAGGTCTGGAAAGCATTTTGTGTGGCGCGATCGGCCACTTTAATTGTCAATGTTCCGTCCTGAAGCCGCCCTGCCCCGATATACTCCCCTTGCTGACTACCAAATTGGATCGTGTTGGCCGAGTCATAGGACTGGATTTGCTGCCAGAATACCCGTTGTACTGACACAAAATCTTGCAGATCAGCAAGGTCTAACCGAATAACATCTAATGCTGCTTGGTTAACGGTCTCAGCCTTCGCCAAATAGCTATCGAGATGTTGCTGGATGCGAGCCGTGACTTCACTGCGCAGTTGACCGGTCACTTGGTTGACGGCCTTTTGCCCATTACGTAGTGAAAAATAGCCTGTAAGTCCTACTGCGCCAAAGGTTTGCAGCACAAAAGGTACTATCAGTACCAGCCGCAGGGGTACCCGCTTAAACCAATTGGCGTTGGGGGCTGGTCGATCCGGTCGAGGCATGTAAGCTCGGAGGATTTTGGGAAAGTATCACGCTTAAGGGCAAGCATGTAAATGCTTAGTTAACCATTCTGCCCTTTTTTAACGAATTTCGAACATTTCACAGCTGAAGTAACATCAGCTTTTATTCGATTCAGATTGCTGAGCAGATTTTTGGGCCAACTTTCGCCTCATTTCAACGGGATCGTCATCGCTATCGGTATTGACAAAGGGTTGCGACAAACGACCGCCACGTTACGTTCTAAAACCGAGGCGGCGGGGGGCCATTAGGCGGGCGGCCACCTGGGGGTGGCCCCTCTGGACGACCTTGGCCGTCGCCCGGTGGACGACCTTGACCGTTGCCCCCACCTTGCTGCTGGAAGCTCGCATCCGGGGTGCCCCGAAAACAACGCGGAATTGAGGGAAAATCGGCTGTGATGTAGTAGTGGTAAATGCCCTCTGGATATTCTGGTGTTGCCCCTCCTCGGCCATTGCATTGGTCCAAGTCGCCTAAACCCGCCACATACTCATAGTCTTGGACAAACGTGCCGTCATACTGACCATTGGGGCCGTTACTTGGGCGCTGCCCCGACTTCAACCGATAGCTGGAACGAACGGTCTGGTTAGCATAGATTGGGAATCCATCGGCGGCGTAGCCCAGTAAAACCATTGCGTTGTTGCCCAGGCGATTCAGTAAGCCAACGGGTGACCCATGGTAGTGGTAAGCGCCGTTGGGTTGCACATGGGCATTGTTCTGATCCAAACCCAGGTTATGGGCGCTTGCGGTCTGGGCCAGTGCTTCATATTGCCAATTCTGGTCGTTATGCCAAAATTCCGCGACACCCGGATCAAAAGGGACACCGTTGAGGGCAATGCCAAACTTACCCAAAGTCAGCGGCGTGATTTGGTTGGCCACTGTCGGATTCGCTGGCATCGAAAAGGTATAGGACTGACCCGAAATGCGATTGGGGTTGTTGTTGTTGGGGAATGAGCCAGTCGCATGTTGGGGAATGCCATTGGCGGTAATCACGCGCCGGTCGCCTTGAACCTGGATGGAGACCTGGTTACTGTCATTTTGAACGAGGAGAAGTCCATCCAGAGGATGCAACGCTCCAGGGTCATGGGTATGGAAACGGCCCTGATCGCCAAAGGCATGGTGATGGTCTAGTTCAGCAGGGGAATTCGACTGGGATTGGGGGGTATAAGTCTGGGCCTGCCGATCCTCAAGTCCCCAGATGATGACCAGTAGGGCAAACGACGGCAAAAAATAACGAGACGATCGCAGCACAGTTTTTGGCTTAGGCAGTTGAGTCATGGCATTCAATAGGGCTAGCGCCAGTCAGCTGATCTAGAGTGCCCAATTGTTAGTGCTGGAGAAGATGTTTCACATGCCGTTCAACTGTCAAAGGCTGTTGTCAAAGGCTGTATCGGTTTCACTGCCACCAATAGGGCAACTTTGACTGCGATCGCCTACTTTAGACCACTGGATACAAGCCTCAATGAAGTTTTTTATAGAGGCCTGACGATCAATTGGCATCAACTGTGTGATCGTGGTAGATATGTAACTAGTTACGTAACTAACTTTGTATGTATGGATTTCTATCGTCAAACTGGCAAAATGGCGTTAGGTAGCCGCCTGCGTCGCCTCAGCGATCGCCTGCTAGAAGATGCGGTCAGAATCTTTGCGCTCTATGAGGTTGCGTTAGACCCAAAATGGTTTCCTGTCTTTTATGTCCTCTCCCATCAAGCGGAAGCATCCATCACTGAAATTGCTCAAATTATTGGCCACTCCCATCCATCCGTCAGTCAAATTGTCAAAGAAATGAAGACAAAAAAGCTGGTTGTTAGTGACAAAAGTACTGTGGATGGCAGGGTGAGTGTTATTAAGCTCTCTAGTGCTGGCAAACAACTGATTCCTACAATCGAGAAGCTGTATCTTGATGCGACTCAGGCTGTAGAAGATTTATTGTCAGAAACGCAACATGATTTATGGAAAGCCGTTGAAGAAGTTGAGTTCTTGCTGGCCGAGAGAAATTTCTTCGGTCGTGTTCAAGGCATTCGAAAGGTACGTGAATGTGAGCGAGTTGAAATCATTAACTATGCACCAGAATTTCTAGATGACTTTAAGCGTCTCAATTATGCATGGATTGAGCAATACTTCATAATAGAAGATGCTGATCGCAAATATCTTGATCATCCTAATGAGAAAATTCTAAAACCGGGTGGCCATATTTATATGGCACGCTATGAGGGTGAAGTTGTGGGCACTTGTGCGTTAGTCAAAATGACTGACGACACCTATGAATTGGCGAAGATGGCAGTGACAGAGCATGCCAAAGGTAAAGGCATTGGTGAGTTGTTGGGAAAAGCCGCGATCGCTAAAGCCCGAGAACTCGGCGCAAAAACGATTTATATCGAAAGCAATACTGTGCTAGAACCTGCAATCAGGCTGTATCAAAAATTAGGATTCCGGAAAGTAACTGGGCAAACTTCTCCTTATCAGCGTTGTAATATCCAGATGGAACTGAAGCTCGTTGATAAGTCAACCTAATTTTCAAATATATCTAATCACATTTATCAAGACGAAAGGCAATCTCATAATCTGGAGTTGAGGCATGTCAGATATCAAAATTATAGAAGGATATATTCCAGGTTCAATTGGTCGTATCGCTGAGTTACATGGAGCCTATTATCATCAGCATTGGGGATTAGGTTTGTTCTTTGAAGCCAAGGTTGCAACTGGGCTATCAACATTTCTGAATAGATATGATAAACGTCGAGATGGTCTTTGGACGGCATCGGCAGCAGGCAGTATTGGAGGTTCTATTGCCATTGATGGTGTCGATGCTGATGGCAAAGGTGCTCATCTTCGATACTTTATTGTGGCAGACAGGTTACGCGGAAAAGGGGTTGGGCGTCAGTTAATTAGGACAGCAATTGATTTCTGCCGCGATCAAAGATATCGACGCGTTTATCTCTGGACGTTTGAAGGACTCGATGCAGCCCGCCATCTGTATGAAAAGATGGGCTTTGTGCTGGTAGAGCAATTCCGGGGAACGCAGTGGGGGAACCCTGTGAATGAACAACGGTTTGAGTTGGAGCTTGGATATACCGGAGAGCTGATGTAGTTATGCAGCAGCTGGGGCAATTAATTCCATCCGAATACCACCCGGAATGTAGAACATCATGTGATGGATAGGCCCACCGCCCAATGGTTCAGGGGCAAACTCAATTTCAACGCCGGCGGTATTCAATAAGGTTTGATGGAGAGACTTAAGGGTTTCTAAGCTGTCAACCTTGAGTGCAAAGTGATGCAGCCCGATAATGTGCTTCCGATCGAACGGTGTGGCACTGTCTGGATCAACGGCCTGCCAGAGCGTTAGCATGATTGTCCCGTCAGCAATAAAGATGGCTGGATAATCGGGCACTTCACCCACCTGCTTAAAACCCAAGATCTCTACGAAAAAATTACGAGCTGCTGTTAAGTCTGGAACGGTGAGTCCAATATGGTGAGCGCCTTGTGTGATTGCCATGGGGTTGGTCTCCGGTTAGTGATAAGGGATAAAGGTTCGAGTGTGTAAAAGGGGCGTGGGGAAGGTAAGGGAGATGGGGAGGTGTTGGCGATCGCTCCATTAACCAGCGACTGTTAACCTCCAAAATTCAAAATTGTTAGATTTACCACGATCCCGTCGGCTCAAGGAAGGGCGAAAACTGTGGGGCGGACCAGCGTAGGGGAAGGCTACCTTCTACTCGATAGCCTTTTTCTGGGTGGAAGCGAAATAACCGTTCCGCCTCAGCATAGGTGCTGATTTCTGGGCCTTCCCAAATGACTTCGGCAGTGCCGGTGAGATATAGCAGGTCGCCTCGGTCGAAGTCTACAAACAAGAGCCCTGAATGGGGATTCAGCTCTATGTTGCCGAAGGTATTAAAGTGGCAATTGCCAGCAAAGTCAGGAATCGTTAGCGTGCTGTCGCCATCTATCCGCACAAAGCCGGATTTACCGCCTCGATGGGAGACGTCAACGCCGCTGGCATGCCCCGCTGATTCAGCTTGATAGGCGGTTGCAATAAAGAAAGTGTCAGCTGCTGCGATCATGGCGCGTTCCGGTGCTGTTAATGCGGTGATCTCATGAATTGGTTTAGGCGTTGCTGGGTCGAAGTTGAGCAGATCAAACCTACGGGCTTGAATATATTTAGGGCAATTGCCGAAGCTTTGCCAGACCTGCACCGTAAAGCCGTCGGCCTGAGTTGCTGTGACCACCCCATTCATTCGGTTGCGGCGGCGGGTGTGGAGTTCAATGCCAAGCAAGCCAATGTCGATACCATCCGCGAGTGTTTGGGCTAAGGGATCACCAAACAGGGGCTTGGCGGCAACTTGTAAGGTCTGCTCATTAGGTGCGGAGAGAAAACCTGGATCTCCGACCAGAATAGAGGCCCAAAGACAACCTGACGCATCCACTGTACCCACAATCACATAGGGCAGTTGGGCAAAGAACTGGCGATGCTGTTCTGGGAGATATTCCCGGATGAACCGTCGCCCCTGTTTATCCATCCGCTCCTGTGTGCCGAGTCGGGACTGAATGGCCAGTTCACCTGCATGAAAGGGCGATTCAGGGCGTGTCCAGCCTGGGGATGCCATGGTTCTTTCTCTCCGTTCAAGATGGGTAGATTAATTTGAGCGCCTTGCGGATATGGGACTTAGGGTTTAACTAAATCGCCTTTTTCCCAATGGGCATCGGCATCGGCGCGACGGTTAGCTTCATCGGCTTCCCACTGAGGTTTGGTGTTGCCAAATTCGCCGTTGTAGAACAGGTACAACTTGCCGTCCGTGATTTTGTAGGTCTCTGGATCAACCGGGACAAGTTTGCCCTCAGAAACTGCAATGGCACAGAATCCGCCATATTCGGGAAGGTAGCGTTCCGGATCAGCTTCAAATTGAGTCTTGTTCTCTTCGCTGATGAAGTAATAAGTTGTCCCGGCATACACCGAAGTGATTTGGGGATTGCCAGCAGTTGGATTGCTCGTGAAATAGGAAACGGGGTCATAGCCTTGGAGAGCAACCCCTGTTTCCGTCACATTAATTGGATTAGCCATGGTTTGATCTCCTAAGCGAAACTGCCCAATCGTAAGGGGCTGTGTTTTCTAAACTTGATGACGCCCATCAAGTTTGCAGCCTTTGGTTGAGATTCTTGATGGAGCGTTGCAAAGGGTGACACTCCGCAACTTTTGATGCCAGGGAAGCTTCAAAGATTCAGCCACTACTCGTTGAAGGTGACGCTGCCTTTTTTACGGCTTAAGACATCATCTGCTTCCAATTGCGCAAAGGTTCGGGATAGTACTTCGGGGGCTAATCCCAGTTCAAGTGCTAGGCTTTTTAGCGATTGTCTAAGTGGCACCGTTAATTGATTCGGCTGCCGTTGATGGGAGAGGTAATGCAGCAGGCGATCGCGAGCTAACCGAATACTCCGCAGCTCTAATAACTGTTTGACGGCAGAAAACCGATGGGTTAGATGCATCAAGTACTGGTTAGACAGCTCAGGAGATTGGTGCAAGGCCTCCCGAAAGACTTGTTTGGGAATGGCTATGACTTGCGAGGGTTGTTCTGCGATCGCTGTACAGGCATAAGTCTCGAAATACAAAGCCGTTTCTGCAAAACTTTCACCTGCACCTACCGAGTAGTGGGTAATCATGTGTTGTTCGGTAAAACTCACCAGCTTTAACCGACCAGACTTTACCCAAAAAATGGATTGAGTGGGCTCTCCCTGCTGAAACAGGATTTGATCTTTTGCAACCCGATGGTGAGTGACGGCACTCTGAAGCACCGAGGGAAATGTGTCGACGGTTAGCATGGTGCCCCCGTTGGACTTAATAACTTATCCAGTTCCCCTACGGCGTCTAGGTGGTATAAATCGTCGCTGCCGCCAATGTGTTGGTCGTTGATGAATATCTGCGGCACAGATCGTCGGCCATTTGTACCCCTGGCCACCATTGCATCTCTGGCAGCTTCGTCGCCATCAAGGGTGTACTCGGTGTAGTGGAGGCCCTTTTGGTCAAGCAGTTGTTTAGCCCGACGACAAAATGGGCAGGTACTCCAAGTGTAAATTTCAACGTTTGCCATAATAGATACCTCCAATGGCTGGATTATTCACATCAAGTTGGCTCAGGAAATTTCTCGAAAAAGGGCGTTGCTGAATAGCGGTATGATTTAGCCCCCCTAGCCCCCCAATTCTGGGGGGAATAAACCTCTCAAAGTCCCTCAAGATATAGCCTTCGGGCATACAGAGGAAGAGTCTTAAAGCTCTGAGGATAGACCTAAAAAGAGGGCCTCGATACGGGTAAGTTCTTTGCCAGAAAACGCCTAAGCAGCATTATTCATGGTTGGTGATGGACGCCGAGTGCCTTCACGCCGACGGGTATCGCGCCAGATTTGGGTAGCCGCAAGGGCCCCATCCGCAGCAGCAGTTACCACTTGATTCATCCCCACTTTCAAATCCCCAATGGCAAAGATACGGGGGTGGGATGTGCGGTTCATGTTGTCTGTGATCAGGTTGCCACCCTGGTATTCCAGATCAATGTTTTGCAGATAGTCCGCGTGATATTTCGATCCCATCGAAACCAGTCCTGTATCCAGTTCCACCACAGATCCATCAGCGAGTTCAACGCCGCTCATCTGATGGTTTTCACCCAGAAAACGTTTAATCGGCTGCTCGACTAATTGATAGCCTTGGCTACGGAGGCGATCGCGAAAGTCTGCACTCACCTCAAATGCGCCATTGGTGAATAGCGTGATGTTGGGCGTGAACCAGCCCAAGGGGAAGGCAACTTCCAGACTGGACTCACTGCGTCCAAACACACCTGCCCGTTGATCGCGCATCTCGTAACCGTCACAGATCAGACATACATGTAGATTGTGCCCGGCATAGTCAAACACGTTCTGCATATCGGCGAGCTGTGGCAGGTGATCGATGACGCCACTACCCGCGATCAGATAGCGGCTGCGAAACACGGTGTAGGTCGGATTGTTGCGTCCGATCCGCACCCGCACCGCAAAGGTTTCACCTTCGTCAGTCACGTCTTCTACGTAACCGTTTAGGTAGTCGCCCTCTAGGGATAGGTAATGATCTTTGCCCTGTTTCAAGACATCCCGACCCGGAGTATCTGGAGGCAATCCTAGGTAGTTGTGCAATTCTTGCATCCAAAACGAACGGGCTTTGCCTTTGTCGATGATCAGCGTGGACAACAGATAGCGTTGCAGATAGATCCCCGCTGAGAGTCCAGCGGCGCCACCGCCGACAACCAAGACATCGTAGATATGGTCTGAGCGCTGAGCAAGGCTTTGTTTGGTGAGTTTCATAGGCACCTCCATGAGTGCGCAAGTGAGAGGGATGCTGTTGGAAGAGTTATACCGATCGTTCGGCACATATCTAATATACCGATCGTTCGGTACAATGTCAACGCATTCATTCATATCTGGTTTGCCATGGCCATACAAAGCAAACTAAAGCGCTCAGCTATTGCTGATACGCTAGATTGATTTCTAGTCTTTCATATCGACCGCCATGACCCACTTGAGCGTTAACCTCAACAAAATTGCCTTGATCCGCAATTCGCGCACCATTGGTATTCCCAGTGTGTTGTGGGCAGCGGAAACTTGCATTGAGGCAGGTGCCCAGGGGTTAACCGTGCATCCGCGTCCTGATGAACGCCATATTCGCCGTAGCGATGTGTATGAGCTAGCAGCGTTGCTCAAGGCCCATCCCGCGATTGAATTCAACATTGAGGGCAATCCCCTAGAACCCCCATTTATGCAGATTGTGCGGGAGGTGAAACCCACCCAGGCGACGCTGGTGCCGGATGATCCGAACCAGTTCACATCAGATCACGGTTGGAATATTCAAAAAGACGGCGACACGCTGACACCAATTATTGAAGACTTGCAGGCGATCGGGGCGCGGGTCAGCCTGTTTATGGATCCAGACCCGGAGCAGATTCGGCAAATTAAATCCCTCGGGGTCACGAACGAAACGGCACGGATTGAACTTTACACCGAGCCCTACGCCACGGCATTTCGCGAAAACCAGGCGGATGACCTTTTGAGCCAATATGCCGAAGCTGCCAAAGTTGCCCAGGCGGAAGGGTTGGGCGTCAATGCAGGTCATGATCTAAATCTTGAGAATTTGCCCCAATTTCTATCCATTCCAAATATTTTGGAGGTTTCCATCGGCCATGCACTGACTGCAGATGCACTCAAGCTTGGTCTATACGATGCGGTGCAGGCTTACCTTAAGGCTCTAATGGCTTAACAGCTAAAGTCGAACAACAGCAAAAGGCTACTCAGCAGTAGAGGGAGCCTGAGCTTGGCGTTCACAAGTTTCATTCACAACAGGTTGCCACTCATGACTCACATCATCAAGAATGAAGTAAGTTGCCGAAAACTGGTTTTCACTTTCCTGGGTGATGATCTGGCGCAGAAAAATGGCTTGATCTTCTACTGTGACAGTGCCTTCCCAAGTCAACTGCTCACCCTGCCAGCCTGATGAAGTCAAATTCAGTAGGTTACCATTACCCACTGCCGCCATTCGGACAAAATGCCTGGCAGCCGCATCATATCCCAGGAATTCTCGTGAGTTTACAGGATTTGGATTGGATATTGATGTCATTTCTTCTGCGTATCCCACATACCAGAAGTTGTTGAGGTCGCGTTCAACCAGCCAAGTCAGCGCAACTGACTCAAAGGCAAGTGAATCTGCTGGCTGCTCGCAACGCCAAGTTCCCTCAAAATAAGCGAGTTGATCGAGTTCAGGGGGAACTTGAGGGATTTGTTCTGCTTGAACACCTCTCGTGAATGCAGGCAGGCTCGTTACAGACAATAGTGCGATCGCGGCTAGTCTTGCTGGTTTTGAGCAGATTGACCAAGCAATGAATTGCATAGGCTTAGGGTATTCAATGCCATGATCGTAGACCTAACAACTGCAAGGGGTCTGTGCTGGAGACTGGCATTCTGTCCCACATCTATCGCCGTAGCGCCTAAGGCTTTGGGCGCTACAGCGAGCCAGAGTGCTTTTGTGTTGGTCATCCTCGCGATACTCGGTGCATTACGTAATCTGGCCAGCACTATAGCTTCTAAGGATCAAGTTCAAATCTCCAAACTCATGCCAAAGATAGCCCTTTTGAATGGTGTCTACATAGGCAGACTGGAGCTGATGGGCTGGCAAAAACGCCGTGAGTAAGTCCAGATGGCTGGCTTCTGGTTCATGCATATCGGTCAACAAGCCATCCACAGCTTTAAGGGAGTGCTGTGCTGTGATCAGCAATTGAGTATATCTATGCCCAGCCCTAATCCGCTTGTTGGCATCGATAGCAGACTCTAATGCTCGTACAACCGTTGTGCCCACTGCAATCACTCGACCGCCGCGATCGCAACGACACCACCCGTGGGCACAACTTGCTCGACTTCTTGCTTTACAGCGTCAAGCGTTTGCTGATCGCGAGCGACAATGGCTATTCCGGCAGCCCCTTGTTGCGCAAAGGAAAGCGCGAGCTGACGCCCGAGTCCTTGGGAAGCGCCGGTAATTAGAATGTTTTTACCTTGTAGTCTTTTCATAGCGGTATCTCGATGGATGCTATTGAGTTTCTTACCATTATCTAAATCATAATCGTTATGACTTCATTTTGCGTTCATTGATCCATTGAATTGAGAATTGGGTGTGATGGTCGGGTTTCTTGTCTCTGTGTTTGGGCTCTTGAAACTCCGTCACTGAGTGCTGCTTAGCGGGCGTTAAACTTTTGGTAGTCCTCCAACGTGTCCGGAGTTAACTTGAAATGCCCCTTGCCTCGCATAAGGTTGAAGTCAATGCCCCCATTGAGACTCTATGGAAGCTGCTAATTGACAAAATTGACCATCCCGATCGCTATGTTCCTGGTGTTGAGAAGGTTGAAATCGTGCAGCGCTTTGCAGGTCACAATATCGAGCGCCTCATGCATACCAGCTCAGGTAAGGCAGTGCATGAAATCATTGTGGCTAACGAGCAAACGCGCTCGGTGTTGTTCAAACTTACGGATGATCCAATCTATACAGGCTTTGTCCTCAATACAGTTTTTGAGGAAGACGGCAAAATCTGGCTAGATTTTACGCTGCACTGGACGGCTAAATCGGGGCAAGAACCAGAGGGGGGCCCAGACTGGCAGCAAACGATTCAGGGTGCCGTTGAGCACACCAAAAAACTGGCTGAGCAGACTCAATAACTTTTAGGAACTGATGATGCCGTACGTCAATATTCAGATTACAAAAGGGGCAACACGAGAGCAAAAGGCGGAGTTAGTCAAAGATGTGACTGATTCCCTGGTACGTGTACTCGGGAAAAAGCCGGAGTACATTCACATCGTCATCCAAGAAATCAATGAGGAAGATTGGGGATTCTCTGGATTGCTGACTGACGAGTGGAAAAAACAGCAACGTCAATAAACTTGCCTGGGTTTATCCCATTGCCAGAACGAAAGTAAATACGGCTTGTTTCCCTTCATCCCTGTCTTCAACTGTCATTAGAAGTTCTGGCTGAAAGAGCTGATCCCCTTGATTCAAAGGTTCTTCTGGAAAATAGAGCTGGGTGGTTAGGACGGGTTGATTGGCAGCCTGTACTTTGACGTGAAAATGGCGGGTGCGACCGGGATAAATGCCCGGCACGATCGTTTCTAACTGATAGAATCCCTCTGCATTAGTAAACTGATGTCCCCGCAGGGTGTAGCCGCGATTGTCATATTCGCCTTGATCGTTGGTATGCCAAAAATCGACCAGGGCATTGGCGACTGGCTGACAGCTTGATGACAGTACCTGGCCGGCAACAACGATGCGTGTGCCAATGGTGTTTGGCTCTAGTAGAGACTTACGTTCTGGTGAATTGGGGGTGTAAAACGGCCCCGCAGTTTGGGATGGTGTCGGCTCGTCGTCCCCACAGGCTGGCGTGGGTAGTAATTCCTGAGATTGAGCAGAGCGTTGGGTGGTCTGAAGTGATGAGT
>JBCBZT010000063.1:0-37500 GCA_039815185.1 Cyanobacteria bacterium P01_A01_bin.123 | reverse complement strand
GGCTTCAGGCACACTCGCGGTCGGATGCTTTCCTAGCGTTGTCAGCACAACGCTTAGCCGTTTGGCATGACGCAAATCGCTGAAATGGACCGGATTTATTTCTCAGCTCGCCCAATTTTGCATGGTGTTGATGGCTCTGACTCAGTTTACTGGCACCAGTCTCTCGCAACCGTCTCCTCAAATCACCAACTAGCAATGCTTCTACATACTTTTGCGTAAGGGATAGCCCAGGGGGCGAGGGGAGCTAATTCACTTTTTCGGTTCCCTCTCCCCTCGGGAGAGGGCTAGGGAGAGGGCTTTTTAAGAGTCTGTTTACAAGTTTTGTCAGTCAATCAGCCCTGTGCCTGACGCGTCTTCTCCCCAGACGTTAATCTAGACGAAGCGATAGACCCCATCCGATTTGAAAACTTGAGCAAAAACCTCAAGCAAAAATAATGGTTCTGGATATGAACGAGGTTTAATTAAAGAGAGTCCCCAATCGCGATCGTCAATGCTAGACATCCTCAGACCCTTACATGTAGCCCTATTAGTCAGCGATTTGGATCAGGCTGAGCAATTTTATGGGCACGTTTTGGGGCTACCTCAAGTTGATCGCCCCCTCAATTTCCCCGGTCTCTGGTATCAAGTGGGGCAATTGCAACTCCATTTGATGCTGGCAGTGGGCAGCACATCCTCCCCACTACACAATGCAGAAAGGTGGGGGCGCAACGCTCATTTAGCATTTGCGGTTAAAGATTTAGAGGCTGCCAAAACAGCACTGCTCAATGCTGGGTTTTTGGTGCAGTTGAGTGGGTCGGGCCGAGCCGCACTGTTTAGCCAAGACCCAGATGGTCATGTGATTGAACTCAGCCAAGGATAAAGTTGCATCCATCCGCTTGCCTGGGCAAACTGTATGATGTGACAAAACGACGGAGTTTTTTGAGTCAAGCTCCTAACCCGATTTGAAAATACCTTCACCTTTGTCTCAACTTGTAGAACCGGCTAAGGTAACCTATGACTTCTAATCCCTCCTCCGCTAACGGACAACGTCGATCGAAAAAAGCTCGGATGCTGGTTGTTGATGATGAACCAGACAATCTAGATTTGCTGTATCGGACGTTTCGCCGTCATTTTCAGGTTCTCCGCGCAAAAAGCGGCATAGAAGCTTTGGAACTGTTGTCCACTGAAGGTGAGGTTGCCGTTATCATCTCTGACCAGCGCATGCCAGAGATGAAAGGCACTGAGTTTTTGAGTAAAACGGTACCGGAGTTCCCCGACACCGTGCGGATTATTTTGACCGGTTTTACCGATGTGGAAGACTTGGTGGATGCCATTAATGCAGGTCAGGTCTATCGCTATATCACCAAACCCTGGGATCCTGAAGAACTCAAGGTTGTGGTAGACCGGGCTGTAGAGACTTATGATTTGCTGAAGCAGCGCACGGAAGAAATTCAGCATGCTCAGGCTCAAAGCGCTCTCATGGCAACCATTTTTGAGCTCTCTGAACAAGCATCTGATTTGGCTGCCACATTGCAACCCCTAGCTTTGGCATTTGGCCAAAATCTGTCTGCCGATAGCTGCATTTTCCAGTTGGTGAAAGGTGGGGTGTTAACATCGATGCTGGGCACCTATGGAGCGCCTAGTGCAGCGGCAGATAGCCTGATGGATAATGGGCTTGTGCAGGCTGCGATCGCAGAAAAGCGTCCCCAGATCAACACCAACGCCGGGATTGATGAAAGCCTGGCTACCACAGCACTTTACCAAGCCGAAGGGATTCAAGCTCATTCAGTCTTGCCAGTGGTCTTCCGCAATGAGGTTGTCGCCATTCTTTCTTTGCATTGGAATCAACCCCACGAACTGCTCGAAAACGCCACAGCACTGCTGGAAATGCCCATTTATCAAGTTGCACTTGTGTTAACCTGCATACGCGCTATGGCAGTTGCTTAGGGATATGGCAGTATGGTTCTCACGCCGAGTAGCCCAGGGAACCTATGGCAAGGGACACCTTTTCTGATATGAATCAGCAGTTAGGCGATCGCCCAACCGCTCAAACCGTCCGTCAACTCTTTGATCGCATCGCCCCGGTTTACGATGAGTTTAATCAACAGCTAAGCTTGGGTCTGCATAAGTTGTGGAAGCAGATGGCTGTCGACTGGAGTGGCGCACAGCCAGGACAGACTTGTCTCGATCTATGCTGTGGTAGCGGCGATATTGCGCTGTTGTTGGCTCATCGTGTGGGTACATCAGGGCAGGTAATCGGTGCAGATTTTGCCACTGCTCAACTGGCGATCGCCCGCCAGCGAGCCGAACGCTACTGGCCTCAACCATCCATCAGCTGGGTTGAGGCCGACGCGCTGGCCCTCCCCTTTGCAGACAACAACTTTGATGCTGCTACCGTAGGCTATGGTTTACGCAACGTCACTGACATTCCCCGTTGTCTGCGAGAACTTCATCGGGTGCTTAAACCCGGTGCCAAAGCCGCCATATTAGACTTCCATCGCCCCGACCATCCCTGGATGCAACAATTTCAGCAGTGGTATCTCGATACTATTGTCCTTCCTGCGGCAGATCGCTGCGGCTTAACCGCAGAGTATGCTTACATTAGTCCGAGTTTGGCTCGTTTCCCCCAAGGCAAGACCCAAATGCTACTGGCAACTCAGGCAGGATTTAGTCATGCCGTTCATTATCCAATTTTGGGCGGCATGATGGGCATATTGGTAACCACGCGATGACGTTGGCATGGTCGCAGATAGGGTTGCTAATTGTGTCCCCGATAGTGGGCGGCATTATTGGTTATTTCACCAATGACATCGCGATCAAAATGCTGTTTCGCCCCTACGAAGCGAAACAGCTTGGTAAATGGCAGTTGCCCTTTACACCAGGACTCATTCCCAGAAATCAGGGGCGATTGGCTCAACGCATCGCCGATACGATTATGGGGTCGTTGCTAACCCCTGAAGAACTGCAAAACTTAGCTCGACGGCTGTTGGCAACTGAGCGTATTCAAGGCGCTATCGACTGGTTGCTCAAGATGGCTCTAGATCAGGTGAAGGCAGAAACCCAAGAGCGCACCACTAAGATTTTGGCCAACGTGATGCGCGATGTGTTTAGTCAGGCTTTTCCGCGATTGTTAAAAGTCTGGTCGCGGCAGCAAGATTTTTTGGAAGCCCAGCTCAATCAAATTTTTGACCAGGTCTTACTTGACTTTCAATTAACTGATGCCCAAGCCCAGCAGCTATCGAGCTGGATTTTGAATGGCGTTCTGCCGCCAGATATGGTGCGTCAGGGCATCGTGGATTTTCTCACCGATCGCAATATCCGCGTGATTGATGAAACCTTCCGCGAAAAGACGAGCGGTACCTATTGGGTGGTGGCTAACTTGTTTGGGGTGCGTAATTCTTTAGTACGATTACGCACCTTTTGTCTGGATGAACGGGAGGCTAGTAACGCTCGTATTGCTGAGTTGACGATGGCCTTAGATCTGCGATCGCGGCTCAAAGAAGTCCTGCAAAACTTTTCCCTGCAAAATCTACCCGTTTCCACAGTCCGTCAACTCCGCCGTACGCTGAGAGAAACTGTCCAAGACTATCTACAAGTGCGCGGTACTGATGCGATAGAGGGTTTGGGAAACTCCATTGATTGGGAAGAACTGGCGGCTCAACTCCTCAGTCGGTTGCAAACCTCAGTGGTCGTGAGTGAGTCCCTCGGCATGGTGAGTGAAGAACTGGCGCTGATTTTAGAACGCTACCTAGAGCAAGATTTAGAAAACATCGTAGCCCAGGCGATTCCGATTTTGAATATCGACCAGGTCATCTACGATCGGGTGATGGCGACCTCAGCTCGCGATCTAGAGATGAATATTCAAGGCATCGTCCGGAGTGAACTGCAAGCCATCGTCAATTTAGGGGGCATTTTAGGGTTCACAATTGGCTGTCTACAGGGGCTCTTTTTGTTTTTACAGAGTCACTGAGGTGGCGTGATATCACTGAGATTTTATGGGCAGTCTAAAGGGTGGACTCACTATTCAGGGAGCATCATCCCGACGATATTAAGCAATGTGGAAGCATAGAGCCCCGGAGTGTAAGTCATTCTGGCACAAATCCAGTCCTGCAATAACAGCCTTTTGCACAGCAACTTTGGTTGTGGGCGCGGGTTTCTTATCAGTCTCTCAGGCCCAGGTTAGAGGGCGCTGGTTAGAAATCAGACGCACCTCTGGCAACGTCACTTACCTCCGAAGCGGGAGTCGTGCTGCGCGCGTGGGCGATCGCCTAGAAGCCTCAGGCCACGGCGTTAATACAGGCAGAAACGCCAGTGCAGTGCTGTCGATCGACAACGGCATCGGCACCGTCACAGTCGCCCAAAATACACGTCTCTCTGTAGAGCGACTCGATACCTTGTCAAATGGGGCCACTGTCACCCTCTTGAACGTCCCCCAAGGACAAGCCCGGATTCAAGCCCGAACCTTGAGCAATCCCAGCAGTCGATTAGAACTCCACACCCCTAGTGGTGTAGCTGCCGTCCGTGGAACCGAATTTGGCGTCAGTGTCTCCGATACGGGTAAAACCAGTGTGGGCACTTTGGAGGGGACAGTAGACGCGGTTGCCCAAGGAGAATTGGTGTTGGTAGAGGCAGGATTTGCCTCTACTATTCCTCTAGGAGAACCCCCAACGCCTCCTCAGCTATTGGATCGAGAACTAGTATTTGAGCTGATTTTGCTCGAACAGCAAGACCGGATGCTATTGCTGGAAGGACAGGTTAATCCCACTAATACTGTGTTGCTGGAAGGACAAGATGTTCCCGTGAGCCTGACTGGAGAGGTGAGCACAACTATCTCGCGCTCAAACCCTGATCTCCCTATCACCCTAACGGTGCGCAATCCGCTTGGGGAATCCAAAGACTATCGTTTGGCAGTGAGATGATGGCGTTGATGATTTAGATCAGGGGAGAGAGATGAGCGTGGTGAATCATTTCAGGTTACGTCTCACCCAATTCTGGCAGCAGCACCGATCAAATTCAGCGCTCCTTTCAGGTCTGTTTGCGACAGCCGTAGGACTTGGACTGTTGTCAATCCAGGCTTGGGAACCGCTAGAGCGTTTGGCTTACAACGGACTTTTTCAAACCCGTGCTCGTTTGATTCCCCCCAATTGGGATGAGCGGATTGTGGTGGTTGCCATTGATGAGGCTAGTCTCGATCGCTATGGCCGATTTCCTTGGTCTCGCGATCGTTACGGGGCGTTTTTAGACACGCTGTTGGCCGCCCAACCTGCAGCGGTTGGGTTTGACATTATCTTTGCCGAATCTACTGTGCACGATGCCCGCTTTGCTGAAAGCATTGCGATTAGCGGTAACGTCGTTTTGGCGGTGGGCGATGACGGGGCTGGTAATGCCCTGGAAATCAGCCCCACCCTCACGGAACCTGCCGAAGGCACGTTTTTGCTCGGCCATGTAAAGCACACGGTGGATACTGATGGCATTAGCCGTCGGGTTTGGCTGTATGAGGGGCGTTTTCCCATCTTGGGGGTGGCGCTGTTGCAGATGTATAACCTCAGCTTAAGCCAGACGCTAGGTGATGTCGTGCCCGATCTGCCTCAAATTGACCCTGCGGTTTTGGCCCAGCCCGAGCAATTCAACTCACAATCAACCTGGTTGAACTGGCCTGGCCCCATCCAACCAGAATCTAACCATCCAAACGCCTTAAAAGTTCTATCGTTTAGCGATGTTTTAGAAGGTCAAGTCCCCCTAGATCAATTACAAAACAAAATTGTGCTTGTCGGAATTACTGCAGCTGCCCTCGATCCGCTCCGGACGCCCTTCCACATTTCAGTGCCAACCGCTGGTGTCTATTTACATGCAGCCGTCGTGGACAACTTGCTGCAAGATCGGTTGCTGCAACGGTGGTCTTTTGAAAAAACGGCGGGTGTCTTACTGCTATTGGGCATGACAACCAGTTTTGTGCTCAAACCTTTAACCTTCAAAGGGCGGGTGTTGGTGTTGTTGGGGCTGGTATCGGCTTGGCTGGCGATCGCTTACGGCAGTTTTACGCAGCAGGTCTGGTTGCCAGTAGCAGCTCCGATTGGTACCTGTTTGCTGAGCGGCTTGAGCCTACAGTTCATCGAACAAAGGGAAAGACAATCCTTGATGAATCTGCTGGCCCTGAACACGTCTCCTGAGATGGCGGACTTAATGTGGCACCACAAGACCGACATCTTAAGCAAAGGGCAAATTCAGCCCCAAGAGCTGACGACGACAGTGTTGTTTACCGATATTCGCGGCTTTACTAGCATTACAGAGACCCTACCGTCTGAAGCGTTGCTGCCTTGGCTAAACCGTTATTTTGAGGTCATGACTGACTGCATCATGGCCCAGGGTGGAATTGTCGATAAGTATATTGGGGATGCCATTATGGCCGTTTTCGGGGCACCTGTACCCCATACCTTACCTGAAGAAATTCAGCAGGATGCGAGCGCAGCGGTGAGTGCAAGTTTGGCGATGTACCAAGCGTTGCAAACCCTGAATCAAGAATTTACCGCCGCGGGATTACCAACTGTTCGCTTTGGCGTTGGCATTCATACGGGTGTGGTGATCGGTGGCACTGTCGGCAGTCGGCAGCGGATCAACTATTCTTTATTTGGCGATACCGTCAATGTGGCTGCTCGCTTGCAGGATATGACTAAAACTTTGACTGTTAGCACGCCTTACCCGATCCTCCTGAGTGAAGTAACCTACTCTCATGTGAGTCAGCTTTATCAAGGGCAGGCGATGGGTGAGCTTAAACTACGGGGACGTGCCAACCCGATGACCGTATACAGCATTGTTCATGAGCTAACCAAACCGACCACCCTGCTTTAGACAATACAAAATTTTGTCTGTGACGCTATGCCCAGATCTGACTCGACTATAGCGGTAGCCACAAAGCTTTGTGCGCTACCGCGAGCCAGATTGCTTGTATACTCAGCATCCTGGCGCTACTCGGTGCATTAAGCAATCTGGCCAGCGCTATAAATAAAAAGGTGCAGCATTGCCGCACCTCACTTTGTCTACTTGAACTGTGTGTATAGTCCGTTTCTAACCAAATCGGCCAGAAACGTAATCGCGGGTGTATTCTTCCTTGGGATTGCTGAAGATGGTCTGGGTTTCATCGAATTCCACCAGATAGCCCACCTTGCTACCCGTCTCAGTTGCTTCCGCGTTGAAGAAGGCGGTTTTATCGGATACCCGCGACGCCTGCTGCATGTTGTGGGTAACGATGATAATCGTGTAGTTTTCCTTCAAGTCATGCATCAGCTCTTCAACCTTTAGGGTTGAAATTGGGTCAAGGGCAGAACAAGGTTCATCCATTAGGATGACCTCAGGCTCGATTGCGATCGCCCGAGCAATGCATAAACGTTGCTGCTGACCACCCGAGATCGACAGCCCACTCTCTTGGAGTTTATCTTTCACCTCGTCCCACAGCGCGGCACCCTTAAGGGAAGTTTCAACCAATTCATCCATGTTGCCTTGGAAGCCGTTAATACGGGCTCCAAAAGCAATGTTGTCATAAATTGACTTAGGAAAAGGGTTGGGCTTTTGGAACACCATGCCAATCTTGCGTCGCAATTCTGTAGCATCAACCTTCTTGTCATAGATATCAGTGCCACGATAGGTAATACGACCCTGGATATGTGCCCCTGCGATCAAATCGTTAAGGCGGTTGAAGCATCGCAAAACCGTACTTTTACCACAACCCGAAGGGCCGATAAAAGCAGTAATTTTATTCGATGGAATTTCCAGGTTAACACCCCTAACCGCCTTGAAAGACCCGTAATAATAGCTGGTGTTATCAACGTGAAAAACGCGCTCACTGGTAGCTTCGGACTGTGAAGATTGGGTTTGCTGGGATTGCATGGGAACAGTCTCTTAGACGATAAACTTCAAACGATACACAATACAAGGTTGGCTCAAAGGGTTCAGTCGCAGTCACTGACTAGCGGCCTGTTTGGAACCGATTTCGCAAGGTAATAGCGGCTGCGTTCATAATCAGCAACACTATCATCAGCACGATAATGGCCCCAGCCGCAATCACCTCGAATCCGTCTTGCGGTCGCCCAACCCAGCTAAAGATCTGAATGGGCATTGCCGTAAACGTGGACTGTAATCCTTCTAATGAGAACCCTGGTGCAAAGGGCACAAAGGTTGCTGCCCCAACCACCAGCAAGGGGGCTGTTTCGCCGATCGCCCGCGAGAGCGCCAAAATCGTCCCTGTTAAAATACCCGGAAAGGCTTGGGGAAGCACATGGGCGCGTACCGTTTGCCAACGGGTTGACCCCAAAGCCATTCCCGCCATTCGCAGGCTGTCTGGGACGGCCCTCAAGGCTTCCCTCGTCGCGACAATGATCACGGGCAGAATTAACAGCGCTAGGGTCAGCCCACCGGCTAGGACGCTTCGCCCGCCGGTAATTGGGGATAGAATCCGAGCAAATACCGTTAACCCTAACAGGCCATAAATAATCGACGGTACTGCGGCTAGATTACCGATGTTGATTTCGATGGCCTTAGCCAACCAGTTGTCTTTTGAAAATTCTTCTAGGAAAAGCCCTGCCCCGACACCCACCGGGAAAGCAACGGAAGCCGTAATTACCAGCAAATAGATTGTCCCAATTAAGGGGGGCCAGATTCCGGCTCGTTCTGGGCGACGAGAGGGGGGGCTAGTAATAAAGTCAAGACTGAGAGCTGGAATACCGTTAATCAGGACACCGATCAACAGGATTGCCAAGACGACTACGCCCGTGAACGTAGCAATCCAACAAACTGTCTTGAAAATCTTATCGAACCGATACCGACCCTCAAGATTAGGCTTGAAACGAGCTTTCTCAGTTGCTTGAAATTTAGCGTCGCTTACCATTAGTCGTATTTCTCCTGGAACTTACGCACAAACCAGAAGCTGAATGCATTCAGCCCCAGGGTAATCACAAACAACGTCATACCGACAGCAAACAGCGTCTTAAACTCCAAAGAGCCGTAAGGGGCATCTCCCTTGGTCACCTGCACAATAAATGCCGTCATGGTTTGTACAGCACTCCGTGGATCAAGCGTGAGTGTTGGGCTTTGTCCAGCAGCCAGGGTGACAATCATCGTTTCACCCACAGCCCGAGCCACACCCAAAACAACCGAGGCAACAATACCAGATAGCGCAGCAGGTAAAACCACCCCGGTGATGGTTTCGCGCTTGGTGGCTCCCAAAGCATAGGAGCCTTGCCGCAAACTTAAAGGGACTGAAAAGATGGCATCTTCGCTTAGAGAGGCAATTGTTGGCAAAATGGCAAACCCCAAGACAATGCCTGCACTTAAGGAATTAAAGGTGCCCAAACCGGGGATGAAGGCTTTGAGGAAGGGCGTGACGAACAAAACTGCGAAATATCCGAACACAACCGTAGGGACGCCTGCCAAAACTTCTAAAATGGGTTTCAGCCAGGCTCGCAGCGATCGCGGCGCGTACTCGCTCAAGCAAATTGCCGCCAGCAACCCTAAGGGAATGGAAACCAATAGGCCAATCACAGACGTCAAAAATGTTCCGCACAACAGCACGATGACGCCAAACCTAGGGTTAGCAAATAACGGTGTCCATTGAGTTGATGTGAAGTATTCAATGGGCGAGACTTCTAAGAAAAACTCAATTGTCTCAAAGATGAGTGTTGCTACAATGCCAAAAGTCGTGGCGACTGAGACAAAGGCAAAAGCACCAAAAATAATAACAACAATACGTTGAGAGAGCTTACTCGCCGAGCGATTGGGTTGCCAGCGATCGCTTTGGGCAATGTCTCCCGACGAGGGTCCTGGGAAAGCGCTATCAGTCATGTTCAGCCTTGCTAAATACAGGTCGGCAAGCGGGGGTTAGCTGTGGAAGGAGGCGTTGTTCAGTGCAAGATCAGCAGGGTGATCGCACCAGTTTATTTAACAGGTAAAGAGCCAGGGCAAAAAAGTGACATTGCCCCAGCCCCTCTACTTCAGGCTAGCCGAATTTATTCGACCGCCTTAACTTCACCAGATTCTACTTTGGCTTGGGATGCAGCGTATTGCTCATCGTTCAAGATCACGTAGCCAGTGTCGGCAACGAATGGACTGTTGGTCGGATCAAGATAGAAGTCAATGAAAGCTTTGACAGTTTCGTCACTTTCGTAAGCTTCTTTCTGAACGTAGATGAACAGAGGACGGGAGAGGGGAGCATAGCTGCCATCGAGAACGTTCTCTTCGTTGGGCGCAACGCAACCTTCACCACCGTCGATTTCAACCGACTTCATCCGATCTTGGTTTTCAAAGTAGTAGGCATATCCGAAGTAGCCCAAGGCGTTAACGTCACCTTCTACCCCTTGAACCAAGACGTTGTCGTCTTCACTAGCGGTGTAGTCGCCCCGGCTGGCCCCTTCTTCACCGTTGATTTCATCGGTGAAGTAGTCGAAGGTACCGGAGTCTGTTCCAGGACCATAGAGTACAAGCTCTGCATCAGGGTACTCAGGATTGATTTGATTCCAGTTATCGACTGTGCCTTGAGCTTCAGGTGCCCAGACGGTGTTCAGCTCTTCGAGCGTCATGCAGGCAGCCCAGTCATTTTCGGGGTTCACCACGACGGTTAAAGCGTCGGTTGCAACCGGCACTTCAATCATTTCGATGCCAGCTTCAGCACAGGCTTCGATTTCTTCGGGCTTTACCTCACGAGAAGCATTTGAAACTTGAGTTTCACCGTTGCAGAATTTCTCAAAGCCACCCCCAGTACCAGAGGCACCCACGGTAATCTGAACGTCGGGATTAGCAAGCTGGAATTCCTCAGCCATGGCTTCGGAAATTGGGAAAACCGTGCTGGAACCGTCAATGGTGATGCTACCAGATACGTCAGAACCGCCTTCGGGAGCTTCAGAAGTCTCAGCGCCCCCTTCATCTGTGGTTGCAGTGTCGTCGCTGGGGCTGGCGCAAGCGCCAAGGCTGGCTAGCAAAGCGACCAAGGATACGGAGTATGCAAAACGCATAGAACGAAGATTGAGTAACATGAAAGGCTTGACTCCCTAACCGGAATTTGGTTTTCACCCAGTCCTAAACCTAGGTCACATCCATGGGTCTGGCTTAAGCTAAAACTCAAGTTCCTAATCTGGATGTGATTTGGCTACTCATGACTAGGGTTTCACAGAGAAAGCTACACCCCCAATGTAAAGGTCTGGTTAAGAAAATCGGAAAACATTGGAAGTCTATCATTGGAGGGAGATCTGAAAGTGTGGGTTAGACGACTGGAAATTTGCTATGTATTGCGTGATCTACGACGGCAACTGTAATCTATGCACTTCACTGGTGCAGTTTTTAGAAAAATTAGACAAGGGCGATCGGTTTCAATATGCGCCTATGCAAGATGCTGAAACCCTAACAATGTATGGCATTACGCCAGTAGATTGTGAACTGGGGATGATTGTGCTCGATGCTGATAACCCCGAACAACGCTGGCAAGGCAGCGACGCGGCTGAAGAAATTGGTCGACTGTTGCCGATGGGTCAAGTTTTTGTCGATTTTTATCGATCGCTACCCGGGATGAAGCCCTTGGGCGATCGCGCCTACGAACAAATCCGTGACAATCGGTATGCTTGGTTTGGTAAGCGATCGCAGACCTATCAATCGGCCTACCCTATTTGCGATAACGATGATGCCTGCAGGGGGGTGGGCTAGGCCAAGAAAGAGACGTGGGCTGACACGACCCGCCAGCCTGCTGCCGTTTTCATCCATGTTTGGCTTTGACGACCCATACGACCGGAGGTCAGGCGTCGATATTCGGTGTTGGCCGTAGCAAAATGCTCACCGTAGGTGGTAATCACTGTATGGGTTAGTTCTCGACTGAGATCCTTTGTCGGACGACCTGCCCGAAAAGCTGCGATCGCATCGTACCCATACAAGTTTTCTGTCGCCCCGTAGCGGATTGTCTGGGCACTTTGCCAAAAGAGCTCGTCTAATACGGCAACATCATTAGTCACCAGTGCTGTTTCATAGCGTTGAAACGCAGCGGTAACCTCAGCCAAAACTTCTGGCAAATTAATCTCCAGTGGTGTAGTCGATGATGTCACGGTTATTTTGGAGGTATTACCCTTAGAGTGTAGGGCTGCGCTTACCTAGCAGCTTATCCCGCAGAGTCTTGATCCGATCGCGATATTTAGCTGCCTCTTCAAACTCCAGATTTTTAGACGCTTCTTTCATCTGTTTTTCCAGCTGACCGATCAGTTCAGGAATGTCTTCGAGGGGCAAGTCATCGCTTTGCTCGTAGACTTCTTCGAGTTCTTGGGCATTAAGTTTGCGAGAAACCGCCAAAAACGACAAAATTGCGTTTTTCTTGCGGCTAACAATGGGCTTGGGTGTAATCCCGTGTTCTTCGTTATAAGCCAGTTGAATGGCGCGGCGACGTTCGGTTTCCTCGATGGCCTTAGCCATACTGTCAGTTAGATTATCGGCATAGAGAATGGCTTGACCTTGCACGTGGCGGGCAGCACGACCAATGGTTTGAACCAGCGATCGCTCTGCCCGCAAGAACCCCTCCTTATCAGCATCCAGAATGGCTACTAGAGAGACTTCGGGTAAATCCAGCCCTTCCCGCAGCAGGTTGACCCCCACCAGCACATCAAAATTGCCATCGCGCAAATCTTGAATGATCTCAATGCGTTCAATCGAGTGAATCTCGGAGTGTAAATAGCGGACGCGAACGTCATGTTCGTCTAGATATTCAGTGAGATCTTCGGCCATGCGTTTGGTCAATGTGGTGACCAGCGTGCGTTCTTGGCGCAGTACCCGTGTTTTGATTTCGCCCAACAGATCATCGATTTGTCCCTCTGTGGGGCGAACAAAAACTTCAGGATCAACGACGCCTGTGGGGCGAATAATTTGTTCGACAACTCGGCCTGTGCCCTCGCGGTAGCGTTTTTTCTCGTCTTTAGCTTTACTGTTACCCTTTACCTCAATGTTAAATTCGGCGTCGCTTTGTTCAAATTCCCAGATGCTGGGGGTAGCAGACACAAAGATGCATTGGTTCATCTTTTGCCAAAATTCCTCGGCTTTGAGGGGGCGGTTGTCGGCAGCACTGGGCAATCGAAAGCCATGTTCGATCAGTACCATCTTGCGAGAGCGATCGCCGTTGTACATGCCGTTGATCTGAGGGATGGTGACATGGGACTCATCGATCACCAGTAGCCAATCTTTAGGAAAATAGTCAAGCAAACATTCCGGGGGCGACCCGGCAACTCTCCCTGCTAGGTGGCGAGCGTAGTTTTCAACGCCATTGCAATAACCCACCTCGCGCAACATTTCTAGGTCGTAGCGAGTACGCTGCTCAAGGCGCTGGGCTTCAAGCAGTTTGCCTTCTTTTTCCAGATATTCCAGTTGTTCTTTGAGTTCGTCGGTAATGGCTTGACAGGCTTCCTCAAGTTTTTCATCGGGGGTAACAAAGTGACGGGCTGGATAGACGTTGAGTGCCTCCATACTTTGTAGGGTTGACCCGGTAATCGGATCGACGTAGCGAATAGCGTCGATTTCATCGCCAAAAAATTCGACCCGAATGATTCGGTCTTCGTAGGCGGGGCCGATTTCTAACACGTCGCCTTTGACCCGAAATCGCCCCCGTCCCAAATCGATGTCGTTGCGGCTGTATTGAATCGAAGCCAAATCTCGTAAAACCTGGCGCTGGTTGATCTCCATGCCCACTCTTAGCGGTATGGAAGCTTTGAGATATTCAGAGGGAATCCCCAAACCGTAGATGCAGCTGATGGAGGCGACCACAATCACGTCTTTGCGTTCAAACAGCGATCGCGTGGCGGAGTGCCGTAACATATCAATCTCTTCGTTGATTGAAGCCGTTTTGGCAATGTAAGTGTCGGTAACCGGGACGTAGGCTTCTGGCTGGTAGTAGTCGTAATAGCTGATGAAATACTCCACCGCATTGTTTGGGAAAAATTCCCGCAGCTCATTGCACAACTGGGCAGCGAGGGTTTTGTTGTGGGCCAGCACTAAGGTTGGTTTGCCCACGTTTTTGATGACCCGAGCGACGGTATGGGTCTTACCGGTACCTGTGGCACCCCGCAGGGTCTGATATTTGTGGCCTTCATCAATAGACTGAGTCAACGCTCGAATAGCGTTGGGCTGATCCCCAGTGGGTTCGAAGGGCGCCTGAATGTCGAATGCTGCCATAGGTCAATTTGCAGAGTAGAGAAGAAAATGACGCGATCGCTCATCCCTACTACTATGCCGAATTTTTTGCCTCGGTGTGGGTTGATGGGTGCTAAAACTCTACGTTGTCTGGGGTGCGCGGGAAGGGAATGACATCACGGATGTTGGTCATGCCAGTCATAAACTGTACCAACCGTTCAAATCCCAACCCAAAGCCTGCATGGGGCACGGTACCGTATCGGCGTAGATCGAGATACCACCAGTAGGCTTCTACCGGTAGCCCAGCTTCTGTAATTCTGCGCTCCAACACATCGAGACGCTCTTCCCGTTGGGATCCGCCGATAATTTCGCCCACTTTGGGCGCGAGTACATCCATCGCAGCGACGGTTTTCTGATCGTCGTTGAGCCGCATGTAGAAGGCTTTAATGCCGACGGGGTAGTCAGTGACAATGACAGGTTTCTGAAAGTAGTTTTCTGCTAGGTAGCGTTCGTGTTCTGATTGCAGATCAATCCCCCATTCCACCGGGAATTCAAATTTTTGATCGGTTTTCTCCAGCAGCGCGATCGCATCAGTGTAGGTAATCCGCTCAAATTCGCTGTTGATGATATTGTCAGCAGTGGCTAATACCGACTGATCAATCCGCTGGTTGAAAAATTCCATATCTTCTGGGCAATGTTCCAGAACGTAGCGAAAGATATATTTCAAAAAGGCTTCAGCTAAATCCATGTTGCCTTCTAGGTTGCAGAAGGCCACTTCGGGTTCGATCATCCAAAACTCAGCTAAGTGGCGCGAAGTGTTGGAGTTTTCGGCCCGGAAGGTAGGGCCAAAGGTATAAACGTTGGTGAACGCCATTGCCATGATCTCGGCTTCGAGTTGGCCACTGACAGTGAGATAAGTGGGTTTACCAAAAAAGTCTTGACGATAGTCCACCGCGTTGTCGGGTTCACGGGGCAGTTGGTTCAAGTCTAGGCTGGTAACCGTAAACATTTCCCCTGCGCCTTCAGCATCACTGGCGGTGAGTATGGGCGTGTGGGCCCAAAGAAAATCTCGTTCCTGAAAAAACTGGTGAATAGCGGTGGCGCAGGCATTGCGAATACGAAAGACCGCTCCCAATGTATTGGTGCGCGATCGCAGATGGCCAATGGTTCTCAAAAACTCGAAAGAATGCCGCTTTTTTTGCAGCGGATAGGTTTCACTATCGGCCTCGCCAAATACTGATATCTGTGATGCCTGGAGTTCTACACGCTGACCTTTCCCAGGAGACTCAACCAGTTGACCCGACAGTTCGACAGAGGTTCCCGTCCCCAACTGTTTCACAACTGTTTCATAGTCTGGCAAGGTCTCGCTGATGATGGCTTGTAACCCTGCCATAGAAGACCCGTCATTCACCTCGATAAATGTCAATTCTTTTGCGGCCCGCTTGGTTCGAATCCAACCTTGAATCGCAATAGTGTCACCGGGTTGGCCAGCTTTGAGGATGTGTTTAATCCGTTGGGGGGTCATACTGCTTTAACGATTACGCCATTTTTTCAAGGGTACAAGAACTGCCTTGCGATTGGTCTGTAATTGGTTCCTCAACCGGCACAGCTTTTCAGGATCCAGCCCAAAATGATGCCCAATCCGCTGAAACGAATCACCTGCCAGAAGGGCTCCTTGAGTTGAGCCCAGTGAAACAGTTTGCTCTCTAATGTGGCCTCAAGCTGCTCAATTTGATGACCAATGGCTAGCAATTCATCTTGAGGTAAATCTGGCTGTTGAGCTTGGTCGACCAACTGGGCGCGCTGGGTTTGAGCCCGACGAATTTCGACGTATCGACGCTTTAAAGCGCGTAGGGATTGATCAACTTCCCGCAGTGCCCCTTCGAAAGCGGCTAAGTCTTCGGGTGAAATGTCGTGAGTCGCTTTTCCCTGACGCGATGCGTTTAATCGAGATTTTCGATCGCCGTTCCCCTTATCTCTGTCCATTGGTGAGTAATATTAAGATAGCGCCCACCCTAGCTTAGGTTGTTTAGAGCGTTCCTATGACTCTTTCCAAAAGTGCACCCACTCAGCAGATCGCGACTTTGACCGCTCAGGATTTACAGCATTGTGATCCGCTGGCATTGGCCCAAGCCCTCGCCGCTCAACTCGCGATCGCGCCCCAAGACTGGCATCGCCTGAATCGTAATCGTACCGTGAGAGCACAAGAACAGACTGCCGCTGCTCTAGTCTACCTACTGAAAGCAGAACCAGAAGAAGCCCTAGCTCGGCTCCAACAGTCTGTTGGCTGGCTGGATCGCTCTATTTCGGCTCCCCCTTGCCCTACCCATGGAGACAAGCAAAAGCCCAGTACGCCTAACAAACCAACGGATTCCGAGCCCAGCGCTTGATATGTTTGCTGAGATGGAGTTCGCGCCCTTGGCTAGTCCACTGAACTTGATCGAAAATCTGATAAAGCAGGAACAGCCCTCGACCACAGTCACCAACGCTTTTAAAGTTAGTGCTTTCAATGCCAGATTGACACTTGCACTTCATCGGTGGGTTAAACCCATGGCCTTGATCCGAGATAATCCACCTAAACTGATTGCGATGAATTGAGTATCGCACCAATACTGGCTTGCCTGGATCTAGATCGTTGCCGTGTTTTGCCGCATTAACGAGTGCCTCTTGCAGACCTAAGCGAACCTCTGCTTGCCACCTAGCCGGAACATGGGTAATCAAGAGGTCTAGGATAGGTTGGAGATAAAGCGTAGATGGGAAACTCAGTGTCTCCCATTTTTGCTCCGCAGAAGGCGGCGAAATAGCAATCACTCAGTAACCTCCGCAGCGTTGTCTGTCCTAATCTGCCGATCGTTTACAGCATCCCTGAACGTAAGCCCGGATCTTAAGTAGCCACCTAGACACAACGTGCCTACCATAAAAATAGCTTTGACATTCTCAAGACCATCGAAACTCTAAAACTCAGCCTGCTTTTTATCAGGTTTTATGGAGCCTAAGCAGCTATGGTTATCATTTATTTGATCATATCAGATTAATTCACCAAATGGTTTTGTTGAGTCTTTGTGCCAAGCAGATTAGCCTCTCTCCAAAGCCGTTTTGGGATGAAGTCAATCCTGCTTAATTGCCCATTGAGAAAGTGATGACATCAGAAGGTTAGATCAGCAGGGATTAAAGACAGCTTCAAAATGTTTCAGATGATTAAGAAACTGAGAAACAAACTCTGTCAACCACACTCGCGTCAAAGACCTCAGCCGGGGAGAAGCGCCCTAAAACCCTAAAAGCAAGAACCCTAAATTTGGATATGACTGTGGACAAGGTTGCTACATGAGCTCTAATAAACTGCTTAAGAAGCTTGGTCTCGAACCCATTGCTTATCTTTTTAGGATCGCTTTTGTTGGCGGTACCAGTGAGCCAGCGTGCAAGGGGATACGCCTAGGGCGTAAGCGGCAATCATGACTTGATTGATTAGTGTGGTTCTAACCACGCCTAAAGCCTGCCATCGACGGGCTGAGGTATGCACTGGGTTAGGCACCATTGCAATTCGTCCCTGTTGTTTAAGCTGGCGAACAAATTCGAAGTCTTCCATGATCGGCAGGTTTGGAAACCCTCCAAGCCTGTGAAATGTCTCAGCTTTCAGAAAAATTCCCTGATCCCCATAGGGCATTTGAAACCATCGCGATCGCCAGTAAATTCCCCACTCTACCCAGCGGAGGCTAAAGTAAGGGTCTCGAATCTTAAGGTCGAATGCACCAGCGATGACATCGGGTTGGCTCAAACACTGCTGCACTTGAGGGCCAAAATCTGGTGGCAGCCAGGAATCGCCGTGGAGGAATAGCAAACAGTCACCCGTCGCAGCTTGGGCGCCGATATTCATTTGATAGGCTCGGTTGGGCTGGGTTTGGATGACGGGAATGCCGCGATCGCGCACCTTTTCTACTGTATTGTCTTGGCTACCCCCATCCACGGCAATCACCTCAATAGAGGGGGGGAGGGCTGGAGGGTTGGGGAGAGTTGGCTCCTGGGGAGCTAGCAATAGATGATCAAGCGTGGCATCAATCGTCTGGGCTTCATTTAATAGCGGAATGATTACGGAAATGGCAGTCGCAGCAGGGTTAGCTTTGACCTGTTGCCATAATGTTAAATCCTCGGGATAGTCGACATCGTTGAGGGGATCGAGGTAAGCCAAAGCGATCTGCCGCGCGGCGGCGATCGCTTGAGTTTCTGCTAAGACAGTTTCTGTCCCCCAAGCAATTTGGTTAAACAGTTCAGGCACCCATTGACTAAGCCCAATGAGGTAATAACCCCCATCAGTTGCAGGGCCGATTACCCCAGTCTGTTGATGCAGGCTTTCAAAAGCTTGGACTAATCGTCGTCGATCTAATTGGGGACAATCAATGCCAATGGCGATCACTCGCGTCGCACCGTTGTCAAAAGCCGTTTGAAAGCTGCAGCTGAGTCGGGCTCCCAAATCACCCTCACCTTGTGGAACTAGAGCCAGATCAGTGCCTAGCCATTGCTGCATCTGGATCTGGGTACCGCCAGTAAAGCGAATATCGATATGAACGGGACGCACTGTCTGTAGCGATCGCGCGATCGCGACCGTATGTTCAGTCATTTGGCGCTGGCAATCAGCAGCCCTTTCTGGGCCTAATGCTGGAATCAACCGCGTTTTAGTTGTGCCCGGTAAGGGGTAGCGCGTAAAAATAATCAGCCATTCTGTCATAAACCACATCCGATTTGAAAACTTGTGTCGGACGCAGAACCCTTGTCCGACAAGAAAGCTATAGATCTAGATGTGTCATTGTTCCAACGCGGCCTACTCTCCGCGTCGTGTCCCGACTGCCATCTGTAAAATCATAGGAAATCCCCCATCCCGATGGTACTTGTCGGCCCAGGCTTTTAGGGTTTCATCCAATTCTTTCAGTGCCGTTTCTTTTTCCGCTGGATCGACATCAAAGGCCTCGAGAATTCTCATCACGCCAGATTTCTCAGTCACCCAATCTTGCAGTAACTGAAAAAAACGAGCCACATCTTGAATCATCGCAAACACCCGCTCCCGCTCCCCTTTGGGTGCATAAGTCGTACGCGTCAACACGTAGAAGGGAATCTTTAATAGGGGCGATTCAATCGGTATGACTGTTCCAGAATGTAATAACCTGAACTTAATATGTTCGGCCATAGCGTCACTTAACGGAATGCGCCGCTCGGGAGACAAGTCGTCTTGAGACGTATTGTGAAGTAGGTCAATCAACTCATCAAATTCAAAGGCATTGAGTAAACGTGTCTTCGGTAAGTTAGCAGGCAGGGAGGCTTCAATTTTCTCTTTTTCGCTAGACATCAGCCCATCCCACTGAATGCGAGGTTGCCCATCCTGCCAGGGATACCGTTCTTGCCAGAGGTATGGCAACCCAATCAGGTAGTAGGGCTCTTGTGACGCCAGGGTTTTGAGGGCTCTACCTTCATTGAGTGCTGCTTGGACTTCTTTCACAATAACCCGCACCCGTTTGGGTTCTACATGATAAAGGAACCCAGTTTTCCGGAGGTTTTTTCCCTGCTCTAGATAAGTGCTGTAGATTGAGAACTTTGCAGCTGTGGTAGCCGCATCCAAAAATGTGCCATAGCGATGCCCCCCCAACTTCATTGTGCTAAGGGCGAGGTAAAGCAAAATTTGATCTGCTGCGCTGGCTGGTAAAGCCTCAATATCTTGGAGAGCGTGATCGGCAGATGTACTATCAGACGGGCTTGCCACTAAAACTCAAGACTCAGGAATGAGATGAATATTATTTAACCAGCGTACATCTTACAACACGCAATCGCGCAACATTCAAGCTACACAAATTCTGCAAGTAGTCACTTTACAAATTCTGCAAGTGTTACTTTAACCCACAGACTGTACGTAAGTCGCAAGCTAGTTTGGGGGCATCAGCAAGATGGCTGAGATACCAAAGTTACACAAAATGAATTATTTGAAGCAAACTTAAGAAATAGAATAAGCCAATTGGCGTAGCGTTCTGTAAAAGGTTATCTTTGCAGAACTGGGTTGGTGGGGAGAGTAGGCTAGCGTTTGTGTTCCCAGAGTGATGCAAGATCAAGATAAGGAGAGTGTGATGGCTCGCAGTTCACAGGTCTTCAGCAATAATTTGGTGATGTCATTATGGAGTCATGACATCGACGAGATCGTTGAGGCAGTTCGGTTTTGGGATCTAGAAAGTACCCAACTTCGTCCAGGTACAGTTAGCGGACAGCTGTGCCAAATTCAGATGGAAGGGTTGCAGGTGATTTATACCCAAATGGGGTGTACCGTGCGTACCCGCGGGAATGCGCCCCCAAATACGATTGCCTTTGGCATTGCGAAGAACCGAGTGGGCCGCACGGTTTGGCAGGGTCATGAATTTCATTACGACCAGGTGATTGTCAATACCAATCGGGAAGTTGACCTCAAAACACCTGACGATTATGAGCAGTTTGTGCTCACCGTCGATAAAACGTTGTTGTTTGAGATTGCTGATAATTGCTACCGCCGTAATTTGGCTAAAGAACTCCGTCAGAAAAGTGTGCTTGATTCCGACCCAGTGGCGTTGGAGCGATTACGCAAAATGCTAACGGCGTTATTTGAGGCCAACCTGGGCCAAGGGGTGAGTTTGGCAGGTGTTGAAGTACCAGGACAAGCTGCCGAACGGTTAATTGCGGGACTGATTGAAGCGATTCCGGCTCCTGAAGATGCCCAGCAACAGAAATTACGTCCTTTTAAGCGGACTCGCTTAGCTAAACGAGTTGAGGCTTATATGCTAGATCACCTCGATGTCCCGCTTTCACTGCAGGATCTATGCGAGGTAGCAGGGACCAGTGAGCGATCGCTGCACTATGCCTTCCATGATCTCTTTGACATGAGCCCGATGGCTTATCTTAAGGCCCACCGCCTCAATCAGGTGAGACGGCGGCTCAAAGTTTCTCCTCCAAATTCTAACCGGGTAATTGATATTGCTAAGCAATGGGGCTTTAACCACATGGGCCACTTCTCAGTGGACTATAAGGCTATGTTTGGGGAATCGCCTTCGGTGACCTTACGACGCTTTGCGGGTTAGAGCAGAGATTGACATCCCATCGGTGGATAGTATGAGTCAACCTACTGACGCTTCACTCATCAAGTGCCGCAGAAAATAACCGATGTAATCGCAGCTTGATGTCCTATTGAGGGTCACAATCAGTTCACCTTTGGACAAATTCCAAAGGTGAACTGAAGCCCGTGTGCGGCCACTCGAAATTTTTAGTCGATGCTGGCATTCCCGGTGACAATAGGGATAAAGGGATGCATTACTACCACGGTTATGAGTCTTTGTCTTAATCCCCGCTGCCCTCAACCCGATCACCCTGGCAATGGTAGTGCGGCGTTTTGTCAAGGGTGTGGTTCTGAGTTGATCTTGCAGGGACGTTATCGAGTGATGCGGTTGCTAAGCGATCGCAGTGGCTTTGGTCGCGTGTATGAAGCCTACGAGCGTGATGTACCTAAGTTGCTCAAGGTACTCAAAGAATCGCTTAACGATACGCCCAAAGCACTGGAGCTATTTGAAAAAGAGGCTGTGGTGCTAAGCCAACTCAACCATCCGGGGATCCCACGAATTGAACCAGATGGCTATTTTACAGTGTTGCCCAAAGGGCCGAAGCAGAGCATGGAGCAGCCCTTGCGCTGCATCATTATGGAAAAAATTGACGGGCTGAATCTGCACCAGTGGATGCAGCAGCAGGGCAATCATCCCATTAGTGAAAAGCAGGCTTTTAGCTGGTTGCAGCAACTGGTGGAAGTATTGCACTTGATTCACCATAAAAACTATTTCCACCGCGACATAAAACCCGAAAACATTATGCTGCGGGCAACTGGTCAACTGGTCTTAGTTGATTTTGGGGCAGCGCGGCAAATTACTGAAACGTATCTGGCCCAACTCGGTCAGTCGGGGGGGATCACCGCCTTGAGTTCTGCGGGTTACACCCCACCAGAGCAAGAGCAAGGGCAAGCAGTACCCCAGTCTGACTTCTATGCATTAGGGCGGACGTTTACTTATTTATTAACGGCTAAGCATCCCACTGATCAGGCCATCTACAACTCTTACAGCAACGAGTTTTTATGGCAGACGTATGCCCCTCAAGTGTCGGCTACATTTGCCCAATTGCTTGACGATATGATTGCCCCGAGGGCTATGGATCGCCCTCAAGATACTGACGAAATTCTGGATCGCATGCACCGCATGCAAGCCTCACAAACGATTTCCTTATCTACTGCACCGACTTTGGTAGCGGTGCCCCCTCAAGAGAAAATCTCAGCCACGGTTGCGACTCAGGGATTGGTCGATCGGTTGCCTGCAACGACCCTTCAAGATGGCGCAACCCAAACCATTGACCCTCCCCGAACAAAACAGAGATGGTGGTTCGGGGTTGCCGGTTTGGCGGCATTGACTGCGATCGCGGCAGGCGGTATCTGGTACGGTTGGTCGCGACTAGCACCACCAACCACAGCTCAAAGTCCAGTTGAGGTGAGTCAAAAGTCAGTGTTGCTGGTTCGCACGTTGACGGGGCACACTAGCTCAGTCAATGCGGTCGCCTTGATTCCAGGTAAAAATCAGCTCATCAGTGGCAGTGCTGACAACACCATCAAACATTGGGATTTGACAACGGGCGGCGAACTGAAAACGCTGACAGGCCATAGTAGCTACGTCAACGCCTTGGCGCTGAGTCCAGATGGCCGTATCTTAGCCAGTGGCAGTGCTGACCAGACAATTCGTCTCTGGGACATCACCACGGGTGAAATTTTAGCCACTTTAACTGGGCATTTGAGCCCGGTTAATACCCTAGCGATTAGCCACAGTGGTCGTCAGTTGATTAGTGGTAGTGCCGATGGCACAGTCAAGATTTGGGATATTGAAACCCAGCAAGAACGCCATAGCCTACAAGCCCACGCTAGCGCTATCAATGCTCTAGCCGTCAGTTCTGATGATGTATTTTTTGCGACAGGGAGTGCTGATCGGACTATCCGACTTTGGGATCTGACGACGGGAGAAAATCAAGGGGTTTTAAGAGGACATGAAAGCTATGTGAATACGCTGACAACCACGCCGGATGGCCAGTATTTAATTAGTGGCAGTGCTGATACGACGATTAAACTTTGGCAAGTGCCTGCAACTGAAGCGGTGCAAACTTGGTTAGGGCACAGCAGTTTTGTCAATGACTTAGGGGTGACACCAGATGGCCAAATGCTGATCAGCGCTAGTACCGATGAGAGCATCGCCTTTTGGGATCTAAAGACGGGGCTGTTGCGCTATACCACCACAGGGTATGACAGCTATATTGATCGCGTATTGCTGCTGCCCAATGGTCAATTAGTGACAACGCGCAATAATGACTCAACGATTCGAGTTTGGCTGGTGCAGTAGTTAGAGCGGCTGTGCACACAAACGTTCAAAAGATCGAATAAACCGTAGCCTTTGTTACAAAGTATGGCCCTTTCCCCACTTGATGGGGTGTCTCTTTTTAAGATCGGGGAACTCTCAGAATGATGGAAACGTAACTCAGGAGTGAGCGCAATGAACCGTGCTGAAAATAATGATCGCAGCAAGATCTTAAAAGAATTACGCCATCAAATGCGCTATGCCAATACGCTTGATGAAAGAGAATCCATTCGCAAAACCTTAGCCTTCTGGCAACGCCGTTATTAAACTGATGGCGGAACATGAATCGCCTGGCTATCGATGCGTTGACTCTAGAGATTGTCCCACCGAGATGCATGCTCAAGGCTTGATCTGGATGTTGGCGGTGGTTATCCGCAACTGCAACACTAAGCATTCAGCAACATACTGAGGGTGGGTTACCTTTGCGATCGTACTAGGCAATCTATTCCCAGTTGTTTTGAGGCTAATTAATTGTGAGCTTGATCCTGCTCTACTGGATTTTGCTGGTTGTGATGGCAGCCGGTGTCGTCGGGGCTTTTGTGCCGGGTTTGCCAGGAGCCAGCCTGATTTTGATTGGCACAATAGTCTGGGGCATTTTGACCGGATTCGCAGGAGTGGAGTGGGCTTTAGGCACGGTGATCGTTGTCTTAGCCTTGAGTTTTGTAATTAACTATTTGGCAGCCTACCTGGGAGCGAAGCGGGTCGGGGCAAGTCTTTGGGGGCAAGTTGGGGCAATTGTTGGCATGGGGTTGGGTTTCTTCGGTCTGCTGCCAGCATTACCCGTGGGTGGCCCCCTAGCGGGAATTTTGCTGGGCGCGATCGCCGGCGGGTTCCTGGGCGAATTTCTCTATCGTCGTGAGCTCGACATCGCCCCCCGTACCGCTTTGGCTGTGAAAGTTAGTTTGGCAATTGTGGTAGGCACGCTCATTGGCAATATCTTGGAAGGATTGCTGGCCCTCATTGCTATGGGTGTGTTTATTTTGACGACCTGGTCTACAGTCAATGCGTTTTAAGGCGACTGATTTCTTGCTAATGCCTGCTGTCTGAATGCTTCCCTGATAGGATTTTTGCTGATTTGAGCCCTACTTCGTATCAGCTGTCTCTGGGGATTATGCCCTCAATGTATGGTAGACAGCAAAGAAATTGAAATTGGATGCTGTAGGTTGAATCTGTAGGATTGGCCTAAGCCAGGTTCAGTGAGAGCAACCCATGAACAGCCAGATTGAAAAGACAATCAAGCAACATGCAAAAAAGGTCTTAACTAATCAGGGCATCAATGCTACAACCAAGCGTGGCAATAAAGAACTCAGGCATTTGTTGAAACGCCTTGCTCAAGAGGCTGCGCGTACACCAGCCGCAGCGGTCAGCATTGGTACCGCCTTGGGGGAAACCATCGCTGAACGGTCTAAGGCACTAGGAAAACAGCATTTGGATGGGGGTGTGGTTCGTCAAATTGCCCTTTCTAAAGACCTGACCTTTGCTGAGGCCATCTCTCTGGCGAGTCCACCTGTTGAGCCAGTTCAGCCATCAGGGCCAGCGCTAACCTCTGAACCAGATATTGCCGAACCAGATATTGCTGAACCAGATATTGCCGAACCAGAAGAGATGGATAAAGCCCTTTCTGAAGTTGATGGAGATGACCTGGAAGCAGCAGCAGCGGAAGTTGCTGATCCGGTTGGACTAGAAGAGACTGCTGAAGATGACGCCATCGAGGTGGCCGAGCCTGAAGAGATCCTTGAAGAAGACGAGATAGAAGCCGCTGCAACTGAACCAGAACTGGCGGCTGAGCCTGATGATGAAACAGAAGTTGCTGAATCAGAGGATCCATTAGAGGCGGCTGGCCCGGAGGATAAAGTGCTGGCAGCTTTAGAACTAGAGGATGAAACGACTGAGTCCTCAGAAATTGTGGTTGATGAGGCTGCTGAGGACAATCCACCATCCAGTGATCTGGCGGATCCAGACGAGATGGATGCTACTGCCACGGCTAAGCCGATCGAGGCTTGATGCTTGCTAGATAGAATTTATTTCCCAGATTGTCCTAAGAAGGTTACCAGGGGTTCAAATTGGGATGCCAGTGCCTGTTGGCTGCTAATTAAAGTAGGGAACGGGCGAGAACGATAATTTTCGCCAGCACTGAGTGGAAATATAGGACGATGATCGAGCGCAGTCCAGGTTCCACCTGCAGCTTGGATGATAGGCCAAACTGCTGCGATGTCCCAAATTTTGGGGGTGGCTTCAACCGCACCCAAGCTAATGCCAGCGGCAACGGTGAGAATGTTGTATGTAGCGACGCCCAACATGCGAATTTTACAGGGAAAGGAGCGCCGCATGACATCGGTGCTGCGGGCACATAGGCTAAAGAAGTGCGTACCAGAAGGCTTATCGGGACTCGTATGGATGACTTGGTGGTTCAAAAATGCCCCTGGAGAACCGTTTAAGCCAGAGTTCCCAAGCCAGTAGCCATGGAAACGCTGCTGAATGGGCGGGAAGTAGACATGGCCAAAAACAGGGGTGCCTTGATAGAGCAACCCCAGGGAAATACCCCAGAGTGGGATGCCCCGCGTAAAGTTAGTCGTGCCGTCGATCGGATCAATAATCCAGCACCAGTCGGTGCTGGGAAACTTGTGTTTGGCTTCTTCACTGAGAACACCATGGGTTGGAAAGACTTGAGCGATCGCAGCTCGAATTTTTTCATCGGCCCATTGGTCGGATTCAGTGACTAAGCTACCATCGGCCTTTTGTTCGGCTTGGGCATGGCCGAAGTTTGCCAGGAGTTGTTGGCCAATGGTTTGAGTGGTCGATTCGGCAAAATCTAAAACCTCTACCCAAAACTGTTCCATGCTGTTATTCCAGTTCTCCTTCTAAAACCGCTGCGATCGCCTTGGTGGATCGCGTCTGAAACTCTCTTATATTGACGCGGTTCAGCAGTGCAAAGGCCAACACCATCCCGACAGCTTCACAAGCAAAGACTAAGGCAAAGGCTGGGAACGTACTGCTAAACAAGTACCGACCGAAATCCAGGAGAGCACCGCCAGTTACTGTGGCACTGGCACTTGCCAGTGCCTGGGCTAGGCCCCAGGCGCCGATAAAGGTGCCAGCGGTTTCTGCAGCGGTGAGATCTAGCATCAAACTGACTGCGCCGTTGGTCAAGATGCCAGACGCTAGGCCAAACAGCATCACGGCACTTTTGAGTAGGGATTGGGATTGGGTTAAGCCTGCCAGGATCACCAGAACAAAACAGGCAGCAGTCAATAGACAGCCCAGCTTGGCAGCCTGTTGTTTACCCAGCCTGGGCACAATCAAGAAGCCTGAAATGCCCATCCCAACCAGGATGCCACAGCCCCAAAATTGGTTGAGCCCAGCGCTTTCGCCGAGGGTCATGCCAAATACCTCTCGGGCATAGGGTTCCAGCACAGGTTGTTGCAAAAACAAACTGAGGGTCATGACTAACAAGAAGCAAAAGAAAATCCCCGTTTGTCGAGAAGCCGTCAATACTGACAGCGCTTGGCCCAGGGTAATCTTGTCGTCACGGTCGGCTAGGGAAGAGCGGTAGCCGTAGCGCGAATATTTACCTTCAATGCCGGCGGTGGCTAAGATACCCAGCCCCATTACCACGATCGGAAAGATAGTAAACATTTGGGTAATTCTGGCTTCTAGCGTTTCTGAGGTTACCCCTTCCAGCATTTTTTCTCCCGCGATCGCTCCAATCACGATGCCTACCATCAACATGGCCCAGACGATGCCCACGAGTTTGGAGCGATTGTCTTCATCGGAAATATCCACCAGCAGAGCAGTAAAGGGGGTTCCACTGGCGCTGATACATAACCCATAGATGGCAAATGCAAACGCTAAAACCCCAACCCAGCCGTAGGTTTGAGCACTCCAACCAGCAGCAGCGCTGGCCCCCAGTTGCCAAACCACTTGTACGGCGAGAAACAACACAATGGCCTGTAAGCCCAGCCCAATCCACACATAGCCGGTGCGATGATAGCCATTGATGGGTCGCGAATCGGACATTTGTCCAAACCAAACCCTGGCTGGGGCAACGAATTGGTACATGGCTAGGGTACCTGCGGCCAGGGTACCTGGAATTTTAAGTTCGGATATCAACACCTGATTGAGCACGCCCAAGGTCAATAAGGACAACAGCCCCAGCCCTAACTGGAACAGGCCTAGGCGAAACATAGTGAATAAATTGATTTTTGGGAGTGAATTTGTGTTGGCAGGCGGAGCAGAAAAGTTGTGACCAACCATAGATCAGCGTCCAAATGCTTTCTCGATGTTTTCAGCATAAATGCTGAGGGCAGTTACCGGGAACTTGGAGGGTATGCCAACAGGCATCTATAACGCTCATTCGTATCTCAATGCATCGTTTCTGGTCGTAAAGACTTTTGGGCAAGGTGTGGCTTGATTGCGACGAGGGGATCGCTTGTGTTCATTGGCGATCCCCTCACTGTTCGTTCAATGTTGATCCAAGTTGAACCCGGTTAGGACTCCCGAGCTGCAACCTGGACTATCCGGTTGAGGTTCGGTTAACCGAATTGGGATCAATAGCCACTTTTCTCCACTCGGGCTAAATTCGGTGTGAACTTATGCAACATTTTGTGGTTAAGTTCTGTCAACGCCAATGTCGATTTATTTCGTCCATGGCAAATTCGACGGTTTTGTAAGTGATGGACATCTATCGCAACTCACACAGTTGCTCCTGAAGTCGCTGCGTTGATGAGGTAGAAGGTTAACCCATGCGAATTGCTCAAATTGCCCCCTTACAGATGCTTGCCCATTCCCAAGGGCACGCCGGTATTGAAACAGCGGTGGGGGTCTTAACGAATGCCCTGGTGCATCGGGGTCACCAAGTTACATTGTTTGCATTAGAAGGGTCTCAGATCCTGATGAACCCAGCAGTGGTTCCGCCTGGCAGGGCTTTTGCTCAAGCGCTTCAGGCAGTGAGTAGCGGTGAAGATTACAGCGTTATTGAAGCTATCCAGGGCCAGCAATGGGATCAAATTCGAAATCTTGCCGATCAGTTTGATTTAATTCACTTTCATACGGTTGATCCCCCCTTTGAGCTAGCTGAAACGTTAGCTGTGCCCACGCTGTATACCCTCTACGGTAGTTTTAACCCCAAAATTTACCAGCGCTGTGCTCGATACCGAACCCACAATTTCATCAGCATCAGCGAGGGGCAACGCCAAGGGGGGCCAGATATCAACTACATTCGCACGGTTTACAGCGGTGTCAGCCTAGCGGATTATCCGTTTAATCCTCAGATATCAGTGTTGCCAGAGGCTACAGCAAGCGATCAGGAAATTAAGCCAGAGCCGATTGTGCCCCCAGCGCCCTACCTAGCGTTTTTAGGCAGGATGTCGCCTCACCAGGGCCCTCATTTAGCAATTGAGGTTGCTAAACGCTCGGGCATGCCCCTAAAACTGGCTGGCAGAATTGAAGAGAGCGATCGCCCCTTTTTTGACACTGAAATTGCGCCACACATTGATGGTCACTTGATTGACTACTGGGGTGAGGTTGATCATCTGGGCAAGCAATATCTTTTGAGTGATGCTTGCGCTACGCTCTTCCCCCTGACTTTAGATCAGCCTTTTGGACAAGTTATGGTGGAATCGATGGCAGTCGGTACACCTGTACTCACAACACCACTAGGGGCAGCGACGGAAGTGATTGTTCAAGGTAAAACTGGTTTTCTCTGCGACAGTCTTGATCAGATGGTTGAGGCAGTATTAAAGATTGAAGGGTTAAATCGTCAGGATTGTCGAGATCTAGTTGCCCGTCACTTTAGTGTTCAACGCATGGTTGAACGTTACGAGGCTGCCTATGGCAAGGTACTAGATGATTGGCAAATCCGTAATTGTTCCGCCTATTCGGCCGCGATCGCCCTCTAAAGCTGGCCTAACCTTGATGGAGTGGCTATGCCAAGGACTATCGCGCTCTAGATGGACGATGTTTATGTCATGTTATCCATGGAGGTCAGGGGAATGCCCGAACAAACGTGTCCTTGCTGCGGCAGCACGCTACTACAGCACATGAGAACCGGCGGCGCATACTGGTTGTGCAGTGGTTGTCGTCAAGAAATGCCAATTTTTTCTAACCCTCAGCCCTCTCCCAATCGAGATTCAAAAGATGTTGAAGCGGTTATCTCCTCGACTCGCCCAGTAATATGGGTGGAATCGGTGTCTTTGCCAGAGCGCATTAGGCGATAGCCTGAAAGAAGTGGCCTCGGCAGAACCGTAGGCTGCTCTTGGGATAGAAGTCAGGAGTCAGAAGCTTTAGGGACTAGCTTCTGGCTCCTGTTGTTTTTATAGCGGTAACGCACCAAGCTTTGTACGTTACCGCGAGCCAGATTGCTTGTGGACTCAGTATCCTGGCGATGCTCGGTGCATTAAGCAATCTGGCCAGCGCGATATAACCGGAATTTCTCGACTCAAGTGATATGCCGTGGGTCAGTCGATAGCGGTTAGCTCGTGACATCAAATGAGTGTTACTGTACCCCCCCTTGAGTTGCCGCAATGTTGAGTACGTCAATTAAGGGAGACGCTTCTGCCGTTGCCCAGACATTGGGGCCAAGGGGAGCCAGATAAGGATAGACGGCTAGGTTCGAGAAACTGTTTGCAGCTTGGGTCATGGCTCCCGTCAAGGTAACCAAAGGCAGGGTCGCTAAGTTAGACTGGCAACTAATTTGTTGGAAGATTGTCATCGGGTTTTGATCTAATCCTGGGTCTAGCAGGACAACCTTGGGTTTCCAGATCAATACCAGTAAATCTGCTTGTTCGATGTCATCGACTTCTAAAATTCGGCAGTCATAGTGTTGGAGTAAAAGGCTCAAATCACTTTCATGTTCAGGGGTTCTGAGCTGACTAGGGGGTTTGAGATAGAGCACGGTCAGTTGAGGGTTCTCAAGATTAGTCGTTGGACTGACCGTCACAGCCGTTTGTTTCTGCAAAATCTCACGCAGTGATTCGTTAGAGATGGGTGTCTCTATGGTTTCTTGCGCTAGCGGAGTTGTGTCGGATTGATGAGTGCTTAGGGTAATGATTGGCAGTTCGGCAATCTCGTCGTGCTGCCTGAGGTGTTGCAGCACTGACTGCCGCTCAAGGGTAGGCGCGGGACGGAGAAATACAGCGCAGGGTCTTAACCTCAAGGTTTTATCAATGGCTTCTTGGCTAGAGCGGGCGATCGCAACGCGGTAGCCTAAGTCCTGGAGTTGCTTAGAAAATGCCGCGATCGCAGCTACATCCGTGTCAATCAAAACCGCTAATCGACTACTTCGGGACGGTCTATTGAGGAACCCGGAGGAATGAACTCGTTTGGGAGAGCGATAGGGCAACAAAATAGTAAATTGGCTCCCAACGCCAGGGCGAGATTGGAAGGTCAGTTCCCCACCCTGTAAGTGAGCCAGTTGCCGCGTTAACAATAGCCCGACCCCTGGCCCTAGAAATAAGGGTGAAATATTATTGTCTAACCACTGCAAGCGATGAAACACCAACGGTTGTTGATTAGAATCGATGCCATAACCGGTATCCCAGACGGTTATGGCAATCCATTCACTCCAGCGTTCAACGGTGACGCCTACTTTGCCTGGAAATGGAGTGTACTTAAAAGCATTACTTAAGAGATGGGTCAGCATCTGCCGAACTCGCAGCTCATCCACGAAGATCGCTTCCAAACCGGCTTGAATGCTGTAGTCAACGCGATCGCTGGCGTCGAGTGCCTCCCCTGACTCGAGTTTGCGCCTCAAGCAGTTATAGGCTTGGGCCTGAGTGATGGCTCCCTGAATCAAAGTTTCTAAATCTACTGGCGTTGGCGTGAGTGCCATTTGACCCGAGACAGCCCGCGTCACATCCAGGATTTCATTGACAGTGGCTTTAAGGTTTTGGGCATTGTGATGAATCAATCGGGTATAGCGCGTCTGTCGTTCATCCAGGTGCCCGATCCGAGAATCGAGTAACAGTGTAGATAGACCTAGTAAGGCCGTAATCGCACTTTTAAGCTCATGGTTAAGGCACCCTAAAAGTTCATCTTTGAGGTGATTGGCCGAGGACTCTGACGTTTGCTGCTGCCAAGTTTCCGGAACCGTCCCCCCTGATGTGTGAGGTTGGCCTAGGCATAACCAGATGGTTTCATTTGAAGTGTTGGCGGATTGCTCGGTGTGCGGTAGATGCCCTGATTTAGGGTCAGATACCAGAGCCTCAAGCTCAGTAGCCAGTTCCAGACTAATGGGGTGAGACTGCCTGGATGAGAGCGTCGTTGTCGAATCAAGCCTGAGATTTGTCAAAATTGGAATGCGGATAATTTCCCACTGTCCACAAACTTCGTTGATATCACAGACCCGTGTTTGTCGAATATCAATATCTAAATGCGATCGCGACTTGGGATTGCCACTACCCAAACCCAGTTCATCCTGATGGGCGATCGAGACGGCCAAAGCAGTGCCTGAATTACTTGCCGCCGCAGATTGCCAGGGTTTCCAAGTCCCGAAGTGTTTTTCCCAAGCTAAGTTACGGCTGAGAATTTGACCTGCACTGCTTTGAAACATCACTGGCAGAGGGCTGTCGGCAAAGGCTGTGACTAAAGTTACCCAAGTCGGCCCCGAAGTTTTTGCTAAAGTTCTTGGCATCGGCGTAATCGGTTCAGCCGCTTGGAGTTCTGGCGTTAACCTAGGAAAGTTGTTGATTAGCCCCAAAGAATGCTGATTGTCGTCAGCGCCATCGGCTAAAAATTTCAACACAGCCCAACTGTCTAAGAGCCCGAGATAGTGTTGCTGGGCATCGACGAGAACCCAAACTTGACGCTGGCGTAGTGAAGACCAAACCTGATCAAGTGGTGTCTGGGCAGATAATAAACCGATAGCTTCGATCAGGTGAGGAATGGCTTGCTGCAAAGGTTGATGAGTGTCCAAAGGCAATGTCGAACCCTGTCGCTTAGGACTAGGAGGCTCTAGAGCAGAGATTGGGGGAGAAATACGACGGTCATCCACCCCCAGTACCGATCTCTGACGATCACTTATGTAAGCCAGAACTTGGGCAATACCGACACAGCTAACGGGGCGGCCACTGGAATGAAGCAGCACACAATACTGACTCGAACGACTCGCCGCTGTGTGATGACACTGATCCAGTAACGTTTGGAGGTTACTACCTTGAGCGCAACTCGGTGCGCGAATTAAAAATTCGGCTAGGGAAGGAATAACCATAGTGTTAGCAGCCCAGCGTTTCTTCCTCAGCACAACAGCAAGTTTCAGTCAGAGGCAAAAAGAATGAAGGCCGATGCCGATATCTGCCATCCCGCTTTAAGTAGCCCTGCCCCCTCCGTTAACACCGTGGTGACCTAGCCTCCGAACAACCAGGATGGTCTAAATTTGCAGATGTACTGCCTTGCATCCATTGATGCTTGCAGAGGTACCGCATTTATAAAACTCAAGCACGTTAGGCTCCTAGTCACCCTTTCTTGATTATGGTGGCTAGCTCGATGATTAAGAACCTTTTCCCATTATAATGATTGTTAAGTATTTTTATGGTTTTGCCAAACTTTGCAAGGTTAAACTTCAGTGCTTAGCCATCATTAGCGGCTAATCCCTTTCCTGAATAGCCAACTTCATGATCTTACAGTCAACCCTCAGATAAAAACGTCAAATAAGAAGATCCCGCTTTGCCTTCTCATTTCTTGATCACAACTTTCATTCAAACCCCCAAGTATGCGAGTGCCCTTCAAGCTGCTCTTAGCAGTGAAGCTTATGATGTCGTCTGGAATCAAGAGGTCAACGATTTCCTAGCAGTGGTCGCCAAAAATAATCCCAAAATTGATTGTTTGCTGTTAGAGCAAACGCCATCCTTAGTGGAACTACTCACTGAACTTAAGACCCAAAAAATTTTATTGCCGACCGTGATGATTGAGGCCGATGAGTTATCTGAAACGGTTATAGATATTGGATCTCCCCCCTTTTCTGAACAAACGTTATCGAGTGACTCCATTGAAAATAGCTCACGTCCGTATCATAGTGCAGTCGTTCATGTGAGTGAGAGTGGTCTAGATAAGATTGATCGATCGATCCATCAGGCTATTGATTGTTTCCTACAGTTGCCTGCATCTCTTAAGGTAAATGAATTGGAAGCTTCAGCTGGAACTGATAGGGCTGATAGCCCGAAAGATATGGAAAATTCTGGGTTAGCAAAGCAGCAGAAAAGACTAGCTGAAAAGCTTAAAGAGCGTCTCGGATATCTTGGCGTTTACTATAAGCGTAACCCGCAAAACTTTTTTAGAAGCATGACCCGTGTCGAGAGACATCAGTTTCTTGAGCAACTGAGTTCAGATTATCGCGAAATTATCTTAGGCTACTTTTCTAAAGATAATACGCTTAATCAAAAAATTGACAGTTATGTGAATGCAGCATTTTTTGCGGATATTGCAGTTTCTCAAGTTGTCGAAATTCACATGGATCTGATGGACAGTTTCTCAAAGCAGCTTCAACTAGAGGGTAGGAGTGAAGATATCTTGCTAGATTATCGGTTAACTTTAATCGATGTAATTGCCCATCTGTGCGAAATGTATCGTCGTTCCATTCCCAGAGTGACAGATGGTTGATAACCATTTACTATCTGCGCTTTATGGTACGGCTAATGATCAGCTTAAGAGATCAAACTTCGCTAATGACTGCAACTGTTTCCTAGTCCATGGCCTGATTAATAATTTTTAATTATGAGTCCCCTCAAGAAAACCTATATTCTCAAGCTCTATGTCGCTGGAAATACGCCCAATTCTATTCGTGCTTTAAAGACACTGAATAATATTTTGGAGCGAGAGTTTCAGGGGGTTTACGCTTTGAAGGTCATTGATGTGCTCAAAAACCCCCAATTGGCTGAGGAAGATAAAATTCTAGCGACGCCTACGTTATCGAAGATTTTGCCGCCACCCGTACGAAAGATCATTGGTGATTTGTCTGACCGTGAGCGGGTTCTGATCGGGCTGGATTTGCTCTATGACGAACTGCTTGAGGATGACGCTTACAGACTCGGTGGCGGGGAGGAAGTCTAGACCTAAATCCCCTCCGGTTTGAAACCTTGGATAGGGGTGAAAGGTTCTTCGCCTCTACTAGAGAAAGATAATGAATCTAGATGTAGCTGGGGTCTAAATCAATGGTCAAGTTGTGGTGAAGTCTGGTTGAATAAAGATCGATGCTACTCGTATTTCAAATCCTGTGCCTAAAAAGTGATGAACCAACCCGCTCAAAGCGATAAACCTGCGAAGAGAACCTCTACAGGCGTGCAAAAAATTCGCACCATGATTGAGGGGTTTGATGACATTAGCCATGGTGGCCTACCTGTGGGTCGAACGACTTTGGTCAGCGGCACTTCTGGGACAGGCAAAACGTTGATAGCGGTTCAGTTTCTTTACCACGGCATTATTCATTTCGATGAGCCTGGGATCTTTGTGACTTTTGAAGAAGCCCCTGTCGACGTGATTAAAAACGCTCATAGTTTTGGTTGGGACCTACAACAGCTTGTGGATGAGGGCAAATTGTTTATCTTGGATGCCTCTCCCGATCCGGAAGGCCAGGATGTTGTCGGTAATTTTGATCTCTCTGCTCTAATTGAACGCATCCAATATGCAATTCGGAAATATAAAGCTAGGCGTGTTTCCATCGACTCAGTAACGGCGGTTTTTCAGCAGTACGATGCAGCGTCAGTCGTGCGTCGAGAAATTTTTCGCTTAGTGGCTCGTTTGAAACAGGTTAATGCAACAACCTTAATGACGACGGAGCGTGTTGACGAATATGGGCCTGTCGCCCGCTTTGGCGTCGAAGAATTTGTTTCAGATAATGTGGTGGTAGTGCGCAATGTGCTAGAGGGTGAACGCAGACGGCGAACAATTGAGATTCTCAAACTGCGGGGAACCACTCACATGAAGGGAGAGTATCCCTTCACAATGACCGACCAGGGCATTAGTATCTTTCCCTTGGGGGCAATGCGTCTTACCCAGCGTTCTTCGAATGTGCGGGTGTCCTCTGGCGTGCAAACGCTGGACAAAATGTGTGGGGGTGGGTTCTTCAAGGACTCAATCATTTTAGCCACGGGAGCCACGGGAACCGGGAAGACTCTATTAGTCAGCAAATTTTTAGAAGATGCTTGTCGGGCTGGAGAGCGAGCGATTCTATTTGCCTATGAAGAATCACGGGCACAACTCTTTCGCAATGCAAGCTCCTGGGGGATTGATTTTGAGGAGCTAGAGCAGCGGGGGCTACTTAAGATTATTTGTGCCTATCCAGAATCTGCCGGATTAGAAGACCATCTTCAGATCATTAAATCTGAGATTACTCAGTTCAAACCGTCACGCATTGCCATTGATTCGCTTTCGGCACTCGATCGCGGTGTGAGTAACAACTCGTTTCGGCAGTTTGTGATTGGGGTTACAGGCTATGCCAAGCAAGAAGAAATCACGGGCTTCTTCACGAACACGACGGAACAGTTTATGGGCTCCCATTCGATTACGGATTCCCATATCTCCACAATCACGGACACAATTTTGATGTTGCAGTACGTTGAGATTCGCGGGGAAATGTCGCGGGCAATCAATGTCTTCAAAATGCGGGGGTCTTGGCATGACAAAGGTATTCGTGAGTATACAATTAGCGCCCACGGGCCTGAAATTAAAGACTCCTTCCGCAACTTGGAGCGCATCATCAGCGGTGCACCAACGCGAATTGCCGTGGATGAAAAAAGTGAGCTCTCACGTATCGTGAAAGGAGTAAGAGGCGGAGAACACGATATTGACAGGGAATAACAGTTCTCGTGTGGCTTAGTTCACTCTGAATAAAATTGAGAGTAAAAGCGGGAAAAGCTTAAACATTAAGGCTTAACCTCTTCCGTTAAGGCTGTATTGGGGATTGATTGGGTGAAGTTGGAGTTGTTTCTAGGGTTACGTCTTCGTATAAAGTGGCAAAGGTATCTGAAAATTCAACGCTGTCTAGGTGAAAGCGCTCCGTCTCGGCAGTGTAGTACTGTAACACCCAGAGTCCGGCTTGATTGCGGCGAAAGCATTCGACTCGCTGATGGCGAGTATTAATCAAAACATATTCTTCTAAGCTGTCTAGGGCTTGGTAGTCGGCAAATTTGTCACCCCGGTCGAATGCTTCTGTAGAGTCCGAGAGGACTTCAATAATCAGCTTGGGATAGCGTTTGTAGGTCGAGGTTTCCTGATCACGAGGGTCGCAGGTCACCATAACGTCGGGATAGTAAAAGCGATCGTGGGCTTCGATGCGGGCTTTCATATCGGCAATATAAACCCGGCAACTTGTCCCGCGCATATGGCTGCGGAGTAAGGACGCCAGGTTTAGAGCAATGGTGACATGGGCATCGCTGGCTCCGGCCATGGCGTAGGCTTCGCCGTCGATGTATTCATGTTTGATCGGGCTTTGGGCTTCTAGCTGGAGATAGTCTTCTGGAGTGAGGGGTGGCTGGGGTGAGGCGATCATGAGCGTGTGGGAGCGAGGGAGGGAGTGAATTTATTTTAAGAGTCTCTTTTCTAAAAACACCACACTCCTCTTTATCGAGCGCGACTGAATCAGAACTCGCCATCGTTTGATAGTCTGGTGACTGCTCTTCAGAACTCACAACAGGTACACCATGACAGAAATCACTCTGGTTGAAGCGGCAACTCAGGAGTTTTTGAACTGGGTTGCTGCTTTTACCTATGCAGATGATAACTTCTTGGGTCGAGCTAAGATCTTGGCAACCCGGTTGGGAGCCTATTATCGTCCAGATGGTTTAACTGAAGTTGCCTTCTGGGTTCCCGATGTTGGACAGGGCGGGGTGCGCTATTGGGGATGGTCAGAAGCCGATCACCATTATCAAATCAACAGTGCTAAAGACATCTATTTAGAGGTACTGACGCCCCTTGAACCCATTGATTTTCAAGCGCCACAACAGGTAAT
>JBCBZT010000003.1:0-250009 GCA_039815185.1 Cyanobacteria bacterium P01_A01_bin.123 | reverse complement strand
TCACTTACGAAAACCGTGGATAATTTAAATCCAGATGTGAATACGAATGTGGTCTTCACTTTAACAGTGACCAATGATGGCCCCAATGATGCCACAAATGTTCAGGTTACCGATATACTCCCTTCTGGATTCACCTATGATTCTGATGATGGGGCTGGAACATATAATAATGGTACGGGTCTATGGAATGTAGGAACAGTGACCAGTGGTACATCGACCACATTGAATATTACCGCTTCAGTTAATACAACAGGGATTTATACCAATGTTGCGGAAGTAACTGATCAGGATCAGGTTGATTCAGATTCTACTCCAAATAATGGAGTTTTATCTGAAGATGATCAAGATGAGGTTGTCCTCAATCCAATACAATTGGTAGATATTTCAGTAACTAAAACAGCAGACGATTTTACTCCAAATGTTGGTGACCCTATAGTATTTACAGTTACGGTGACGAATGATGGACCTAGTGATGCAACAAATATTGTGGTTACTGATTTCTTGGCATCGGGTTACGCATTTGTGAGTGCCGTACCAACCAATGGAGTATACGAACCTTTGAATGGATCTTGGACCCTTGGAAACTTAGCCAATGGAATAACAGAAACACTTGTCATAACGGCCAATGTATTGGCAACCGGAGACTATACGAATATTGCTGAATTAACCGATGTTGCAGAACAAGATATAGATTCTGAACCTGCAAATAATGATGACACTGAAGATGATCAGCAGACCATTGAACCTGTTCCAGTTTTAGTTTCGGATTTAATTCTCAGGAAATCTGTTGATGTGCTTTCTCCTTTTGTGGGTGATGAAGTAATATTCAACATTAGTATTTCGAATACAGGCCCAAGCGATGTAACTGGGGTACAAGTTCTTGATTTACTACCTTCAGGATATACCTACGCTTCAAACAATAGAACCGCTGGAGTTTATAATCCTACAACTGGGATATGGCAATTAAATGGGGTGATTCCGAATGGAACTACAGAGACCTTAAACATAGTGGCTACGGTAAATCCTGCTGGAGACTATTTTAATGTGACCGAAGTGCTTTCTTCAAGCAATTTTGACCCTAATTCCACTCCGAACAATAACGTTATTACAGAGAACGATCAAGATAGTGCAGGTACTACACCTTTGCCATCTGCTGATTTATCCCTAGAAAAAAGTGTAGATAACAAATTTCCTGATGTACTGGATAACGTAACATTCACTCTTACCGTTACTAATGATGGTTTAAGTGATGCTACTGGGGTGGTTGTTTCCGACGTTTTACCATCCGGCTACACGTATATTGCTGATGATTCTGGGGGCACATACTCTTCTGCAACTGGTCTTTGGAACATAGGAACCATATTGGGTGGTGCTAATGCTGTTTTGAACCTTACCGTTCAAGTTAATTCAACAGGAGATTATAGTAATGTGGCAGAAGTCATTGCTTCCATAGAAAGAGATCCAGATTCTACACCTGGGAACAATATCCTCTCAGAAGATGATCAGGATGAGCAGTCCGTTACTCCAAGGGTATTGGCTGATATATCAATATCAAAAACTGCAAGTGATTTGACCCCGTCGGTAGGAGACCAGGTGGTTTTCACGATAACAGTAAACAATGCTGGACCAAACGAGGCTGCCAATTTGGTGGTTGAAGATGTCTTGGCTTCAGGTTTTCTTTTTGTATCTGCCAACGCTTCTACTGGGAATTATAATGATGCAACCGGAGCTTGGTCATTGAGCAGTCTTGCTAGTGGAGCAACTGAAACTTTACAGATAACCGTTGAAGTACTCCCCTCAGGTATTTACAGTAACACGGCTGAGTTGGTTGCTTCAGATACTTTTGACCCAGACTCTTCCCCAAACAACAATTTGGATGCTGAAGATGATCAGGATACGATAATCTTAGTGCCAAACGGTTTAGCTGATTTATCTCTGACTAAGATAGTGGACAATCAAACCCCAAATGTGGGAGATATCGTTGAGTTTTCATTGAATTTAAGGAATGAAGGACCTAATGATGCTACTGGGGTTGAAGTGATTGACTTACTTCCAACGGGATACACTTATCAATCTCATGTCGCAACTGCAGGCGCTTACAATGAACAAACAGGATTATGGGCTTTAAATGGGTCCGTGTTCAGTGGAAGTACCGAGACCTTGAATATTCTTGCAACAGTAAATGCACCCACGGGTACGATGGATGAGTACTTAAATGTTGCTGAGATTTCTAGAAGTGATTTTGCGGACCCAGATAGTTCACCACTTAGTAGTTTGTCACAAGATGATTTAAGTGACGGTTTAGCAGATGATGACGAGGCAACTGCTCAAGTGATTCCGCAAACTACTGACATTTCCATTGCCAAAACGGTGGATAATGAAAGTCCTCAAATAGGCGATGATGTGGTTTTCACCATTACGGTTTCTAACCAAGGGTCTCAGGACGCAACCAACATTGGTATTGAAGAGCTTCTACCTTCAGGGTATCGATTGACAAGCTCACAAACTGATTCTGGTAGTTACGATGAGGCTTCTGGCTTTTTGGATATTGAAAGCCTAAGTGGTTTGTCCTCCACTAGCTTAATTATTACTGCTGAGGTACTGGACATCAATGATTATGTCAATACCGCAAGTCTGGCATTTGTAGACCAGCTGGACACCAATGATTCCAACAATACCGCTCAAGCAGCGGTAGAACCTTCATGCTTAACAGTATACAATGAATTTTCGCCAAATGGCGATGGGGTTAACGAGACCTTTACCATTGATTGTATTTCCAGATACCCTAACAATGTTCTCAAGGTGTTCAACCGATGGGGAAATATTGTATTTGAACAACGTTCCTATAACAATGATTGGGATGGTACTTCCAACGGCCGTGCCACGGTACAGAAAGGTCAGCAGTTGCCTGTGGGAACGTATTACTACGTACTCGATTTAGGAGATGGTTCAGAACCTAGAACAGATTGGCTTGATACTCTATGTAATCCAGAAGCCCTAGACGAAGAATAAACTAAACTTATCACGTCATTAGTGGGCGTCAATCTAACGATGGGGCTGAATTTGAGGATGATTCAAGCTGGAAAAGGTCAAAAAATGTTCCAGTTTGCGCAAGGCAGTTTAGAATCTACTACGGATTAGTACGTTTGCCTGTGCAGGCACAGTTATTTTGGCGACTCCTCTAAATCAAGGCCCCCCAACACCTTTAGACGATATCCCTGAAGCGCTGCGAGACCCGCTAATGCCTCCGGCCAAGGCGGGTTTATCGTTGCCTGGATGGCGATGGTTCACTGGTATTTTAAGCCTTGTTGTCATTGGTCTAGGGGGTGTTTGGGTCGCGATCGCTGCCCGACCCGACCCATCTACGACCACAGCCGAAGTGATAGACCCGGTTGCCTTTAAATCTGAGTCTGGCCCGAGCGCGATCGCCAGCATCCGTCGCTTCTTTTTCCCCGTGGGTGGAGACGTCGCTCCAACATCAGCAAACCAACTCTCCCTTTTGGGCCATCGCTACTACCCCGAAGCCTCCCCTCAGTCTCTTGTCTCTTTGAACGCCGACGGTAGCCTCAAGTTACGTCCTGCCGCCGCCGCCAAAGTGCAAACGATGCTGGCCCAGGCGCGGGCAGAGGGCATACCGCTGCAGGCGGTTTCGGGCTTTCGGTCTGAGGCCGATCAGCGATACTTGTTTTTTGAGATGTCAGCCCATCGGGGTGAGTCGCCAACCAAACGAGCCGAAGTCAGTGCGCCTCCCGGCTACAGTGAACACCACACGGGTTACGCAGTCGATTTTACCGATGACTTTTACCCAGATACTGACCTAGAAGTGGGGTTCGAGAATACTCCCGCTTTCCGTTGGCTGCAAGCCAATGCAGCTCGCTATGGCTTTGAACTGTCGTTTCCTAAAGATAATCCCCAGGGGCTATCCTACGAACCTTGGCATTGGCGCTTTATAGGCGATCGCGATAGTTTAGAAACGTTCTATCAAGATCCATAACTTAAGCTTCTCAGCTTGACTCAGCTAGTTTGAAACAAACCACCTTAAATCTGATCGCAGTTTTTATTTTTCTGGTCACGATGGCCAGTTTGGTGGGGCCGATGGTGCAGTTGCCGCCTACGGTGCCCGCTTTGGTTATTGCTATTATTTTTGGAATTGCTAGCCTCGATCGATTTGGCTTCGACGGCAAGCTGGGTACTCTGCTGATCGACAGTCTGGATCGGACATCTGAGGCCGAGCGCGATCGCATTTTGCACCACGAGGCAGGCCACTTCTTAGTCGCCCAGCTACTGGATATTCCCGTGGTCGATTACACTCTATCCCCTTGGGAAGCTTGGCGACGGGGGGTGCCAGGGCAAGGCGGGGTAGTGTTCGACAGTCAAGCAATCGAACAGGAAGTCAACCAGGGGCAATTGTCGGCTCAACTGCTCAATCGCTACTGCATGGTATGGATGGCGGGCATTGCGGCAGAAGCGTTAGTGTTCAAAGCCGAACGGGGGGGCACGGACGATCGACAAAAGATTCGGGCCATTTACTACCAAATCCAACGTCCACCCCAAGAAGCCCAAATCAAAGAGCGTTGGTCAATCTTGCAGGCTCGTACCCTGTTGGAAAAACACTGGTCTGCCTACGAAGCCTTAGTGACCGCTATGGCCGAGCGCACCCCTGTCGCTGAGTGTTGTCAAATCATTACAACCCACTCTCAAACCTGACTTGATTGCGTCCAGCACTCTTCGCCGCTAATAAGCCTTGATCGGCACGGTTCAGGAGACTCATCCCCTTACTGTCATCTTCTGGGGTAAGGCTGGCAACACCAATGCTCACGGTCAGATTGATCTCGACGGTGTCATTAATCACCAAGGGATGATCACTTACCGTCTGGCGCATCCGTTGACTAATGGCTTTGGCTTCCTCTGGACTCGTGTGGTTGAGCACCACCACAAACTCTTCGCCCCCATAGCGATAGGGCGTATCGTAATCCCGCATGTTGTATTGCAAGCGTTCAGCTAGGATTTTCAAGGCTTTATCCCCGATCAGATGACCGTAGGTATCGTTAATGATTTTGAAGTGATCGATGTCAATCACCATTAAACTCAAAGCAAAGTTTTTTTCCTGAGCAGCTCTAATCTGACGCGGCAGTTCCCAATCAAAGGCACGACGATTGTTGATTTGGGTAAGGGCATCTGACAACGCAATCGCCGAAAGTAAATTATTGGTTCGCGTGAGGGTTTGGTAAAGTTTGGCATGCCTAAGGGCAGCCGCCAATTGGGCTTGCAGCAATTGTTCATCACTAGGCCGTGCCTGCGGCGACAGGGTGAGATAGACATCTGCCCCCATCTTCAGGGCTTTAGTCGCCCCCATCGCCTGCTTTTCCCAGTTGGTTGAGTTTATGGGATCCCGCAGTTCAATCACAAGGCAATAGATCCAAGCTAAATCACGCGTTTGCTTGAGATACAGGCAGAGTTCTTGGGTCAGCGGATAGTCGGCCTGAAGCACCAACACGCTAGGTGAGTAGTCTTTGAAAATATCCTCGGTTTCATCTTGGGTTTCTGCCGTGATAATTTGCACATCTGAGTGATGTTGAATTCGAGTCACTAGGCCGGTGGTGAATTGACTATCCCCGACTAGCAGCAGCAGCGCTTCCATAGGAACAACAAGCAATTAAAGGGTAGAAGGCAGAGCGCGAATGATCGTTCAACTCAAGGGGCATGCGATTTTGCAGGTGGGCAAACCGAAAACACAAGTTTAAACCTTAAGGCAAAGCCACCATCAGCACAGGGGCAGATTGAGATATGTACGCCGTGGGTCAGTTTGCCTTATTAACAGGGCTCACGATGGGCGATCGATCGCTCCCTGATAGTGCCAGTGTAAACTTGGCGACCCAGCCAGCCTGTTGTCTTATCCTAAGGGACATAAACAGGCAGCGATCACCGTAAGCAGACGTAACGTCTATCTAGCGTTAGTAACTGACCTTGGCGAGGCAACGCTGGCCTCATAGGCAAACTCGTTTTATGACCACTTGGACCCAAATGCCAACTTTTTAGAATCCTGGGATTAAATCACGTCCAGCTCCGGATGTGGGAGTTTTCCTGTGGGCAAAACTCCAGGTCGTCTGGACGTGGAAATAATCTATAACCCTGTGCTGAAGCAAATCATGCGGATCTAAGTCCGAAGCCACAGTCAGTTTTTCAGGAAAAGTATTAGCGTTTAAAGGGGCTGGGCTGAGGCTAATTAGGCCGATAAACTGTCGTCCTGCGTGCGTTTTTGGCCAAAATGGTTTGTGGATGCTGCTGATGGTGAAGGGATTGCAGGGAAACTGCAGAACTTGATGGAAGTCTTGCAGTTCGGCTGACAGGTCGACCGTTAGTCAGTAAAACGAACAACGTTATCAGTATTTCAGGGGCGATGAATTTGAATCCGGAAAGATTATTATTTTTCACTACACATAGGGAAAATTAGCATTCCCTCTGGGCCAAGTCTAGACACGCTAATTTCTTGGTTAAACCACATTCGACTTAAAGACTTGATTGGGCATGCAAAGCCTCGTGCCCCGACATAGGAAAACTATGGATCTGAATTAGACCCAATATTTGCCTCAACGCTGCCCAAGATAGCGTCTAGACTAGAGTCTGATGCTTGCATTCATCCGTAGGATCGCCGATGTCTGTTTCCTCGTCACAACCCCAACTCGCCAAGCTTAGCGGCCCTGAGATTCGACAAACCTTTTTGGACTTCTACGCTCAACGGAAGCACCAACCGTTACCCAGTGCCTCCTTAGTACCCGAAGATCCTACGGTGCTATTGACCATTGCTGGGATGTTGCCGTTTAAGCCTATCTTTTTGGGTCAACAACCTGCGCCCTATGATCGGGCAACTACCTCCCAAAAATGCATTCGGACTAACGACATTGAAAATGTGGGCCGCACGGCGCGACATCATACCTTCTTTGAAATGCTTGGCAACTTTAGCTTTGGCGACTATTTCAAAGAACAAGCGATCGCCTGGGCTTGGGAACTCTCCACTAAAGTTTTCAAGCTACCTCCAGACCATCTGGTGGTCAGCGTGTTTGAAGAGGATGACGAAGCCTTTGCGATCTGGCGCGATCAAATTGGGGTACCTCCCAATCGAATTATTCGCATGGGCACAGACGACAACTTTTGGGCATCTGGCCCGACAGGGCCTTGTGGGCCCTGCTCTGAGATTTATTATGACTTCCACCCAGAGCAAGGCGACGACACCATTGACCTTGAAGATGATAGCCGCTTCATTGAGTTTTACAACTTGGTGTTTATGCAGTCTAATCGGGATGCGGCGGGCAACCTGACGCCTCTGGCTAAGCAAAACATCGATACAGGCATGGGGCTAGAACGCATGGCCCAAATTTTGCAGCGGGTGCCCAACAACTACGAAACCGATCTGATTCTGCCGATTATCCAGACAGCGGCACAACTGGCAGGGATTGATTACGCTAAAGCCGACGAGCAAACCAAAGTGTCGCTCAAGGTAATTGGCGACCATGTGCGGGCTGTCGTACACATGATCACTGACGGCATTACGGCTGCCAATGTGGGGCGCGGCTATATTTTGCGACGATTGATTCGGCGGGTGGTGCGCCACGGTCGGTTGATTGGCATTGACGGGGCATTTATTGAGCCAGTCGCTGAAACTGCGATCGCCCTATCAGAGTCAGCCTATCCAGCGGTGCGGGAGCGAGCAGCCAGCGTTAAAGCAGAACTAGGCCGCGAAGAAGCCCGCTTTCTAGAAACGCTGGAGCGGGGCGAGAAGCTATTGGCAGAGATCCTAGCCCAGGAAACGCAACGGATTTCTGGCGAAGACGCCTTCGTGCTCTATGACACCTACGGCTTCCCGCTAGAGCTAACCCAAGAAATTGCAGAAGAAAATGGCCTTAAGGTGGATACCCAAGGCTTTGAAGCCGAAATGGAGAAGCAACGCCAGCGTTCTAAAGATGCCCACGAAACCATCGACCTCACGGTGCAGGGCAGCTTAGCAAAATTGGCTGAAACTTTGGACGCCACGGAATTTTTGGGTTACAGCAACAGTAGTAGCCCATCTGCTGTCGTAGCGTTACTGGTGGCGGGTAAAGCCGTTGACCAGGCTGAAGCAGGCAGCCCTGTGCAGGTAGTGCTCGAAACAACGCCCTTCTACGCCGAGTCTGGAGGGCAAATTGGCGATCGCGGCTATCTATCTGGTGATGCTGTTGTCGTACAGATAGACGATGTGAAAAAAGAAGGGGCGCTTTTTGTTCACTTTGGTCGGGTAGAGCGGGGCATGCTGACCGTAGGCGATCGCGTCACGGCCCAAATCGATCGGGCTTGTCGGCGGCGGGCTATGGCGAATCACACCGCCACCCATCTGTTACAGGCAGCCTTACAAAAACTCGTCGATCCCGACATTTCCCAGGCGGGTTCATTAGTGGCGTTTGATAAACTGCGGTTTGATTTCAACTGTCATCGAGCTTTGACCCCAGAGGAAGTGCAGCAAGTTGAGGCCCAAGTCAACACTTGGATTGCTGAAGCCCACAGCGCTGATGTCAATATCATGCCCATTGATGAAGCCAAGGCCAAAGGGGCCACGGCAATGTTTGGCGAAAAGTATGGTGCCGAGGTGCGGGTGATTGACTTCTCCGGCGTGTCGATGGAGCTGTGTGGGGGTACCCATGTGACCAACACCGCCGAAATTGGCCTGTTCAAAATCGTATCGGAATCGGGAATTTCTGCAGGGGTGCGACGGATTGAAGCGGTGGCTGGCCCTGCCGTGTTGGACTACCTCAACCTACGCGATCAGGTGGTGCGCGAGTTGAGCGATCGCTTCAAGACTAAACCAGAAGAGGTTCTACCCCGCGTCACAGCCCTCCAAGAGGAACTCAAAGCAATCCAAAAACAATTGGCTGGGCTGCAATCGGAACTGGCGATCGCTAAGAGCGACAGCCTGCTCAGCGACGCTGAGGCTGTGGGTAACTTTAAGATCCTGGTGGCCGATTTGGGAAACAGCGATGCCGACGCCCTCAAGACTGCTGCTGAACGACTCCTCCAAAAGCTGGGGGAGGGAGCTGTGGTACTGGGTTCAGTGCCTACTGGCAGCAAAGTAAGCCTGGTGGCAGCCTTTAGCCCTGGGGTAAATAAGGCAGGATTACAGGCGGGTAAGTTCATCGGCGCGATCGCCAAGCTAACTGGCGGCGGCGGTGGCGGTCGACCCAATTTGGCTCAAGCTGGAGGACGCGATCCTGCAAAGCTGCCCGAAGCGCTCAAGGCTGCTCAGGAGGAGCTAAGCAAGGCTTTAGGCAAGTAGTAGTTTGCATAGATAGGCGCAAGGCTGTTGTCAAGAACGGTGTTCAACCACAATGGCCTTTTACCACCTATCGTGCCATCCTTCTCCAAAGAGAAACCAGAATGGCTCAAATAGCAGTAACCGAATGACCGTGCGCAGCGCAGTCGTTCCGTAAGTTTTTGTTAATGGGCAGAGAGAGACTCGAACTCTCACGACCGAAGCCGCCACATTTTGAGTGTGGTGCGTCTACCAATTTCGCCATCCGCCCTTGGAATTAGCCTCACCATTATACTGAATCGCGTCAGCTTGTAACAGCTTTTGATAATCTTTGCTGCTAGCCCACCGATCAATTTCCCGAGCCCGCAGCACTGGAACCGGGTGAGTCAGTTCACGATTGCGGACTTCCTTTAAGGCTTCACCCAACTGATTTTGGCTAATTGCATCGTAGGCCCGAGCCTGTTCTAAAAACGCATCAACGTTAAGTTGGGGGGCTAACGTTGGCGAACCACCTGAGAGCTTCATCAACACCGAAGCCACTACTTTGGGGTCTTGAGCAACTAATAAAGCCGCGCGATCGCAAGTAAATTCAGCACATCGCACCCACTCCATCATCTGATTTTGGAGATCTTGCACCAGTATCCCACCGAAGGGCAACTGACTGGCAAACAACGTAATGATATTAGCCAGCGTTAGATAAACGCTGTGATCACATTTGAGATGGCCCAGTTCATGCCCAATCACGGCCTGAATTTCAGCGGGCGTCAGCAGATCAATCAGTGACGTGTGAACCACGATGAAGGGGCGTCGGCCCCGCATGGCAAAGGTGTAGGCATTAGGCACAGGATGCTGCCGAATATAGAGTTGGGGGGGCTCTAGGTCAAGTACCCGGCAAGCTTCTAACAAAGATTTGTGGAGATCTGGCAATTGGCGATCGCCTACTAAGACACTAGAGGCAATGTTGTCCAAATACATCAGCTGTTCGGCAAGTGGGCCAAGCAGCGTACGAATCAGCACATCTAGGCCAGTCAATTGTTTGAGCGCCTCGGTAGCTGCCAAATCAAGGGGATGCCGAAAGTGATTGGCCTTGAGCCCCACCAAAAATAATTTAGAAGAATCCATCCGCAGGGACTTAAGTAAACGTTTGTTTCAACGGCTAGTATAGCGAGATCACCTGCGGTTAGTCAGAAAAGCCGTTCAGCCTCCGTAGTCAACCCAACGCCCCCAGAAGTTGGCCCATTAAGCCCTCATACCGCCAAAGTAGGGGATACGGTTGCAACTCCAGCGATCGCGTCATCAGTCTCATAAACTTTAACACGCTGGATATCGGCACCTAAATCCATCAGCTTGGTTTCCAGATTTTCATAGCCCCGATCCAGATGGTGGAGCCCCTGAACCACCGTCTTACCATCAGCCGCTAAGCCTGCCAACACCAGTGCTGCAGAAGCCCGTAAGTCGGTGGCCGATACCGGAGCACCTGATAGCGAAGACACCCCTCGGACAATGGCACAGTTCCCCTTGAGCTTAATATCGGCTCCCATGCGGACAAATTCGGCCACATGACGCAATCGATTCTCAAACACTGTTTCAGTGATCATGCTGTTCCCGTCACTCAAAGTCATCAGCGCCATAAATTGAGCCTGCATATCCGTCGGGAAGCCTGGATAGGGAAGGGTTTGGATATCTGTAGCCGAAATCTGGCCCCCCGGCTTAATTCGCAGTCGGCTAGCAGATTCGCCAATGATCTCTGATCCGGCTGCCTTCAGCTTGGCAATCACCGCCGTTAGATGCTCAGGAATAACCGGCCCTAGAGTAATTTCAGACCGCGTGATCGCTCCAGCAACCAAGAAGGTACCCGCTTCAATTCGGTCAGGCACAACGCTGTAGTCAGTTGAGTGCAGGCTAGGCACCCCAGAAATCGTAATCGTGTTGGTGCCTGCTCCCCGAATCCGAGCCCCCATGGCGCGGCAGAAATTAGCCAGATCGACTACTTCAGGCTCCTGGGCGGCGTTTTCAATCACCGTTTCCCCCTCAGCGAGGGTCGCTGCCATCATCAACGTTTCTGTCGCCCCAACACTGGGATAGTCCAGATAGATTTTGGCTCCCTTCAACCGTCCCCGGCTACCACGGACACAGGCATGAACGGTCCCGTGGTCGATGTAAACATCAGCGCCCAATGCCTGCAAGCCACGGACATGGAGCTCAACTGGGCGAGCGCCAATGGCGCATCCCCCCGGCAAGGGGACTCGAGCCACCCCTAAGCGGGCCAACAGGGGGCCAATCACAAAGAAGCTGGCGCGCAGCTTGCTAACCAAGTCATAAGGCGCACGGGAGTGGCTCAGCTGACTGGCATTGACCTCTAAGGTGTCGCCTGTATGCTTCAGCTCAACGCCCAGGGCCAGCAACACCTCGGCCATGCGAGCGACATCCACTAAGGATGGAATGTTACGAATTCGACAGTCTTGAGAGCACAGCAGTGCCCCTGCCATCACCACCAGCGCTGAATTCTTAGCGCCACTGACTTTGACATGCCCACTCAGCGAGGACCGACCCCGAATTTCTAGAACGGAAGTCTCGTCTTCAGGGGAAGCCGAGGAGTTGTTTATGCTAAATGGAACAGAAATGGACATGCCCTCCAAGCTTGCAACAATAGGTTACATGGAATTTTGGTCTCGATTCTACATGAAACTATCAGTTTGAAAATACCCAAATCCGTACGATTTGTGAGGGAGCACTGAGATTTGCCAGCTAAAGGTTGAGTAGGTAGGGTAGAGAGGTTGACGAATCAACCCATCTACCGCATGATTATGAATCGCAGGTAAACGCCTGCTGTCAGCGGAACTGGCGGAATTGGTAGACGCGCTAGATTCAGGTTCTAGTGTTCGCAAGGACTTCCGGGTTCAAGTCCCGGGTTCCGCATCGTTAAGACATACTTTGGCTGATTATGAGATTACCTCGATCAGCAAGGGCTGCTTCTTTTGAAGAAAACTGCCTCCCGACAAGGGGTTCAACCGAAGTCTCAAACATTCTTATGAATGAGGCTGGTTTCAAGATAATTTTCAAATGTATAAATTTGATTAATTTTGGTTGAAAGAGATGACTTTAGGTGATTTTGCTGAGTGATGACTCGATTGTTCTCTCCAGTTAGGTTGGCTATTTAAATCTCGCCCACATCCAGATCGATGGTTTTTCCCTAAGATAAAAACGCAAGTTTTCAAATCGGATGGGGTTTAGGTTGGTTACCCCATGTTGACCACTCGGATTAGGATATGGTGCTGAGCAGTTTGCAAAATCCGTTAGTCAAGGACGTCCGGAAGCTCGCTCAAAGGAAGGGACGACGCGCCCAGCAGCTTTTTATAATTGAGGGCACCCACCAAGTCGAAGCAGCTTGTCGCGTAGGTTACCCATTGCAAACGGTTTGTGCCACGGTGCAATGGCAGGCAGAGCATGTAGAGCTGTGGCAAAGCTTGTCTCACTCGAAGGCAGAGATGGTGCTCGTGACCCCAGCGGTACTTCAGTCGATGGCAACCACGGTCAATCCAGATGGGGTGGTCGCCACTGGGGTTCATCGAGATAGCATGCTAGATCACTCTATCCTCCAAACCAGCCGCAGACCCAGTTTAGGGCTAGCCGTTGAAACGCTCCAAGATCCAGGAAATTTAGGTACGCTGATTCGCACAGCGGCGGCGGCGGCGGCAGATGGCTTGTGGATTAGCCAAGACAGCGTCGATTTGGAGCATCCTAAAGTGCTGCGAGCATCAGCAGGGCAGTGGTTTCAGTTACCGATGCAGGTTTGTCCTAATTTGGTTGAGCAAGGGTACCAGTGGCAACAAGCGGGAATTCAGCTGGTGGCGACAACGTCGGCGGCAAGCCTAAGTTATTGGCAACTCGACCTGCGATCGCCCACGGTAATTCTCCTAGGTAATGAAGGGGCAGGGTTATCGCCTGAACTGACGACGCTAGCTACCCATCGGGTAAAAATTCCGATGGCGGCGGCGGTGGAATCGCTCAATGTCTCGATCGCAGCGGCGTTGATTTTATACGAAGCCCAACGGCAACGCGGATTTCAGTCAGCTGAAGTTTCGGCAACCTTGAGGTGAAGCTTGGGTTGCCCTGCTTGACGCCAACAGTTTGAAAAATCTACTTTTTAGATCTAAGGTTTTCCATTCGATGCGGAATCTCGACTCGCATCAGGGGGGAGACGACGAGCTGCATCTAGGGGGTTGCTCGGCTCCGGTTCTGCAGTGTCATGGAACGGAGCATCAGTGTCGAAGACAGCCTCTAGCTCTCCTAAAGACTGCTCAAACTCCTCTGCAGCTGCCCGACGAACCTGTTTTTGATCAGTATGCTTCATTAGAGTTCTAGTGCCTGAAACAACAGAGGGCGGTTAGCGGCGATAACAACCACCCTAGGACTGGATAAGGTAAACCTCAATCACTTCAATCTGAGTAACTTGATCTAGGTGATTTGAATCTGGGGCAGGGGCTAATACCAGTTTCGTGCTGAAGGGGCTAGAGCCAGCTTGGGATTTAAAGGCCTTGATTTGGCTAGATCTACTCAACCTATACAATACCTGTATCCAACGTGAACTGTAACTAAACGTTACCCTGAAGGCTTAACATGGGGCTTATAAGGGCTTGGGGACTTTGCCGGAACTGGGTTAGCGGATGACTGCCTAGAGCCAACGGTCTTAGATCAATCACTAGCTCCGCTTCGCGGGATGTTGTCTTATGCGCATGCACTGGTGACAATGGAGGATAGCCTGCCCTAACTCTTGTTAGGATGCCCACGGTCATGTCGAGAACTAGCTTTGCTTCAGGAGAGTCAAGTGAGTCAAACGTTTGATTACGATTTAATCATTATTGGTGCTGGCGTCGGGGGGCATGGGGCTGCACTTCACGCTGTCAAGTGCGGCTTAAAGACCGCCATTATTGAAGCAGGCGACATGGGTGGAACCTGCGTCAATCGGGGTTGTATTCCGTCTAAGGCATTGTTAGCAGCATCTGGACGCGTGCGTGAACTGCAAGATAGCCATCACCTAGATGCTCTGGGAATTCACGTGGGTGGGGTGTCCTTTGAACGGCAAGCGATCGCAGATCATGCCAAAACCCTGGTCAATAAAATTCAGGGCGATCTGACCAATAGCTTGACCCGTCTAAAAGTGGAGGTGATTCGCGGTTGGGGCAAGCTGGCAGGGGAACAAAAAGTCGTCGTCAGTAGCGAAGCAGGCGACCAAGCTTTAACGGCCCGCGACATTATTCTGGCACCAGGGTCGATTCCCTTTGTGCCCCCTGGTATTGAAACTGACGGCAAAACCGTGTTTACGAGTGACGAAGCGATCAAGCTTGACTGGCTGCCAGACTGGATTGCCATTATTGGCAGTGGCTACATCGGCCTAGAGTTTTCTGATGTGTATACAGCTTTGGGGTGTGAAGTCACGATTATTGAAGCTCTCGATCGGCTGATGCCAACTTTTGACCCAGACATTGCCAAAATTGCCCAGCGGGTCTTGATTCAGCCCCGCGACATTGATACGCGGGTCGGGCTGATTGCCAAAACCGTCACACCGGGTAACCCTGTCGTGATTGAACTGGCTGACATGCAGACGAAGGAAGTCAAAGAGGTTTTGGAAGTAGATGCCTGTCTCGTAGCGACGGGGCGTATCCCTGCAACCAAAAACCTAGGGCTTGAAACTGTGGGTATTGAAACGAATCGTCGAGGTTTTGTTCCCACTGATGATTTCCTAGCGGTGCTGCGCGATGGGGAACCCGTGCCCCACCTCTGGGCAATTGGTGACGGCATGGGCAAGATGATGCTGGCCCACGCAGCCTCAGCCCAAGGGGTTGTAGCGGTGGAAAATATTTGTGGGCGATCGCGCACCATCAACTATCGCAGCATTCCAGCGGCGGCATTTACCCACCCCGAAGTGAGCTTTGTGGGGCTGACCGAACCGGCAGCACAGGAATTTGCCGATCAAGCAGGCTTTGCCATTGGCACGGTTCGCACCTACTTCAAGGGCAACTCGAAGGCTTTGGCCGAAGGCGAAGTGGATGGGTTAGCTAAGGTGATTTATCGAAAAGACACGGGTGAAATTTTGGGTGCCCACATTATCGGCCTGCACGCCTCAGATTTGATTCAAGAAGCCGCCAACGCCATTGCCCAAAAGTTATCTGTCGAAGATTTATCCTTTATGGTGCATACCCATCCCACCCTGTCTGAAGTACTCGATGAAGCCTTCAAGCGGGCAGTTGTGCAGTCATCTTAAGCTCAAATATGTGGTTTGCTGAACTGCGGGACTTACTGCGGGGGGCATCTGGCGGTTTTTTGTTTGGTATTCCGCTGCTGTATACGGTTGAACTGTGGTCGATTGGCTCATTGGCTCAGTCATCGCTGCTACTGACGGTATTGGCGGCCACCTTTGGCGTGGTGCTGGTGTTGACCCAGACCCAAGGGTTTCGCCGGACGTTGACCCTGAATCCCTTAGATGCAGTGTTGGAGAGCATTGAAGCGCTAGGATTGGGGATCGTTTGTGCTGCGATTGCCCTGGTTTTGTTGCAGCGTATTACCCTGGAAACGCCGCTGTCAGAAACCTTGGGCAAGCTGACTTTTGAAGCAGTGCCCTTTGCCTTGGGGGTGGCCCTAGCCCGTTCGACGTTAAGCCGCGATCGCAGCGCCACGCCAACCCGTCGGATCATCCCGCGCCCCGAACGACTGGATTCTCCTACCCTGGCAACCCTCCGTGACGCCTTAGCCGATTTTGACGCCACTTTGTTAGGGGCAGTCATTACCGCCTTTAGCATCGCCCCCACTGAAGAAATTCCGCTGCTAGCAGCAGCAATTCCTGCCCTGTGGCTGCTGCTGATTATGGCAGCATCTCTGCTAGTGTCCTACGCCATTGTGTTTGCCTCTGGCTTTAGCGATCGTGCCCTGCGGCGTCAGCAGGGACGGTTACTCAGTCCAGTCACCGAAACCTTAGCAGCTTACCTAGTGGCTTTGGCAGCATCAGTGATCATGCTGGTATTTTTTCAGCAGCTTAGCCCCCAAGATCCCTGGCAGGAATGGTTAAGCGATACGATTGTGCTAGGGTTTCCAGCAGCCATTGGCGGTGCCGCTGGACGATTGTTAATTTAACCCCCATCCGATTTGAAAACGTTTGTCGGGGCATAAGGCTGGCAACCGACCCAAAAAGGCGATGACTTTGAATGTGGACGAGATTAAATATGAACGATTCTGATTCCCCCGTTGAAGTCCAAACCCAGGCAATTCCAACTGAGCTAGAAGATGGGCAGCGATCGCTGGCAGAATGGATTACCCTGCTCGCAGCAACGACGATTTTGCTGGGCTTAATTGGGTTAATTATTTACGACTGGCAGATCAACCAGACGCGTCCCCCCGCCTTTGCGATCGCAGTGACCGAGTCGGCAAGAGTCACAGATGGCCACTACTATGTGCCCTTCATCATCAAAAATACGGGCGGTCGTATTGCCCGCACCGTCCAAGTCACGGCAGAACTGGCTATCGAAAACGAACCCAGCGAAACAGGGGAACAGCAAATCGATTTTCTATCGGGTAACGAGCAAAAACGGGGTAGCTTTGTGTTTACCCACAACCCTCAAGCAGGAGAACTGCTGATTCGGGTCGCGAGCTATGGTCTACCCTAGCAGCGGGTTTTGATGGAGGCGTATGCGTATTCGATAGCAGCGTAACAGTGCAATGCTCCTATCGCACTACTTTTTGCTGATCAGAGAGATCCCGATGAGCTAAACCAACCGCTTCTGAAATGTGGTTTAAATGATGGGCCTCAAGCTGATCACAGAGCCCCTGCAATATTCGACGCACCATCCACGGACCTTCATAGACCCAACCGGTATACACTTGGAGCAAGCAGGCTCCGGCAGTGATTTTCTCCCAGGCATCCCCAGCGGTAAAAATGCCGCCGACACCAACAATTGGCAATTGACCCTGGGTTTGCTGCCAAATAAACCGAATCACCTCGGTCGCCCGTTGGCGCAGGGGAGCACCGCTAATGCCCCCCGCTTCTGCGGTAATTGCCTGACCCGTGGCCGGTAGATGCTGGGTTTTGAGATGGTCTCGGCGGACAGTGGTATTGGTAGCGATGATGCCCGCGAGGCGATGGATTTGGGCTAAATCGATAATTTCTGCGATCGCCTCCCAGGTTAAATCAGGGGCAATTTTCACCAGTAGCGGCTTTTCCCCCTGGTTATCTTGTTGTAGCGTCGAGAGAATTTTATCTAACTGGTCTTTGGCTTGCAGCGATCGCAGTCCAGGTGTGTTGGGGGACGATACATTCACCACAAAATAATCACCCCAGGACTTAAGGCAGCGAAAGCTAGCCAGATAATCCCCTGCAGCCTGATCCAGCGGCGTCACCTTTGATTTACCGAGGTTGATGCCGAGGGGAATCGGGCGATCGTGATCGAGCCCCAAAACCTGTAACTGACTTGCCAAAGCAGCTGCTCCATTATTGTTAAACCCCATACGATTGAGTGCAGCCTGATCATCAGGCAATCGAAACAGGCGGGGTCGAGAATTACCCGGTTGCCCATGCCAGGTCACCGTACCCAATTCGGCTAAGCCAAACCCCATCAAAGGCCAAGCCCGAGCTGCGATGCCGTCTTTATCAAATCCTGCAGCGATGCCTACTGGGTTTGGAAAGGCTAGAGACCATAGCTGTTGGTTAAGCCTCGGATCCTGATAAGTCCAGGTTTGGCCCAGCCAGCGCTGGTAAGGGGCGGTTATGCCTGCGGCAGTTGGCACAGGAGGATGTAACAATGGCTGAGCAAACCAAGCCAAACTTTTGATAGTTTGCTGATGCAGCCATTCCGGATCAGCCTTGAGGGTCGAGAACATCAAGGGTCGAAGGCAGGTTTTATAGAGATCCAACACCACTGCACTCACCTCCATGGGAGCTTAATTGGGGTTACTGACCCTGGGTTAACCCCCATCCAATTGGCAAACTTGAGTTTTTGATTTTAAGGGAAACTGGTAGATCCGGATTTGGATAAGGTTTAATTATGGTCAATTTGGGCAAAATGTGGATAAGTTCTTACGCCATATTGTCTAATCACCTTGATGCAACCTAGCTTTCGAGGCATTGCTGAGCTGTCGCCCAGAATGAAACGTTAAGGAATACATAGGCAAATCAGCCTAAAAAAAGTTACCACGGGGAGCAGGTGCATTACAGTAGGCAAAACATGAGTCAGTGATAAACCCCATCCAATTTGAAAACTTGAGTGCTTAGCTTAAGGAAAAATCATAAATTTGGGTGTGGACGAAGTTTACTTTTCGATTCTTTAAATATCTCAAGACGCCGCTCATAGGAGATGAATAATCTGGTCACTGGCCAAGGTGTTATATGGGCGTCATAGGTTATTTGCTTTGCAGGTAAGGAGTCTGCGTGGTATGGGTCAGCCGAAGACACCAACCCCCCATGAAAAAAGGATGGTGGCAATCGGGCGAATTCTCCAAACGCTGCGGGAAACAGAGGCGTTGGACGAATTGGTTGCGGAGACCCTTGACTTTGTTAACGACGAGTATTCGTATCCCCTGCTTTGGATCGGATTTTACGATCGGATTAATCATCGCCTGCAAGGCAAAGGGTATCGCTGCGAGCAAGATTTGCGCCGCCTACGGCAGACCATCCCCCTTTTGCCTGGGGATTTGATGGAACAGGTGGTGATTCAGCAGCGCCCTTTGGCCGTACCAGATTTACGAGCCGAAAGCCGTGCCGGAGAGTGGAGCAAGCTGGCAGAAACCTTGGATATTCAAGGAACGCTAATTTTCCCCATTCGACGGCGTGACCTCTGCTTTGGGGTAATGGTTTTAGGGTCTGATCGCTGGGGAGTTTCTCCCAGTTCTGCAGAACGAGCGACCCTATCTCTGGTTTTAGGGGCTTTGGCCGAGGCGCTGCAAGATCGAGAACAGGAACACCAGCGTCAAACAGCCAAACGCCCCGAACAACCGCTGTTCAAGCTGTTGGGACAGCTGGGAAATTTGACCACCCTAGACGCACGCTTACTGGCCGTGGTCGAAGAAACGCAAAGATTTGTTGCCCCCGATCGAACCAACATCTACTGGTTTAATCCCCAAGATCGATATTTTTGGCATCGTTTGGGCAATCGCTATGGCAGTCGAGAGAGTAAGCAATCTACTGTCAATCCATCGGAACCCATTGTCGCAAGCGATGTCAAAGGGTTTTACCAGTCCTTAAGCGGGGGGCAACTGGTGGTCATTGGCGAGGCCCAAAGTTCTCTGGCAGCTAGCCTTACCGGACGACTGATGGATGTGGTGCGGGCACGATCGCTCATGGCAGCCCCGATCTTTCACCAGGGCGAACTATTAGGTTTTTTGTCTGTCCAAGGCAGTGAGGCTCGCATCTGGGCAGAACCCGAAAAAGCCTATTTACAAGGGGCTGCCCAGATGATTGGGTTATCAATGCCGACCTCTGAAACGGAAGCCATTGTCCAAACAGTCAAAGCTGATCAAATGCTGACTGCGGCCATTTCCCGCAGTATCCACGGCGATGAAGACTGGCGCAAGACGCTAGATCTATGCTCTCAGGAACTGTGCCAACAGCTAGATGCCGATCAACTGTTTGTCTTGCTCTACAACTTGGAAGAAGGGGGATTTGAACTGTGCTATCAAAGCCGCCCCACCAACGCCCGCAAAACTCGCCAGACTTGGCTGTCGTTAAGCGACGTGGATTGGCAAATGTTAGAGCGCAGCCAGGAACCCATCGCCATCGAAGATATCCAAGATGATTTGAAATTGATGAACTGGCACCCTGTCTTGTCAGAGATGGGCGTACGATCGCTGTTGGTATGCAACGTTTCCATTGGCCATGCTCCCGAAGGGGTATTGGTGCTGGCCGATAAGCGCAGTCGTCGTTGGAGTCAGCTCGAAAGCTCTCTGTTGCGTGTGGTCAGCCAACAGGTGGGGTTAATTTTGCACCAGTGGCAGTTGCAGCGCCAAACTAATCAGCAAGCCCAGCTCTACGAAACCATGCAGTGGGGCCTACACAACCTGCAATCCACCTTCCAACTCGACCAGCTAGAGCAGATTACCCTAGAACATCTGGCAAAGTTGCTGCGGCTACCTGCAGTTGGGTTAGTGACCTGGAAAGCCGACGATCAACATGCCAAGATATCGGTATCGCTGGTGCGCGATCGCGATTTTGACTTCAAAGCCAATTTCCCCATTCCGCTTAGCACTGATGCGGTGATCAACTGGGCTCTGCAAACAGACGGCTTACTGTCCATTGAACTGCATGATTTACCCGATGCTGCCCGTCAATGGCTGATTGCCCCCAACGATAGCAAGGTCATGGCAATCATCTTACGCACGGCCCCAGAGCATTATCCCAACGGATTGTTAGTCACGATCGATCGGGGCGATCGCCGCTGGACAGACTATCAGTTCAATTTACTCACTCTGATGGCTAACCAACTGGCTTGGTCAAGACGACACCTCAATCTAGTGGAGATGCTGCTGACCCAGCGAGAATCCCTTGAAACCCTAAACTGGTATAAGCAAAAGCGGTTTACAGAACTCCACCGCATCTTAGACAACAACATCCGACGGCTTAACGAGCTGAGTTTTCGTAAAGATGTCCTCTCAAGTCAGCGCTATCAGCAGGTGGTACGCCAACTCAGCAACTTGTTGACCAACCTGTCACCCCTGCTCGAACACGAAGAATGGCGACTCCATGCCGAGTATGAAACAACGCCAATTGTCAGCTTGCTAAACCGATTAATGGAGCGTGCCAATAGCCTGATTCAACGGCAGCAGCTTTGGACTAAAGTCCATAACGAAGCCAATCTCAACATCGGCGGCGATATTCAAAAAATTGAATTCGTCCTCTATGAATTGCTGGTGGCTGCCTGTCATCGTACCCCCACAGGCGGACGCATCGATATCTGGTGTCGTCCTCTCGATCGCACCTGGGTAGAAATTTCGATTACTGATAGCGGCACTTTAGACATCCAGCTGATCGAAGAGCTGCATGAAGGACGTCCTGAAGATGTATTAGCCCCCTCAACTTTAGATGATCCGCCAGGGCTACATTTCACCATTTGTCAGACGCTGATGCAGCAAATGGGCGGAGAATTTAATCTGTTCAAACTAGATGATGACCGACTACTCAGCCGGGTGTTAGTACCCATCGCCAGCAACACTCCCATCAACCGCATCAACACCGATGGCCCGGCTAGCAGCCCTTTTTCGCGCAGAGATGGGCGTTAACAATCGCTATCTGACTGGTTAGCGCTAGGGGGCGTGACGATGGGCAACCCAATGTTGAAGTCGCCACAGCACACCTGTGAATAGAGCCGTCATTGCTGTCACTGAACTGGCTGTACTATGGCCAGCCAGACAGTTGTACCCTGCCGCGATCGCCAAAATTAGGGTCATCCCCCCAGCCAAGCTCAACATCGTTTGGATAGCCTGACTGGCGGCGATCGCCTGCTGAACCCCATCATCCCCTTTTGAAGGATGAAAGCTTGCCTTAGAGACACTTTGAAGCATCTCATAGCGAGCTTTATCAAGTTGATAATAGGTGCCGAGTTCTGAGTCTCGCAGGGCTGCTACCGATTTCAACCCCAATCCTTTGGCCTGAGTAATCGCGCTGCGGATTTGTTGCTGGGTGGCCACAGGCTGAAAAGCTTCAAACAAAGACTGTCGATAAACCCCAGTGATCGCCATCGTCAAAATGCGATCGCGCAATTCTGAAACCGACAAACGGCGGGTTAAGGAACTCATGGTGATCAAGATGGGGCAACTCTAGAGAGAACTCATTTAGGTGCTAACGCTTTGAGTATCGTAATCGGTCTTAATTATGGTAACTGCGTACTATTTCCCAGACAACCTAAATTCAGCCTAAAGTTTGTAGCCGTTGATGGCAGTTAATCCAATCATTCCTTAACAGCCATAGGTTTAGAAGCCTCAATAGAATTGCTTCTTCTAAACCCAATATTCGGCTCCCCCTATCTCCCCATCCCCCGCTCTCCCCATCCCCCCTTGCATCCATTCCCAACTCATGACCCAATAGAACATACCCTTCAATCGCAATCACCCCACTCTCAGTGCTATGGCATCTTCTCAGTCTGAACTTGGCATCGCCGTTGTTGGCACCGGGTTTGGCCAAAAAATTCATATTCCGGGACTGCAAGCCCATCACCGCACCCAAGTGGTTGCGGTTTATCACCGGGATTTAGATAGGGCTAAGGCAATCGCAGCAACCCATGAGATACCTCATGCTTGCGATCGCGTTGAAGATATTGTTTTCCTGCCAGAGGTTGATGGCGTTAGCCTAGCCACGCCGCCGTTTTTGCACGCTGCCATGGCTGAAACGGTTTTACAAGCAGGCAAACATTTGCTGCTGGAAAAACCTACCGCCCTCTCAGTGGCCGAGGCCGAACAGATTCAAGATTTGGCCCAGGCCCAGGGCTGCATAGCCGTGATGGATTTTGAGTTTCGCTTTATTCCCGCCTGGCAGCGGCTAGCCGAACTGCTGGCGGAAGACTATGTGGGCCGCAAGCGGCTGATCAATATTGATTGGTTAGGGGCTAGCCGCGCCAACCCCCAACGAGCTTGGAGTTGGTACGCCCAAAAATCCAAAGGCGGCGGCACCCTGGGATCTATCGGATCCCATACTTTTGACTACATTGACTGGTTGTTTGGCCCGGTGGCGCGCCTTTGTGCCCGCCTTAGCACCACGATTTCGGAGCGCCCTGATCCGACCAGCGGAGCACTCAAGCCCGTTGATTCTGATGACACCTGCAATATTTTGATCGAGCTAGCCGACGGTACCCCTTGTCAAGTCAATCTCAGTGCGGTGACCGATGGTGGCCGGGGCCACTGGGTCGAAATTTACGGCGATCGCGGTACGCTGATCTTGGGCAATCCCAATCAAAAAGACTACATCCACGGCTTTGAGCTGCACGGAGCAAAAACTGGAACCCCCCTAGAAGCGTTAGCCATTCCCGATCGGTTAGCCTTTCCCACGACTTACAAAGATGGCCGCCTAGCCCCCTTCATTCGCGTGGTGAATCACTGGGTTGACTGCATTGATCATGGCACGATAGCCGCTCCTAGCATTAAATCAGGCGTAAGGTCTCAGCGGCTAATGGATTTGACACACCAGTCCCACCAAACAGGCGCTTGGGTCACTGTCGATGGGTAGCAGATCTGCGAAAAATATATTGTGCCTTCTTATACAAGCATTTCAGTATTCGCTGTTCAAGTTCTCCAGCAAACTGTCCGAAACTATCAGTTAAGCAAATGCAGGTGATAGCTAGGTATAAAGGTCGCGATCTTGATTGTCCAGGCTTCAGCGGGAATACTGAGGACACGGGGATAGGACACACTTATGCTGAGTTCTGATTGACCGTTGAGAGGATGTCATCTCGTCTAATTGTGGGTTCATGCCGCTTCAAAAGTTTCCAGTTACTGCTGCTCAAAAAGTCAGCGTCTATATCAAAACCCACTTGGCGTTACCTGTTTCAGAACAGTTTCCTAAATCGCCTGCCCAAACAGTGGATGAGGATAGTTCCGAAGAGATTCCTGAGCCAAGTTCGCTCGGTGAATTGGGGGATCTATTTCGGTTGGGCAGTTTGCCTGAAGACGATGTTCCTGCCCCTAATACAGAAGGGCGCTGGTTCATTAGCACCATTGATCCGGCAGCAGTCATTGCTAAGTTACCTGGCTTATTTTTGAAGCCTGAAACCCAATTAGTCACCTATCTTTTTCGCAAGGGCAGCTTAGGCACAGGAATCACTTGGGCATTACCCGAGCATCTCAGCACAACCGCCTGCTTAGAACAGGCCATCACCCAGGCTAAAGGCTATGACATTCCACCTCATCCCGAGGGCGCTTTTGAGTCAATGATGGCGGCAATTGACGGTGATGGTTCCCCGACCTCTTTTTTAGCGGCCTCCATTCTTTCCCGGGAATTGCAAGAACTTGGTCGCACGGGCAAATTTACCCGATGGGCCCACCATCGCTTGATTAATCAGATCCCACCCCAACGGCAATGGCAGTGGAGAACCTCTCCACCTAAGGATTTTTCGCCTAAGGTTAAAACCCTACCGAACCAGCAGGTCGCCGTAGAGTTTTTCACCTGTCGCGTGACCCCGCCCATTGGCATCTTTCGCCACGTTGACCAATATTCCCCACAGCAATATCAGCCTCAAGCCGCTGACCGGGTGATTGCGAGCACCGGAACTTAACCCTATCTTCCCAATGGCAACCCTTGGGGGTTAATAAACCACATCCAGATTCATGGTTTTTCCCTGGGCTAAAACTCAAGTTTTCAAAGCGGATGGGGTTTAAGTAGGTTACGGTTATCAAGGCATCTGGCCTTGAGTCAATTATGGATATTTGCTATCTCCAGTTCTACGTTAAAGATGCAACCTACTGGCGAACTTGGTTTGTCAAACAGTTCTACTTTCAGCCCGTTGCCGACACCAAGACGGACGACCAACACACCATTATATTGACCCAAGGGGGGGCCACAATCGTACTGTCATCTCCTCAGCACGACGATTGTGCCATCGCTAACTACCTCAATCATCACCCTCCAGGATTAGTCAATGTGGCATTTGAGGTCTCTCATCTAGAGGCCACGGTTGCTGCTGCACTTGCAGCGGGAATGCCGCTGCTCGAACCCATCCAAACAGAGCAACATCCACGTGGACTGCTGCGCTGGTGTCAAGTCCAGGGTTGGGGAACTATCTGCCATACCCTGGTAGAACGCTGTGGTCAGGCCCCCCAGGTACCCGGGATAGGGCAGAACGAGCAAAGTCTGACTGGGGCCGATTCCCCTAGTGGAGACGTCTACTTTTTGGGCATTGATCACGCGGTCATCAATGTTGCTCGGGGCGAGCTCCAGCGGGCGATCGCCTGGTACGAAGAGGGGCTGGGGTTTCAGCAGCAACAAAGCTTTACGATTAATACTCAATATTCAGGTTTGGCTAGCCAGGTTTTGCGACATCCCACAGGGACAGCACAGCTTCCGATCAATGAACCAACCTCTACCAATTCCCAAATTCAAGAGTTTCTTGATTACAACCAGGGGGCTGGCGTGCAGCATGTGGCCTTGGCCACCCAAGACCTTGTGACAACCCTAAAAGCCTTACGATCGCGCCATTTAGAGTTCCTCTCTGTACCCCAAACCTATTACGAGCAATTACACCAACGACCTGGCTTTAGGGAGCAAGGGGTGGACTGGGAGGGGATCGCAACCCAACAGATTTTAGTAGATTGGCCTCCAGATATGCCCCAGGCGATTTTGCTCCAGACCTTCACTCAGCCAATTTTTGGTAAACCCACTTTTTTCTTTGAAATCATCGAGCGTTATCAGTACGAGATCAATGATCGAATCCTGACAGCTCAAGGATTTGGAGAAGGCAACTTTCAAGCCTTATTCGAAGCCATGGAACGGGAACAGCGACAGCGGGGCAGTTTATAGCCCTAGCGACCTGCCCACCGTGATCGACTAGGACGTTGTTAGCGCACGATCGCCTTATCGCAGAAAGCAGCTCACCAACCAAAACACAAAGAAGGCAATCAGTGACGCGATCGCTTCAGGGGTCGCCCATTCCAGCTCAACGCCCTGAGGAATCAGCAACTGTCCCATCGTTAAACCCAAAGTTAAACCAATCACTAGGGCAGCTATAGTCAGCAAAATCGCTCGCCAAAGCTTATGCTCTTTGCGGTTTAGAAAATAGATGGTGCTTCCTGTACCAAAGGCCAACGCCAAAGGGGGATAGTAAACTCCGAGCAGCGCCAAGACAGAAAACGCAATAGCAGGCTGAATCACATCTTGACGATCTGGGCTATCGAACAGCTGACCTAACCAACTCGGACTCGAAGCCAGGGGGGCAGGTTTGGGAGATGCAGAGGTTTCAGCCACCTTTTCAGCAAACCGAATCCGATCAGGAACCTTGATTTTGCCTTCTTGACGCAGCCTCAAACGCTCCATCAAAATTGCATCGTAGGCTGACTCAATTGCCTGTCGTCGCGGGCTATCTTCCCCATGCTGGGTCAACAGACGATCGCGTGCCGCTTGAATGTCTTCAAATGAGGACGACTCATCCAATCCCAGTGTTTCGTAATAACTTTGATCACTCATTCAGAACCCTCCGGAGAACCTCCCGGCTCATAAAGATTTGTTAATTTTCATAACTGGTGCCGAGTAGACATTAAGCAGATTGAAACTGCCCTATCGATGATTGCCAGTATCGATTATGGTTTGATAAATCCTAGTCCTCAGTGTAACTATGTACCCGACGGATCGGGAAGCTAGCTGTGATAAAGCTTTTATTTAATCATTGGGTTCTAGCCCCTATTTTGCCCTGCCATTCGTCGCGAGTGGGGTTGTTCCTGTGCTTGTAATGAATACTAGTTAGGTTTTTTGGGTAAATTGTTTGGGGAGATGTCGTTCGCGGATTTATTTTTCCGCTGATAAGCTCTAGGGTTCATGAAGTACGTTTAAAGCATGATTGCTAAAGGGTAAACAAATCCTCGCTCAGGTTTTGTACTTGCCCCTATGATGTCTACTATCTCATTGCTAAGGTTAGTTACCATGGCTGCTGCCAAAATTCTTGTCGTTGATGATGATCCCGCAATCCGCAATCTGATTTATCGGTTTCTTTCCAAGCAGGGTTACCAAATGGAATCAGCGGAAGACGGTAAGGGCGCCCTTGCGGTGTTTGAGCAGTCCAATCCCGATTTAGTGGTATTGGATGTTAACCTACCCGATGCTAACGGCTACGATCTGTGTAAGGAGATGCAGACTCGCACTGGCGTGTTTGTGTTGATGCTCACGAGTCGAACCGACGAGGCTGATAAAATCCGGGGGTTTAATCAAGGTGCTGACGATTACTTGACCAAACCGTTTAGCTTGGGTGAACTTGAGGTTCGAGTGGGTGCTATTCTCAAGCGTCAACGGCCGGTTACCGCTGCCGAACAGCAGCGACTCACCTTCAGTAAACTGGCTATCGATCCGGTGCGCCGCGAAGTCACCTTAAACAATGAGATGGTGCCATTGACCGCGTTGGAGTTTGATCTGCTGCACTTTTTGGCAAGCCACCCCGGTCGCGTTTGGCGGCGGGCTGAACTCATTCAAAAGGTTTGGGATTACGAGTATGTTGGGGATCAACGGGTTGTCGATGTGCACATTGGTCAAATTCGTAAAAAAATTGAAATCGATACAACTCAGCCAGCTTTGATTCAAACCGTACGTGGCGTCGGCTATAAGTTTGAGCCACCCGAAGATATGGCAGACGTGGCTAACGGATAAACGATGCTAAGCACTTAGCTGGCCTGATTACGGAATTTCCAGGCAGCACTGATGATTTTGCCCCAGCGCCGTTGAACCTGTTTGACAGTACAGTTGAGTTGCTGGGCGATGACTTGGTCAGAGAGCGCCTGGCCCTCATCGTCTAGCAATTGCTGTTGCTTGAGTTGGAGCAATTGGCATTGGTCGTTGGGGAGATCTGCTAAAAAGGCCTGCCACTGGCTGGGGGAAAGTCCCAGATTGCGTTCCAAGTCGATACCAAGCCATTGATGCACCAGTTCCCACTGGTGCACTTGGGCAAATTTTTCCACATGATACTTAAAGCGTTGCTGTAAATAATCTCGCTGGCGGGGGCTAAGTCCCAAAACCTCGTCAATTTCTGAAGCAGAGAGATCTTGCAGGCGCAAGCTAAGGTAATCAACGCAATCGTCTTGATCTTGATCGCGCAAATAATCCATTAGGGTGTGCACAATCCGATCGCGCACCACCGACTCCACCGGATCGATCGCTTCAGCCACCATGTGCTCTCGGATTTGCTGCATCGGTGCCGTTCGCAGATAACCGTCGGACTCTTCATCCCGAGGAGATTCCATGGCCAACTCAATGTCCACATAAGCTTCTGTGGGCTGGCGTTTGGCAAAGGACTGAGCGCGTAAAATCAGCAACTGCTGGTTGTTACACCCCGGTAGGGCAATCCGGCGCTTGGCGTAGTGTTCGCTAAAGGCCATATATTCAGCTAGTTCAAGTCGAGTTCGGGGGGTGTAGTCTGCCTCGCAGGGGTTTTCTCGCCGAAAGGCCTTTAAAGATTCCACATAGAAGCTCTGCAGAAAGTCTTCGAGCAGGGTGTAGCGACCTTGAAAACCTAATGGGGTATGGTTGGGCGCAATGTATCGGTAGGCAATGGCACTCAGCCGACCGTGGAGTTCAACCCGTCCCTGGCGAGACCCCAAGCGGTAGTAGTCTAAACACTTTTGCAGGCGATGTTGCGCTAATGACTTGAGCCAGTCTTCCACCTGACCAGACTGTTGAATTCGTTGACTTTTTTGGCAAACCCGTTCGACTTCAACGCTGATGCGGTAGGCGACGCCTTCAACTGATCGACGGCTGCCTAAATCCGCTTTGAATAGTTCTTGCAAAACGTAGCCGTAAAGCCAGGGATAGGCTGCCCCTGACGTTTTACAAGTAGAATCGGCAGCTGGTTCTGGGCAAATTTGGCCAGGTTCTTTAGCCGGTTCTTTGGCTGAAACAGTTGCACCCGAGTTGACCGTTAGGGGCGTTGTGTCCTTGTAAGCAGTTGCAGTAGGTGCAACGGAAGCCGCGATCGTAGATTGATCGTGGGTAGAATGCGATGCAGATTGGAGGTTCATAACAGTTGGGGATGCACAATCAAACGTTAAGGAGCGGCGATCGCTTCTCAGTGAAAAGCACGGTGCTGTTGTAAAACAACAGATGGGGCATATCGCCCATCGCTATCCTTACTCTAGAAATGAAGTCCCCGCGTCAGGTTCTAGGGTGTGTCACTATCCCAAGCACCTATACCATCGCCATCACATCCCTAACAAAAGCGACTGGATATCGCAGGTGGGTGGAGCGCAGACGAGCGGGAACGCAAAAAGAAGAGAGATTACGTATCTTCGTTACAAAACTTTACATTTATTTTTTGGTGTGCCAGTTGAGTGGACAGTCTACACAATTGGACGACTGACTGTAGAGACTGTCTCAACCTAGCCTGGTTATTGGGGCACAACGCCCCACGCGATCGCAACATCTGAACCTAGCCCCCGGCGTGTCATCCTAGGCTGATCGGCGGTCAAATCCAGAATACTGGAGACCTGATAGCTCAGATCCCTATCGCTATCTACTATTACGTCAATTAATCCGTCCATCCGGTCAAATAACTCTGCCTTCGACAAATGGGCTGGATCTACAGGTGAGCCATAGCGATCGACAATGGAAAGGGCCGAGGTTGAAATAATGGGATTTCTCAGGGCACCAATTAAGGCTAAGCAAATTGCCGAGTCTGGGACTCGAATCCCCGTTGTTCGTCGTTTAGGACTCATAACCAAGCGGGGCACAGCTTTGGTTGCAGGCAACAAAAACGTGTAAGGGCCAGGAATCAGCCGGCGAATGATGCGGTAGGCCATATCACTAACATGGGCATAGTCAGCAATGTTAGACAGCGACGCACACAAAAATGTCAGCGGTTTATCGTTGGCCAACTGCTTGAGTGCCCTAACCCGCTGAATGGCCGCTTTAGCCTTCAAATCGCAGCCAATAGCGTAGACCGTATCAGTAGGATAAAGAATCAGTGCACCTTGCTTTAGGGCCGTTGTGACCGCCTCAATATCTCTAGTTTGGGGATTGTCAGGGTGAATATTGTATCGCTTGGCCATGGGCTGAAGACCACTGCTGTTATCTGCGTTCCATCATCAGCCATTACCGTAGTCATCTTCCGAGTTGTATGAAAAAGTTAGCCTATTTGGACTGCCCCACTGGGATTTCTGGGGATATGTGTTTGGGGGCGCTGGTAGATGCTGGCGTGCCGTTGGACTACCTAGAGCGTCAATTGAGTCAATTAGGGTTGAGCAACGACTATACATTATCGGCTGGCACCGTACAGCGTAATGGGCAGCAAGCAACCCACGTCGTCGTAGCTTTACAGCAACAGCACGATGATCAACTGGCGCAGGGCCACCACCACCCCACCCACAGTGGACGCCACCTCCCAGAGATTGAACAACGCATTCAGCAAGCCCAACTCCCACCCCGAGTCACCCATTGGAGTTTAGCCATCTTTCGCCAACTGGCCCGGGCAGAAGCCGATGTCCACGGCATTCCTGTCGATCAAGTGCATTTCCATGAAGTCGGCGCGGCGGATGCCATTGTGGATATTGTGGGCACCTGTTTGGGATTTGATTGGTTAGGAATTGAGACTCTCTACTGCTCCCCCCTACCCACTGGAGGCGGACTGGTGCGGGCGGCCCACGGCCAACTCCCGGTGCCGGCACCAGCAGTGCTGCGATTGATGGTTATGGGGCAAGTGCCAATTTACAGCAACGGTATTCAGAAAGAATTGGTGACGCCGACTGGGGCTGCGATCGCGACCACCCTAGTCCAGCAATTTGGCCCTGCCCCAACCATGACTCTGACGGCCGTCGGGTTAGGGGCAGGGAGCCGTGATTTACCTATCCCTAATATTCTACGATTGTGGATTGGCCATGTCGCCTTGACTGAGCAGGACAGCTTTGGGCAAGCAACTCGAACTCCCCACAGCCATGCCCCTGAATCTAGACCTGAGCCAGATCAGGGTGTCTCTGACTCGATATCGACACCGCAGACCTACAGCCCAATTCAGGGAGAATCAGAAACCATCATTGAACTCCAAACCCAAGTTGATGATCTCAACCCCCAAGCTATTGGCTATCTCTTTGATCGATTGTTGACCGTCGGTGCTCGGGATGTGTTTACCCAACCCATTGGTATGAAGAAATCGCGACCAGGCCATTTGATTACCGTTCTCTGCTTTGCCGAGCAAGTGCTCTCTTGCCAAACCATCCTGTTTCAAGAAACCACTACCTTAGGCATTCGACACACCGTCCAGCACCGCCAAATTCTCAAACGCGACTTTCAAACCGTTGACACGCCCTATGGCAAAGTTCGGCTCAAGCTGGGGCGGCAGCCGAAAACCAATACCCTGCTCAACGTCCAACCTGAGTATGAAGACTGTGCCCAGCTAGCACGACAACATCAACTCCCCTGGCGCGAAATTCATCGCCTAGCCCTGCACTGCTGGTATAAGCATCACCCCCAGGCTGATCAAGACCAGTGTCCTTCAACAAGTCAGCCCCTTTAGGCCAAATCACCTGAGATCTAAACTACATCCACATCTAGATCCACAATCTCGCTGAGCTGTAGCCGTAGCCACAAAGCTTTGTACGCTACGGCGAGTCAGATTGCTTGTATACTGAGCATCCCAGCGAGACTCGGTGCATTAAGCAATCTGGCCAGCGCTATAAGATCTCAAGGGGATTTCCTTGCAGAGGTGAAAGACCTCATAACCCTCTCTCTGGGCATGGCCACGCTAACGCCCCACTCAAGTTTTCAACCCAGATAGGGTTTAAGGATCGGCTGTCTCAGAGAAACGAGGGTTGCGAATGGCTTGCGAAAAGATTCGGCAAGCTTCAAGTTCTGCCTCACTCAATGTCTCGCCATCGGCTACGAAAACATGATCAGGATCGGCACCATTCGCCTTAACCAAATTATATTCTACATTCTGGGCATAGATTGCAAAGGTAACACCAAAGACCTCTAAGAAGTTGATCACCCAGTTACATTCAGCCCGGGGAAACTGATCATAATAGCGCAACAAATCCGCCAGCCTAGCTTCTAGGTAAACCAATGATTTGGGCGAAATTAAAATCAGCTTCAACAAGACAATAGCCAGGGTTAGCGGTGTCTCTTGGGAGAGCAATAATGTAAATAACTCAGAGGGCTTTTGCTTATTTTCAGTCGTCAACAAATCAATGACACGATTACAAGTCTTGAGAATCAATGAAGGATTCCGCGCGAGGTCATCTTCCTCACGGTAAGTCTTAGCCAAATGCTCAAGCAAGCGAGCCTTCAAAGTGTGGGCAAAAACCTTTTGATTGGTCGAAAAAAGCAGATACGCAATTAAACTCTGCTTGAATTTTCGATAGGGCAGATCTCGAGTTTGCTGTAAGAACAGACGGGCAAGATTTCTGTGACTAAATCGACCCCGTTTAGCCACAATCATCTTGACCATCCGTAGCGCTTCCTCCCCTAGCTGGGTAGGATTGGTGTAGCGCTGGCTACTTCTCAGCGCACTTGGAGCCTGGGAATGGGCCGTATACATGGCCAAATCAAACTTAAACTGATCCTTCAGACGCCTTGAGAGATTGCGGGCAGCTTCACGCTGCTCAGCAGGATTTTGAGGATCGATATATTGCGGCACTAGCAAGTAAGAGGTGTACCGCCTTGTCCAAGGTTCTTCTTCTTGCTTTTCAGTAAATCGAGCGGCAAATAGCTTAATCGCGTTAAAGTCTTCGCCTTCGATAAAGCGCTTGAGCCACTGCCGCAATCGCTTGAGGGTTGGAGAATAAGTTTTGCGCTGTAAAACTGGGTCAGAGAAAACCTCAATTAAGCTTTTAATTGCTCCATGCTCTCGCTTGAGCTCCCAGTTATTAATCAGGATGTAACATGCTCGTTTGAGCGTGTTGTGAAATTCGTGTTCTTGATTGGCGAACACGATGATGTATAGCGCCGGCAACGTTTCGGAATTAAGGGTCTCACTATGGTGAATGAAAAGCTGCTTGAATTCTGCCAAGACCTCTGAGGGAGATAGGGTCTTGACGCTAACGAGTAGAAAATCGTAGATCGTCTGCTGGGCGACTTGAATATCTCTTGAAGTACTTTCAGAGCGATTCAGTGATGTCCCCCGATCTTTATTGCTAACCCCATCTACGTGGCTAAACCTATCAATCACTTTCCTAAGCTAAGCTAAGCGACAGCAGCAAGGCAGAAACACAGTCGCAGGTTAGGTGTGCCTTTATATACACAATAACCTACAGAGCATTTAGCGGTTTAGAACCCTGGGAACCTGTGACTTGGGATTATAGTCCAAGGAGACATCAAGCTTATCAGGTTTGGGGCTGATTGCCTGCGATCGCAGGCAACCCGAAAATACGTGCAATAGCTCCTCCTTACCTACACAAGGGGTTACGTACATTCCACAAATTGCCTAAGCGTGATTTTAGTTTTCACGGCAACACTCATCTCCCTACAAAGGGGATGACGTACATTCCATAAGATTCGGCCATAAAATTTGGTATGGGGGCGGAGGGACTTGAACCCTCACGACCTTGCGGTCAACGGATTTTCATTCTCCCGCAGCTTTCGCTGCTGCCTTCAGCGATACCGCCTCCGGCTTTGAGAATTGGACCCTCCCTTTACCCTCGACTTGACGTTAGGGTAGCTCCCGTCGGGCCTCTGCACCTTCCAGAGAGAATTTTGGATTTTGGAGTTTAGATCACTATCTACAATCTAAACTCGCCAATCTAAAATTGCTCTTGGCTTGGCTCAGGATTGCCATACCTAGAAAGCAAGCATCACTATCGACAGACTCAGTCGCAGGGAAGAGGCCAAGGGCAGTCCCTGTCGCGATCGCTTAAATTTTCTTAGGCTTAGGTTTCCCTGAGTTTGAGAGCTTACACTTGACAGATTTCTCCGCCAAGGCTCAGTTTTCTAAGTCCGTAGCGTCTACCATTCCGCCACGCCCCCGCAAAAACCCACCTTTGAGATGGGTTCTGCAATGTTAGCCAATTTGACTGTTTTCCATTGCACCACCAAGTGGAGTTCGATGCAACTCACTGTAATTCAGAATTCACAATTCTCTAGTTTAAACCCAGTTTTGACAGCGGCTGCTTGGCAGGCGGAGGGCTCATTCATCAGCTGCCCTCCAACAAGACGCCACAAAACGCTTAAGATGTTAACAACACTCGTTAAAAGGTCATAACCGTGCCGATGCCAATTGATACACCCTACATTTTGGTTGCGGTGCTCTACCTGGGGTTGGGGGGCACATATTTACTGGTGGTACCGGGCATTTTGATGTTCTACCTAAAGACGCGCTGGGCCGTCATGGGGTCTGTAGAGCGTACTGTAGCTTACTTTTTCGTCTTTTTCTTCTTCCCAGGCATGTTGTTGCTGAGCCCATTTCTCAACTTCCGACCCAATCCCCGCCAGGTAGAAAGCTAGGGCCCCTTGCCCTAATTAACGGTTGAGTCAGGAGATGACAGTGCAATGCGTCGAATCGATGTTTTAGGCATCGGGTTAGGGATCTTTGCCGCAGGCGGCGGACTCTACTTGATATTTTTGAGGACTGGATTAGATCACCTTTCAGCTGGCATTTGGAGCCAGGTCATCTTTGTAGGGGGCATTGTGGGCTGGTTGCTCACATACCTTTTTAGAGCCCTGACTCAAACGATGACCTACAACCAACAGCTTAAAGATTATGAAGACGCTGTGCTGCAAAAACGGTTAGACGAAATGAGCCCGGAAGAACTGGCAGCCCTACAAGCCGAACTGTCTGAGGAGGCAAACGTAACCCCGTCTGCTAAATCTTCCTAGGGTATGGAGTGGGTACTGATGACACACTGCAAAGTGGTTTAATGGGGGAGTTTGCCAAGATTAAGTAGAGGTTGGGATGACATCGGTTTCTGAGCAGTTTCAAATCCTCCGCGATCGCCAGGAGTGTGCCTTAATTCCCTTCATTACCGCTGGCGATCCAGACTTGGAAACCACGGCCAAAGCGCTGCAAATCCTAGATCAAAGCGGGGCCGACTTGATTGAATTAGGCGTTCCTTATTCTGACCCATTGGCAGATGGCCCCGTTATTCAAGCCGCCGCCACGCGGGCCCTCAAACGCGGGGTCAAACTTGAGCAAGTTTTAGCAGTCGTGCAGCAAGTCAGCCCAACATTGACAGCACCGATTATTCTTTTCACTTACTACAACCCGATTTTGAATCGGGGGATCGAAGCTTTTTTAGAAACCCTCGTGGCGGCTGGCGTCAAAGGGTTAGTGGTTCCCGATCTCCCCTTAGAGGAGGTTGAAACCCTAAGGCAGCCAGCCCTATCAGCGGGTATTGAAGTGACGCTACTGGTCGCCCCAACCTCTCCAAAAGCAAGAATTGAAGCGATCGCGCAACAGTCCGAAGGGTTCATTTATCTCGTTAGCGTCACCGGCGTCACCGGCATGAGAACCCAAATTCAAAGCCGAGTCAACAGGCTACTAGAGGATTTGCGGGGACTAACCCATAAACCCGTGGGAGTCGGGTTCGGTGTTTCCCAACCTCAACAAGCTGCACAGCTTAAGCAATGGGGCGCTGATGCAGTCATCGTGGGCAGCGCCTTTGTCAACCGCCTAGCCGACCATCCCCCAGCGGAGGGATTGGAGAAAATCGCAGACTTCTGTCAGGCGCTCAAATCTGCAATTCGCTGAAGCTTAACGGTCACTCATCATTGAAGCTAACCGTAATCCGATTTGAAAATTTGAGTTTTAGCCTGGAGAAAACGCCTGCGGTGAATGTGGATAGGGAACAAGTAGAAGCACCTACTTATGTCAGGTTTTCCTGACATAAGTAGGTGCAAATCGCCAAAACGAGTTGAATACCTTCCGTAAAAGTACGTTTTTTGAGGAACTTTCAACAATTCTTAATCAAGTATAAGCACTGATGCCATTTCGCCTCTATCTGACAGTAGACGTTCCTGCATTAGTCCTGTAACAGCCCCTCTATAGGGGGGGTAAGACCCCTTATAAGGCTATCAGAATCTTGCGCTGTGACGACAAGCACACTGCTCTTAGGCGTGTTGCAATTTGGCTAATCTTTCCTTTCTGAGTAGTGACGGCAATCATCCACGCCATCTTCTGATAAAGTACCTAGGTGAATTTCAGCAGAGTATCATCGCGTGAGAATGCGTAATTATGCGTAATTACGTACATTTCTGTTTTTTTGATACTTGACTTTATCTGATTTTTCGGTGATATTACGTTATCTACCGAGTGTGTGGGAGTTGTGGGTGTTGAAACCGATATTCGCTACAGGTAGGCGTCTTCTTAGACGCTGGATGATTTTTTTGTTGGCTTTGTTTACCAGCCTTGCACTTCATGGTGGGCTGATTTTGCCGACTGCCTCCCAGGCACAGGTAACGGTGACTAACCAAGCATCGGCTCAATTCACCTCTGGTGGTAATGTGCAAACTGGCACCTCAAACACCACCTCTTATCAGGTATCGGGGACAGCTGCCCAGGAGCAAGGATTATCGATTGTTAAGACCGCAGATCGAGCTGCTGCAGAGCCTGGGGATGTGGTGCTGTACAGACTGCTGGTAACCAACAACAGCACGACTACTGCGGCTACACCGCTGACCATTGTTGATCAGTTACCCCTAGGTCTGCTGTATGTGCCTGATTCAGTCCAGGCAACGCCTACCGCACCGACTTCAGTAAGCTTCGATAACAGTCAGATTACCCTTGAGTTTCCAACCTTGGCCGCGGGTGAATCGATCAATATTGTCTATGCTGTATTGCTCACTCCTGATTCAGTTCGGGGGTCAGGGGAGAACACTGCCCAGGCCTCCGCTCCGGGATTTGCAACCGTTACTTCTCAGTTTCAACTGCTGATTCGTCCGGGGATCGTTGCCGATTGTGGCACGGTTGTCGGACGGGTCTTTGTTGATAAAAATTTCGATGGTGAACAGCAACCTGGAGAAGAAGGAGTCCCCAATGCTGTTGTCTTTATGGATGATGGCAATCGCATCATTACCGACCCCGAGGGCTTATTTTCCGTAGCAAATGTCTATCGCGGGTATCGAGTCGGCACGTTGGATTTAACCAGCTTGCCGGGTTATACCCTAGCGCCTAACTTGTATCGTCTTGACCAAAACAGCCAGTCGCGCCTGGTTCAGCTTGAGCCAGGTGGATTGGTACGTATGAACTTTGGAGTGACCCCTACCTTTGGTGAGGGCCAGGTTGTTGGGCCAGGTCAATAGTGTTCGCAGGGAAGTATCGACCAAACAATCAGGGAAGTTAAGAAACAGACGCACTATGGCAAGCTCACAGCAAACTTTACTGGCAATTAAGGCACTGGCCGTTATCGCTGGAGTTTTAAGTGCAGCATTTCCTGCATATGGGGAAGCGGCTGCATCGAACCTGTCCGTGGCGGTTGATGACGCTGCGCCGCTGCCAAGCGATGATCAGCAGCCAATGGTCAATCAGGACCTGCAACCCCAATCAGTTTCCCCTGAGGCGAGCCCGTCAGCCGATGAGAATGTTGGATCGACGACCCATGTTTCACCTGCACTTAATCTCCCCAGAATAAGGGAAACAGCTGACGGCTTGGCCACTGACGCCGCTGTCTTACAGACTGGAGACTTAATTGAGGCAAATACCCTCGTTAACGATCCAGTTAATGACCCAGTCAGCAACTCAGATGCTCATGTTTCCCCGGCGCGATCGCACTCAACTGACTCTGAAACATTGGCGCTTGAGGGAAATAACCTAGCTTTTTCCGGCGTCCTAGAAGCGTCAACCCTTGATTTTCAAGCCGCTCCAATATCCCCCCATCAAGCTGAACTGATGGCTCAGTTTGATGGAGATGGGGGTACCCCCATGGACGAATTTGTGCCGCCCCCTGCCTTACGCCCCGATGCTCCCGAAGATCCCTTAGAGCGTCTGTCAGAAGAGGACTTGCTGGAGGAAAATCAAGGGCCAACACTCCAAATTGAGCCCATTGGTAACGGCATTATTCCAGCCAATGGACGAGCCGTGGTCAGACTGAGCGGACAAGTGCTCGATGTCGATGGCGTCGTACTTGATCGAGATATCATTGTCACGCTAACCAGTAGTGCTGGAGTATTTGTCCAGACAGACTATGACAACGATCTCGCAGGATTTCAAATTCTGGCCCGTCGTGGGGAGTTTGAGACGCTGCTGCGTTCTGATCTAGACGCTCAGACCGTTCAGATTCGGGCAGCCGTTAATGGCCATCAAGTGCGCGGACTTGATCCAGCGATCGATCCCGACCCTTATCCAGAGGTCGCAGCCTACACCGAGGTTCAATTTGTCACGGATTTGAGGCCATCTCTAGTTTCGGGTGTGGTGCATTTGCGGTTGGGGCAAGCCGGAACTGATTTTTGGGGGAGCTTTGGAGACTTTCTCAATCCGGATCTACTTGACAACGGAACGGAGTTTGACCCTGATATTTCCCTGTTTGGCATTGGCACCCTGGGAGATTGGCAAATTACCGGAGCATACACGAGCGAGCGAAACTTAAACGAGCGTTGTGGAGGGGATAACGGTATCCTCAATGATCTCCAAGCTTGTGACCAAACCTATCCGGTTTATGGCGACAGCTCGACCTCAGAATTTTTGACCCCGTCTGCCGACAGTCTTTATTTGCGCCTCCAGAGAGACTCTATCTTGCCAGGGGCTGAACCTGACTACCTGATGTGGGGCGATTACAGCACTCCAGAATTTGCTCGGTCTTCTCAAACCTTTACCGCGACTACACTGCAACTCCACGGCTTTAAGGGCAACTATAGTTTTGCCAATGGGTTGCAAGTCACGGCCATGTACGGCAACAACTTACAGCAGTTGCAGCGCGATACGATTGCACCCGACGGCACCAGTGGCTTTTATTTCTTATCTCGGCGGGCAGTGCTGCGCGGGAGTGAAAATGTTTTTATCGAGACTGAGGAGATTAATCGCCCCGGGACGGTAGTTGAGCGTACAGAGCTTTATCGGGGAGCTGACTATGACATTGATTATGACCGAGGCACGCTGCTATTTCGTCAACCGATTTATGCCACAGAGATCGATCCCTTCGGCGAGACGCTGGTGCGTCGGATTGTTGTCACCTACCAACTAGACGGCGGTGAATTTGGCGGTGAATTGTATGCAGGGCGATTGCAGTATGCCTTCACCCCCGATCTCAATAGCTGGGTTGGGGCTACGTTTCTCCACGCAGACCAGGGAGATTTTGACTCCAATCTATACGGCGTTGATCTCCAGTTGCCGATTGGCAGCATTGGGACGTTCGTTGGGGAATGGGCCCGATCAGATTCGTTTAGCGGGGGGGCCACGACTTCAGGAAATGCCTTTCGATTGGCCTTTAATGGCAACGTTCTGCCTAATGTATTTGGTCGCGCCTATCTGCAATCTGCCGCACCTGAGTTTCAAAACGACTACACCTCTAGCTTTCGTCCCGGACAAACGCGCTGGGGAGCCGAGATCGCGGCTCGCATTGGCCCCAGCACCCTGCTTCGAGGTTTAATCGACCAAGAAACAAACGTTGGCTCATCCCCAGCAGTATTGACCTCTGCCGGAGCCTTGCTATCGCCCGGGCAACAGGCCATTCAGGGGAGTTCAGTCGATAACACCTTAACCACAGGCCAGATTGGCATTCAGCAACGGTTCGGTGCCACTACCCTAGGCGTTGATTGGATCTTTCGCGGTCGCGATGATCGCATCACCAATCTCAATACTGACTCTAATCAAGTAGTCTCTCGGCTGAATCTGCCAATCACAGGAGATTTGAGTTTTTTGGCCCAGAGTGAGTTAAACCTGGGCACCGGCGATTCACTTTATCCCGATCGCCAAACCGTAGGCCTAGAATGGGCCGTACAACCCGGTATGACCCTGCGGCTGGCACAACAGTTTACCGGCGGGGCTAACCCAGGCTCAGTCACTCGCCTGGATAGCCTGATCGATTACGCCTTAGACGACAACACAACGTTGACAAATCGGTATTCCCTGTTGGGAGGATTTAACGGCATCACGGGGCAGGGAGCCATTGGGTTGAATCACCGCATGGTGTTAGCACCTGGGTTGCGAGCGAACTTTGGCCTAGAACGCATCTTTGGCGACGCGTTCAACCTAACCGGGGGGGGAGAGCAGTTTGCCCAACCCTTTGCTGTGGGTCAAAACGCTTCTGCGTTGGGACTCCAGTCCAGCACCGCTTATAGTATTGGCTTGGAGTATACAGACAACCCAGATTTTCAGGCCAGTGCACGATTTGAACATCGAGATTCTGATAGTGGCGACAACACCGTGTTTACGGCTGCCGCTGGGGGCCGCATTACCCGGTCGTTGACGACCCTGTTTCGCTACGAGCAGGCTAACTTTGCAAACCAGACCATCACGGGCAACCTTGGTAATTCGATTAATCTCAGGTTGGGGCTGGCCTACCGCGATCCAAGCAGCGATATTTTCAACGGATTATTGAGCTACGAGTATCGCAATAATCCCAGCACCACACCCGATAGCATTCTGATTGGCTCCAGCAACGACGCCGTAGATCATACGTTGGCATTAGAGGGCATCTTATCCCCCAGCTGGCAGTGGGAACTTTATGGCAAGTATGCCTTGCGTTACAGCAATGTCAATCTAGCTGACGACTTTGGATTTTCCAATTCCATTCATTTTGCCCAAATGCGGGCAACCTATCGCTTTGCCTACCGTTGGGATGTCACAGCAGGAGCCCGCTGGATTGGTCAACCCACCGTTGGCTATAGCGAAACTGGATTTGCCCTAGAAGCGGGATATTACTTGACGCCTGATCTGCGATTAGGGGTAGGTTACAGCTTTGGCGGCGCAAATGAAGGCAGCTTTGTAGGTGACAACGCGTATCGCTCGGGTAGCGGGGTTTATTTGGGCGTCACCTTCAAGGTAAATGAACTATTGAATGGATTTGGATTGCAGATGGTGTCACCGCAGCAGCAGCAAGACTCCTATGTTGAACCCGATCAACCTGCTAACGCGGCACCAAACGACATCGAAACAGGGGGTGAGGTCTAATGATTCGTCAGATATCGATACTGTCAGCACCTTTTATTTATTTACTCGCTCTCCCAGCGATCGCCCAAACCCCTAACGAGCAAACTTTTGAACCGTATATCGTGACGGTCAACAGTGATCTAGATGGCCCAGTAACTGCCGATGGGATCCTCACCCTACGAGAAGCGATTGAGCTGGCTAATGGGACTCTAACGCCGGCGGCGCTGAGCCCAGCGGAGCAAGCCCTGATTGCCCCTTCCCCGACTGGAGCACCGCAGATCCAGTTCAATCTACCCTTAGCTCAAACCACGATTGCAGTTGAAACCTTACTGCCCGCAATTGAAACGCCCAATACCCTAATTGACGGCACAACTCAGCCGGGATACGGCAATGCTGAACCACCCCAGGCCCAAGTGCCCGTACCCGTACCTGTAGTGGCGTTGACCCCAGCAGCTGGACAGGAAGTCTTTCGTGGGCTGACCATCATTGGTGATGGGGTAACCGTGCGCGGATTGAGTATCTATGGGTTTCGAGCAGCGCCGCGATCGACACAAACCACTCCCCCCAGCGACATCTTCATTAGTAATGCTCCACACCCAGCGGACGCTAGCCCATTGTCGCCCCCGCTCAGCTTTTTTGATTTCGGCACGTCTGAGGCCGCAACGAAAGATGTGGTGATTGAACAAAATTGGCTGGGATTACCGCCAGAAAATCGCTTTCCCGAGGAGACTTCAACCTTTGGAGTATCCGTCTTTAATGCCACTGGGGTTACCATCCGTCAAAACCAGATTCGGCACCACGATGGTAGCGCCATTATCACGGGGGTGCGGGCTGAGGAGTTAATGGTGACTGGCAATACCATTATTGGCAATGGCATAGCCGGGATGCCCGATGCAATTCGGTTAGAAGGAATCGTGACCGATGCGGTTCTGGAGAATAACCTGCTGTGTGGCAACGACGGTAGCGGCATTTATCTGTTCAAACCCGAAGGCGCAGTTCTGATTCAAGACAATTCGATCAAGTTCAACGGGCGACGATTCGAACGGGCAGCCGTTTACCTCATGGGCAATGACCATCAGGTTTTGAATAATCTGATCGGCTATCAGCCTGGACCTGGGGTGACGGTAACGGCTTTTCCCCGCAGCGATCGCAACATTATCCGCAACAATCAGTTTTTGCAGCTCGATGGACTCAGCATTGACTTGAATGCGGCTGACGCTAGCGAGGTCAGGGCTTATCAAGAGGCCGATGGTCCCAATCCACCGCGCAATTCTCACAACCGCCGCACGGACACGGGCAATGGGGCAATCAATGCCCCCCAATTTATGGCCTATGAATTTCCCTTAGAACAGGGTGAAGTTACCTTACAAGGCACTGCGGATCCAGGATCAGAGGTAGACATCTACCAGGTGGTGGAAGATCAGAGGGTTTACAGTCCCCTGGCAAAATTCCTCGCGACGGTTACTGCCGATGATGCTGGCCAGTTTGCGACCACATTGTCCGTACCGGCAGGGACTCGCCTCAGTGCGATCGCCACTGATCCCCAATATGGCACCTCCGAACCCGCCCCGGTGACAACCGTTCGGGTTATGGGCGAACCGATTCCTGACTTGGCGCTCGAACCAATCTCGCCTCCCAGCTGCTTTGCAGCTGATCCCCCCCCGGAACCGCCCTCGGAAGCGCCCCCCCCGGAGCCATTGCAACTGCAAGTGCCGCGCAATATTCACTTCGCCCTCGATCGCTCCAACATCAGCCCAGAGAGTGCCAATGTGCTCGATCAGATTGCAGCGGTTCTGTTGGAATATCCCTTTATTGTGATCGAACTGCAAGGCCACACCGATCCCCGTGCCAGCGATGCGTACAACCAAGCCTTGAGTGAGCGCCGGGCTCTGTCTGCCCGTAACTATCTACTGCAGCAGGGCATTGAACCTGAACGAATGCGGATTCGGCCCTTCGGCGAAAGCCAACGGGCAACCACTGGCAGCACTCGGCTCGATTACGCCCGCGATCGCCGCGTGGAAGTCATCTTTGAAGACACCCGTGGCCTCGACATTATCTTTGAACGTCAAGAAACCGATCTGCAACTGGAATAACTCTGTCTTGTGTCTCAGCGTGCTATGAAATCCCTGAAATCGCTCAACGATATCGTCTCAACGGTTCAATCCTGCTCGTTACCCTTAGCTAACCGAACTGGTTTAGTTTTTGGCACTGCGCTATTGGGCGTTTTGGGACACGCTGCACCTGCCTTCGCGGCAACCATTAATGTGACAGGGGCTGGAGACACCGTTGCCGCTGATGGTATTTGCACGCTGCGAGAAGCCATTCAGGCAGCCAATACTGATGCAGCCGTGAATGAGTGTACGGCTGGTGACGGATTTGACACCATCAATATCCCCGCCGCAACCACGATTAATGTAGGCGGCACACCCCTACCCACCATCAGTACGCAGATGACCATTAATGGGGGCAGTCGCGACACCACCATCATCGACTACAACGGCAATGGGGGGCCTGGCTTACTAATCACAGCAGCAAACTCCACCGTTCAAAATCTAACGATTCAAAGCGTTGGCCCAGACGCTGTTGCCGGTTCGGGTGCCATTATTCGGGTAGAAGCACCAAACACAACTCTGGACACCTTAATTGTTCAGGACAGCTTTGGCCCCGATAGAAATGGCTCCGGAGTCTTTTTCAATGGCACGACTAGCACCGATCCCACGCCCCCTGCAGCAACATTTGGAAGCAGAGATGTTTCAGGGTCTGTCATTCGCAACAGCATTGTTCAAAACAACGACAACGGGGGGATTACTGTCCGCTTCGGTGCGTCTGGGGTCACCATTGACAACAACCTGGTTCGCGTCAACGGAGGCACCGTACCGACCAACACAATAGGGACCTTTGGATGTGCCGTAAACGGGACCAATCGGGGGGGCAGCGCCGATCCACGGGCGGATGGTATTGAGCTAGTCGGGGCCAACAACATCACAGTTACAAACAACACAATTGAGTGTAACGCCAGCTACGGCATCGATCTTCGGACTTTTGCCAACGATAATAATACGATTTCCAACAACACAATTCGAGCCAATGGTCTCGGGGTGTCAACGGACCAAGACGCGGGTATTGGTGTGCGAAACGGTAATGATAATACGATCTCGACCAACACCATTACTGCAAACGTCAACGACGGTATCGTAGTCAGCCAAGGTATCGGGAATCGCATTACCCAAAACAGCATTTTTGAGAATGGTCGTAACCCAACCACAGGGGGCATTGTCAATGCAGCTGATAGGTTAGCCATCGATTTAGGCGTTGGCGATACTGGGGATGGCGTCACGTTGAATGACAATGGTGATGCCGATGGTGGCCCCAACGAACGCTTCAACTTCCCGGTTTTTGAAGCGGCCATTATCACCGATGACAATAGCCAACTCATTCTTACTGGCTTTACCCGCCCAGGCGCCATTATTGAGCTATTTACGGTTGCTAACCCTGACCCCAACAATTTTGGGGAAGCGCAAACCTTCTTGTTGACAGAAACTGAAGGCGGTGCAAACGATGTCACACCGGGGACAGGGAGTTATGGTCCAGACATTCCGCCTGGATACCAAACCGCTCAAGGACAAGATACGACGAATCGCTTTACCTCTACCAACACCAGACCAGGCGCCTTGGCCATCGGTGATGTGGTGACGTCAACGGCCACTAACCCTGTCACACTCTCAACCTCTGAGCTCAGCGGTCTGATTACTACCACCGCTGGGATTGGCGTCGCAAAACAAGTTGTGTCTGTGACCCCAGTGTCGGCAGGTGTGTTTGATGTAAGGTTTAGGCTCAGAGTTGAGAACTTGAGCTCAGTTACCCTAACCAATGTTCAAATCACGGATGACCTATCCACAACCTTCGCTGGTGCGGACAGCTTCCAAGTGTTAACCACACCACCAGCCTCAGCCATTGATATCACAGACACAAACGGAGATGGTACAGCCGCGGCAGAAAATACAAACTTTGACGGCGTAAACCCCGGTGGTGATGTCAATCTGCTCGCAGCTGGGGCAACTCTGGGGCCCCGGATTTTAAGATCGGATACGCCCTCGTTTATCGAAGTTGAATATGTCGTTCGAGTCACGCCAGGAACTTTACTGAATTACGAAAATATTGCCGTAGGGACAGGTAATATCGGCGATACCGACGTTCCGTTGAGAGATGAATCTAATGATGGCGGCACTGTCGTTGATAATCCGAATGAAGATCCAACCAGTCCTAATAACAACACCCCTACCCCCATTACCTTTGGACTAGAGTTGATCAAACGGATTACACGGGTGGTTCAAGATGGCATAGAGACAAACTTCACCACGGTGACGGGCAATCCCCCTGACGATAGTTTTGTTGGGGTAGAAACGCCGCCTGCCCCCTTAGACTCGCTCGTCAGTGGTAATCAGGTAGAGTACACAATCTATTTCATCAACCGCACAGGCGCTGCTATTACTGATGTTTCCATTTGTGATCCAGTGCCTGAGAATAGCTCCTTTGCGCCGAATGGGTTTGCCGAAGGTGAGGGCATTTCCTATGCGGTTCCGGCGGCAGCTTTGGGGGCAGGCATCAATCAAAGCAATGCCGCTGATGCTGATGCTGGTGAGTTTCTGGCGGCCCTAGTGGCTAATGGGGCTTGTCCTAACAGCAATGCCGGGGCTTTAGGGGCTGCATTCGTCGATGTCGGTACGGTAGACGTCGATGAACGGGGTTTTGTGCGGTTTGTTACCACGGTTGATTAAGCTGATCATGTTCGGTCTGCAATAGATTTGGCCTGCGATCGCCGTAGGAGAATCATCTCTGGAGCAGTCCGTAACCTTGGTATCATGCTTGCAGTTAAGTAACCGTTTTCTAACTGGAGTAACCTGTACCTTGTTTCGGTGTGATGTGAAACCTCTGCGATCACTCAATGATATGACCTCAACGTTTCAATCCTGTTGGTCACCCCTAGCCATAAAAACTGGGTTGCTTTTCAGCACTGCGCTAGTAAGCATTTTGGGTTGTGCCACGCCTTCTCTAGCAGCAACGATTACTGTGACAGGGGCTGGAGATACCGTTGCTGCTGATGGTCAATGTACGCTACGAGAAGCAATGCAAGCAGCCAACACCGATACAGCAGTCAATGAATGTATCGCCGGTGATGCTGGCCTAGATACAATCAATATCCCTGCCGCAACCACGATTAACGTGGGGGGAACCCCACTCCCCACCATCAGCACGCCGATGACGATTGTCGGTGGCAGCCAGACGACCACCATCATCGACTATCAAGGCAATGGTGGCCCTGGTTTTCTGATCGCAGCAACAGCGGCTGGTTCCACCATTCAAAATTTGACGATTGAAAGCGTGGGGCAAGGCGGCGGGGTTGGCAGTGGTGCCATTATCCGGGTAGAAGCACCAAATACAACCCTCGATACCTTAATTGTTCAAGACAGTATCGGCGCTGATAGAAACGGTTCTGGGATTTTCTTCAATGGCACCACTGACAACAGTCCTACACCTGCTCAGGCTAATTTCGGCAACCAAAGCGTTGCAGGCTCTGTCGTTCGCAACAGTATCGTTCAAAACAATGATAACGGCGGTATTAGTGTCCGTTTTGGGGCGTCTGGCGTCACGATTGACAACAATATAGTTCGCGTCAACGCGGGTGGTGTGCCGACTAATACAATGGCAAGCTTTATGTGTGGTGCAAACGGCACCAATAGGGGGGGCGCTGCCGATCAACTAGCAGATGGCATTGAGTTAGTAGCGGCTAACAATATCACGATTACCAATAACCTGATTGAGTGCAATGCGGCTTACGGCATTGACCTCCGTACTTTTGCCAACGATAACAATACGATTTCTGGTAACACAATTCGAGCCAATGGCTTGGGGCCAGGAGCGGATCAAGACGCGGGTATTGGTATCCGCAACGGCAATAATAATTTGATTTCTAACAACACGATTACGGCAAACGTCAACGACGGCATCGTTGTGAGCCAGGGCACTGGTAATCGCATTACCCAAAACAGCATTTTTGAAAATGGCCGTAACGCAGCGACAGGGGCCACGGTCAATGCAGCGGGTAGGTTGGCTATCGATTTGAATGGTGGCAATACCGGCGACGGCATCACCCTAAACGACAATGGTGATGCTGACGGTGACCCTAACGAACGCTTTAATTTCCCCGTCTATGAGGCAGCTATCATCACAAATGACAATAGCCAACTCATTCTCACGGGCTTTGCCCGCCCTGGCGCAATTATTGAGCTGTTTACCGTTACGACACCTGATCCCAACAACTTCGGTGAAGCAGAAACTTTCTTGCTAACAGAAACTGAAGGCGGCGGCAACGATGTCACAGCAGGTACAGGTAGCTACGGCCCCGGGATTCCGCCCGCCTATCAATCTGCTCAAGGCGAAGACACAACCAATCGCTTTACCTTCACCAATACGAGACCAGGAGCCTTAACTTTGGGGGATGTTGTCACATCAACCGCAACAAACCCAGCGACGCTGTCAACCTCGGAGCTCAGCGGCCTTATAACGACTACCGCTGGGCTGGGGGTCGCCAAACAAGTTATTTCAATCACACCAGTGGGGGCCACTCAATTTGATGTTCTCTTTGAAGTCACCATTGAAAATCTCAGCACGATTGCCCTCACCAATGTGACGCTGACCGATAATGTAGCCACAACCTTTGCTGGAGCAACGGCCTTTAATGTTCAAGTTGCCCCAACAGTGACGGCTACAAGTGGCCCTACTGCTGCATCGGGATTGACACAAACGACCGCCGTCGCGAATGCTGGCTTTGATGGTACCGGAGATACTAATTTACTGGGTGCTGCAACCCTAGGCCCAGCAATTTTAACAACCGGGAGTGTTACTCGTTCATTTATCACAGTTCAATTCACCATTCGGGTTACCCCAGGCAACTTACTGAACTATGAAAATATTGCAGTGGGGGGAGGTGAAATTGGCAATACAGGCATTCCATTAACCGATAACTCTAACGATGGTGGCAATGTGGTTGACAATGCCAACGAAGACCCAACCAGCCCCAACAACGACACCCCTACCCCCATCACCTTTGGTCTAGAGCTGATCAAGCGAATCACGCGGATTGTACGCGGTGGGGTAACAACAAACTTTGCTGCCCCTACAGGTAGCCCACCGGATAATGCCTTTGTGGGGGTGACAACACCTACCGCACCCCTGAATGAACTCACCAGTGGAGACCAGGTCGAGTACACAATCTACTTCATTAATCGTACCGCCGCTGCGTTTACTGATGTTTCCATTTGTGACCCGGTGCCTGCCAATTCCTCGTTTGTGACCGATGGGTTTGCCGCTGGACAAGGGGTTGCTTATGCCAGCCCTGCGGCGGCTTTAGGTGCAGCTGTTAACCAGACCAATGCATCGGATGGTGATGAAGGTGCATTTCTAGCGGCACTAACCGCCAATGGCGCTTGCCCTAGTGGGAATGCTGGCACTTTAGGGGCGGCCTTTGTCGATGTGGGGACAGTGGGTGTCGACGAACTCGGTTTAGTGCGTTTCGTCACCGCTGTTGACTAAGTTTATCCTGACTAAGCTTATCTGTGGGTCACAAACCTTGATCCACGCCATCGAGAGAGGGGCTAGCTGTTACACCAGTCGGGGCAGGGCTTGTCTGAGTGCCAGCCGTAGGGATGCATTGCACAGACTAGCAGTATGCGGGTGCCGCGATGGGTACCGTAGCTGATGCCATGGTAGTTGGCGCAGCCTGCACAGGCTTTGGGACGAGTGGCAGAGGTGTCGGTAAAGCCAACCTGCGATCGCAGAATTTGAGTATTCCGTTGCAGTTGGTGCCACTGCACATAAGTCTTTTTGCGGAGTAAATAATTAGCTCTAGAAAAGACACCCTCGGTTGCGTTCATGACTTAACTCCCTGACCGCTTTCCTATTAGCCTACCCGGACTCGCTTCGGGAAATCTGCCTTATCCCAATTTCCGTTTCATGTCACGACCATAGGCCTGCCACGCCAAGTCAACCAAACCATTGATGATGGCAGCAGCGACAACCGCACTCCCCTTGCGCCCTTGGATCCGAATGTGGGGAATTAAGCAATCTTGGAGGCGATCTTTTAGCACATCCACATCCCGAAAGCCTGCAGGTGTGCCCACGACCAAAGCAGGTCTAACTTCTTCTGATTCAATCAGTTCTACTAAAGACTCCAGGGCAGTCTGCGATTCACCAATTACAAAAATGCCCTCGGGGTATCGTTTAGCCAAGGTTTCTATGCCCCAAGAGGCGCGAGTTTTACCCTTTTGAGGCCGAGTCAGGGCATCCATGCTGCAGTACACGGGGTTAGCAAAGGTATCTTGAATGCTGGGGGTGATGCCCACCTGCACCATCGGTACATCTACAATCAGGGTCGTCCGCGCAGCCAATGCTGCCGCACCCGATTGTAGCGCCTGCTCTGAAAATCGAATCAGGGACGGGTATTCAAAATCAGCAGTCGTGTAGACTACCCGGCGAATAATCTCATATTCAGAAGGGGAAAAGCTATGTTCCCCCATTTCGCGATCGATGATTCTTAAACTTTGGGCATCAGTCACGTGCCATTCCATGTCTATATTTTAAGAAAAATGTGCGGTTTAAACCTGGGCCACATCTAGATCCATTATTTCTCTTGTAAAGACCTATGGCTTTGTGCCCCTACTCAAGTTTTCAAATCGGATGTGGTTTATACCTAATCGTGAGATATCAAGCATCAATACTAAATGATTGGCGGTCATAGTGGTACTCCTGGCTCGGGGGAATATGATTTCAGCTCGTTCAAGGAAACCTTTGCCCCCATTCAGCAGCACAGTTTTGCTTAAATTAAAATTCGAGAGTTCAAATCGGCTGTGTTGAAATTTGCCAGGTTTACAAGATGTTTATGGTTAAACCGCGTGTTCTTGTGACAGAGTAGGCGTATAAATCCGAGGGTGTAAGACTACGCAGTATTGCCATGGTCTTGAGCAGTTATTCATCTTACTAATCTAAAGAGAGTCAAGTGTCACAACAACCCACTATCCTAGTCACCGGGGGCGCAGGTTACATTGGTTCCCATACGGTCTTAGCGCTCGAGAATGCCGGGTATCAGGTTGTGATTTTAGACAGCCTTGAATATGGCCACCAGGACTTAGTCGAGCGATCGCTCAAAGCGAAGTTAATCAAAGGACACACAACCGATCGTCCCTTGCTCGATCAAATCTTTGCAGACTATGACGTCGCTGCGGTGATGCATTTTGCCGCTTACATTGCGGTGGGCGAGTCTGTGCAAGCGCCAGCCAAGTATTATGCCAACAATGTAGTTGGAACGTTAACGCTACTCGAGGCCATGCTTGCCGCTGGCGTTAAACGCTTTGTCTTCTCTTCAACCTGTGCCATTTACGGCCCGCCTAAAACAGTACCGATTCCTGAAGATCATCCGCAAAATCCCATCAGCCCTTACGCCACGAGCAAACTCATGGTGGAAAAAATGCTGAATGATTTTAGCAGTGCCTATGGGTTGCAATCAGTCTATTTCCGTTATTTCAATGCTGCTGGGGCAGATCCCCAAGGGCGGCTAGGGGAAGATCACACGCCAGAAACCCATTTGATTCCGCTCGTGTTGTTTGCTGCATTGGGCAAACGCGAGTCGGTTTCAATTTTTGGCACCGATTATAACACCCCTGATGGCACCTGCGTGCGTGATTATATTCACGTTGCCGATTTAGCTGACGCCCACGTATTGGGGCTTCAGTATCTATTACAGGGAGGGCAAACGGCGTTCTTTAACCTGGGTAACGGTAACGGTTTTTCTGTCAAACAGGTGATTGAAACCGCTCGGCAAGTGACGGGCAAAACCATTCAGGCGATTCCCTGCGATCGCAGAGTTGGCGATCCACCTATGCTTGTGGGCAGCAGCGACAAGGCTCGACAGATCTTGGGTTGGCAACCCCAATATGCAGACTTAGAAACTATCATTGCCCACGCTTGGCAGTGGCATTGCCACCGCCATCAGCCAAGTCATTAGCCTTAGAGATATCCGTGCAAAAACTCGTAAGGATCTTCTTCCCAACAAGGTTCGGGGCATAGTTTATCTAAATTTTGGAGGATATCTGGTTCGGCAACCGTCATCTGATCATGGGCGAATAAATCGTCCAGGGCAACCCAGTCTTGCGTCCTCAAAGGTGAGATCGGATCTGCATGAACTTTCGAGCCAGCGCGATTCAGGGGACGTAGCGTGATCGCAGGCATCATGGGTGCTGTCTGCGCGCTGACCAAGTTGCGATTAGTCGAGTGGCGCGATCGCGCGCTATCTTCCTTAGCTCGTCTATTGCTGAACTCAATCAGCTTGGCTATATAGGGGTCGTAGCTTGTTTGAGCTGCAGCTTTTGCCATATAACAAATAGAATTCTGCTGTACCAGCAACCTTAAATTTGGCCCGAACTTTGCAGTTCAGATACTAAACTCTTTCCACATGCGAATGCGTAGCTTGACCTAAGCAAAACACTCAGGCTTTCAAATCGAATGTGGCTATGCACCCTTTAATATGGCCAAGTCGCGTCAGACCAAAGCCAAATATTTTTGGCTTAAACCTAGTATAAACCCATAGCCCCGGGTTCCAAGCTTTAGATTAAGCGTCAGTAAATGTAAATAAGATCAAGCGTCAGCAATCAGCTCAACCCTAGATTTGAACTTTAAAGCACCCCACACGAGTCAGCCCTAGCCCTTTGAAGAATTGGTGTCTTCCTCAGCCTTCATGTTGTTTAGTGACCAGTAATACTCTACAGGGATAGCCGCATTCTGACAGCTCTCCTCTAACTGCCGCTGCTGAGAGAGGGCTTTTCGCAAGGTAATAATTAGCTCATGAACCTGTTGTTGCTGATAAGAGTTTTGCTGAAGAGAGAATATCGTTTCGCGCTCCAACAGCTGCAACAATAATTCATAGTGGATGTGCGAAGGCAGTGGAACGGGGCGATCCATAGGTACTAAGTGTAAAGGGTGGTTGAGCGTGATGGCCAATCAAATCTAAAGGTCTAATCTACAGGGTTAGGGAGAGGGTGGAACCTCAGACAAACAAGGTCGCGATCGCATCTGCCGGGTTAGGTTGCCGCATTAGGGATTCACCAATCAGCACTGCCTGTGCGCCAGCGGCAGCAACACGCTGCACATCAACCGAGGTCAACAACCCAGATTCACTCACAATCACCCCCTCGCGAGCTTGAAGCTCAGCTTGACGCTGGGCAATTAGAGTTTCAGTCGTCACTAAATCGGTGGTGAAATCTTCTAAGTTGCGGTTGTTGATGCCAATTATTTGTACAGCCTCAATTGCTAGCACCCGGTCAAGTTCCGCCAAGGTATGCACTTCTACGAGGGCCGCCATACCTAAGGCCTTGGCAATGCGCACAAAGTAGCGCAGGTCTTCATCGGACAGGATCGCTGCAATCAATAACACTGCATCAGCCCCATGCACCCGAGCCAGGTACATCTGATAAGGATAAATCAAAAACTCCTTGCACAGAAGCGGCAAATCAACAGTCTGGCGCACTTGGGTCAGATAGTCAAAGCTGCCTTGAAAAAATTGTTCGTCGGTGAGCACTGACAGACAAGTTGCCCCTGCGTTGGCATAGGTCTGAGCGATCGCCACTGGATCAAAATCGGCTCGAATTACCCCTCGACTAGGAGAGGCCTTCTTAACCTCCGCAATCAGCGCAGGTTGAGTTTTCCCTCGTCTTAAAGCCTCAAAAAAATTTCGAGGCGGCGGCGCTGCCAACACCTGTTTTTGCAAATCAGCTAAGGACAACCGTTCCCGGAGTTGGGCAACTTCTTTCTCCTTTTGCCACACAATTTTTTCTAGGATATTACGGGGGCCAGCATCAGGCACATTGACCTGATACTCAAGCCCGCTGACATTGACCGGCGGGTTCGGTTGGCGACGGCGGATTTTCATAACGGGAGGCTCTATTTGTAACCTCTCGTAATATATCCGGCAGAGGCGATCCCAAGCAATCGGTTATCCCTATTCAATTTTTGGTAAAAACAACTATAATTAATATCTCACTATATTGTCATTAATCACAAAAAGAAAGGTAACGCTGTGTTCACCACTGCCCTGAAAACTACCCCACCCAATACCGCTGCGGTTGATCTGTTCGAGGCGATCGCAACTCTAAAAAAAGACTTAAATGCAATCGTTCTGGCCCACTACTACCAAGAGCCAGACATTCAAGATGTGGCAGACTACATTGGCGATTCCCTGGGTCTCTCTCAAAAGGCGGCTAGCACAGATGCCGATGTAATTGTCTTTGCCGGGGTTCACTTTATGGCGGAGACTGCAAAAATCCTCAACCCTAACAAGCTAGTCCTGCTGCCCGATTTAGCTGCCGGATGCTCCCTGGCCGATAGCTGCCCACCAGCTGAGTTTGCCAAGTTTAAAGCGGATCACCCTGATCATTGGGTGGTGTCCTACATCAACTGCACCGCTGAGATTAAGGCCATGAGCGATATCATTTGCACCAGCTCCAACGCAGTGCACATCATCAATCAAATTCCTGCGGATCAGCCCATTATTTTTGCCCCTGACCGCAACTTAGGCCGTTATGTGACCAACCAAACCGGACGGGATTTGGTGCTCTGGCAAGGGAGCTGCATTGTTCACGAAACCTTCTCAGAGAAAAAAATTGTGCAGCTTCAGATGGAATATCCTGATGCTGAAGTAGTGGCCCACCCAGAATGCGAAGAATCCGTGCTGCGCCATGCCCAATACATTGGCTCAACAACGGCATTACTGAAATATGTCCAGACCAGCGATCGCGACCAGTTTATAGTCGTGACTGAACCGGGCATTATCCATCAGATGGAAAAGCAAGTGTCTCATAAGTTGTTCATCCCTGCCCCACCGATGAACAACTGTGCCTGCAATGAATGTCCTCACATGCGGTTAAACACTTTAGAGAAACTCTACCTCGCGATGGAGCATCGGAGTCCAGAAATCACCCTACCCGAAGACATTCGGGCGAGAGCCTTACGCCCGATTCAGCGGATGCTCGAGATGAGCACCTAACCGAGCACTGCTGCCTTGAGCTCAAAAATCTTTTCGATAGTTTCTTCAACGGCGCGATCGGGGGTGGATGCACCAGAGGTCACGCCTACCGTGATAGAACCATCGGGGAGCCAGGGACTAGTGACGATCAGATCACCGTGGAGCGGTTTATGCTCAATCTGGTTACCAGGGCCAATGCGAGCAGCGCTGTCAATGTGATAGGAAGGAATCTCTCGTTCAATGGCAATTTCTTGCAGATGGGTCGTGTTGGAGGAGTTGTAGCCGCCAATCACCACCATCAAGTCAAGGGGTTCATCAACCAGATCAAACATGGCATCTTGCCGCTCTTGGGTAGCATCGCAGATGGTATTGAAGCTCTGAAAATGGTCGTTGAGGTTGAGGGGGCCGTACTTCTTCAACATCGTGTGCTCAAACAATTTACCGATGGCTTCGGTTTCACCTTTGAGCATGGTGGTTTGGTTGGCAATACCAACGCGATCGAGGTCACGATCAGGGTCAAACCCGATCGAGGCCGCTTGGGCAAACTTTGCCATAAACACATCGCGTTCACCACCGTTGAGAATGTAGTCGGCAACGTATTCAGCTTCGGCCAAATTGAGCACAACCAAATATTTACCTGCAAAGGAACTGGTCGCGACGGTTTCTTCGTGTTTGTATTTACCGTGAATGATAGAAGTGCAATCTTTCTTTTTATGTTTTTCGACGGTGTTCCACACTTTTGAAACCCAGGGGCAGGTCGTATCGACAATGGTGGTGCCACGATCGCTGAGCAACTGCATTTCTTGAACACTGGCCCCAAAAGCGGGCAAAATCACAACGTCTCCGGCATCAACCACAGAGAAATCTTTGGCTCCGTCAATCACCTCAATAAAGCCTACGGCCATCGTTTTGAGCTTTTGATTAACTTCTGGATTATGAATAATTTCGTTGGTGATCCAGATGCGTTCTTGGGGGAAATGCTGCCGCGCTTCGTAGGCCATAGCCACGGCCCGCTCTACGCCCCAGCAAAAGCCAAAGGATTCGGCGAGGCGAATGGTCACGCGGCCTTGGGTAAGTTTGTAGTTATGATCGCGAATTTTCTGAATCAGACTACTTTGATATTCGGTTTGCAACTGTTCGGCCACTGCGACTTCATGGCCAAATCCCTTGCGGTGATAGTGCTCTGACTTTTGTAGCGATCGCTTAAACGCTTTAGTATCCATAAACTTTCTCGTAGGTTCCCCACAAGTTGCGAGTTGTTACCTAGGATAACGGGATTGGGGGTACAGCTACCGATCTGAGTCTTAATGAAAACCATTATCGGGAATAAAGGGCGATCGCCGTTTGCCAAACCACATAACCTTGGAGATTAAGGTGGAGACCATCGGTGGTCAGGTCTGATCGCAGACGCCCTTCGGAATCGGCAAACAGCAGATAGAGATCAAGGTATTCGACCCCTTCCTCAAAGGCGATGATCTTGAGCGATTCATTCAGGGCGCTAATCCGGCGGTTGGGCAAGACTAAGAGGCGATCGCGCCCTTCCCAAGTCGCCTGTTCAGCCGCATGGGGCAAAATGGACTGCACAACGAGGGTCGTCTCGGGGTGGGTCGCCTTCAAATCGCGTACAATTCGGCGGTAGTTAGCAATGATATCGGCGTCTTGTTTGCCCCAAATCAAATCATTGATGCCGATCATCAAAAAAATAGTCTGGGCCTGGACATCATCAAGCAGGCTCAGGCGATCGAGCAATCCGGCAGTCGTTTCCCCAGATATACCTTGATTTAGCCAGGTTTGGGCAGCAGGCAACTGTTCTGGGGGAAACCACAGGCTGATAGAATCCCCTAGCAATACGCTAAGATTCTTAGGCTTCTGCTGAGCGATCGCGTCGGCTTCCTGCTGGAGCAGTGCCACCCATTGTTGATAGCTCAACCGATGGCGATCGCCCAACTGTGACGAAATTTGCAGGTTGGCTAAATCAGATTGAGCGGCTGAAGCTTGGGCCTGAGGCAACATCGAAGACTTTGACTCAGTTGCATTTCCCCCCGCTCTATCAGCGGCAAACGCGCCAGCACCAGTCGAAGTCGAGACACTGTTGGGGGGTTGCCGCAGCAACACCAGCACCGTGACAAACAAGACACCGTTCATCGCCAGAGACAGTAAGGCCCAACCTGGAAAAGCCAACAAACTTGCTAACGGACTAAAAAAACGCTTCATCACAGGTAGAACTGCAAAATTCAAGGAGCGGCACTGGGTCAAATAGTACTCAGATTCTGGCTAGTCGGCACGAGTCCCAGCAAATTTCCGAAAATGAATGGGTTTAGATTACGACTGTCTGTGGCGCCACGTCAGCATCTAGGCTGTCGCCCATTTGGTAACCATCGTGGTAAGCCGCGAGCAACACTTCGCTGGTTTTCCCCCAGGCGATCGCACCCGTTTTATCAATCGCGATCGCGCCCAAATCTCGTTGATGCTGGCTCGCCTCAGTAAACGACTTTTCCATGGACTGCCCTAGGGATGCGCCATCCACCACACGAATCACAATTTTTGCCGCCAAACATTCATCGATAATATCTTCCCCAACTCCCGTACAGCTCACCCCTGCTTCAGCCATAGCATAGTTACCCGCAGGCATAGCCGAATCGCTCACCCGGCCAATTCGTTCCAGCCCTTTGCCGCCAGTTGAGGTTCCCGCAACAATTTGACCTGTTTGATCTAAGGCAACCACGCCAATTGTGCCTCGCCGAGCGTTAGAACGGGCACCGTCACGCTCAGGCAAACCATTGTCAGGCGACCCACCTTCAGGTGACCCATTCTCAGCCACCACGCCAGCCATTGCTTTTTGAAAATTACCAGCCCTTTCCTGAATCCACTCTTGAATCCGCAAATCTGTCAGCGGGTCGTAAATCGGTAACTGCAGCTCCCGCGCCAAATCCGCAGCGCCATGATCCGACAGCACCCGATCGTCAGCAGCTTGCAAAAATTCTGCCAGTTCAATCGGATGCTCAACCCGGGACACATTAATCACCCCACTAAACCGCTGGGTTACCCCATCCATCAACGCCGCACTCATGCGAACCTGCCCATCAGATTGCAACACCGATCCCTTGCCTGCATTAAACCGAGGATTTGCCTCTAGCAATTGACAGCCATAAACAACCGCCGCTTTCGCTGACGCCCCAGCCATCAACCTGGCATATATCGCCTCAACAATGTCATAGAGATCTTGGCGCACCGCCGCTCGCCCACCCTTAAGCGAACTGCCCGCCCCACCGTGGATGATTAACTTTGGCTGCATAGGTTGCTCCCTTGCTGTAGTGCTGCTCGAATTATCTTACGGGAAGAATGGAGAGGAGGGAGATAGCGGGATGGGAAGATCTCTAGGAGCAATCAGGCATATCCGAACCATCTTGAGAGGGGCAGGTTGAGCAGACAAATATTAGGTGCAGTCATACAATTGCCTGCCATCCCCCCTAGCAGCGGAACACATCGCATCTCTAGGCAAAATCTGAGACAATCTTTGGGTTAGATTTTCAAGCATTTTGGCCAGATTTCTATGGCACAGCCCCAAGTCATCGGTATTGATTTAGGCGGAACCGCAATCAAACTCGGTCGCTTTACTACCACAGGCAAATGCCTGCAATCATTGAACGTTGCTACCCCCCAACCCGCTACCCCTGAAGCCGTGACAGCAGCCATGATTGACGCGATCGCAACTATAGATCCCAACCATGAAGTCCAGGCCATTGGCGTTGGTACACCTGGCCCTGCTGACGCCAATGGACGCATTGCCCGGGTCGCCATTAACTTAACTGGGTGGCATAATGTGCCCCTAGCCGAATGGCTAGAAGCTAAAACCCAGCGCTCAACGGTGTTGGCCAATGATGCTAACTGTGCCGGCTTAGGGGAAGCGTGGCTCGGGGCTGGACGCCATTACAACAACTTAATTTTGTTGACTCTGGGCACAGGTGTCGGTGGCGCTGTGATTCTCAATGGCCAACTTTTTGTCGGGCGCACGGGCGCCGCGGGAGAACTGGGTCTGATTACACTTAACCCTAATGGGCCACCCTGTAATAGCGGCAACCAAGGCTCCTTAGAACAGCATTGCTCCGTACAAGCAGTTCGGCGTGAAACGGGGTGCGAACCTGGAGAACTGGCCGCCAAAGCTAAAGCTGGCGATTCAGAGGCGATCGCATTTTGGCAACAGTACGGTCGTCATCTAGGGGCAGGGATTACCAGCTTGATCTACGTGCTGACCCCAGAAGTTGTTGTCTTGGGGGGCGGCATCAGCGCCGGAGCCGAGTTATTTTTGCCCACCACCCTAGCTGAAATTGAACGTCGAGTCATCCCTAGTTCTCGGGAGGGGCTACAGGTTTTATTAGCAGAATTAGGCAACCAAGCTGGAACCGTTGGCGCAGCAAAGCTAGCCCTACAAAAATTCAGCCTGCAAGAATTTGGCTAGCGCAGTGGCTCAATCCAAAACCCGCCTAGGGTTGCTGGCATTATTCAAAACCTGCAACAAATTCCAAGATCCCCAAATCACTAAATATGCCAACCCAATAATGATTGTTAGCATCATTACCGCATGAGTTGCCCAAGCTAATACCAGAACCAAGCTTAGGATGAAGAGGCCAAGCAGTGTTTTGTCCATGATGGTCTCCGATTTTGGGTGTGAAGGGCATCGAAACCGCGTCAACATCCAGATCCACAGCTTTTCTTTGAGGTAAACCCTCAAGTTTGCAAATCAGATGGGGCTTATCTTTATCCTAATAAAGCACTGACCCAATTGAGGACATCGCTTAGGAATGCTTGAACTTTAAGCACGATCGCGTAATATTCCGTTGCATTCAACTCAGAATGCCACACTGAAAACTCATCGACCTAGCCTCTCTAGTCCTTATGATCCCTTGAGCAAACAATACGTCTCTAAAGTCGGATCTTCCTCTAACAATGCTTGAAAACGTTCATCCTGCTGCAAACTTGCCAACACCGGCTCTTGCTTAGCGCGGCCTAAGTAGGTTTGGGGGGCTAGGGCAATGGCGCGACGCAGATGTTCAATGGCCCAGTCAGGCCGATCTTGATAGGCATAGCAGCAGGCTTGGTGATAAAACGCAAAGGCTAAATCTGGCTCAATGGATAACGCTTTGTTGTAAGCTTCAATCGCATCTTGATAGCCGCCTAGCTTTTGTAATGTTAACCCCAAGGCCAACCAAGCCTGATATTGATAGGCTTCTGCTTTGAGTGACTTCACCAAAGAAGACTGGGCAGCAGGATATGCCCCCATATTGACTAACGTCAGCCCCCGCTGATACCAAAAGTAATGGTCGTCTGGCTCAAGCGCGATCGCCTCTTCGAGACATTTAAGGGCGGCTTGAGTCTTGCCGAGTTGACGTAACAAATAGCTCTGAAGGACCAGGGGTTGGGGGTTATCGGGCTGAAGCCGACTGGCAATCACAAAATGCTTGAGCGCCTCAGTGTAATAACCAAAACGCATCTGTAAATATCCCAAACATTGTTGCGCCTTGAAAGAATTGGGTTCGAGCACAACAGCTTGTTGAAAGCTCTCTAGACTGTCCTCATAGCGCCCCAATCCATACTGCACTTTGCCCAAATGGTACCAAGCCGAAGCATAGTTTGGATCTAACGCGAGCGCAGCTTTATAGCACTGACAAGCTTCCTCATGTCGTTCCAAACGATGGAGGCTAAATGCTTTACGATGCAGGGTTTTAGCAGATTGAGGAGACCGATTAAGTGCTTCATCATAGCTGGATAGCGCTGCTTCATAGCACCCAGCCTGGGCTAATGCAACGCCGTAGTTAAACCAATCATCGGAATGACTAGAATTGAGCGCTAGAGTTTTCTCATAGCTGGCGATCGCCGCCTGATAACGCCCCAAATGGCCCAGCAAATAACTGCGATGTCGCCAAGCCTCATGATTATTAGGCTGAGCCTCAAGCACACGCTCGTAGATCAGCAACTCTCTTTCCAGAGTGTCAAAAGATTCCTGAGTCTCTAAAATGCTCTCCATTGCACCCAATAATTAATTTAGGACGGTGTTCTGGGTTCTATTGCACGTGGCTTCGAACGGTGTAGCACCCGTCAATTAACATTAGCTTATGACGTTGTCTGAAGTCATAAGCAATGAAGTCTAGAGTAATGTAAAAAATGGTATCAGTATTTAGTTGGAATTGACAACTATCGCATCATTTACTCACCAAAACATCATTTACCCACCCAAACATTCACGTTTATGGCCACAACATTAGTATCCGCCATGGCCACTTCTATGCCAAACGCCTGATTAAAGATTTGGGGCAAACAACACAAAACGGTATGGTGCGGGTCAGTATGCTGCACTACAACACCTTAGAAGCGTGCGATCGCTTAATCACAATCCTCGATACCCTGTTTTGAACCATGCAAGCCGCACTTGATCCTTACGTCAGCGAATACACCCGGCCATCAATCAGTAGGTGGGTAATGCCCTTCGCTTGGAGGTAAACGCTTGTCTTGTGCAACAGTCCGCCATCGGGGACTTTGACGACTCGCTGGTTACGCTGGGTAAAGCGTCGAGCAACTCGATGATTATCAAACACAGGCAGGGTTCTAGCAGTCGTCTTGGCCTCAGGAAGCGGGCCCAAATCGCCAAAGGACTTCAACGGCTGGGTAACTAGTTCTGCCATGCGATCGACTACCAAGTAACAAGGTTTGGGCAGTACATCCTGGGTTAGCGGAATAATCTGCACAATCGCTTCTCTGGGGAACTGAGTCGAGGATGCCGAATCATCTCCCTCTTCGGGATCATCCTCATCATCACCGTCATCCCAGTCGTCTTCATCGTCGCCATAGTCGTCATCCTGGGTAGGCAACGCAGCATCGTCATCATCAAGGACATTGATCTCGTCCAAGGGCTCATCCAAAGATTCATCCATGGGCGGTTCAGCTTCAACCGGCTCGCGATTGCGTAGTTTAAGCTGAGGTCGCTTCGACTCCTGGATGGGTTCCGTCACCGTCTCAGAGGGCTCAGATTGATCGAGCAGGTTAATTTGTTCTGCAGTCTCCGTGGCAGCTTGGGATGGCTGCCGCGATCGCTTTCGTCGAGTGGGTTTGGTCACCTTAGAGGGGGGCACATCCCCTATGGGGTCTGACACGGACGACGCATTGTCAGTTTGTAGCTTTGGGGAGGGAGCCCCCGGATTGGCCATTACCAGAGCTGTTCCGATCGCTTCCCCATTAGCCTGATCTGACTTATCTTGAGTGGCCTTCGATCGCGTCCGACGGCGGGGCATTTTCTGGGATTGCTCATCTTTTGCCGATTCTTCCCCCGCTGTAGTAGACGAACTCGTCTTTGCAGCGGTTTGGCGCAGCTTGGGCGCCGACGGCGCAGTTGAGGGGGTTGAAGCCGGGGCTGAATCAGACGCTGAACGCTTTTGCTGAATCAGCGCGCTGTACTCGGATTCTGGCAAAGAACTTTTGAGCAATCGACTAATGGTGCTGTTACTGACGCCATAGCGCTCAGCCAGGGTCGATGTGGTTTCCCCCGGATTTTTGTACAAGACAATGATGTCCTGCTTATCTGCATCAGAAAGTTTACTTGGAGCCATGCTACCGGGAACCCGAAAACGATATGAACTGGAGTATTTCAAGCAGCCTTGCCGCGCCAGAACCCTCCCCTCTAACCTAACTCCTTCTGCGACGGGATGTGCGGCGTGATTTGGTAGAAATTTCGTATTCGACTGCCGCCCCAAGGGCAAAGAAAATTGCAGAGAAAGTCCAAAAGACCTCCCAAAGCCGACCTTCTTCGTAGGTATCTAGACCGACATTGTAGGCAAAAAACATATCGGCAATGTAAAGGCAAAACGCCGCGATCGCGATCAACTTCCATGACTGGGAGAATCGCCCCCCCCAAAATGCCACCAGCAGGGTTGTGGCAATAATCACCAGCACACAGTCTCCAATCAGATAAAGAATACCAGCCACATCTTCCAATGGGCTGAGAACCTGATCTAGAAAAACGATCACACCAGGAGCATTACTGGCGTCTTCCTCATCCACAATCTCCTCATCCGCAATTCCAGGCACAACCTCAGGCGGTGATATGGGAACCTCCTCTGTTTCCAACGGAACCGAGTCCACGGGAACCGATTCTTGAGCATAGGCTGGCTGATTGATCCCCGGTATCATTGCCGTTTCAACGGAGGCAAAATAGGTTAAGAAGACCGCCAAGGCAACCCCCCCAAGCCCCACGCCAGCAATGATGAACCATTGGCTAATCTCAAGGTTAAGCCGACGGGGCAGGACTGCCTGCAACATCCCCCATGCCAGAAATAGGTAGCTGATGATGTAAAAGAAATCCCCCAGGGAAACCGCTGGGTCAAGTCCCCAAACATTACCCCAGAAGAAAAAGAGCACATTGCCCAAGGTATAGGACAACAGCCCTAGCCCGATGGCCAGCCAAACACCACGACCACTGACAATCTGTGCGCTTTTCCAGTTACGCAGACAAAGTGCACAGGCGATTGCAAAGGCTCCCGTTTCGAGGAAGGTAATCCCCAGAAAGTACCAATCAGGTAGGCTCTGCCCTGGCGACGGCACACTAAAGAGCAAGAAAAAGACCAGGGAGAATACTGCCCAGGCGATGCAAAATAAAATGAGTTTTCGGGTAGAAAGGATCGACTTCCCTGAGGACGAACTACTCAAGGCAATACACCTCACGTTGAGAGAACAACATGCAACCTGACAAAGCTGGCCACATCAATCAATGACAGTTAACCAAGGGCGTTTATTAAGAATACGCCTTTGTTAAGGCTTTGTTAACACACGCTTTTAGCGAGTCTATTGTGCGCCAGGAACCGAGCAAGATAACGGGTGAGGACAAAATATCAAAAAATCTTAAAGCTATGGCGCCGCGATCGCGCCTTAACGCGATGAATCAACGGTGGATTCACGCCTGGCAATCCAGGTCAAGGCTTTGCAGATCTATTGCCACAGCTGACCACTAGGGGTTTGCCCTAGCCAGACGACAAACTGTTGGCGATCGCCTTCTGGCAAATCTTCCAGTGCATCTAACGCCCGCTCTGCAAAATTGGCGTTGCCAAAATAGTTTTTACCTAGGCGGTGCAGCTCTTGCAGCAGGATCGTCAGATGGCGTTCTTGCCAAGCTGGAATATGAGCCATCGCCAGGGGATCAACTGTCAACAGGGTCTCCACAGCCTTGGGGGTTTTAGTCTGAGGAAACTGCCACTGTTCAAACGTCCCCGAAATGTCTTTGGCAAATAAGCTGGCTTGCTTATCACCGAGTAAATCTTCGACGTCAATATACAGTGCTTGTAACAACAGCAAGCACGCCTTCACAAATGCTTGAGATGCAGTAGGCCCGGTGGGGGCATGATCGTCGCCCTCTCCAGCAGCCCCAATTTGATCAAGTCGAACCTTGCCCCAAACGCTAAACCGTTCGGGTTCCTCGAGCAATACGCAGGCTTTCCCTTTGTTGTCAGTCAGATCACGCCAAAGTGCCATGGCCTCTTCATGCTGTGCGGCATTAAACACACTCAGCAGGCGAAAAGTCTGCTCCTGGTAAGCGAGGATTGGGATTTTTTGATCTTTAGAAGGATGCTGAACATTTTTAATGTCCACATCCTGTCGTTTCAAAATAAACATGGGGCTGCCAATTCACTCCTAATCAGGGTCGTGGATGACACGATATCCTTTGCGCTGGGTGAATAGGGAAAGCTCAACACTTCCCTCAAACAAATCAAATCAAGCAAAGTGGCTTGATTTTAGCTGGTAGGCACCAAGATAGACATAAACCTACCCAGGGAGCTGTTTGACAAGGCGCATTTATACCTTAACTTTAGTCAGGCATGATTTTAACCAACCCAGCAGCTTTCTAACATATGTAGTGCCAGAGGTTCCCAGGAAGCGGGCATCAGCTTAGCACTAAACGTATTACATGGCCCCACTTTTGAAGCCAACTTTAGGGTACCCCCGTTCCCCTGGAATCAAGCGATAGAATGTTATTCTAAAAGCCTTATAGACGTCTTGAACTGTCGTGGGGGCCCTTAGTTCAGTTGGATAGAACAACCGACTTCTAATCGGTAGGTCACAGGTTCGAATCCTGTAGGGCCCGTTTTTGACCTAAACTGTTGCCACATCCAGAACTGGAGTTTTGCTGACGAGAAAACGCCACAGCCTGAGCTGGATGCGACTCAAGTAAACACAACTCTGATTTCAATTTTCACCTAAACTGACCGTTCAGGTTAGGAATTTGCTCCTACAATGACAGGGAATTCTGGTCTATGGGCCAGGTGACCGCATGCTTGAGGCTTCCATGACATCGCCGTCTTCTGCTGAACCCCAACCCATCAGTGTTGTGATTCGCCCCGGGGGCTGGGCAGGTATCCTAAGTTGGATTTGGCCCCTGCTGTGGTTTGCCTTGCTGTTGGGTTCTAGCGGGTTAGGCATTTGGGCGATCGCGCTGTTGACCGAAATTCCCCCGTTCCCAAACTGCGGACAAATTCATCGGTTTAGCGCCGATAGCGATCGCTTGCTGTGTGCCAAGACTAAAGCCGCTTCGAGGGCTCCAGACCATCTCATGGCAGGGCTTGATTTAGTCAGCGACTGGTCCATTGGCCATACTCTGCATCGAGATGCTGACCCTTTACTGCAGCAGTGGTCTGAAGAACTGTTGACCATCGCTCGCACTCGCGTTCACCAGGGACAGTTGGATGAAGCCATTGAAATGGTGCAGCATATTCCCCCCCAGGCTACGGTTTATGAGCAGGCCCAGGGCTCGGTGGAGATTTGGAACCAAGAGTGGGAAACGGGGACTCAGGTGACCCAGCAGGTTACATCCGCGATTAATAATCGTAACTGGCAAGATGCCATTGACCTGAGCCAAGCCTTGCAGGGGTTTTACACTGATTATTGGGTGAGGCAACAGTTTCAGGCTTTGCAGCAGCAAATTAGCGTGGAACAACAGGCTTGGGCACAGCTGGAAACCGCTCGATCTCTGGGGGCATCTGATCGCCTCAACGACTGGTTGCAAGCGCTGGAATTAGCTCAAACGATTGACATGAGCAGTCAAGCGTGGCCCTCGGCCCAGATCAACATCGATCGCTGGAGTCAAAAGGTCTTATCCTATGCCTTTCAACTCTGGGAGCTTGGTGATTTAGACCAGGCGGTCACGATTGTTCAAGCAGTTCCGGCTGATCTAACATTGGCCCCTGATGCTAAGGATTTATTGCAGTTGAGCCACGCCAGAAAGCTGGCTGACTCCCTATCAGTATGGGAACCTAAGGCAACAGATGTCTTAAAGCTGATGGAAGCCATCAAGGGTGTAGAGCAAATTACGTCCGACAGCCCACTCTATGAGCAGGCCCAAGTCCACTTAGCAGACTGGCGGATACGGCTCCAAGACCTACTGCGTTTGCAGGCCGCTACCTTTGTGGCCAATCTGGGACAACCCTCCGCCTACGAGTTTGCCATTGCCCAAGCGGTGCAGGTTGATGTCAAACGTCCCGGTCGGCAACAAGCCCAAACCCTAATAGCCCATTGGCAGCAGCAAATGGAGCGGATTCAAGATCGGCCTTATCTACGACGGGCAAAGCAATTGGCCCAGACCAGCACTGTTGAAGCACTGCAACAGGCGATCGCAGAAGCAAGCAAGGTCGAGCCAGAGCGGGCACTGCGAATTGAAGCCCAAAGTTGGATTGCGGAATGGCGCGCCAATATTCAAATCATTGAAGACCAACCCATCTTAAAGCAAGCCAATGACCTCGCTAGTGAAGGCAAACTATGGGACGCAATTCAAGTGGCCCAGCAAATTAGCGCGGATCGGGCACTATACGATCAGGCTCAATCTGCCATTGGTGACTGGACGGCTCGGATTCAAGTTGCAGAAGATGGCCCCATTTTGGCCAGAGCAAAAGACTTGGCCTATCAAGGCAGTTTCACCCGAGCCATCAATACGGCGAGTCAAATTGGGCCCGGGCGTGTGTTGTATGGGGAAGCGCAGAGCGCGATCGCCCTCTGGAAAGCGGAACGAGCCTACATCTGGTCTATTCGTGGCGACACTGATAGCAATGGCAGCGATGACAGCAATGACAGCGGTGACAATGCTGAGGACACCAGCGGTTCTGAATCCAACTGAGGGGGGCACCTGTAGGATCTATGCGCGATCGCCCCTTTCAACTCATGTTGGTGGACGAAGATCCAGTCTTTCGATTAGGACTACGTATTTGGCTTGAGCAATTTGTCGATTTTGTGGTTGTCGCTGAAGCGTCCACCGGAGGGGAAGCCTTAGAGACTTTACGCCGCCATCAATCCGCAAACTCGCCCAGCACGGAATCTTCTGAAACCCCTGGAACTGCTAGTGAGGCTATCGCTGAAGGCGCTGCATCTGAACCACCCCAGGCGATGACGGACCAACCTGAAGCCAGGCAATCCCCAACGACAACGCCTGTGGCGACTGCCGCCCTCAAAATTGATTTAGTGATCATTGACATTGGCCTAGGGCAACAGGACAGTAGTCAAATTCTGGGTTTACAGCTTTGCCAGCAAATGCGGGTAGAATTCCCCCCCTTGCCCCTATTGGTGTTGAGCACCGAAGTTGCGCCAGTTTTGCGCGAGGCGGCCTTGAGCGCCGGGGCGACTGCCTTTGGGGCTCGGGGAATGCCTGTGGCGCAACTGGTTCAGTTAGTTCGCCAAACGATTGCCCAATCGATGGGGGCATTGCCCACCCAATCTTTAGACCCAGCAGCAGCGGTGGCCTCCGCCCAATCTCCTGGACTTTGGACCGCATTACGGCGCCAGATGCGCCAGGTAGGAGTCCAGCAAATTGATACTGTCATTAATGCAGTCAACGCTGAACTGGAAACGAACTTATCACTCTTCGCTTGGATTGTGCTGACTGGGCGACGGCGAGAACTGCGAGCAGCACGATGGCTAACCCAACGGCTGCTCGCAACCCCTGACCCCCGCTCGGGAAGGGAGGCTGGGGAAGAAACGGTAGAGGAAGCTGGGGGGCATGAGTCTCTGGCGATCGACTCAGCCAGTCCCACGCTTATGCCAGTTTCTGGGTCAATTGCTGGGCCCGCCTCTAGGGGCGTCGATGGGAGGTTGGTCACTAATCCCTCGGCTGTGCTCAATGCAGGCCCTAGTGATATTCAAGCCTTAGTATTCGATGCGGTTTTTCGCAAGCTTCAACATAGCCTAGAAAATCCTACAGCTATTCCTTTGGAGATTGATATTTTACGGACAGATAAGAAACGCGAACTGCTTTATGTCACTTTGCGTCAGCTAGAAGCGCAGTTGAACGAACTGCGACACTCCCAAGTGCAGCCCGGACAACTTAACGATCAAACGCTTGGGGTGCTGGTGGATTTGTGGCAAGCAGTGACCAACGACTTTTTTGGCAAATATTACACCTTGCAGCTCGACGGCATTGAACAAGCCGTGGTTAAAACCCTGCTGGCAGATGCCGCGATCGTTGAACAAACTATGCTCAGCCGGATTCCGCTGGTGCCTTCCCTGCTAGGCCATCTGCTGTTTGCAGAACCGTTAGCGGTAGATGGGGCCTTGCAAGCCGCCACCAGCTACGAAGCGCTGATTCACAGCCAGCGTCTCCTAGAAAATCTGCTGATTCAAGTGGCCTGCAGCGTGCTGCAACCCCTACTCAACCATTTTGCTGATGTGGAAGCCTTTAAAAAGCGATTCTACAATCGCCAAGTCATGTCAACCCGTGAGATCGAGCGGTTTCGCAATAACTTATCTTGGCGCTACCGTTGGGACGATGCGGTATACCATCCCAAAGCTATCTTTGAAAGCCAATATCGGTTGTTGACCCTAAGCGATCAGGGCGTCAATACATGCTACATCTATGCCCCCCGTCGCCAAGAGCTCGAGACCCTCTCGGGCTTACAGTATGGCTTGACATTAGCCTTAGAAGCTCGGGATGCGATCGCGCCCCGATTGCAAACCCTGATCGCCCTCCTGGGCAACGGCATCGTCTATGTTCTGACAGAGGTGGTGGGGCGAGGTATTGGATTAGTGGGACGAGGCATTTTGCAAGGGATTGGTAATGCTTGGCAAGAGAGTCGGCCCAACCGGGAAAAACGCCAGTAGTTGTTATCCTGAAGGGGAAAATATAAGGGTTTCCCTTCACACCATGACCCCATCAACGACCCAATCAGCACCTCAAATTTCTATTCTGGGCGGTGGCTTCGGGGGGCTCTATACAGCCCTCGCCCTCAGTAAGTTACCTTGGGGTAACCCTCAACCCGATATTGTGCTGGTTGATCAGCGCGATCGGTTTTTGTTTTCTCCCCTGCTGTATGAGCTGTTGACCGGAGAACTGCAAACCTGGGAAATTGCCCCACCCTACGAAGAACTGTTGGCGACCACCACAGTGCGATTTCACCAAGCGGACATAGAGCGGCTAAATCTCAGCGATTGCCAGGTCACCCTCAGTGACGGAGCCACCCTGACCTACGATCGCTTAGTGCTGGCCATGGGGGGGGAAACCCCCATGGATTTGGTGCCTGGCGCGGCTGAACATGCCATTCCTTTTCGCACCATCGAAGACGCCTATCGCCTGGGAGAATGCCTCCGCACACTGGAAAGCAGTGACACCGATAAGATTCGCGTCGCTGTTGTCGGTGGCGGCTACAGCGGCATTGAGCTGGCCTGTAAGCTGGCGGATCGGTTGGGCGATCGCGGGCGGATCCGGATTATCGAACGGTCAGAAGAAATTTTGCAGACCTCTTCTGAATTCAATCGCAAGGCAGCCCAGCAGGCGCTCTCAGACCGGGATGTCTGGCTTGATTTAGCGACAACGGTCGAGTCCATCACTGCCGATACCCTTGCCCTGCACTATCGCGATCAAGTCGATAAGATCCCGGTAGATGTAGTGCTGTGGACTGTTGGCACTCAGGTTGCACCAGTCGTGCAAACCCTGGGCCTCAAACAAAATCAGCGACAGCAGATCAGCGTCGAACCCACCCTGCAAGTGACAGACCATGAAACCCTCTTTGCATTGGGTGATTTAGCCGACTGCAAGGACGCCGGCGGTCAGCAAATGCCTGGTACCGCCCAAGTCGCCATCCAGCAAGCCGACTACGTGGCTTGGAATATTTGGGCCTCCCTCACGGGACGCCCGCTGCTGCCCTTCCGCTACAATCACTTGGGCGAAATGATGACCCTGGGCACCAACAACGCCACTCTAACTGGGCTAGGCATTCAGCTAGATGGCATTCCTGCCCATGTGGCGCGGCGACTGGCCTATCTCTACCGCATGCCCACGCTAGACCATCAAATTCGAGTGGGTCTGAACTGGATTGGCCAACCCATTCGTGATTTGCTATCACTGTAACCCCTATGGATTATCCCAAAGTCATCTTTCTCGATGCCGTTGGTACGGTGTTTGGGGTACGCAGCAGTGTTGGCCAAATTTATCGTGATTTAGCCCAAACTGCTAACGTCGATGTGAATGCAGGGATCCTCGACAAAGCCTTTCTCAAGCACTTCAGGGCTGCTCCCCCCATGGCCTTTCCTAAGGTTGAGCGAACCCAGGTTCCAGCCCATGAATACCGTTGGTGGCATACCATCGCACGGCAAACCTTTGATGCCGCTGGGGTGTTGCCCCAATTTGCGGACTTTGATCGCTTCTTTGCCGATGTTTACGCCTATTTTGCTAAAGCTGATCCCTGGCAAGTGTATCCCGACACCTTAAAAATTTTGGAGCATTGGCATCACCAAGGCACTCCCCTGGGCGTGGTGTCGAACTTTGACTCGCGACTTAATGCTGTGCTTGATGCCCTGGATTTGAAGCGTTTTTTTAGCTCAGTGACCTTCTCTACCGAAGTCGGAGCCGCAAAACCCGATAGCCGCATCTTTAACGCGGCCTTAGCAAAACACAACTGTCGCCCAGCCGAAGCTTGGCACATTGGCGACAGTCGTGAGCAAGATTATCAGGGGGCAAAAGCGGCAGGACTCCATGGCATTTGGATCAAACGCAAACCTAGCTGAACACGCCGCTAATACGTATAACTACTGATTACGGAATATTACAACTGTAGAATTGCGTAATCTTGCTCTGATGGACCCCATAGAGAATCACGACAATGGTCAACGTTGACGTCATACCCGGTGTTGACCATGGAAAATATAGTGATTGCTGTTTCTGTGATGACTACCGTTAGCTTAGCTCTGATAATTTACAACCGAGTCTTACTGGGATAGACTCAATCTTCTTCGATGCCCGCCTGGTGTTCGCATTGAAAGCCTCGGCGACGCCAAGCCTCTAGGTCAACAGAGGACAGACGCGTGACGCGATCGCAGTTGGGTCGATAGCCTTGACTCATCACAGCCCAAACCAAGGCCCGAGTGACATCTAATGCCGTCTTGAATCGGCTTTCTTGGTTGCCAGGAATGCCAATTTCCTCAACGATATCAGGTTCAACCCAAATGCCGTGGGCACCTAAAATGATTTGGGCCATCCACTGAGCCCGCGGTAAATGGGTAGGAGAGGTCACTAGGCGCACCTTTTTTACACCCCATCGCTTCAGCAGGGGAAGACCATAGTAAAAGTTACCAAAGGTGGAGTCAGCACAGTTTTCTAACCAGGCTTGATCTAATGGGGCAGTTGCCTGCTCAAATAAAATGCGAATGCAGGGCGCTGCCGACCCAGTCGAGATCAACACTTTGGCACCGGGAAATTGGGCCACCTGTTCAGCCACATAGATTTCACGACGAATACTGCCGCCCAAAACTAGAAAGCCATCCACTGGGGATCGAGCCGCAATATAGAGGCTGATGCAAATCGCGATCACCCATACTGCGAAACCGCCAAGCCCTCCTAGCAAGAACAATGCTCGCCAGCGGCGAAACCATCGATGCTTGGGTGAGTGATGACTAGACATCAGACACAATCCTGATGGTGATAGTGCAACACAATTGCCTTAAACTAAACCAGCTCAATAAAATGCCCCTGCATGAGTTTCGCAAATTAACTAAAATTTATGTGGTGTAATCCCCACGCCTGCAAGCTCCTCGGCTAGATTAAGAAGAGATCAACGTGTCAAGCAACTCAAGCATCAGTCTCCAAACCTAACCGTAGGGTCACCCCCATCAGGGTCTGCCATCTAGCATTATCCTCTAGGAAGCGTATTAGGCGACTGAGCGTTAAGCATGTCTAGTCACTGTTGGTGGCTCAGCGTTAACAGTGACAGTTCACTGAAAGCAGGTCTTTTTTCCTTGCTTCGCGCTTCCAAGCCATGCCCATGCCCGATACCAAAACCTTGATTTGATAGACGTTCTAGCTGACAAGCAAGTGTCCCACTTAAAGGCAACTCGTTGATAAGTGGCTGCCCTTAAGAATGACCGTCACAGTCTAGTGCCTGATGACATCTCCTGTTTGCAATAATTGTCGAGGCCGTTCATCCAACGTTGAATCGAACGCTCTCGTAGCCTCACTACCGCTTTGCCCACCTGCCGCCGAGGTTGCTAATGAACCAAGCCCTGAGCTTCCTGAATCTGTCTAAACTTTGCTTTGTTGGGGGCGCGATCGCGACTACCCTGCTGACCCCCCTATCCCTTACTTTCAGCGAGCCCGTGGCAGCCGCTTGGGAAGACAGTCCCAAAGCTGTACTAGATGAAGCTTGGCAGATTGTTAACCGCGATTATGTCGACTCGGAGTTTAACCACGTAGACTGGCAGGCGATGCGGCAAAGTCTGCTATCGCGAGACTATACCTCACGGGAGGCAGCCTATGGGGCATTGCGGCAAGCTCTTCGGCGTTTGGATGACCCTTACACTCGGTTTTTAGATCCCCAGCAATATGCGGCCTTAACCGACCAAACCGCTGGGGAAGTATCCGGGGTAGGGATCCGGCTCCAGCGTGATTCAAATTCTCGGATGGTGGTGATTGTTGAGACATTTGAAGATTCGCCGGCTGCTGAAGCTGGGATTCAAGCCGGCGATCGCCTGTTGATGGTAGACGGTCAGTCCACAGATCTCTTAACCATCGAAGCGATTTCCCAGCTGATTCGCGGCACTGAAGGGAGCCAAGTCACGTTGACCATTGGCAACTCAGATGACGGGCAACGGCGTACGGTCATTGTCACCCGTGGCCTGATTGAATTGGCCACGGTCAGTTACGACATTAAAGAGCAAAATGGCACGACCCTGGGCTATATCCGGCTCAGCGAATTTAGCGCCCACGCTGCAGAGCAAATGGAGAAAGCCATTGAAGAATTGACTAAAGCTGAGGTTGAAGCCTTTGTACTCGATCTGCGGGGCAATCCTGGGGGCCTGCTCCAGGCCAGTATTGAAATTAGCCGCATGTGGCTACAGCGGGGCCCGATTGTACGCACCGTTGATCGCTCTGGTGACAGTGAAGAAATTTCTGCGAATCGCACAGCGCTGACCCAGTTGCCCCTAGCGGTCTTGGTAGATAATCGGTCTGCCAGCTCTAGCGAGATTTTGACTGGAGCCCTGCGCGACAATGGCCGGGCGACCGTTGTGGGCAGCACAACCTATGGGAAAGCCTTGGTGCAAGCTCTCCACAACTTGTCTGATGGGTCTGGATTAGCGGTGACCATTGCCCACTATTACACGCCCAACGGTACCGATATCAGCAGTAAAGGCATTACCCCAGACATTCAGATTAATCTGACCGCTGGGGAACGACGACAGTTGTTGGGAAATCCCCAACTGATTGCGACCGAGGCTGATCCCCAATATGCTCGGGCCGCTGCCTTGTTGGAAGAAACGGTTCTAGCCCAGCGAGAAGACTCTAATGTGGCGATCCCCACCAGCACAGAGGTTCCTCAAGTGGGCCAAGGGATTGACCTTTAGGTCAAAGGGGCCTCGGGCAGGGCATGGCGAGAAAAGACGTAAATCCGCTGAGTTTGCAGGCGACCGAAAAGCTCAGAGGGTGGCATCGAGTCTGAGTCGCTGCTGGCTAGGCGAAAAATTTGGCGATCGAGTTTGACCTGTAGGGTGGTGAATGGATCGCTACCGGGGGAAACGATAAACTCCAGTTGGCTAATGTCAGACCAGCTCGCCAGGGTGTCTAAAATACGGGCGATCGCGTTTCGGCAAGGATGCTCAGCTTGTTGATACCAATCGGGGGTGGCCAAGTTGGGTTGATCGAGGCCAATATGGGCGATTAAAGACGCCTTGCCAAACAACGCCACCGCCACTGAACGAGCTTCTTCTTGCAGCAGTAGGTTGTGCTGTTTGACCACGTGCCGCAGCTTCTCTAACCGTTCATAGCGCAATTTAACGGGTAAGGGTTCTCCCTCCCAATGGATGGCGACCGTAATCAAATAGGTTTGCAGCAGCAGGTGGCCCAGCTTTTTCGCTTTAGTGGCCAAGTAGTTTGAGTTGTAAGCCGTGGCTTCAATCAACAGGGGCACCCGGTCTACCATTTCGAGACCGTACCCTTTCAAACCTGCAATTTTGCGGGGATTATTGGTAATTAAGCAAATTTTTTGGACACCGATATCATTCAGGATTTGAGCGCCGATGCCGTAGTTGCGCTGATCCACGGGTAGGCCCAATTTTTCGTTGGCTTCTACGGTATCCAGGCCCATATCTTGCAGCGAATAGGCTTTGAGTTTGTTGATCAAGCCAATGCCGCGCCCTTCTTGGCGCAAATAAACAATTACACCTTTGCCCGCATTTTCAATCATTTTCATGGCGGCTTGCAGCTGCATCCGACAGTCACAGCGTAGGGAGCCAAAGGCATCTCCGGTGAGGCATTCGGAGTGAACCCGAACCATGACCGCGTCGTCTTTGAAGCTGTCTACATCGCCTTTGACCAGGGCAACGTGCTCAGCGTCGTCGAGCAAGTTACGGTAGGCGTAGATTTTGAACTGGCCGAACTGACTGGGCAAATTGGCGATCGCTTCCCGATGGACAAATCGTTCGTGTTGCAGCCGGTAGCTAATTAAATCTGCAATGCTGATCAGCCTTAGGTCATGGGTTTTAGCGTAGTCAATCAGTTGGGGCAGCCGAGCCATAGATCCATCGGGGTTTTGAATCTCACAAATTACCCCAGCCGGATAAAGCCCCGCTAAGCGGGCTAAATCAACGGCCGCTTCGGTATGGCCAGCGCGCTTCAGTACACCACCCGCCTTGGCCCGCAACGGAAAAATATGGCCGGGACGGCGTAAATCTGTGGGGCGCGTGTTGGGGTTGAGCGTGATTTGGATGGTGCGAGCCCGATCGTCGGCAGAAATACCGGTGGTGCCGCCCAGATGATAGGCCGCATCGATGCTGACGGTAAACGCGGTTTGTTCGTTTTCATCTTCAAAGGCACTGTTACTGACCATGAGTGGCAGTTCCAGTTCGTCAAGGCGATCGCCAGTCATGGCCAAGCAAATCAACCCCCGCGCTTCCACCGCCATAAAGTTGATCATGTCGGGGGTGGCAAACTGGGCAGCACAAATGACATCGCCTTCGTTCTCGCGATTTTCGTCATCGACCACAACGATCGAGCGGCCCGCGGCTAAATCTGCGATCGCTGCTTCAATGGCATCAAACTTAAAACCAGCAGACGATGTCTCGATTTCAGTATCGTTTAGGCTGGGGTTGGGGTTAGGTAAATTCGACACGGGAAATACTTGTTCGGTTATGGAAATAACTTAACGCAGCAAAGACACGTCAACCCGCCAGATTGATATTACAATTCAGCATCGGACTCAGTTGTTAAGGGTGCATCCCCAACTGATAGTCGTCACCCTTATTTGCCCGAAGAACCATGATCGCGATGGGAGAATCTGAACCGGCCCCTATTGACCCCATAGCGGTTGATCCTGTATCAGTCGGCATTCTAGGCGCCTCTGGATACAGAGGAATACAGCTGGTTCGCCTGCTCATGGGGCATCCTCATGTACACATCGCCTATCTCGGGGGGCTGACAACCGTCGGCAAGCGCCTGGGCGATCTTTATCCTCAACTCAGCATTGACCCCAAACTGGAAATTGAAGCGGTTGATCTAGACGCGATCGCCAGTCGTTGTCAGCTGGTATTCCTGGCATTGCCAGATGGGTTGGCCTGCCAATTCGTGCCTGGTCTACGGGCGCGGTCATGTCAGGTAATTGATCTCTCTGCCGACTATCGGTTCTATCGGCTTGAGCCTTATCAAAACTACTACGGGGGCGATCGCCAAGATCAAGCCCTGCTTGAGCAAACTGTTTATGGTCTGCCAGAACTCTACCGAGACCAGATTCGAGCAGCCCAGTTGGTGGGGTGTCCTGGGAGTTATCCGACAGCTAGTCTGTTAGCGATTGCCCCCTTACTCAAACAAGGGCTGGCCCAACCCGAAAGCCTAATCATCGATGCCAAATGCGGCACCTCCATCGCCGGACGACAGGCCAGATCCCATCTACTCTTGTCAGAAGCCGACGGTTCTCTGGCCCCCTACAGTGTGGCTCGCCACCGCCACACCCCTGAAATCGAACAAATTTGCAGCGATCTCACCGGCCATGAAGTGATTGTGCAATTTACCCCCCATCAGGTCCCCATGGTGCGGGGACTGCTGAGCACCGTGTATGCCAACATGCGCGATCCGGGCTTAGTGCGCGACGATCTGCTGACGATTTACTCAGCCTTTTATCGCAATGCGCCCTGGGTCCGAGTACTCTCCAATGGGTTATATCCCCAAACCAAATGGGCGGCGGGAACCAACTTTTGTTATCTGGGGGTTGAGGTTGATCCCCGTACCGGCAGGGTAATTGTGATGGCCGCCATTGACAATCTGATTAAAGGTCAGGCTGGGCAAGCCATCCAGTGCTTTAACCTGATGTGGGGGTTTGACGAGACCTTGGGGCTGCCTCACCTCAGTTTGTATCCTTAAAACCGCTTTGTATCCTTAAAACCGCAGTGATTGATGAAGATGATGACTGGGACTTTGAACAAGTTTGCTTGGGTTGGACTCTCTGTGTTTGGGTTAAGCGTTGGGCTCGGGGCTCATGGATTAGCCCATAATCCTCAGATGCCACACACTGTGATCGAGACAGCAACTACGGCACCAAGGGTGTTAGCCCAAGCATCACAACCCGCAACGTCGGCTTACACCTACGAGCAAGCCATGACCAATGGCTACGCTGCCACCGAAGCGCGGGACTACCAAACCGCACTGATTAATTTCCGCCGTGCCCTGGCTAGCCGCCCTGGGGATACCCGGGCTACCACAGCCATTCAAAATGTCGAACGCTATATCTATGAGCAAGCCATGGCCATTGGCTATGGTGCCACCGAAGCACGGGACTACCAAACTGCACTGATTAATTTTCGCCGTGCCTTGGCTAACCGCCCTGGGGATATCTATGCCACCACAGCCATTCGAAATGTTGAACGCTACATTTTGGAAGCGCAGCTCAACCAATCCGTAGCTCAAAAGGATTGGATTTGTGCGGCCCAGACGGTGGACTTGCTGATCACCCAAGTCCCAACAAATTCCCTAGAGCGATCGCGGTTGGTGAGTTATCGCGGGGAATTGACTCGACTGATTGAAAATCAAGTCAACCTTGAAAATTGGTCATCGGTTTGCCCAGGATAACCCCATTTTGTGACCAGGCCGGGATACTCTCCTCATCGGCACAGCGCGATCGCTGGGTTCTAATCATGGCAATCTGGCTGGTCAATAGAAAACTGGTGAAGCTAGCAATCACAATCACGGGCAGCATGGCAGTCCCCGACAGGACGCTGAGAATGATACTGGTGCTGATAGGGGTTTTAGTCACCGCTACATTGATCGCTGCCATCAGACACACCATGCCAACAGTGGGATGGATCTGAGGAACTGCCAGGGCAATTGCCAAGCCGACATTCGCACCAATAAAAAATAACGGGAAGATGAATCCCCCCAGAAATCCTGAGTGCAACGTAAAGCTGATGGCAAACATCTTCGCGACCGCGATCAGCAACAGCATGGTGACCCCCAGCGTCATCCCGGTTTCAATCACGGTGTGGATTTGCTGCTCACTAAAAAACAGCGTTTGCGGAAAGAAGAAGGCGATCAGGCCGATAGATAGCCCCCCTAGGGTCGCTAGGATAATACGATAGTGCTCCAGTGGCGCTAGCAAGCGGCCAATGGCCCGAAAAATGTAGATAAATATCACCGCGATCCCCGCCCCAATCCCCCCCAGAACCAGTCCTTCGAATAAGTTCATGGGCGTTAGCGGCGGCACTGATTCGAAGTGGTAGAAGCCACCAATGGTCATGCCAGTACTGATTCGAAAGACGGCGAAAGAAAGAATGGCGGAGATTACCGCTGGGGCAACTGCCTCGTAATATTCCAGCCCACGTCGATGGGGAATCTCCAGGGCAAACAGGGCTGCGCCAATCGGGGCTCCGAAAAAGGCTCCCAGGGCTGCACTCATGCCGCAAAATGTGAGCACCCGAACCGTGGTGATATCGACTTTAAGGATCTCGCCCAACCAGCTGCCGAAGCTGCCATTCACCTGGACGAGGGGAGCCTCTGGCCCGGCACTGCCGCCTGATGTAATGGCTACCAGCGAGGCAATCACCATTGCCGGGGTCTTACGAATATCGATGCGACCGGGCTGGTGAATGTTGTCTACCACCTGCGCCATTTCACCAGGGAGACCCATGAAATAGAGCACTAGCCCGACACCAAAGCCGCCGATGGTCGTGGCAATCCAGACATAGTTGTTGGTGGGTAACCAGCTTGGGAAGTAGGGTTCAATCCGCTCTGGCAACGTGTGCCAGACCCCATGCATCATCGTTTCTAAGACAAAGTAATACAGCGTGGCAACTAACCCACCGACGATACCAATCGCGCCTGAGCAGAGCACTAGCTGCGGATAGGTCAGTTGACGTTGATTGGGAGATTCATCGGTTGGGGTTGTCGTCGTCTGGGTTGCCGCTTGGGCCAAATCAGGTTGAAGTGTCACCGGGTTAATCCTTTGCACATTCAGAATTCGACAATTGCATAGACGCGTTGGGCTGAGCGGATTGAAAAGTCAGATGGGTGGATAGATGCCCGTCGGGACTCCGCCACCCAAGACTTTTGGACAAAAATCAGCCTTAACTTAAGCAGCAGAAATTTAAGTCTTGACTCCGCTGCTAAAGGGCTAACGGTGATGTACCATTTCAGCCAACTCGCGACTCGGTTCAACCACACCATGACCGCCCTTCGGCTCTTTGAGCATGAAGGCAATCAAGCTAGCCACAATCAGGGCTACCAAACCCAACATTTGAAAGAAAATGCGATCGCCCGCACCCCCCTCTGGTAAGAAGCTGTAAATCGTTAGATAAGCCACTGCACCAACATTGCCGTAGGCTCCGACGTTACCCGCCACCTGTCCGGTGATGCGCGGTTTCACCAGTGGCACAATGGCGTAGGTCGCCCCCTCTGTCGCCATAACAAAGAAGGAGGCCACCATGGTCATGATCACTACGAAGGGTAGGGCGATCGCCCCCAAGGTGCTGAACACCAGATAACCGATGCCCGTTCCCGCCAAAGTGACTGCTAGAGTCCATTTGCGGCTACCAATTTTATCGGACATCAGGCCACCCCCTGGGCGGGCCAACAGGTTCATAAAGGCATAAGTCGCGGCCACCATCCCGGCCACTGCCGCTGTTAGGCCAAACGTACCCTGGAAAAAGGCAGGCAGCATTGACACGACTGCTAACTCCGAACCGAAACTAGCGATATAGGCCAGTTCTAATAGGGCTACCTGGGAGAATTGATAGCGATCGCTAGCCGGATACTGTTTCCGACCCGCCATCAGATCCTTGTTTGCAGCATAGATATTGGAGGCCTGGAACAGGTATAGACCCACCAGCAAAGCTAAAATCACTAGCAATGTGGGAGTGCCATATAACCCGACCCCCGATAGTCGCCAGGCTAGAACACCCAAAATACCAACTAAAGGAATGTTCATCACTAGCAAGAACCAAAAGTCTCGCTGGGTGGTCACCTCCATGCCCCGCGAGCTGGCTGGCCGCTGATAGACTTTGCCCGGGGGGGTATCTTGAACGTTAAAGAAGTAAAAGACGCCATAGAGAGCGGCGATCATGCCAGTGCCTGCGATCGCCAGTCGCCAGTTAATCACATCGGCCTGACTCGCAGCCAGCATCGTGGCAACGGTGGGCAGGGTAAAGGCAGCAGCAGCAGAACCAAAGTTGCCCCAGCCGCCATAAACGCCTTCAGCTAGACCAATCTCGTTTTCCTCAAACCATTCGGCCACCATGCGAATGCCGATTACAAAGCCGCAACCCACAATGCTAAGGGCTAGACGACTGGCCACCAGCTGACCAAAGTTTTGGGCCAGGGCAAAGGCAAAACAGGGTATCGCAGCATAAATCAGCAGGCATGAATAGGTAATGCGAGGGCCAAACCGATCCAGAATCATGCCTACAATGATTCGAGCCGGGACGGTGAGGGCGACGTTACAAAATGCGATCGCTCTAATTTGAGGCGGCTCCAGACTAAATTCTGTGGCTACCGCCGTCGAAAAGGGGGCAAAGTTAAACCAAACAACAAAGGTTAGAAAAAATGCTAACCAGGTTAAATGTAGAATTCGGTAACGACCGCTGAACGAAAAAATTCCAGCCATAATCATGCTCTCGAAATACGGCAATAATTCGGTGAGTGACCACAAATAAAGCATTCTGTCAGGCGGTCAAGTATTGACTGAGCCCGCACGAATCCAATAGTCGCAACCCTCGCACTGACAGACAAAACTGTTCAACTTCATCAGATCAGAATTGATCGTTGAAGATCCCCGATCTCAGTATTTTTCTCACTACTATCCTGTTGATTCAGAGAACCAAGAAAAGCTCCGAATCTCTACTAATGGCATTGAAGAACAGAATATTTTGCTTTTGGGAAATGCTCTTTTCTAGACCTAGAAAACAATTAACTTCTCTAGGGTTTTCTGACTTGGCAACCAATCTACGGCTCTCAATCCAGATATTTAGTATGTCCAGCTACAAAATATTATTGCGGAGGGTAAAATCGCATAGGTTCTATGTAACTCATGCATCGCGAGGAATAAGCCGTTTATCGCCCTTGGGACATATCTACATCAATATGCTGGGACGCTAATATTTGGCGCTAGCCGAAGCCTGACAACAAGTTAGCTTCATGCCGTTACAGGAACCCCAATACGCCTAATGAGCAGCATTGCTAGGGCCAAAGACCTAACTTAGCAAGGCTTACAGCCTCAGCATTCGTTTCTGTGCCATGACGCCTCAAAATCCGATATCGCTAGAGCGGAAAATGGCTAAGCCCCCAAAAATTTGTTACATTAGTTTACAAATGATCAGCTCAGGCATGCCTCATAGGAACAGACATCATGGAAGTCGGTAAATTTCTTGAAGATTATGCCAATGGTCAGCGAGAGTTTTCTCATTTAGATTTGCGCGAGGCGCAGATGATCAATGCCTACTTACCAGGCGTTGTCATTTGTCGTAGCGACTTGACGGGGACGATCCTCTACTGTTCAACGTTGAGTCAGGCAAACCTATCTGGTGCTAACCTTTGGCGTACCGATTTAAGGCAGGCTGATTTGAGTCAGACTAAGTTGCAGCGAGCCATTCTAATTCGCAGTCAGCTACAGGCCACTCTGCTGTATCAGGCGGATTTAACAGAAGCAGACTTGCGGCTAGCGCAGTTGAATGGTGCCAATCTCAGGGAGGCTAAGTTACGGCATGCCCACATTTGTTACGCAGATCTGCAGGGCGCTGATTTGCGTCAGGCTGACCTACGCGGTGCTGACTTAACTGGAGCTAATTTAGAAGGGGCCAAGTTAGAAGGGGCGCAGTTAGCGGGCACGACATTAACCCGCACAGCTGTTAAAGATACGCTACTTGCCCCGTGCAGATTATGACTTCTCGGCACAAGTTTAAATAGAGCTCGTTACCGAATATTTATCCTTGTGCGAGATGGCCCCAATGCCTCTACAGATCTAGCTGCCCACAAGGCGTGTTTTGATTGTTGAAGATGATCCGCCAGTGCAGCTTGGTATTGAGCAGGCGCTGTTGGATTATGATCAGCTAACGCTCGTCGCCATAGTCGATGATGGCTATTTGGCTGCACAATTAAGACACGAGTAAGTCGCTATGCCACAATCCTGCCCGACAAATCAGGGCACTATATTGCACAATTAACAATTTCTGATCACTTGTTGGACGACGATTGGCGATTCTAAACTTCGCGATCGCAGCCGCAATGGTGCGACTTTCATTACGGGGTATCCCCTCGCGCATGAGTTTAATCCAGTACAACACACCGATTTGTTTAATCCGGGTGTTAAGCTCTAGCCTCGAGAGAGAGGGAAAAACAGGTGGGGCAGTTTGACTCATATTTGCATTCATGATTTTCTCACTCAGTTGAATCGATGCTGCGGACAGAGGATTTATAGGCAGCTACAGGACATCCCTTTGAACCAAAACAGGTAAATGCCGCTGCCGCCCTATCTAAATATCGGTGATGAAGCTGAATTTCTCCGTGACTTTACCCAGTTCATAGGCGTGATCTTCAAAGCCCTTAACCGTGACAGCCCGGTGCACATTTTGTGACTCGAAGCAGATATCCCGTGTGACTCAGGTTACAAGCGCTAGAATTTGCACAACCCTGCCATAAACACTCAACTCACTGTGAATCATTCCCTGCGATCGCCCATGAAGATCAAAGTCAACCGAGTCATCCACTATCGTTGGGCCGGGTGCCTTGCCCTGAGCGTATTAGTACTTGTGGGGTTGGGCACCAAGTGGTATAGCGGCCTAGGGCAAGCTTGGGTGCACGACTTCAGCGGCGATATTTTGTACGAAATGGCCTGGGTTATATTGCTTGGCATTTGGAAGATCCGCTGGCCTGCCCGCACCATTGCCATCGGTGTCTTTATGGCAACCGGACTGGTTGAGTTAACCCAGTTAATTCCTTTTCCGGCAGATCTCAAAGCCCATTTGCTGTGGCGACTGTTGCTGGGCACAACATTTTCATTTTGGGACTATCCCCATTATTTAGTGGGCTGTGCCCTTGGGGGGTTGTTGTTGAGCTACTTGAGGCAACTCTATTTAAGACCCCGATCGCGTTCCCATTCATAGTTGCTGCCATAGGGAAGTTGATGGCCACCCAAACAACGACAGGATTACAAGCTGCCCTCAAAGAATGGTCGATTGCTGTTGATGCCTTGGCACAAGGTGAGACTATCATGCTGCTGCGGAAAGGCGGCATTCGAGAAGCGGCAGGGCGCTTTACGGTGAAACGCGATCGCGTTTGGTTGTATCCCACCTATGAGCATCAAAAGCCCCATCTACTCAAACCAGCTTATAAAACTCAGGTCACATCGGTTCCTTCTGGTTGGCATCCTGACTCAGTGGCGATCAAAGCCTGGGCTGAGATTACTCACATTTTTTCAATCGATCAGGCTCACTCAGTTGACACATTGCTGCCTCATCACATTTGGACTGAACAGTTCGCAGCAGAGCGATTTCACTGGAAACCGAACCAGCCGTTGTTTGTCTTGCTGCTACGCGTTCATCGCTTAACCCAGGCAATCGCGATTCCTTATCAAACCAGCTATGGGGGATGCCGATCTTGGATTGAGCTAGCTGCAACCCTCGCGACGACTCCCAGTACTCCCGTGTTAACCGAAGCCGAGTATCAGCGTCAGGTGAATACGTTACAAACTTTGCTCCTCAAAAGGCCCTGAGCCTTTAGCAGCATCAACGGAGAGGGAGGGATTCGAACCCTCGGAAGCTTTCGCTTCACTCGATTTCAAGTCGAGCGCAATCGACCACTCTGCCACCTCTCCCGGTGGGGCAGCTCCAACGAACTGCTAACTTGGAAATTCTAGCCTAATCCCTGAATAGAAATCGACCGCTGTTTCAAAATTAAGCGGTTGAAGCTGACAACGGACTAGCACTGTAGAGTCTCTCAGCCTGCACTGAAGGTCGATGGGGGTTGACCCAAACGAGTGCTGCATCCCGCACCTGGTGGCAATCTAGGGTCACCAAAGAAAAGTTACGCTGGGTACCCGTTACAGTTTGCATGATGCGGGGCACGCTAGCCGCATTCAGATAAAGCGTGCCTGTATCATCCACATCCCAGCGTTTGCGCAGACAATCTTTGCGGTGGCGCAACCCATGATGCATATGACCAAAGGTCACCAGGGGAATCTGTTTACCCAATTGTCGCGCATAGGCGATCGCGTTGGTTAAGTCCGGTTCTCCCCAATCCCCACCGAGGGGCTTCCAGTCGCGCCCACAGGGATCTTCTGGGGTCTTACCTAAACCTTGCGGGCCACAGTGTCCGATGAAAACTAAGGTATTTTGGCGAGTCTGATCGATAGCTTCGCAAATGCGCGCGGTGGATTCTTCAAAATTATGGATGCCGTAGCGTTCGCGATAGAACGTCTTATTGCGCCATTCGGGGCCACCCCAACTAAAAGGGCGTCCGCCAACGACGCTTAGACCTAGATCAGGAAAATCCAGTTTGCCGTAACCCACATGGGTGATGCCCAGTAAATCAAGCTGCTGCTGTACCCAATCTTCTTGGCTGCGATCATAGGGACATTTTTCTCGTCCCCAGTGGGTGGCGCTGTACCAAGCATCGTGGTTTCCCAGAATGACTGCTTTGGGGCGATCGAGGGCAGCGATCGCCCCAGTAATCTCCACCGATTCGTTGCCAAAATCCCCCACAAACAAAACCAGATCAGGGTTGAGATGATCCAGCGCGATCGCGTCGTCGGCCCCCCATTGATCGTGTACATCACCGACAACGGCAATTTTGAGGACGGGGTTGGCTTGAGACGGTGACGGATTCATGGGCGAGTAATCAGCTGACTATCCTTATCTAGGATAGAGGGTATCTTTCCCCGATTTGGCCGTAACTCAGCTGATCCATTCAATCTGACCTATTGAGCCTAGCCTATGACACTGATTAAAGTCACCGAACAAGACCCTACCTACTCCACTGCCGATGACCCCGCTGGACAAGTGGCTTCGGTTCCTGACAGTTGCGGGGCTCCGGGAGGAGTACTGCCAGCTTCATCTGCCTCACACACCAAGCGAACGGTACTTTCATCTACTGCATATACCGCTGCTGAGTAGCTTTTGAACCCTTCTTGCTTGGCCGTTGCGGTGGCGATGGCTTTAGTATCATCAGCTTCAACGACGGCATAGGTATATTGATCGGTTTCAGGGGCGAGTCCCAGTGCCAGGTCTTCTAATGTCCCTGCAAATTGACCTTCACCCAAGAAATAAGCCTGTTGACCGCGCACAATCGTTCCCATAAAAGTTTTGCCTTCCGACTGTAGGGCTTCATCGACAGAACTATCAACAATCTCAGGAATCTCTTCGACGGCATCACGGGCACCACAGGCTGCTAAAGTCGTGCCTGCAAGCAGCGCGATCGCAGTCAACTGCATAGATCGAACTAGATTGATATTCGTCATAGTTAAATTACCTGGAAAGTAAATTTCATTTTTTGGATAATTAAGCGCTGTTTAGGGCGCATAAAAACCTACAGGGGGTTAATTGTGGTTTACGGATCGTTAGGGATTGTAAACCGCTAGGTCGGCAACAACGGGAAGACTATGCGAGCGATCGCCTTGGGTTGATAATTGAAAGGCACCTTTGCTGCCGCTGTGTTCTACCAAAGCCAATATGATGCAGGCTACTTCCCAACTTCTAATCTTTACCGACCTCGACGGCACCCTGCTCGATTCTGAGACCTACAGTTATGCACCGGCCTTGCCGCTGATCAACGGATTCAAAGACCAAGGCATTCCGGTGATTCCGGTGACCAGCAAAACTCGGGCGGAGGTGGAAACGCTACGCCAGCAAATTGGGCTCAGTGACCCATTTATTGTCGAAAACGGCAGTGGGGTATTCATCCCGACCAGCGGTACGCCCTTTGACCTGCCAGAGGGAGACGATGTTGGCGATTATCGCCTGCTGCTGTTGGGCTGTCAGTATGTGATGGCGCGGGCTGGGCTCAAAGCGATCGCCCAATCTCTCGGTCGTCCACTTAAGGGATTCGGTGATCTCGCGGTCGATCAAATTCAGCAGTTGACTGGATTATCCAAAGCAGACGCCCAGCAAGCCAAAAGCCGAGAATTTAGTGAGCCCTTTTTAACGCCTAAAAATGTAGACGCTAGTCGGCTTACAGAAGCAGTCGAAGAGATGGGCTTTCGGGTAGTCGTGGGCGATCGCTTTTCGCACCTAATCGGGGGTGAAGCTGGGAAAGGAGCAACGGTGCTGCAACTACGGGCGCTATATCAGTCCATTCTGCCCCCTGAGAAAACCATAGTCACTGTGGGCTTAGGCAACAGCCCCAACGATCTTGACATGCTCGAAAACGTCGATCGGCCGATTGTGATTCCAGGTAAGGATGGGGCACATGCTCAATTGCGCGATCGCGGTTGGGCGATCGCGCCTGCACCGGGGCCAACAGGATGGGCGATCGCCGTTCGTCAAATCTGCGAAGACTTTGGGCTCGACATCCTGCTTTGAAACTATTTAGCGATAATTTTCATGGCCATAATTACGGAGCTTTCAAAAATACTAGAGCGTCAAATTAAGTGATTTTCCCTTGGATGTAGATCGTCCCAGAAACCCATCATGGAAATGGAACAGCCTGATGCACAGAACTTGAGTCAGTAAGGACTGACAGCCGTATTGAGTCTCGCCACTTGCAGATCAGGCAACCCGAGTCTTTAATGGTGCACTTTCAGGGGCATGATGCCATGTTATTCGATCGGATTCTTGAAGATAGTTTAGGTTTTATTCGTCAAACGCTTTGGTCTCGTGAAGGCGAGGCCACGACAAATCAGCCCTTTCAAATAACAAAATCAATTGACGGTGAGTTTGGCTTTATTCACCTATTAGACGGAAGAGACACACCTCGGGCAGTTAGAACCTGGATGTATAGTCCCAGGCGGCAGAAACTTAACTCAGCCAAGATGGTGGTAGTCTCAACACCAATGGATTTGCACATCTATATGGATTTTTTGGGGCCTTTACGCGACACGCAAACCCCGAAAGCAATTGAGAAGAAAAAAGAAATTACAGAAAAACGCCAGCGCGGAATTTCTATCAATACCCATCGACTCCAAATTCTCAAAGCCAGCCACTTTCTCAACGCAGATGGATTTTATGACTGTGAGCTTGTGTTTTGGCAAGACATTGATTGTTATCCGTTTCCGCACCTTAACCTGCCTAAAGGGATAACAGCCAAGGCGATCGCGACCAAGGTAGCAGATACGCTGGCATTTCAATGCTTAGACATTGCAGCTCCCCTCAAGATGAAAACAGAGGCTTGGGAAGCAGTTGCATGCGAAACCATGGGTATGGTGCAATCTAACCTGCGGGCAGCTAGCTAGTGCGATAGTTAGAATACTGTCTACTTCTGGGCAGCTCTACTAAGCTGATTGGTGCAAGAAGTTCATTCACTATCCGTAATGCGCATGAAGAATTCGTAAGCAGCGATCGCCAAATCACGATTGTCGGATGAGAATGTTTAAGTATTGAATCACGTAACTTAATAATTAAGGCAGCTGCGTTAGCACAATTTCGGTCTATCCCATAGCTGTCAACACATCCATGCCTGTCAAAAGTTCAGGGTTATTGCCTGTACTTTTTCTGTAGATGCAACAAAGGCAACTTCTAGTATCTAGTCTCAGAAATGACAGCATGGGGCTTTGAAGCATTGAGTGAGTCGCCTAGGCAAAGTCGAGTCAACCATGGATTATCAACGTTTGCTTGAATGTGATGTAGACCAATGGAATCAGTGGCGAATCAATAACCCGACCCTGGTGCCAGCTCTGAGTGGTGCAGACCTGAGCAAATGTTATCTGTTTGAAATTGACTTGAGGGGCGCTAACTTGAGGGGTGCTAATCTCAGCCGAGCCTGCCTGATTGGCGCTGACCTCCGCAACGCGGATTTGAGTGGCGCTGACCTCAGCAATGCGTATTTGAGTGAGGCTAATCTAGCGTCTGCCAATCTGCGTCAGGCTAACCTCAGCAGTGCCAACCTCAGTAGTGCTAACCTCAGCCATGCAGATTTGTTTCAGGCGCAGACGACTGAGGCTGATTTAGAGGCAGCTATCCTCACGGGGACTTGCCTCGCCCCTACTGCGCAAAACCTTAGCCCACTGCCGAACCCTGCTGTTGTCAAGTGGCCAGATCAGCTCAAAGTGATGGCTCAGGTGGCTCAGGTGAGCGGCCATCAACCTGATGTGTCTCAGGCTAGCATTTCCAAAACTCGGCAATCTCAAACGATTGTACAGGTTAAAACATCTGGTTTTGAGAAACCGGCCCATCTTGACAATCACCTGATTACAGATTGCAAGACTCCCCCCGCAGCCTGGAACCCGACACTTTTAGAGCAATGTCAGCGTAAGCTGTCTGAGTATTTCATTGACCCGGTGGTGGCTCTAGTTTTAGACGATATTATCAAGCTGCACCGCCCCAGAACACCCAGTCAACTCATTGATCTAGTCGCTGATAAAATTCCTGATCCACAAGAGGCGATCCGCTTTCGCCACAGCGTTTTGCCTAGTGAAAGGGTTGAGCAACCCTACAGTTCAAACGCACCGGCATTAACAAATGCCTTTATCGAAAAATGTCAGCAGTCTCTGGTTGACGACATTGGCCCAATGGCGCAGGTGATTGTCGATGAGATTATTGCCACTCATCATCCGACAACGCCTAACCAATTGGTGAAACTGATTGCCAATGAACTACCTCCCGCTCAGGCTGAGATTTTCTGCCACCAAGCCCTGCTCTAAAATATGTCGGTAGATTTTTGACCTGACACCCAAAAATTGAGTTTCACTAGAGTAAAGCTCTGGGAGAACGCCTGTGTTTGGTCTGGATAATCTGATCGATCTGCTTTTCGATGCGGCTGTAGAGAGCATGTCTCGCAATGAGACAGTGATCAAGCTGCTCAAACAGCTCAAGCTTGATCCAGACCACCCTCCAGCTGATTTTACGGGGGTCTACCAATACGCCTTGGTGGAATACGGGGTGGGTAAGCCTAAACCTGTATTAGAAATTTTTCGGCAACCCGAAATTCAGCAGCTTTTTCGGGAAGCGTTGGCACAAAATAACCCAGCTAGGCTGTTACAGTAGGGCGAAGCTTTTCTGACTGAGCATCCTTTGGGTGCAGCCATTCAGCGCAATCAAGTCGATGTGCGCCGAGAGTTCTACGAATTTGCCGCTGTGTTTATTGAAGTGGCTAAACGCACCCGGACGCCAGCCGAAATTTTAGCCCAGCAAAAGCTAGAGTCGCTCCATCGACAAATTGGCACCCTACAAGAACGACTAAATCGTCTGCCGACTTTAGAAGGTATGCGGACTGAAATGGCCCGACTGGCAGCTCAGGAGTATCTGGCCTTACCGGGATCGGTGACTTTTGGCGCTGAACAATGCAAAGCTTTTGCGATGGCTCAACAAATGCGGGGCTGGTTTGAGACGTTGGGATTCCGGTTAGAGTCCCATGAAGTCTGGCAGGATGATTGTTTTGAGTGGATCATCAATATCCCGGTGAGACGGGTCGTTACGATCGCATTCTGGTGCTAGGCATTGATGGTGAAGCGGGGCTATCAGATGTTGAGGTGTTGAGGCAATCGGTTGAGACCCATCGTACAGATGAGGGCTGGTTAGTCACTGCACGGCGAATTAGTCGGGCGGCACGGGATGAGATCGAGAAAGCAGAAAATGATGGTTTGGGCTGCTACACCTTTGATGAACTGCTTGATCAGGATGCCGACTTTAGCGGCTACCTAACTTGGCTAGAGGCTGAAATTCAGCAGCGGGGCATTGACCAGAACTATGTGCCCTTGGCCTGCATCAAAGAGGAGATTGATCCTGACACCCATCAGCGTATGGGCATCAGCCGCTACGACGAGCGGGATGGGTGGATTGAGGGCTACTTGGATCTTTGGCTAGATGACCCCGCTAAAGAGCATATTTCTGTCCTAGGTGAATTTGGCACGGGTAAAACCTGGTTTGCTTTTCACTACGCTTGGAAGGCGCTTCAGCGTTACGGCGAAGCCAAACAAAGGGGCCTGGAACGCCCCCGGCTGCCGTTGGTAGTGCCGCTGCGAGACTATGCCAAAGCGGTCAGTGTAGAATCGTTATTTTCTGAGTTCTTCTTCCGTAAGCACGAGATTCCGATTCCGGGCTATTCAGCGTTTGAGCAGCTCAACCGGATGGGCAAGCTGCTGTTGATTTTTGACGGCTTCGATGAAATGGCAGCCCGCGTCGACCGTCAGCAGATGATCAACAATTTCTGGGAATTGGCGAAGGTGGTGGTGCCGGGAGCCAAGGTCATCCTTACATGTCGTACCGAGCATTTCCCAGAAGCAAAAGAAGGGCGGGCGCTACTGAATGCAGAACTACAAGCCTCGACGAAGGATTTGACCGGGGAAACGCCTCAGTTTGAGGTGTTGGAGCTAGAGAAGTTCAATGATGAGCAGATTCGGCAGGTATTGTCGCATCAGGCAAAACCTTCGACAGTTGAACAAATTATGGGCAATCCTCAACTGTTGGATTTGGCCCATCGCCCGGTGTTGACAGAGCTAATTTTGGAGGCGTTGCCGGATATTGAGGCGGGTAAACCTGTGGATATGTCGCGGGTGTATCTGTATGCCGTACGCCACAAGATGGAGCGAGATATCAAGGCCGAGCGGACGTTTACATCGATGGCGGATAAGCTCTATTTCATGTGTGAGCTGTCTTGGGAAATGCTTTCGACGGACCGGATGAGTATTAATTATCGCGAGTTTCCCGATCGCATTCGGAAGTTATTCGGGCCAGCAGTGGAGGAGCAGAAAGATCTGGATCATTGGCATTACGACATGATGGGGCAAACCATGCTGATTCGTAACGCCGAGGGAGATTACACGCCAGCCCATCGTTCACTACTTGAGTTCTTCGTTGCTTACAAATTTGGCTCTGAAATGGGCGTATTAGCACCTGACTTTGATGAAATCTCAGATCTATCAAAGGAGAAACCACCAGTTACATCACTATCTGATTTTGGAAAAATACAATTAACAAAGTCAGTAATTGATTTGATTTTACCGATGTTATCTAACAGCGAGGAAATGCGTAATAAGCTACTTGGAATTATTTTAGAAACTCGGAATTTTCCAAGCGCGGCAAAAGAATATATTGGCGGCAATGCAATGACTTTATTGCTAAAATTAAATCCATCAGCCCTAGAAAACATTGATCTTAGTAAAAGTAGAATTGTAGGAGCTGATCTAACAACTGCTAAGCTTCGACGAACAAATCTTTCTGATGCTTGGCTGAGTCATCTCATTCTGCCGAAAACTATAGGAGGTATTTATACGGCAGACCTCAGTCCTAATGGGAATTTTCTAGCCCTTGGTGAAACAAATGGAAATATTCAGCTTTGCCAAATTACTGATAGCAGAAAAATCAAGCAGTCTTTAATTTTGCAAGGACACACTGACTCAGTCCAAACAGTAGCTTTCAGCACTAGTGGGAAAATACTCACTACTGGTAGTCATGATCAAAGTATAAGAGTTTGGAATATTGAAACCGGAACATGTATTGGCCTTCTCAAGGGACATACTGATTATGTCCAGTCCGTAGCAATACATAGAAATGAAAAACTCTTAGCTAGTGGTAGTACAGATAATTTAGTAAAGCTCTGGGACATTAAATCCGAGAAATGCCTTGAGAATTTAAGTGGACATAATGATCCTGTTTTATCTGTATCATTCGATTCACATAGCAGTATTTTAGCTAGTGGTAGTGCAGATAATTCAGTCAAGCTTTGGGACATTAAATCGGGACAATGTCTTAAGACCTTGCATGGACATAGTGATTCAGTATTGTCAGTAGAATTTCTACTTTATGGCAAGCTTTTGGCTAGTGGTAGTGCTGATAAAACAATAAGAATTTGGGATGTTGTAACTGGGGAATGTTTCAGAACTCTTCAAGGGCATACATGCAGAGTGAAGTCTGTCATAAGAGGATTTGATGATAACCTTTTGATCAGTAGCGGTTATGATCAGACTATAAGATTCTGGGATGTTAATACTGGTCAATGCTTTAAATTTATTCAAGAAGACTTTGAGCTACGAGCTATTTCGATAGCAAAAACTTCTAACGCCAAGCTTTTATTAACTGCTGGAGGCGCAAAAGTAAAGTTATTGAACCTAGATAACCAAAAGTGTCTCGACTTACTGGAGGGGTACACAAGCTATGTGATGTCAGTAGATATCAGCTCAAATAATAAGATGCTGGTGAGTGGAAGTGATGATTCCTCAATCACAATCTGGGACATAGAAACCGAAAAAAGTCTCAAGGCCTTTCAAGGAAATCATAAATCAATAAATGCTGTTCGATTTAATCCGACCAACAAATTCATAGCCAGCATAGAGTATGGTAAAGACTTAAGAATCTGGGATTTAAACACTGGTAAAGATCTCAAAACTTGGCCTGTGAATGCTAGCTGGAATCAGTCTATTTTATTCACTCCCGATGGGGAAAATATAGTTTGTGGAGGTGAAGATAACACAATCAAAATTTTGGATGTTAGCAACGGAGAATGCCTTAGAGTTTTGAGAGGTCATACACGTAGACTGCAAGCGATAGCAGTTGATTTACATGAAAAACTAATGGTCAGTGCTAGTGCAGATAAAACCATAAAAGTTTGGGATTTTCAATCAGGAAAATGTCTCAATACCTTAAAAGGACATAACAGTCAGCTTTGGTCAATCTCAATTCATCCAGATGGGAATCTCTTGGTAAGCGCAGCAGCTGATAAGACTGTAAGAATCTGGGATATTTATTCAGGAGAGTGCCTTAAAGTTTTCTACGAAAATTCGAAAATGTATTCAGTCGAATTTAGTGATGATGGGTTAAATCTAGCTGGCGGAGGTGAAGGTAAAGTTATCAAAATTTGGAATGTTCGTACTTTAGATTGTATTAGATCTCTTGTGGGACACACTAATTTAGTAACTTGCATTAAGTTTAGCCATGACAGCAAAATCCTAGTTAGTGGCAGTTTAGATGAAACTATAAGGGTTTGGGATGTTCAGTCAGGCAATTGCATAAAGACTTTTAATAATAAACCTTATGCTGGTATGAATATCATGGGCGTTAAAGGCTTGGCAGAATCAGAGAAACAGACTTTGAAAGCCCTTGGTGCAATCGAGTGCTAGATCTAGCTATTGCAAAACTTCTCCCATTAGTCATTCCGATTCACCTAGACCATGTGCGGAGCTAAATTGGGGCTCACTCTATCATTTTTCGCCCCCGTCACTAGAGCCTTCTTCGCCAACTATTGCTTCAAATCCGTTTATCAAAATCTACTTGACTCAAAACCGCAATGTAGCCCAAAATCTCCGTAATATCTTTGCAGAGGAGCATTGTCCTATGAAGTTGTAGCTTGTTGAATCCAGTATAGTTCAAGCCTTTGGCTACCATGAAGAAAATGAAACTCTCCTGGTCATCTTCAACTCTGGAAAAACCTACCAATATTCAGAAGTTCCTCAACCTTGTGGTTGATTGCTATCTATATAAACAAATGCAAAAACGGTAGGCAGCAATCTCGGAGCAACACCATGGTCGCTAAAGACATTTTTCACAATGCTGTCAAGCGCGCCCTCAAAAAAGACGGTTGGACAATTACTGACGATCCGTTTTTCCTCCGCTTTGGTGGTTTAGAAATGTACATCGATCTCGGTGCTGAACAGCTCTTTGCTGACGAGCGAGGTAACGAAAAGATTGCCGTTGAGGTCAAAAGCTTCATTGGTTCATCGGCGGCAACCGAATTTGATGCTGCTCTAGGACAATTCTTGAAATATCAACTCGCTTTGGAAACAGTTGGGCTGACCGCTTCCTTTATCTTGCTATCCCCGCCGACACCTATCGTGACTTCTTCACCCTGGAACTTCCACGATTACTGGTTCAACGCCATCAAGTCCACCTAGTTGTTTACAATCCATAAGAGGAGGTGATTACAAAATGGCAGAAGTAAATCAGTATCGTCAGCTCGTCCAAAAGCTACTAGAGGAATACAGCAATATTCGCGCCAATAATGTGGAAGCTGAAGCCATCTTTGACACCCAACGCGACCATTACCAGGTTGTCTACGTCGGCTGGTCAAACAAACGCCGCGTCTACGGCTGCGTCCTCCACCTCGACATCAAAGACAACAAAATCTGGATTCAACACGACGACGGCACCGAAGGCGGCATCGCCCTCGAACTCGTCAAACACGGCGTCCCCAAACACGACATCGTCCTCGCCTTCCACTCCCCCTTCAAACGCCAATTCACCGAATTTGCTGTTGGGTAGTATGAGTCTTATTTGGTCTCTAGTTGAATTTCTTTCAAGATTTGGGCAACTTCAGCTTCGGAATGATGATGTCTAGCTAAAACCTTCGCAGTCGAATCCAGCACTTGATGGGCGAACATCTGACTGAGATCCTGACGCAAGCATCTGCCAATATAAAACCTAAGCAGCGCTGCCAAAGACATTTCCTGTTGGATGGCTACCTTTTCAAGTGATTCCAATGTATCTCTCGGGATTGAAATCGAAACCGTTTCAGATTCTCGTGGACGAATCCTCAGCTCCAAATTTTCTCCCATATCTTCATTGATATTGCTCATACAACCTCCGCTCAGTACGAGTGGCAAGACGGGCTGAAATTATTCTAATTCTGGCACCTCGCTCAATATGAACAACCAGCAGCAATCGCTCAGCTAGAGAATATCCCAACACAAATTCTCGTTCTTCCTTATTTACTGATGCATCCCCAACAACATAAAAAGGATCTAGAAAAGCCTCTGCAGCCTCTATAAAGGTCACGCCATGTTTCGCAAAGTTCGTCTGGGCTTTGCTTTCATTCCACTCAAATTCAAAATCCTCCAGACGATACTCAATGTCCATAAAGCAATGGGCTTGCGGTTTCCTAATTACCCCGCAATTAACGACGAACTCGTGTGTCGCCAGAGCTGATCGAGGCGGTTGGCAGGCATCGTCAGGTACAGCACGTCGTTATTGCTCAGCATATAATCTAGCAGCGCCAAACCATGGATCTGGGTTTCACCGGATTCAATATAAAGCGGCACGAGATCTGAAGTTGTGGCCACAGCTTGCACCGTCTTGCCAAAGAAAGGATGGCCAGGGGTAATTAGCGTCGCGATCGCAACCCAAAGACTATTCGCCATCATGCCGTTGCCAAAAATCCGCCCGCCAATCGCCGCTGCCGCAAAAGCCGGAGCCGCTAGCTCCGTAGGGCTCATCACCATCTCAAACTCAAACACTTGCTGCACCTGAGTCGCAAACGCCGAATCATGGGTCCGCACCACCACAGGCAAACGAGGGAATATTCCCTTACTGCTGAGGGCAATTTCGAGGTTGATCGTGTCATCACTGGTCACCGCGAGTAAGGCAGCAGCGGTTTTGACATTGGCCATGTCTAACGTAGATGCCACAGTCGCATCCCCCAAAATCACAGGCACCTTTAAGCTACGCACCGCATGCAGAAAACGGCCATTGGGGTCGTGCTCAATCACCACCACGTCATAGCCCATGCCGTGGAGTTGACTGACGATTTGATAACCTACTCCCCCCAGACCGCAAACAATATAATGTTGCCGCTGGGGTAGCCGGGCCGTATTCCAAAGCTGTTGTAGGTGGGTTCCCAAAATAAAGTCGTTGAGTAGGGCATAGCAAATGCCAATCACCCCCGCTCCAACCAGCATCATAATCGCAGTAAATAGTTTCACCAGACTAGGGGACTGCTCAGCCACTTGCTCCATGCCGCCCGCCCCGGTGATCATGCCCACAGAGAAATATAGGGCATCCACAAATGACGTGTTCATCTCCAGACTGATGTAGGTAATGCTAGCCACCGCAATCGTCGAAAACAAAGCCAGCAAAACTAATAGGCCACTGCGACTCTTGCGCCGAAACTGGGACAGACTAGACAACAGCATTTGCCACTGTTTTCGCCAAAATCGCCGCGATCGCTGCACGCTGGGCTTAGTGGCCACGATCACGCGATCGCCTGTCGCCAGCCTAACCTCATGGGTCACTGCCGAAACCAAATCCATCTGCCGATCTACAGGCAAGTAATAGATCAACATGCGTGTCCGATTTTCCCAAAGCGATTTGAGCATCAGCCCACACCAGGGATGCTGCTCGTCAATTAATTCCTCGTGGATAGGCCAGGTACCCTCAAATAAAGAAATCTGGCCAATGGCCCGGTTCCCCAAAGCCGCAAAGGTAAATAACGGCGCTGCCAGGGCAGCAACACTCATACTGACGTGGTGGGGTAAGGTGCGATCGAGGCGATCGCCCAAACCAGCATTAAACAATCGATTGATAATGCGAATGTGGGGGTTGATCAACCGGGCCTGGGTCAAAATGCCGAGATTCAAGGCATCGTCAGAATTGGCCAGCACCAACGTGTGGGCCTCCATAATGCCCGCAGCCAAAAGGGTTGAGGCAGCACGCATATCACCCACAACGATCTTGCCTTGAGCATTCGATAAGGGTACGGTACTAATACCTACCACCTGCGCCCCTTGTTGCATCAGCAAAGCAAATATGCGGTATCCCGTGCGGCCTAGCCCACAGACAATAATTTGAGGTTTCATGGGTCGCGACATCGCCTCACAAACGAAAACCCGTGGGTTTTCCCAGTTCATAATCAGCATTTGATCAATCACTGCGCCTTAATTATTGGGCTGAGATCAGGGTCGGACTGTAAATCAAGGCACCGCGTCATAAAACTTCGGATTTTCAATAGATTTGCCAACATCCGTTAGGCTGTCGATAGGGCAGTGTTGCCCTGGGAATTCTGAGTTCAGTTTTGTGCCCTTGTTCAGGTGAACCCATGCATCCTAAGCGCCCCAGCGGTCATCGTCCCAAAATTAGCACCATGCCGCGTCAACGTTCGGAATCGGCTCACTACCTTGATATTTATAAGTTGACGATTGAGCGCAAACGTCTACAACGGGAATTGATCGAGCTAGAGCGGCGCACGCATCAGGTCAATCAACGCCTGGAGACAATTGACGCGCAGGTCAATACGTTAGAAAACAAGGCCCAGCACCTACGGGCATCAGAACAGGGCATCAGTCAAGACCCAATGCCGACGAGTAACGTCTATGAACCTAGTCGCCACGGGATGAATGGCAACGATGCTACCGATAGTGACCGGACTGACGGCGTCGATATGATGACGTTGGACTACTGAGCCTAGACTCACTATGACGCTTCGGACCCTAGTTAGCTTCCTATGTCTGTCGATTGCGCTGGTCATTCTTTGGCAGTTTCGGCAGATTTTGCTGTTGCTGTTTACGGCAATGGTTCTGGCGATCGCCCTGAATAGCCTCATCCGTTTCATTCAGCGACGGTTGGGTTGGCCACGGTCGCGATCGCTTCTGGCGGCGATCGCCATCGTCGCGATCGCTGGACTATTAATTTTAGCTGTGGTGCTCCCCCCCTTTGCCACCCAGTTTCAAGAGCTATTGACCTTACTGCCGCAAGGATTTGACGCGCTTCTAGACTGGCTGGATCAAATCACCACGAATCCCCCTCCCTGGATTCCGCAAGATTTAGAGCTGCCCGATTTTCCCTCCGTGATTCAACAGTTAGGCGGGGTCTCCAGTCGAGTATTTGGCAACTTTATTACCTTTTTCTCAAGTTCTGTGGCCATCATGCTACAGCTTTTGCTGGTCACCGTGATCACGCTGATGCTGGCCGCCGATCCGCTAGCCTACCGCAAACTGCTGATCCGGTTATTTCCGTCTAGCTATCGTCGCCGCGCCGATGGCATCTTTGACAAGTGTGAAACAGCTTTACTCGGATGGTTAGGCGGGGTGTCCCTAAGTTCTTTGTTTGTCGCTTTGTTCAGTTTTGCCGGGTTGCTCATATTACGGGTTGATTTTGCCTTTGCCCACGCGGTTTTAGCTGGGGTGTTTAATTTTATTCCCAATATCGGGCCTGCCTTAAGTGCCGTGTTTCCCCTCGGGGTCGCGCTATCAAACTCCATCGGCAGCGCGATCGCAGTCGTTGTGCTTTACATCATTATTCAAAACCTCGAAAGCTACGTCCTGCAGCCCACAATCATGAAACATCAGGTCTCTCTGCTACCCGCAGCGACCCTAGTTTCCCAACTATTTTTTGCCACCTTCTTCGGCCCTGTTGGCTTAGTTCTCGCCTTACCCTTGACCGTCGTCAGCCGGGTCTGGATTGAAGAAGCCTGGATCAAAGACTATCTGGACGACACCAGCATTGCTGAGGACGGAACTAACCCATCTAGCGCAGCTAAGCCAATGACACAGACAAACAGCCCGGATCAAACCCTTGGTCAGGAGACGAGCCAAACTGTCCGAAAGGACACGCCCTCAAGTCTTAGCGAATAATTGAATAATGCAAGACTCCTACAGCCATCAAGCAAAATATATAGTTTTATTAAAAAGTTTCTAAAAACCTGTATTAATTCTTGGGTCAGTCCTGGCGATACAGCCACGAACCAAAAGACAGTGTTAAGGTATTGTCAGGCTGATTTTCGGTAGAACATGCTTGACTCATTTTGTTTACAGGCCACTCCGATCACCGCTACTGTTCTTGACTAAGGAGATGTCCTTACCCCATGTCTATTTACGTTGGAAATTTATCGTACAAAGTTACGCAGGATGACATTATTGAGGTGTTTGCCGAGTATGGCAGTGTCAGTCGGGTTAGCCTGCCGACCGATCGCGAAACGGGTCGCATGCGTGGTTTTGCCTTTGTAGATATGTCTTCTGAGACCGAAGAAGATGCCGCCATTGAAGCGTTGGATGGCGCTGAATGGATGGGTCGTGATTTGCGCGTTAATAAAGCCAAACCACGAGAGCCCAGAAGCAATGGTGGTGGCGGTGGGGGCCGCGGTGGCAACAATTACCGCCGCAATTCTTTCTAGGCTACCCACAACTCGTGGCATAGTGTTTTGGGGGCACGTCGCAACGCTGCCCCTTTTGATTTCTTATCAGTATTGTTTAGTACAGGAGGGGCTATGGCCCAAGTCATCCTTGGGGAAAACGAAGGTATCGAATCTGCTCTTAGACGCTTTAAGCGAAAGGTTTCGCAGGCTGGTCTCTTCCCAGACATGAAAAAGAATCGGTTCTTTGAGACGCCACTAGAAAAGCAAAAGCGTAAAGAGTTAAGCCGACATCGTCAACAAAAGCGGCGATCGCGGCGATAACTTCCTCCCCCTCCCGATTGTCTAACAGGCAATCGGGGTTCTATGACTTTGAGTTAATCCCCTCAAAGTCAGAAATTGCACCTAAGACAGAATCTAGAAATCAGACGTTAAACCACTTCTGATTTGAAAGTTTGTGTAGGGGGCACAGAGCTGCGCGCTCCTAAAGCGAAATGATAGTTCTGGATTCGATCAAGGCTTAGAAGTCAGGAATCAGTTTGTATGCTGGTTCCTGACTTCTTTATTTTGGCTTCCTTTTTTACCCGATTTATCCGAATTAGAAGCCTTTCTTAGTCTTATTACCAAAACAAATGGTTAAGCGTGTGGCGGAGCGGTTTTGCGCCTTTGGGTTCTTCGTAGCAGGGCGGCAACAGATCCAGCAGGGCTTCGGTTAATCGTTTCAGCATCTGATCAATGGCTTGTTTCGTTGGGCGCGGCATCGGTTCACAATACAGCGGTTTGCCAAATTTGAGGTTAATGGGTTTGCGCCAGTGCAAATCTTGGGTGCCCACAATCGAGACGGGAACAATCGGTACCCCACCGCGCAGGGCGTACAGTACTGTGCCACGCTTTAGCGGCAAATGCAGGTGGCCTTCCTGAGCACCCAACCGCCCCTCTGGAAACAGCATTAAGCTATCCCCGCCGTCAAAAATTGCCTGTACAGCCCGATCCAGTTGTCGGGTTGTCTTCAAATCTCCGCCAGAGGGAACCGACTGTTCAATCGCCGTCGCCAATGCTTGAAGTTCTGAGTTAACTTCAGTTTGGGCGGCTTCAATCACCGCTAATTCTTCTTTCCACCAGCGGTTCAATGGAATCAATCCCCCCGCCCAGTTGAGTACCCAGCGCTTCCACCAGTTGTTATAGAGGGTACGAGCATCGCCCATGATGTAGTAGAAAGGCGGTGCCGACAGTTCACCCAGCAAAATAAACGGATCAATGTGGCTTAAGTGATTAGCTGTGACAATACAGGGCATATTGGGAATATTTTCTGCCTGCTCTACCCGGATTTGAAACAAGCTGTGGGTTAATCCCCTCAGAACCTTTTGCCTCAGACGACCAGACACCCGGCGATCGCGTTTGCCAGCGCGCAAACGTTCAAATTGTTCAAAGGCTTCTCGCACGCTCCAACGCACCAACTCGCTACGACCTGCGGCAATCCCCTCCCGTACCCGCTGCAAAACTTCAGGGGTAAGCGTAGTAGTTCCCTGAGTTTGATTATCATTTAAAGCCTGAGTCAATTGAGTCGGCGTTGTATTGCTCATGGGAGACGGGATTGGACTGTTCATGCAAGGGATCTAAATGGAAAATCGTTGTTTTGAGCCTAAACAATTGTTTGCCGCTCAACAGCACAAATTATGCCGATTTTCTAATCTGGATCATCCTAGTGACTGCGCCCCCATACCAGTGGCGACTCACGCCTGCATTTGCCCCTACTTAACCGCTCAGGATTTAATACCCATAGAAGTCATAAAAGGACGAACCGTATGTCTCTGGTTGGTTCTATTTCTTTGGTGGCAGATCCGGCAGCAGGCAAATCGTCGCTGCGTCCGTTCTGAATCGGATTGTTCTAGTCCCACTTGTTTTAGTACCACTGGCGATGGCAGGGGTTTTTCCGCATTTGCTTTTGATGTTCGCGATTCTGGATCCCGTTTTGGGGTTTGTCGCTTGGTATCTGCTGCACCAAGAAAAAGCTAAGGCACCTGACACCAAGATTGCGGGATAACCATAACAAATTAGAGATTAACGCATCGGACACTTGCCCAACTGTCTACCGACTAGTTGCGTTGATTTCATCCAAAATCGCTTGAGCACCTGCTGCCTTAGCCCGCCTAGCCAACTCAGTCCCCATCGCGTCTGCGGTCTCAATTGGCCCCTCGATTTCGTCTTTGACAATTTGTTGACCATCTAGGCTAGCCACAATACCTGTCAGGGTCAATGTGCCGTCTGCAATCACGGTATTGACACCAATGGGAACCTGGCATCCCCCTTCAAGTTCACGCAAAAAGGCGCGCTCGGCATAGCAGCGATGCCCCGTATCATCGTGGTGCAACACCTCCAGCAATGACAATATGTCCGGATCCCCATCGCGACATTCAATACCCAATGCCCCCTGCCCCACCGCATGGAGGGAAACAGATGCAGGCAAGATTTGATGGATGCGATCGCCCATGCCCAACCGCTGCAACCCTGCCACCGCCAAAATAATGCCGTCGTAACTCCCTTCGTCGAGCTTACGTAGACGGGTATTCAGGTTGCCGCGAATGTCTTTAAACGTCAGGTGGGGATAATGGTGACGCAATTGCGCCAACCGACGTAGGGAGGAGGTGCCGATCACAGCCCCCTCAGGCAAGGTATCGATTTGTTTGTCCTTATTCTTCTCATGCACCACCAGGGCATCAGCAGGATCTTCTCGTTCCGTAACGCACCCCAGCATGAGCCCAGCAGGCAATCGCGTGGGTAAATCTTTGAGGGAATGCACCGCAAAATCGATATCGCCTTCCAGCATTCCCGATTCGAGTTCTTGGGTAAATAACCCCTTATCGCCAATTTTAGAGAGGGACACATCCAGCACCTTATCGCCGTGGGTGTCCATCGTTTTCACTTCAAACCGCACCTCGGGAAAGTGCTTCTGAAGTTCGTCGCGCACCCAGTGGGTCTGAACCAACGCTAACTGGCTTTTGCGGGAGCCAATGCGAACGGTGCGGGTGAGAGTAGCTACAGCAGAAGATGCAGTCGAAGTCATAAAACCGATTTGAGTTACACGATTTGAAACAGCGTTCAATTAAACGCGCGTAGGATCTAAGATTACATCAATCAGGTGCTTCAAGTTTTGTGCACGGCTGATGGAACGGGACACACATATCTTGCATTTGCACGAGCAGTCTTGACCTTGACTGACAATTACGCTGATGGAACGGTGACCAAGGGCTAAAAACCCTTGCGGACTGAAGCTTTTTGCCAGAAAACTGTTGAAGCAATGTTGGGGTGCATCTCAGCCAAAACGGTATGATCTGGGGATAGCAATCAATGTAAAGATGTACAACGGCAATCGGTGGAGTACCTCAGCGCTGATGACTTTGACAAGTTATTGGACAAGCAGTCAGCGGTTGGGAATTATGGCTGCGATCGCCCTTCGGGGGTGGGCTTTGACCATGGCAGCCAGCATTTTGCTTTGTTCGCCGCAGGTCGCTTGGAGCCAACGCATTGATCCCGTAGTGCGCGAAGCATTTTTGGCTGACCCATTGACCGCTCAGCCCCGCGATCCGCTACTGCCGGTATTGCCTGTGCAGCGGCCTTTGAGCCCTCTAGAAAAGCGGGCTTTAGGGGAAGCTTTGGATCGGTTGAATGCCGAAGCGCTTGCCGAATATGAGGCAGGAGAGGTTGACGCTGCCTTTGCCATGTGGATGCGGGAACTCCAACTGCGTCGAGCCATCGACCAAGCCGCAGAGCTAGCGGCTATTCAACGAGTGGCAACCTTGGCGTGGCAAGCCAATCGGGCAGAGGAGAGCCAAATCATTACCTTCCGGCTCCAGCAAATTGAAGCAGATTTAGAAGCTGATGGCCCAATTGCCCTAGACGATCTCGATACATTAGGTACCATCTACCACACCCTACGAGATCAACCCGCTGCCCTAGCTGTGTACCATCAAATTGCCGAGATTCATGCAGAACGGGGCGATCGCGGTGCACAAATCGAAGCCGTTGAGCAAATCGCCCAGCTCCACCTGGACTGGTTTCACCACAGCGATGCAGCCCTCACCTACGCAACACTGCTGACACTAACCGGCAACCAGGCATCGCTTGATCAACAGGTTGAGTATCTGACACAGCTCATTTATAGCCATGAACAAGCCCAGCAGTTTGAACCAGCCATTGTGGCCCAGGGGCGGCTGCTAACCTTATATCAAACCCAGGGCATCACGGATCCTCTGCCGTTATTGACACTCAATATCGCTCGCAACTATCTGGCCCTAGATCGTCCTGATTTGGCCCAACCTTATTACCAAAGTGCCTATGCCAATGCCCAAATTTTGAGTCAACAAGATAATGCCAGCCAAACCCTTGCGGATCTGGCTGGCATCTATCGGCAATTGGGAAATTTTCAGCAGAGTTTAGAGCTCTACGGCATCTTGATTGAGGTTGGCAGGAAAAGCGACAACCTTTATGCCATCATGAATGCCTTTGATCAAATCGGGCAAATTTATCGGGATCTAGACGAAATAGCGGCCGCACGCCTGGCGTTTGAACGGGGGCTAACCGTGGCGCAAAGGCTAGAGCATCAAGAAGCTTATTTTGAGGCGCAACTGAGTTCGCTGTCTAGAGCATCCCCCGACCCTCCACCAGCAGCGGGGCAATCGCCTTGGCAGTCGGGGGAGAACTCAATTCCATCAGAGCAAATCTTTGAAATCAACGATTTGGACTTCTAAACCTTTGAGTTTCAAGCCTGCTCATCCGCTTGGTTAAGGGCATAGCGCGCGATCGCCAGCCCCAATCGAGCCTGCTCCATGGCAGAGAGATCCTCCCAATTCGCCTCCCGCACAGAATTCAGGGCAACCGTTAAGATTTCCCCTTGACCGTCTCGCATCGCCAGCGTTAACGGCCGCGCCATCACTTGCAGATCGGTCTCATCCCAAGCAGAGAGGACATCCTGCACACAGTGAATCATCTGCTGCATCAGGGGTTGACCACTGCGCACAATCTCTTCAGCACGCTGGGCCATCTGAGCCAACAGATCTGCCGGCATGCGATTGGCAAATTGCTGCTTTAAGGTTGCGGCAACAACAGTGTCCGTCGTTTCCGCCGAAGCCTGATCGACAGACTGCCACATAATATCGAGTTGGCGAGATAAGGTCTGCCAACCAACAGCAGCCTCTTCGCTTGAGAGGCCAGCTTCACCCCAGGTCGCTTCCAGTTCGGTCAGATAGGCTTCACTGTCAGCGGCTCCAGGGTTCCAGAGATATGACTCCTTGCTATGTAAAACAGCGTGGAGCAAATCAAGCTTAGCTTGAGTGTGATTTGAAAATCCCCGCAGGGGGTTGTTTGAATTCATAACGACGTTGCCCTTTAGACTGCACTGATGGAACCTTGGTGACAGAGAATACCTACAGATTTGATATTAACCATTCCGCAATGAAAGCTAATTTAAGCCATCTGACTGAGAAGGGGAAAGGGGGGTAATGCCTTCGACCACAAATTCCAAAACGCGCCCTTTAGTGCTGCCAAAGCGAATCTGGGTACCGGAGGCCAGGGGAATTTCCTGCCGTTGAATCTGTTTCCAGGCGGCATCTTGGGATCGGCAGAAAGTCCCATTGCGAGAAAAATCCCGTAGGTAATAGGCTGGTTCACCCAGTGAATTTTGGCCAAGGGGGGCACTAATGCGACAAAAGATTTCGGCATGTTTGCTCGACACCCAAGGATCCGCAATGGGTAAATCGTTGTCAGGCAACCGCCCTACCCTCATCAAACCACCGTAAATAGGCCAAACTCGCTGATGGTCATCCACTGCCCGCAGAAATGCCCTGGCTCGAGGTTTGAGCGTCATGCCCGTGTCGCTGGGTAACCGCGTAATATCTTCACGGACTGGGTTAAGCAGTACGCCGTCAAATTCGGGGTGCATATAGAGCACTGGCAGCGTCCAAGCGGGCTGATTAAACTTGTAGAGAGTGAGCAAATGCTGCCGGGCGATCGCAACCGCTTGATCCACTGGCAACCGTTCGGCCAAAGACTGGGCAAACACCTGAATAAAGCTGAGGGCTTCTTCATCGGCAATGGAATCGCGCATCGCCAATACCGCAGGTACCCCGTGGTGAAGCATCACCTCGGCTAAACTACTGCGCGGAATCGGCTGCTGGGCACTTTGATCGGGTTGGGCACCCCAGCAGGTGTTAAATACCGCCAATTTAACTTGGCAACGGGTCAGCACCTGAGCCAGTTCAGTGCCGTTGAGCGTTGAATCTGCCCCGAGAAAGAGCAATCCGCCATCAGGCGCAGGGACACCATGGCCAGCATAGAAAAATAAATTGTACAAACCGCTCTCTAGGGCATCAATCAATTCAGCGGGAGTAGGCTGCAGCAAGGCTTCTACCTGACAGACCACGGCCCGTTTACCACTTGCAGTCAAGTTAGAGGGGCTTTGTTCAAGCAGGGTTTTAAGCGCGATCGCTTCTTCTTGGAGCTGAAGCACAGGTTCCCGCTTGGGGCCATTCATCGGTTGAGTAACCACAGGCGCATCGTCATCATGGCCTAACACTAACAACACTCGCAATGCCGAATCCAAATCAAAGTCGGGTAGCGGATCGACATCACTAGTGGTGCGGCTAAAAACAATTTGCTGTCCTAAGGAAATCGCTTGACGTCCCGACTGCTGCTGCATAATTTCCCAGGGTAGCGAAATTAATTCGGGATCCCGGAGTTCCAGGCGCAAGTGCAGGGGCTTATTTTGCCCCATGGCAATGCCCAAGCTTTGATCGAGGCTACGCTGGATAGGGCCGTCGAATAGCCACTGCCATAGATTCACCCCCAAATGCTGCATCAAGCGACTGCTATAGCTACGGGGAAATCCAGCCGCTTCATCCCCATCAGACAAGCCGTCGAGTATAAACTGCGGTACGTAGGTGGAGGGCACGTGGGGGACTTGGGGTAACCCCCGGAGTGAAAACATTTGCTGCCAGCTTTGCCAAGCTTGGGTGAGGGCATGACTCCACACACAGTCGTGATGAACATACCCCCCTGGATAGGGCGAATCAACCACCCAGATGGCATAGTGATCGGGATCTGCAGCGGTCAGACGATCAACGGCAAGTCTGAGGCATAGCGTCTCGGGGGCAAGCATCAAAAAAATCGCAGTTACAAACAGACAACTCAGACAGGCTAGGGCTGACAATCACCCTGTTGGGCAGGGGCGACAGCCCCTAGGGGCTGCACCACTGGCGCTAGGGTTGTCGCAGAGATCCAGCCTTCGTCACCGGGTTGGGAGAGTTGAACCAGGGTACCCGGCGCAACCGGATTGACTTCAGCAGTGGGGGTATTAGATTCAGTAGGGCGATCGCCCAGAGAAGCCCCCGACGGCACAGAACACACTTTAAGACGCACCCATCGCGGCTGATCAGCCACTTCCCGTTGGTTCAGCACTTGAAGAATGCTGCCCGCAGGTAAAGTTCCTTCTATTTTCTCAGGGTTTGTTGAATTCGGAGACCCCGTTGGAGATAAATCATTGGGTTCAGCATACAGTCTCAAGGGCTGGGCGACACCATTGACGTCAACAACAGCCACCGTCACTTGAAGTAAGCGATTAATTTCAAAGATCGAGGGCGTATCGGCAAAGGGGGTGGGGGGCAGCAGGGGAGGAGCAGCCGATTGAAATAAAGTTGGCAATTCAGCGTTGGTGGCAGGCAGCAGTTCTGGCAGGAGATTGAAAGTAATGATGCCTATAATCGCCCCAAGGCCTGCAAATCCCAGGGTGATTAGACCCCAAGATTTACCTCGGGATTGAGCTTTAACAGGGACTTGAGTCGTTGATTGAACCAGCGGTTGGGGAGTTCTGGGCGACGGTGGGGTAAGCGTCGCGGCTGGTGCCATTGGGGTCGCAGCAGCAGTCGCGGTGGTCAGAGATTGATCTTGTGGAGCCATCGCTGGCGGAACCGCCAGCGCCGGATCAACCGGAGTTGTGGCAACATGAATCACCTGAAACTTGAGTAATCCGATCGTGACATTGTCGTGGCCGTTTTGAGTATTGGCCAGCTGAACCAAAGCCTGACTACCACCAGCCACCAGCTGCTGTCCCTGCAAAATAGGCAGCAGACTTTGATGCCAGGTATTTTCAATCACGTCATTATCACTCAAGCCATCAGAGCAAAGCAAAACCAGAAAGTCTTCATCCAGCACAAACCGCTGCACCGTGGGGTACAGCAGTTTAGATGACGTCATACCCAATGCTTGCACTAGGGACCCTGCCCCTGGATGGTAGAGGGCCTCACGATAGAGACCGTAGCCCAAGCGAACTTCTCGTGAGGCAACATCATCGTCCACGGTGATTTGGCGACAGCTTTTGGAGGTGATGCGATAGGCTCGACTGTCGCCTAAATGAGCTAAATACAGGGATTCCCCGACCACCAATGCAGCCACCACCGTGGTTCCCATCCGCCCTTGGGCTTGACGCTTTTCGAGGTCGTTACGTTGGGAAATTTCATCATTAGCGATGCAGATCGCTTGCCCCAGGGCTTGACTGATCACATCAGGGTCTGGAGTCGCCGTTTTCAGTAGGGGCATTAAGTATCGTTGAATACTTTGAATCGCCAGGCTAGAGGCCACGTCACCCCCCTCATGGCCGCCAATGCCATCGCATACAAGCACCAGCGGGATTGGGGGGAGGTCAGGATTGCGATCCGCGATCGCAGATTGCTCTCCATAGGTAATCGCCGTGCCGTTAGCTGGGAAACAAGCATCTTCATTCCGTTTTCGGGTTGGCCCTTGATCCGTACGGGTAGCAATTTGCACCTGGGTTTGCTGATCTGCACCGCAACTGCGTAATCCCCGCTCCAAACTGACCAAGAGCTGCTCTGAGGTCTTATATTCTCCACTTTTCAGCCGTTGACACAGGCTTTGCAAGTAGGGGGCAACTGCTGTGTGGGCTTTAGATATTAAAGGTTGCCAGTAATCCGCCAGGGCTGCCAGAGAATAAGTCACATCCGGGCTGTCAGGGCAGAGTTCTAAAACCCGCACCAGGGTGCCATCAAGCCTAATTAAATCAGGAGTCAATAGTGTCGAAACCACCTGCTCACTGCGCAGCGGTTCCCACAGGGAGGCCAATTGCCACAACCCGTTAAGCTGGGCCAGGGGAGGCATTTTGGGCCACTGTTCGGCCAGGGTCGGCAGTAAACGGGGAAGCTTGGTGTCAATCGCTGGGCTGGGCGCGATCGCGGCTTGATCTAACAGCACTATGGGCGTTTCCAAGGGCTGCTCAGCGATTCCTGTCAACACCGTATAAGGTCTGGGAATGTGGCGACTATAACCCGAGAGTCTCAAATAAGGCAGCACAGTCACCGGCAGATCAACCACAGGCTCAGGCGGCTGATCCGGCTGGAGATCCAAAAACACATTGCTGTGCAACCAGCGGTAGCGATTACCCAGGTGTTGATCTTGAACTACTCGTTTCCAGGCATTTCCAACTGCCCAAAGGTATTGATATGGCAAGGATCTCAGTCCCTATGAACCTGCTAGGACGCCCCGTCTGAAACCACCTGGGGCAACCCCATACTGTAGTTGATCGCTCGACTCTTCAAGTTGTAGCTAATTTGGCCCGTTTGCAGCAGCGTTTTGATGAAATGCTCTAAATCAGAGCCGATGCGTCGCAAGTTATAGTCGATTAAATCTTCACCAGCCGCCGCTTCTACCAGTCGGTCAAATTCACGGTAGACAAGCTGTAGCGATTCTTCGTCCCAGTTGAACTCGTTATCAGGGTCGATATCAAGGGTCAAAACGCCTTCATTGGGCACCAGTTCATTGTCTTTAACTTCCGCAGTATAGATATGAACGTGGCGGGTTGTAGACTTGAGCAGCATGGCTAGTTCACAGCAATAAGCAATAGATAATATGTCTGCCATTGTAAAGGGTTAAGGCGAGAAACCAACGCAGCAACCGTGAATCTGCTCTGTTAGCCCCCCTTAAAGGTCTTAAATGGGTTCCCTAAAGCTGATACTGCTACGCCATGCCCAATCCATTGGCAACGCCCAAGGCCGGATGGAAGGCCAACACAGCTCTCCCCTATCAGTCCAAGGCCAACAGCAGGCAAATGAGTTGGCGATCGTCCTCAAACACCACTGGTCACCCACACACCTCTACTGTAGCCCCCTCCAACGCGCCCAAGAAACCCTCCACCATCTCCTCACCAGTTGCAACTACAGCTCTTTCCCAGCTTTGGCTTTATCCGATTCCCCCCTTACGCCTCTACTCCCCTGCTCCCCATCCCCCCATCCCCCCATCCCCCTAACCCTCTGCAATACTCTGCAAGAAGCCCACGGCGGTATTTTCCAAAATCTAACTTGGGCCGAAGCCTGCGATCGCTATCCGGAGATATGTCATCGACTAGAACATTCGCCAGACTGGCAACCTGTACCCCAAGCAGAAACCCCTGCCGCAGTCCGACAGCGATCGCGGCAATTTCTGCACCGGATTTTACAAACCCACCGCAATGGCGATCGCCTCTGGATCGTCACCCATAGCTGGCTATTGCAACATCTCATTAGTGAAATTCTAGGTAGCGATCGCACCTGGGGGATTGCTATTGCGCCCACCGCCTGGTTTGAATTTTCACTCGATCGCGATCGCTGGGGGCAATCCGGCCCCAACCAATACAATGGTGAACTTTGGAAAATTCATCGCTTCAACGACACTAGCCACAGGCATACTTAACTGAAAACATGACTATTGAAGCCATCTGCTGATAGGATGTACCAGCTAATTAAACATTAGCCACACCCAGATCCATAGTTTTCCGTACCAACAACGATACTGTGTGACGTCAAATCAGGTGGGATCGTCTAGTTTAGAATTCGGTGCTGGCTCATGACCCAAGCGATTGATAACGTTTCAAAGCAAGCTCGACAGGGCAGTGTCGCCGCGATCATTCAGATTCTCAATGACCGTCTAGCCGATGACGGCATTCGCACCCGTGCCGTTTTAGCCGAAGGGATTTTGCAACTTCTATGTGAAGCTAAAACCCCAGAACAGCTCGAACAATCAACCGTGGTCGAGCGTATTCGCAGCATTTTAGAAGCGATTAGTCCCCGCACCATCAGTCGGGTCAATATTAATAGTCGGATCGTGCGTGAACAGCAATTACTCTGGCTCGAAGAAGTCAATCGCGATCCAGATAATCACTTACTTTGGTCAGAGCTCATTGCCCTGAAGAAACCCAATATTTTCAAGCGGCTTTTTGAAGATGCAACAGCGCCACGACAACCCCGCAGCCGCTTGCCCGCCACCAGTATGCGAAAAAGCCTCAAACAACGCTATTTTTGGCGGGGCTTAGTTGGGGGAACCAGTTTATGCCTCTTTTTAGGGCTGATCGGCTGGGGAGCCTGGCGCTGGGTTAGGCAAGACCCCGCACCACCACCGTCCGCAGAGAATACCACGCCTTCCTCAGGAACACCTCCAGAGGCTCCAGATGCTGCATCCCCAGATGTCCCCCTAGCTCGTAGTCCTAACGATACTGCATCGGAATCCTTACCCCCACTACCTGAAGACCCAGATCCCTTCGTACAAGCCGTACGCCTTGCAGAACAAGCCGCCGCCGATGGCAAAATCGCTGAAACTGCAGCCGATTGGCTCGATTTAGCCAGCCGTTGGCAACGCGCTTCAGACTTAATGTCTCAAGTGCCCGAGACCGATGAGCGCTATCCCACCGCCCAAGATCGAGTCGACGCATATCAGCAAAACAGCGAAGCAGCCTTAGCCGAAGCCGAAGAGTGAAGGGAAGAATCGTCATCACCCCATCAGCCGCTTCTGCACCAACTCAACCGCTAACTCAATCGCAGCAATCATACTAGTCGGATCGGCAATCCCCCGTCCCGCAATATCGAAGGCAGTGCCGTGATCGGGAGAAGTGCGAATAAAGGGCAGGCCAATCGTGGTGTTAACGGCACGATCAAAGGCTAATAGTTTTAACGGAATTAATCCCTGGTCGTGATAGAGCGCCAGGTAGGCATCGTGGGCTTGGTGATGGCCACGGCCATACCAAGCCTGTCCGGGTTCAACCCAAAGGGTATCTGGAGGAATTGGGCCATTCAGGGTTGCTTCTGGATAGTGCAGACGCTGGGTTTCTAGCCAGGGAATCAGCCAGTCTACTTCTTCATGGCCTAACTGCCCCTGTTCACCACTGTGGGGATTGAGTCCAGCGATCGCGATGCGGGGTTTTTCAAGGCCAAATTCGGTTTTGAGACAGTGAATCAGCAGTGATAGCTTGGCACTCATCAAGTCTGGCGTCAGGGCATCGGGAACCGCTCTGAGAGGGATATGGGTAGTAGCCAGTAAGTTTTTGAGAATCCAATCACAGTGAGGCGATCGCGCCACAAACAGCATGCCAAATCGGCTCACCCCCGCCCCAGCTGCCAGAAGTTCTGTTTGGCCGGGATAATCATGCCCCGCTGCCTGCCAAGCTGCTTTAGAAATAGGGGCAGTCACAATAGCATCAAATTTGCCCGCAACTGTGCAATCAATAGCCGTCTTTAATGCCGCAAAACTGGCTTCGCCGCTAGCAGCATTGCCACAGCCCAGTTGAATGTCGTCTACCTGAGATCGGGCAAGGGGCAGATCCAGCACGGACAAGAAGGCTGGATCTGCAATCACAGGCTTAACCAAGTCAGATTGAGGAACCTGAAGCCCTTGCCCTTTAGGAATCTGCCCTTTCAGAATCTGAAAGTGACGTTCAAGCTGCGATCGCGTCCCGACTACCGTCAGCTCAGCGTCAGCATATAACTGCGGCAGTGCCAGGGCCTTTAACACCACCTCTATACCGATACCAGCCGGATCCCCCATGGGGATGGCAATCCGGGGACGGGTGGCAGCAAGACGAGGAGGAGCAGGCATGATGATGGCGTTCTGTATCAACGAAGAATACCCTAGCGATTCTGAACAACCTTAGCCGAGAGGGAGATCCCAAACTGCTCTAAAATAGTTCAGCATATAACGTTATTTTTCAGATATCTGAGAAAGACCCCAACGCTAAATTTAGGAGCATAAAACACCCATGGGCGGCGAAATTTTTAATACAGCACTCCTGTCCTCTAGTCTAATTCTGGTTGGTTTAGCCCTTGGCTTCTTGATGTTGAAACTACAAGGCGGAGAAGAATAAGACTTTCATTGTGGCTCGCAGAAAATGAGAAGCGTCTGATATTCTTATAGAAAGTTAACTTTTGTTTAGCGAACCCCATGACTTTACTCATTGTTGGTGCCACTGGCACATTAGGACGGCAAATTGCTCGGCGAGCCATCGATGAGGGTCACGAAGTCCGGTGCTTGGTTCGTAGCTTTCAAAAAGCGGCCTTCTTGCGGGAGTGGGGGGCAACCCTGGTACAAGGCGATCTTTGCAAACCAGAGACATTGCCTCCTGCATTGGAAGGGATAACGGCAATCATTGATGCAGCCACAGCTCGCCCTAACGACGCTAAAGGAATTTATAGGATTGACTGGGAAGGGAAAGTCGCGCTGATTAGGGCAGCCAAGGATGCCGGAATCGAGCGTTATGTGTTTTTCTCAATTCTCGATGCAGAAAAGTATCCCCATGTGCCATTAATGGACATCAAGCGATGTACCGAAAAGTTTCTGGCAGAATCTGGTCTGAATTACACGATTTTGCGCCCTTGCGGATTTCTCCAGGGTTTGATTGGTCAGTACGCCATTCCAATTCTAGAAAAGCAGGCAGTTTGGGTGATGGGAGAAGCCGCCCCGATCGCCTTTATGAATACTCAAGACATTGCCCAATTTGCCGTTAAGGCCCTGTCACTGCCTGAAACAAAAGATCGAACCTTTCCGCTCGCGGGAACGCGCGCTTGGGGAGCGTATGAGATTGTGCGTTTGTGTGAACGTCAGTCGGGGCTAGATGCAAAAGTTTCTCAAATGCCCTTAGGCTTACTAAAAGGAGTCCGTCGGCTGACTCGGTTTTTCCAGTGGGGTTGGGAATTTTCAGATCGTCTTGCCTTTGCTGAGGTAATCGCGAATGGCAACCCCTTAGATGCATCGATGGATGAGGTATACGAGGTCTTCGGCATTGATCGCTCAGAGATCACGACCCTAGAAGCTTACCTACAGGAATACTTCGGCCGCATTATGAAGAAGCTGAAAGAACTCAATTACGAACGCGACAAAATCAGGAAGAAGAAGTTACCGTTCTAGTCCAGCGGGGCTAGGGTTTGAACCAGCAAATCAACCTGGGCCTGTTTTTCCTGAAGAAAGGTTTCACATTGGGCCAACGCTTCTACCGCAGTTTGAAACTGCTCAAAAATCTTTGCTAAGGGCAATTCACCTGCCTCGAGGCGGCTGATGATAGTCTCGACTTCTGCGATCGCCGTTTCGTAGCTCCAATCAAGATTCATAGGTTGCTCGGCTTGATGGCTTTGGGCTGTTGGGGGCATGACTAATCGTGATTTTGGATTGATTCGATTTTGGATTTTGTAGAACTTTGCCGTTCCCGGAGAATAGGTTGAATTCTAAAGTCTGAACATTACATCTTGGGAATTCTTACTCCTCACCAAGCTTTCCGGGCTTTAGACAGGCATCATAGTCGATCTCTGTCACGGTTGCCCTAGCGAGCCCTTGAGACCAGTGGAGGCTAATCTCCTCTCCCACGTTGATATCCTGGGGAGCAGTAGCAATCGCGTCGTTTTGTAACCGCACAAGCGCATAGCCTCGACGCAACACAGCTTCTGGATTAAGACTAGCCAGCGTTTGATTGAGTGCTTGGGTCTGCTGACGCGCAGTTTGAAATCGCTGGTTGACGCTCCGCCTCAACCGTTGGCTCAATTGATTAATCTGGGTCTGTTGTCGCTGCCACTGTTTGTCTAGATGCAGTCGTTGGAGCCGCTGATGCTGCGTTTGCACCCGCACTTGAGCTTGGGTCAAGGCGGATTGAGTGGCTTTTACCAATGCAGCTTGACGGACTTGGTGGGCTTGATAAAGGGCAACTAAGGCAGGCACAGCCTGTTCTGCTGCAGCAGTAGGGGTATGGGCTACAACATCGGCCACAGCATCAGCTAGGGTTTCATCACGCTGATGCCCAATACCGGTAATCACAGGAACCGGGCAAGCCGCGATCGCGCGAACGACCTGCTCATCATTGAAGCAGGCTAAATCGTCGTTAGATCCCCCACCCCGCGCCAAAATCACCAAGTCTGCGCCGCCATGCTGCTCAATTCGCCCAAAAGCCTGCTGAATTGAATCAGGCGCGATCGCCCCTTGCACTACCGCTGGGGCAAACAGAATGGATAACCCCGGTGATCGCTGCTGTAGCGTCCTTTGAATATCGCCCCAAGCTGCGGCCTGGGGGGAGGTGATGATGGCAACCGTGTTGGGGTAGCTCGGCAGCGATCGCTTGCGATCCCAATCAAACAGGCCTTCCTGCCGCAATTGCTCACGGAGCTGATTAAGCTGTAGGGCCTGCAAGCCTTCTCCCGCCGGAATCGCCTGCCACACTGTGAGTTGATAGCTACCTCGCTGAGCATACAAGGTCACTTGCCCCAACACGGTAATTTGCTCTCCCACCCGAGGTAAGGTAGCGAGACGCGATCGCTGACGGTGCCAGATGACACAATTAATCACAGCCCTAGCTTCTGGATCTTTCAGCGCAAAAAAAGTGCCGCTAGGATGCTCATGGGCACTAGAGACCTCCCCAGTTACCCAAACTCGCTGCAAATCAGCACGCGCTTCAATCAGCCCCTGTAAACACGCAGTTAATTCGCCTACACTCAACATCGACATTTTGAGCGTTGCCGTCGACACTATTGGCTGCATGATTACTCCACAGTTCATCTGGCAGCGACAAGTTAAGCCCACCCAATTGACACTGCCGCTACTGATAATAGTGCATTTGAACCAATTTGTCAGAGGATCAGCTAAACGATAACAAGCGCTTCCATCGTGCCCATAACTGGCTTGCCCGTAACTGGCATTTCGGGCAACAGAGAGTAATTTACCAAGACTGTTCAGGATTCTTCAGCCAGGGAAACTGAACCGTTTCCTCAGTCGTCCTATGCGTTGGATTAACAGGTGATTTAGCCTTGGTTCCTACAGTTTTTTCCTCGGTAATGCCAACAATCTCTGATTGCTCATCTTCACTATCCGGCGGCAGGGTTGGTTCACCAGAAGAGCTCTCTTGCAGATGTTGCAAGCACTGCAAGCTGGGCGGAGATACCGATTTAAATTCACTACAAACAAAAAAGCTAAACGTAATGCTGCCCAGTCGAATGCGATCACCGTCTTTCAACAAATAATGCTCTTTAATGCGTTCGCCATTGACATAAGAGCCGTTCCGGCTTTCTAAATCTGATAGAAAAAACCCTTTTTGAGGCAGGTACCAAATCGCCGCATGGGTACGAGACAACCGCTTATCTCGTAGAATTAACGCCACCTGACGCGGATCGCGACCAATTGTCCAAATTTGCGTCGACTGCTTCAACGCTTGAGTCTTGCCATCCAGCAAATTGGTAATCAGATAAGCACCGTCTGTGGATACAACTCCCTGCAAGTAAAAAAACAATCCTGAACGCGCTAGGGATTTGCCGTTAGAGTTCTCTAACTCCAGAATTTCATTCAGCAATGCCCGATTATGGGTATAAATTTTCGAGAACACTTGAAAAAGCTCAAGCCGCTCCTGAATTTCTCGATCCTCTGGGGAGTCTAACCAGAGCTCGGGATGCCGAGAATGAAAGTTCAGATTGGACATAGCTTAAATAATGCGAATCTCCGCAAGGTAACTCAGGTATCTGTCAAAAACTAATAATGGGTTAGCGATCCAACTCGCACCCCCTTAAGCTCACGCCCCTACACTTAACAAAAATTTAATCGAAACAACAGGTTCAAGACAAGAACTTTGATGGATTTTGATATGCCTAGAAGCTTTTTAAGTGAAGTATTAAATTTACGTAAAGAGCCGAGTTCTGTCTCAAGTAGATGGATAATAACAGGGCACGACAAAACTGAGATTAGTTAATTTAGCAACCCCCAGGTTCATAGGGTTCCCCTGCAAGAGGTGAAAGGCTTTGCACTCCTAATCAAGTTTTCAAATTAGATAGAGTTTAGAAAATACTTATCTGCTGATTCAGAACTGATTATATCCCTGATCAAAAGTTTATGCTTCACACAAAAACTGTAAGAGTTCACGGTTTACAGTTTGCGGCACCTCTTGCTGGATCCAATGTCCACAGTCTGGGACACGTTTAATTTGAAAAGGGGCTGAGACAAAGCGCTCTGTCCCCTCCAGCAGGCTATGGCTAAGTAAAGTATCTTCTTCTCCCCACAGAACAAGGGTAGGCACATCAATAGGATTGGTAATCTTACCGAGATAGCTTAACCAAGACTGGGGTGATAAGAATTGGCGATAGTGCCTTACGGCAGCAGTCAGGGCGCCAGGCTTCTGTAAAGCAGCTTGGTAGAGTGCTGTATTTTCTGAAGAAAACGCCCCCTTACGAACACATTGCTGCTGAAATAAATTGGTCAAAAAGGAGCCCAGATTTTGCTGAAGTAACCATTCAGGCAACTCAGGGATTTGCAGTGCAAGTAAATACCAACTGCGTCGAAACTGATCGAGGTTACTCAACAACTCCCGCCGAAATCGCTGGGGATGGGGTGCATTAAGAATGGCAAGTCGATTTAGACTTTGAGGCAAGCTATGGGCCAAGTGCCAAGCAATAGTCCCTCCCCAATCGTGCCCCACAATGTGGGCCTTTTGATAGCCTAACCCCCGGATCAAACCATAAATATCCTGACTCAAAGTGTCTAGGTCGTAGCCCCCTCTGGGTTTATCCGAATCGTTATAACCGCGCAGATCAGGAACAACCACCTTAAATCGATTGGCTAAAGACGGAATCTGGTAGCGCCAGGAGTACCAAAACTCCAAAAACCCATGGAGGAGAATAACCAATTCTCCCTCGCCTTGGGTAATGCAGTGCAAACGGATGCGGTTCGTTTCGACAAATCTGTGCTGCCAACGAGTGGCTATGGGAAGAACAGTCATAGACAATTAAATTAATCCAAGATTATTCATGGGTGGATCCTCAATATAGTGGCAAGCCTTTACACGAAAACCCACCGAGTATCCTACCATCCTGGTTGAGTGTACCCATCACACGACGCGGATCAGCAATGAACTGAACAACCGCCATCGTGCTCATCCCAGAAATGATGATGGCTGGGGAGGGAGCATTGCCCTAAAACGTTGATGAGGCTCTGCCCTGAACTGAAAGCGCCAAGAGCCGTTAAATTAACACCTCTGAAAATCTGCGCCTTAGCAAGTTTAATGATGTTGGCCCTGCTCAGGGTTTGATGAGAATACGGCACTGCTAGCACCCAGGCTCAGCAACTCAAACAAGGCGACCCACACACATCACCAAACCCAACCGCGCATCCATACAAACAACAGCTTAAGCACGCTGGAGCGGCATTGGGTCAGTATCGGTGGCCTGAAACTGATATTTGGCCAAGTTTGCGAGTTCTTGAAGCTGGCTGATCGCTTCTGCGCCTTCCAACTTCATCAGCTCACGATCGTCTCGCATCTCAGTCCAAGTAATGCCGTAGTCGGAGACCAAAAACCGAATAAGATGATCGCCACCCAAACTCACCATAAATGAAGCACTGTTCATTTGGCCACCACAGGTGTAGCAGGATGCTAGATACCCCTTATTTTCGAGTACGATCGCCAGCGCTTGAAGATCCATAACTAGATCTTTGACAAACTGACGGTGCTGCTCTGCAAGCCTAATAAACATGACTTCACTCCCTCGTCACCACATATTTTTCAATTTTACGACTTAATTAAAACTTTCTTAAGATTTTATCCTATCCAATCTACCCTTGGACTTAAAGATGCTGCCCTAAGAAGCCAAAGTAAGGTTCTAGAAATGTAACCCGGTATAAAAACCAGGGGCCAACCTGCGCTACTGCTTTCCACCTACTGTACATATACGCCCTGATTACACTCGCATCAGCATAGAAGCTGATATCGACCAAAGCCGTATCCGCAAAGACAGTCTTAGGCGTTTTATGCAAATAACTATGACATTTCCTGAATAAACCTTGTCTATATCTAGATTTACCGTTTCCCCGACAGATCTTCTGAAGAGCCCTGAGCCTCTACTCAAGCTTTCAACTCAGATGTTTATTCGTCTCTACTCTGTTCTAGCGCAGGAAGCCCAAGTTGTCATAAAAACGTTCCCTTGGTTCACGCTAGCTTAGTGTATTGCTGTCATTGTGCCCAACTCAATCAACAATTTCCCACCAGCCAAATCCTGGGCCGATGAAGCGAATCGTTAACCAAAGGGCGATCATCAAACCGATACCAATCCAGGCTCCTCGGGTAGTCCACTTCACAAACTGTTCGGCTTGGGCCTTCTTAAAGGGTAGCCAAGGCAACACATTGGCTTCTTTGCCGTAGTCTTCTCCTAACTGTTCACGACGACGTTTGGATTCCCCCATAGTTTTCCCTGCCTCCAGTTGAAACACTCTAACTAGAATAGGACACCTGCCTTAGTCTGGGTAGCTAGTCTAATAGAGATGGATTAGGCAGGTCAAACCAAGTTGAATCGATGTAGTTACTTCTTGCCGCAGGGCTAAGCGCAGCAAGCACTTGATCGCCGTAACTGCGATGGTTGATCCGATTATCAAGTAGAGCAACCACGCCTTGTCGATCGCGAATAGGCGCGATCGCCCGCTGCAATTCTGATAGGGCCTCGGGAAGCAAATACAGGCGAAACCAGTCTTGGCGCTGTCGTTTGTAGTAAGCAACGCGCTCTGAAACCAGTGGATCTTCAAGGGACGGAATCGGTAAGGTCGCTATGATAAGCAGTTGGGGGGCGGGTAGCACCTGCTGATGTCGCTGCCAAAAAGTCCAACCTGTAACCAAAATGCCGTTATCATCCAGGCATGTTCTCTCAACCTGTACCCGAGACCCAAATTCAGCTGCCAGTATTGAACCCACCTGATCTTTCAGTGGCATGTCTCCCACAAGAACCACAGTTAGCCCCTGTCCACCAACAGCACGGGTGAGTAGGGTACGAATCTCTAGCATCATTGCCCCTTGAAACTCAGGGGTGTTGGGTAGAGGCAATCGATCGGGTAAGTAGAGGTGAATCGCTTCCTGCTGCCGATCGGGAGAGAACTTGAGGCAGGTTAGATCCTCAAGCCCCAGGCGTTGGCGGTAGGCCGATGCCTGGGCATCTAGATCTAGAGCAGCCCCCATCAACACAACCGGTTGCTGCGACCAACGCGATCGCAGGATGGAGCCCACCTCTGCCGGGGAGCAGCTCAGGATAAATTGTCCTTGGCGGCGAGATACGGTGGCCCACAGGAGCTTATCGGCATGCAAAAATACCCGCCAAAAGCTTTGCCAAGCAGGGGGCAGTAATGTTTCCAAAGCCGGAATATCATTTAGAAGACTCTGGTAAAGCTCAGCTAAGGCAGTTCGTTCAGGATCATCAACCAAATAGCAGCCGTAAGGATTTTCAGATCGATTAAATAGGGCACGGGTTAACTGAACCCGCACATCGCGAATCAGCTCTTGATGGATAGGGCAGGCCCACATCAAGCTATCCCAGTCTTGGCTTTGGAGGGTAACTGTGAGGGTTTGTCTGACCCAAACTTCAAAGTTATCGACACCATCAATCAACGTCGGGATCCCTTGGGGGAAACGCCCTTGCTCAGCAAGCCAATCAGAAAGCCACGCCCGGGGGGTGGTCAGTAACAAACCTTGATAGCCCTGATTAGGCCAGCGATCGCCAGATTGAATCGGTTTAATCATCGGCATCCACTGACGTAGACGCGGCACCTCAATATTGAGAACGCGTTGCTGCATATCATCCGGCAACACCAACACCACTGCCCCAGGCCAAAGCAAGGCCGGCATGAGATAGCTCAAACGATGTCGGCCATGATAAGCAGAGGTTCCTCCGGTTTGAATCAGGGCACTACGGCCCAGACGCAATGCCCGCGCCACTAACCTCGCCATCGTCAAATGGTGAGGCCAGTAAGGCTCTCCCTGCTCTCGCAGGAAAGCTCTAAGGCGTTGGTGAACTTCGGCTTCAATCACAGGGCAAGGAGTGAGCTAAATCGCACGATGACCTACATTGTGGCATACCGAAAATACACGTTCCTACTTTCCCAAAGAATTGCTGCCCTGAATAAACGCCAGTAAAGCGTCTGGGGTAGACAGGCTGGGTTGTCGCAACGGAGATTGTGAATGCATTGCCTCAGGCTGAATTCCACGGATGCCAAACCCCTGGCTTTGGTAAAGTTCTAGCGTTTGACGATGACTGTTAGTCAAAGAAATCTGCAGCGGACTCTGAAAGAACTTGTCGTTCCAATAATGGCGGTCTTGCAAAGCCACCAACGCCTGTTTAGACGAGGGCAGCATTTGGTACACATCAATGACGGGCTCTCCCTCATTTGGGGACGCTGAGCCATGTAGATATTTGAGTAGGGTTTTGAGCATTGGCTCTAGAGTCGCAGCCGCCTTGAAGGGTAATGTGACTAGATAGGTTGTCAGCACCAGATCCGCATCCGGCGGCACGGAGAAAGTCAAGATTGTCTTGCGGCCACTGCGCTTGAGATTGGGCGGTGCGGCCAACACCCCAGTTACCTGCGAAAGCTGGTGATAGGCACTGGCTAAGGCAAGATTAGCGGACTGGTCAAGGGGAGCGTCCACGATGATTTCAATCACGGGCATTGCCCGGTTGAAAAATTGTTCAATCTCAGTCGTTTCTTCAAACGCTTGGATACAGCTGCGATCGCCCGTAGTGCTCATATCAATCCAGTCGCAGTTAAGTTCTGCTGTAATTAACCCCGTGCAAACAGCACCATGGAGCTTAGCACCAGTCAGAGTTGCTCCCGTCCAATCGGCATCACTACAGTGGGTGTACATCAAATTGGCATTCAGCAAATTGGCATGCACAAGACTGGTTTGAACCAAATCAGCCCCCGCTAAATTAGCCCCGACCAAATTGGTACCGCTGAGTTTTGCATCACTTAGATCGGCCTCGCGCAAATCAGCACCAGTCAGGTCGGCCCAACGTAGATTGGCACCCCGCAAATTGGCACCCCGCAAATTGGCACCATTGAGATTGGCATGACGCAGCTCGGCCTCGACCAGATTAGCCCCACTCAAATTGGCCTGACTCAAATCAGCAGCATGAAGCGTGGCTGCCTTGAGATTAGCGGCAGTCAGCACACTAAAGCGCAAGTCTACTCGACTGAGGTTTGCTTGACTCAAATCGGCCCAACGCAAACGGACTTCGCGCAAATCTGACTCACTGAGGTTGGCCCCACTCAAGTTAGTGCTGCTAAGCTCTGCCCTCAACAGTTCTGCCCTCACCATTGATACCCCAGAGAGATCCGCACTGATCAGTACCGCCCTAATCAGGTTGGCTACATTTAGGTTGGCCTGGGACAGATTGGCATGGCTGAGGTTAGCCCCACTCAGACGGCTGACGTTAAGGGAAGCGTGAGCTAAGTCGCTGTGGCTAAAGTTAACGCTGTTGAGATTCGCCACATTAAGACTCGCACCCCGCAAAATGATTTCCGGGAGCGTCGCTCCAATTAAACTGGTTTCATTGAGATTGATTCCGGCAAAATCCCGCAGACCCGCCGCGTATTTTTTCAGCAGTTCCTCAGCTTTCATGGGGTAGTGCAGTCCGATAAGGTGACGTGTAGCTTTGGCCACATTGCTTAACCGCTTTACCAGCGCAGCAAGATGGTTTGGCAACCGCACAAAACATTGTGGCGGTTACTTGGCATCAGGGAAATTGGTACTTTCAAGACCTAAGCGCTCCTGAGCAAAAGGTTCCCTTTAGCTCAGAGTACCCGTCCCATCCGTCAATAATGAGAATTGGGGCTGACCCGTTTTTGATATCTAGGAAATGTCTAGGAAAGCCAGCGATGAATATTGGGATTATCGGGTTAGGGTTGATTGGGGGGTCCCTGGGGCTAGACTTCAGGGCAGCAGGGCATCAGGTCTTGGGGGTAAGTCGGCGGCAGGAGACTGTTGACCAGGCTTTAGCACACCAGGTTGTTCACACCGCATCGACTCACCTAGCCAGTTTAGCGACGGCTGAGGTGGTCTTTATCTGTACCCCAATTGCCGCGATTTGCCCTACAGTGCGGCAACTTACGCCCCATCTCCAACCCGACACGATCATCACTGATGTCGGTTCGGTAAAAGGCCCCTTAGTGGCACAGGCCACCGCCCTTTGGCCGAATTTTGTGGGTGGACATCCCATGGCGGGCAAAGCAGAAGCAGGCCTAGCTGTAGCTGAAGCAGGTTTATTCATACAGCGCCCCTACGTCTTGACGCCTTTGGCAGAAACCCCGATTGAGGCTGTGGCAACGGTAGAAACCCTCGTGAAGACAGTGCGCGCTAGGCTGCATCAGTGTAGCCCTACGGATCATGATCGGGCCGTAGCTTGGATTTCTCACTTACCCGTAATGGTCAGCACAGGCTTGATTCAGGCTTGTCTGGGTGAATCCAACACCACTGTATTGCAGCTAGCGCAAGATCTGGCCAGTTCTGGTTTCCGCGATACCAGTCGAGTTGGCGGGGGCAATCCAGAACTAGGGATGATGATGGCTCAGTTTAATCGGGATGAACTGCTGCGATCGCTACACAGTTATCGACAACAGATCGATGACTTGCTGCAACTCATCGACCAACAACACTGGCCTGAACTAGAAGCCCAACTGAAACGCAGCCAAGCGGCCCGTCCCCAATTTTTAGAGCCATAGGTTCTAGCCTCGTCCTATTCTGACGCTCCCCCCACAGAACCCGTTGGCGGGCTAATCGGTTCGGCAGAGATAACCACGGGTTCTTGATAAAGCAATACGGTAAAGGTCACGGTTGAGCCCAGACCTTCGCCCATGCTGATGAACTGCACAACTCCCCCCATTGCTTCTATCAACTTCTGCGAGATGGCCAATCCTAGCCCCGTGCCACCATACTGGCGGGTGCGCTCACCATCCACCTGGCTAAAGGTTTGAAATAGCCGATCCTGCTTTTCAAGGGAAACGCCAATACCGGTATCAGCCACACTGATTTTGACTGTGCCCGGCCACTCTTGCCCTTGAAAAGTCACTTTTTGGTGTTTAACCTCAGCACTAATCGAGATCCCCCCCTCATGGGTGAATTTGATCCCATTGCCCACGAGGTTAAGCATCACCTGAAGCAAGCGCTGATAATTACCCTGAAGCAAAATCGCGTCTCGCGTTGCAGGCATCAAAATCTCGTAGCCGAGTCCCTTTTGCTCAGCCTGGGGACGGCTAAAGTTCTCAACATTGCTAAACAGCTCTTTGAGTTCTACAGTCCCCATATCGATCTGCATCTTACCGGCTTCAATTTTGGCGATGTCCAACACATCATTAATTAAATTGAGCAGATGCAGAGCCGACTGATGGGCCTCTCGAATAAAATCCTCTTGTTCTTCCGGATCATCAGCCATACCGTCAAGCACCAGCTTTAGAAAGCCGATCATGCCGTTGAGCGGTGTCCGCAACTCATGGGAGGTATTTGCCAGAAATTCGCTTTTGAGGCGAGAGGCTTCTTCGGCTTGGGTACGGGCATCTTCCGCTTGTCGACGAGCGTCTTCGAGTTCTCGGTGTTTTTGGATCAGGCTATCGTTGGCTCGTTGCAGTTCAACCGCTAGAGCCTGACCTTCACTAAAGAGAGTGGCATGCGCGATCGCCGTACCGACTTGATCCGCAAGTTCGCCAATGGCATCAATTTCTAACGGTGTCCATTCATGGGGCTGCTCGGAATAAAGTACAATCAGCCCGTTGGGCATGTCTTGATAACAAGTGGCAATAGCTAAAGCTGTGCCAAGGTCGGGGTTGCCGTCCTTAGAGAATGAGGCAAAGTCTTCGGCAATGGGCTGCAAACAGGCGATCGCGCGGTCTAGACAGGGAAGTTGGGTCGTATGCAGTAGCTGCCCTAGCCAAAACGGTTCAGCTTCCGTTTGGCTATACTCTGCCTCTACTTTTACAGCAGCCGTTTCCTCGCGATAGGAACAGATCAAACAGCGACTCACCCCAAGCATGGCACCCAAACCAGTAGCGGTCTGTTGCCAAATAGTGTCTAAATCCAAAGTACGGCGGATATTCCAGGTGATCTGAGTCAACTGGTCATGGTAAATGTCCTCGCTTGAGGCATCCAGAGTTTCTGCGGTCTCTGGAGCCGCTGAGACGCTGAGGGGTGTAGCAATCTCGGGTAACCCAGCTGGCTTTTCAGTTGAAGCAATCAGTTGGCCGATTGCCATTACCTGCTCTGGCTGTCCAGATTCTCCCAAAACAGGATGCAACGACAGGTCAAACGTCAACAGCGTTGGGCCAAACTGGAAGGGAACCGTTGCTTGCAGGATGCGCCCTTGGGTTAACACTTGCTGTACACTCTCCCAATAACGAGGAAAAGCCTTGTTTGCAATCAAGGTATTGACCATTGCACTACCCGTTGCAGCCAAGTTGAGCCGGAAGGCTTCGGCACCGGGCCATTGAATCAGTGAGACTTCGCCCGTTACGCTGTGGAGAAGCAAAAGCTTGCCCCATTTATCGGGGTAAGACGTCATCGCCCCAGTCATGGCATGGGAGGATGCAGCAGCGGACGATAAATTGCTTCGGGAAGTTTGAGCACTGGCTGACTGTGTCATGCGTCTAAGAACCGGAAATGTCGCCGTAGTAGGTCAGATGCATAGAGAAGTAAACCTTGGTCACATCCAGATCCATAGTTTTTCCCAAACTAAAAACTCAAGTTTTCAAATCGGATGTGGTTTATCACGCCCATGGTATCCGGCTTAAGGGAATTAGGGCATAGGGGTCAGGGGATGTCCACAGTTGCCAAGGTGAGGACGCGCTAGATCCCACAATGGCACTCTCGCAATAACCTTTAACCATCGCACCCCAATCCAAACGTCATCGTAAAAACATGACTGAGTACAAACCCTGCTGTTACTTATTCTAAAGTGACCCAAAACAGCACTTCAGTAACAGATGCTCGTACATTTCTTGCCACAAAGCTGATTAACCTGAGGTAAAACCCGCAAATACAATGTTGCTGCCTAGAAGTCCAATTAGTCATTCCATTCGCCCCGAGGCGGTACCGGAGGATTTCGGTGCATTGTTCGAGAGAGGTCGTCATCACGTCGTGTTCCGCCCCTTAACCATTGACGCACGGCAACCTCAATCACCTTACTCGGATTACTGGTGAGATGGTTGATTTGATCCAGTAACTTAGCATCCAGTTCAATAGCAATTTCAACTTTATCTGAAGCTGGGCTGGGTTTAGATGTCTCTGCTGCAGCGTTTTGTTCATCCATAATATTGATCGAAATCCTAAAAATTTCTGTCTATGCGCTCACGAATGATACTGGAAGTTAGGCAAAGGATTCTGCTCAGGCCGCGTCATTCCCGCACCTCATTCAACCAAAGGATTACAATACCTTAAGTAAGAAACCTGATTAGCCATAGGCTGTCTAATGACTGACGCTCCGATTTCCCGTATCCGCAACTTCTCAATTATTGCCCACATTGACCACGGTAAGTCCACCCTGGCCGATCGTCTGCTGCAAACCACAGGCACGGTCAGCGATCGCGACATGAAAGCCCAGTTCCTGGACAGCATGGATATCGAACGCGAACGGGGCATCACCATTAAACTGCAAGCCGCCCGCATGAACTACACTGCCCGGGACGGTGAAGATTATGTCCTTAATCTGATTGACACCCCCGGCCACGTTGATTTTTCCTATGAGGTCTCTCGTTCCTTAGCAGCCTGTGAAGGGGCATTGCTGGTCGTCGACGCATCCCAGGGGGTTGAAGCCCAAACCCTAGCCAATGTCTATTTGGCTTTAGAGCACGATTTAGAAATTATTCCAGTACTCAACAAGATTGATTTACCCGGTGCTGATCCTGAGCGGATTAAGGCTGAAATAGAAGAAATCATTGGCCTAGATTGCAGCAACGCCATTTTAGCGTCAGCCAAAGAGGGAATCGGCATTGACGAGATTTTGGAATCCATTGTCTTCTTGGTACCACCGCCCCAAGATACGCTGCAAGACCCGCTGCGAGCCTTGATTTTTGACAGCTATTACGATCCTTATCGGGGGGTGATCGTGTATTTCCGGGTGATGGATGGTGCCGTGCGCAAGGGCGATCGCGTCAAATTGATGGCCTCTAAAAAAGAATACGTCATTGACGAACTGGGCGTCCTTTCTCCCACCCAAGTTGAGGTAGACGAGCTCCATGCCGGGGAAGTGGGCTATTTTGCTGCCGCCATCAAAGCCGTTGAAGATGCACGGGTTGGCGACACGATCACCCTGGTTAAATCCTCTGCCCCCAAACCTTTGCCAGGCTATGTAGAAGCCAAGCCAATGGTGTTCTGTGGTTTGTTTCCCACTGACTCCGATCAGTTTGAAGATTTGCGGGAAGCCCTCGATAAACTACGGCTTAATGATGCGGCTTTGAGCTACGAGCCAGAAACCTCCAGCGCTATGGGATTTGGCTTCCGCTGTGGCTTTTTAGGGTTGTTGCACATGGAGATTGTGCAGGAACGCTTGGAGCGTGAATATAACCTCGATCTAATCACCACCGCGCCCTCGGTGATTTATCGGGTCACGACAATTTCAGGAGAAGTGTTGGAAATTGACAACCCCAGCATGCTGCCCTCGCCCCAAGAGCGGGAGAAAATTGAAGAGCCCTATGTCAAAGTCGAAATGATTTTACCTGAGGAGTTTGTGGGGCCGCTGATGGAGTTGAGTCAAAGTCGACGCGGCGAGTTTAAGGATATGCGCTATCTGACCCAAGGCCGTACGACTCTGACCTATGAAATTCCCCTGGCAGAAGTCGTCACCGACTTCTTTGACCAAATGAAGTCGCGATCGCGGGGCTACGCCAGCATGGAATATCAACTCATCGGCTATCGCACCAATCATCTGGTTCGTCTCGACGTGATGATCAACAGCGACCCCGTCGATCCTTTGGCCACCATCGTTCATCGAGACAAAGCCTACAACGTCGGTCGAGGCTTGGTTGAAAAACTCAAGGAGCTGATTCCCCGGCATCAGTTCAAAATTCCCCTCCAGGCGGCCATCGGCAGCCGCATCATTGCTAGCGAAAGTATTCCAGCCCTGCGCAAAGATGTCTTGTCAAAGTGCTACGGTGGCGACATTTCGCGCAAGAAGAAACTGCTGCAAAAACAGGCAAAAGGTAAAAAGCGAATGAAGGCCCTAGGGACAGTGGACGTCCCCCAAGAGGCCTTTATGGCTGTGCTCAAGCTGTAGCCGTTAAACCTCCAACATTCCCATAGTTTTGCCTTGAGCTAAAAACTCAAAGCTTCAAACTGGGCAAATTTTGGTTCAAATGTACTAAGATCGAGACAAGTTGTCCTAAACACACGGGGTGTTCGCAGTTTAAGCCCGGTTTGGGCTGCGAACACTTTTTCTTCTCTTGAGAGGTGTGGTCATGCCATCGCTAGTGATCCGTCCGGGGGCCTTCGTGCGGCTGAAGGGACAGCCAGAGGATTGGCCCGATTTTTTGGTCGTACATTGCAGCGGCGATCGCTGTTGGGTGCGTCAGCGAGATTGGCAACCCCGGATGCAATTGCATATTTTGACCACGCAGATCGCAATCCCGAGTTCTACGGTTTCCTGAGCTCCGAATGGGAGAGTTTGGCAAGGAGGAGTTAGGAGAAGATTATTCTAGGGTTAGGCATGCCTTACTCGCAGAATATTCAGACTCCTGAATTCAGGAGTCTGAACACGCTTTGATCATTAGCCGCAAATCACACAAGATGAATCCTGAAACGATACGTATTTTGGTTGCTGGCGCTACAGGTGGCGTTGGCCAATTGGTGGTTGCCAAACTCTTGAGCGCAAATTATCCAGTCCGCGTCTTGGTAAGGGATGGGGCTAAGGCGAGGGAGTGCTTTGGCGATCGCATTGAGATTGCCCTGGGGGATATTCGTCAACCGGAGACGTTGACCTCAGCAGTAGACGGGATCAGCACCATTATCGCGGCCACTGGTACCACGGCTTTTCCCTCAAGCCGCTGGCAGTTTCAAAGTGCCCCAGAACATCAAGGTGTATTTGGTGCATTTGAATGGCTCAAACTCTTATCCGATGGTGACTATCGCGATCGCATGGCTCAAAACAGCCCACAAATTGTCGATGCGGACGGCATTCGCAATCTGGTCAATGCGGCTCCAAAAACCTTAACTCGCTTCGTGTTTGTGTCTTCTTGTGGCATCTTGCGCAAAGATCAATTCCCTTTCAATCTGCTCAATAGCTTTGGGGTTCTTAATGCTAAAGCTCAAGGAGAAAAGGCGATTCGCGAATCCGGCCTACCCCATACAATCATTCGTCCGGCGCGGTTGATTGATGGCCCCTACACGTCTTACGACTTGAATACTCTGCTGAAATCTAAAACCGACGGGCAACTGGGTATCACCCTGGGCACGGGCGACACCCTCAACGGCCAAACCAGCCGGATCGATGTAGCCGCTGCTTGTGTCGAATGCTTGACTTGCCTCCAAACGATTAACCAGACCTTTGAAATCGTGAATCAAGGGCAGCGACCTGCCGAGGTGAATTGGCCGCAGTTGTTTGAAACCTTATAGGGCAGTATATTAAGCGGTTCGTTACATCTTCCGCCGATTTTCATTAACTTCCTATTAACTAACCCCTGGAGCAATCAAGGGGGAATGAAGAGTGCGCACGATTACCTTCTGCTGACATCACCGATGAGTAGCATCAGGAGTGTATGTCCCCTTGAGTGCCTTAGTGTTCCCCCTTTTGCCCCATGATTAACCTGTCCAAACGACTTCGCACAGAACGCCTCGAATTTTCCTACACGTTTCAATTCGGTATCATTTCAGGCTCTGTAGAGGGGGAATATTGCACCCAAAAACCTGATGTCGTGTTCAACCTGAAGAACTTAAACGCGCAGTACGTGAGCCACACGACGAACAAAATCTTAGCGTTCGATCAAGTCTACGGACAATGCAGCCTTGACTTCACCGGAGCCTTATTCTCCGGTTCTAGCAGTGAATCAGCCGCCCTGTTCAGTCTAAGTTGTCGAGGACAAGAAGCCGTGGTGTTTGATGGTCATACCTGGCTGGAAAGTAGCTGGAACCCAGCCCAGTGGTCGGTGCATCCTGTTCGCCAGTCACCTTCTCCTTCAGCCAAGATCGGACAAGAAAGAGCACGATTATTGCTACCCATACTCAGCGTTCAAAGTGCCTAATCTCTGTTACTCTAAGCGCGTTTATCACATCAAGTTAGGTCACGCTGCTCACCCCCCCATTGAGTTTGCCTGGGCAACAATATGCCCTCGCTTAATCACAAAACTCCGTTGTGGCCGACTCACAACAGCTTCGGCGACAGTCATTGCCTTGAGCACGACGAAATCAGCCGGAGCCTCTACCTGCAAGCCATAATTCTGCATGCCTAACGCCTCCGCACCAGCCTGAGTTGCCATCTCAAACGGTATCCGCAGCAGCTTATCGGTGCAAAAGCTCGATCGATAGGCAATAATCATGGCTCGCTCCAACATGTCACCATCGCCAAAAGGCCACCAAGCATCGCGAATATTGTCTGAGCCTGCGAACACAGTCACGCCTGCATCCCGCAGGATTTGAATGGGCGGAAATGCTTGATTCCCAGGGGCATTGGTTAAAATGGACACCCCGGCATCGGCCAGGGTTTCGGCAGTGTTTTTGGCTAAATCAGCATTAACCATACCCAACGCATAGGCATGGCTCACAGTCACCCGTCCTGATAGAGCTAGCGCCTTAGTCCGTTGGGCAATCTGCTGGAGCTGATAGATGCCTAGCTCTGCTGGGTCATGCAGGTGAATATCAATTCCCACACCATGGCGGTGGGCAATGGTAAACAAACCGTCTAATTGGCCTGTAATGTCATTATCAATCCCTGCTGGGTCTAGGCCACCGACCAAATCTGCCCCAGCTTGAATGGCTTGATCTAGTAAATCCAATGTGCCTGGGCAAGTCATCACACCGCTTTGGGGAAAGGCCACAATTTGTATCGACAGTCTGTCAGCATAGTGCTCCCTGAGCTTCAGCAAAGTATGCAAACGACGCAACCCTAGTTCAGGATCAACATCCACATGGGTTCTCACCGTAGTCGAGCCTTGGCGAATGACCTGTTCGATCAACGCTGCTGCTCGCTGTTCCATTGGCACAGCAACTTGGCTGAGGACTTTTTTCTCAATCGCAATCCGTTCGCGCACCGTATCGCCAGCAATATGGGGAATCCACTCAGCCCCCATCAGGGTTTTGTCGAGGTGAATGTGTCCGTCTATGAACCCTGGGCACAGCAGTTGTTGATTGATGTCTAAGGTTTCTGCAGCAGGGGGCAGGGTGCGATCGCCTGTTTCAATCAGCGCAATTTTCCCATTTCTAATGCCAACCGCAGCAATTTCTCCAGTAGGTAAAGTGGCGTGGGTAATGAGGAGATCCAACGGAGTCATGGGCGGAGTCATGGGCGGAGTCATGGGCAATGTTGAGTATCGATTTGATTAACAAGTATGGCAGCTCAGAAGCCAAAGCCTTTCCATAGGCAGACCTGGGCACTAAGAAGCAAGTCTGAGCACCGGAAATCGGGAAATGTAAACTTCTTGACGACGCGCGTTACAGAACCTGAAACCAACTGCGATCGCCTCCGTAGAAACGCCATACTGACGGCAACCTGTGTTGTTCAAGTGTTGGTTAAAGGAGATGCGCTGTGTTGAGAGATGCGAGAGATTATCAGATTTTAGCCCTAGGGCTGTTTTTAGTCTTGGGGATAGCCTTACGAGACTGGTCACTACGCCCTGAAGTCGTCGGCGTCGCGATCGCCACCTGTTTATTGACCCAAACCGTTTTAACCCTGGCCATGCATTGGCAAAGCGTCAAGCGTCAGGCGTTAGGGGACAGAGGTGAAAACCTCACCTCCCCATCTCCCTATCCCCCCATCCCCCCATCGCCGCCTCTCTCCTCCCCTCTAAAGACTCTCAACTGGCGCAGCCCCTTAATCACCGCCCTCGGCCTCAGCCTGCTGCTGCGTGTTGATCACATACCCACCATGGCACTAGCTGCTTCTCTCGCGATCGCCAGTAAGTTTTTTCTTAAAACCCACGACAAGCATTTCTTTAACCCGGCCAACTTTGGCATCATCGCTGTGCTGCTGCTCACCCAAGATGCTTGGGTATCGCCAGGGCAGTGGGGTGAAGAAGTTTGGTATGGCCTGATTTTCCTGGGTGCAGGGGGCGTTGTGCTGAAGCGCGTAGGCCGTTGGGATACAACCGTGATGTTCCTGGCTACCTACGCTGCCATGGAAGCTGCCCGTAACCTCTGGCTAGGCTGGACTTGGGATGTTTGGGCACACCGGATGATGAGCGGTTCGCTGCTGATGTTTGCCCTATTCATGGTCACCGACCCCCGGTCGATTCCCAATGCCCGCCCGGCGCGGTTGATTTGGTCCAGCGCGATCGCGCTCCTCACCTTTATCTTGCGCAACTATTTCTACTTGTCTACAGCCGTCTTTTGGGCGCTGTTCTTGCTCGCCCCATTGACCATCGTGTTAGACAAACTTTGGGTTGAGCAGCGCTTCTTCTGGCGCAAACCAGTTGCAGTACAGCCGCCTTTACTAGCTGGATCACAGACAGCAGCTGTGAATTAAGTTTGGAACTCAAGGTATGGGAAAGGCTCCAATTGCACACCTGGGATCATGACAGCAGATCCTTGAGCGTTCCACTTTCCCTGGGGCTATCTTGAGTTCCTTTCCTCTTCAATTTGCAAACGGGGATTGGGCTGTGGGATGAGCTGTCCTTGGCTCCCTCTAACCCTTGCTCTCCCTGCCCCTATTCCCCTGCCTTTTCAAGTTCAGAACTCTTCAGATGAAACCACTCCGCAATCTTTGTATCCTGTTCACCGCTGTGGTGACTCTGTTTTGGTTTGCTCCAAACGCTTGGGCCTTTTGCGGCTTTTATGTCGCGCGAGCAGACACCAGTTTGTACAATCGGGCTTCTCAAGTCGCGATCGCCCGAGATGGTAACCGCACTGTATTAACCATGGCTAATGACTACCAGGGTGAGGTGGCCGACTTTGCCATGGTGATCCCTGTACCAACAGTAATTCAAGCCGATCAGGTGAATGTGGCCAACCCTGGGATTATGGAACGGTTGGATGGATTTAGTGCCCCCCGGCTGGTGGAATATTTTGACGAAGATCCTTGTAGGTACTTGTATTTATATGAGTCGCGGGGCAGTGCTGGAATCGTTTCAGAAGACCGAGCAGAAGCAGGCGTAAACCGAGGTGATGATGCCTTAGGGGTTGCCATTGAGGCCCAATTTACTGTCGGTGAGTACGACATTGTTATTCTCAGTGCCGAAGAGTCTAGTGGCCTCGAAACCTGGCTTAGGCAAAATGACTATCGCATTCCCATGGGGGCAAATGAAGTACTACAACCCTATATTCGCCAAGGCATGAAGTTCTTTGTAGCCCGAGTGAACCTAGGGGAATTTGATCGCAGCGGATTTCAAAATTTGCGTCCGATCCAGATTGCCTACGAGTCACCTCGATTTATGCTGCCAATTCGTTTGGGCATGGTGAATGCCGAGACAGAGCAAGATTTGATTGTGTATTTGATGACCCCCAACGGTGAAGCAGAATTGACCAACTATCGCACGGTAGAAGTTCCCTCCAATGAACAAATTCCCCTGTTTATCAAAGATGAGTTCGGCAATTTTTACAACACCATGTTCCAGCGCAGCTACGAGCAAGCGGGTCGCAATGTCGCTTTTTTAGAGTATGCCTGGGATATGCGCGGGTGTGATCCCTGCGCGGCTGACCCGCTTAATTACGACGAACTGCGTCAGGCTGGCGTGTTTTGGATCTCACCCCAAACGGACACCAATGTGTTTGTCACGCGACTGCACGTGCGCTATACCCGTGACAAATTTCCCGAAGATTTGATCTTTCAGACCACCAATAATCGCCGCTTTTTCCAGGGTCGCTATGTCTTAAATCATCCGTTTACGGGTAATGCAAAATGCAATGAGCGGTTTGAAGAAATCATAGGCAACGCGGGTTATGGTGAACCGTCTGCGGCCAACATTGAGTATCTAGAAGAGCAGTGGGCAAATGACAACTTGCGGCAATTAATTCGTGACGAATATTTCCACTACGTCGAAGAAGTCTTACCCAATCGGTTTGAACAAGAATCTCAAAATCTGGCTCGACTCACCGGATGGGATATCAACGATATTCGCTACCGGATTACCGAAGAGGTACCCCAGCCTCACATCTCTTTCTGGAGATCGCGGTATCCAGCGCGGAATTAAACCGATGCTATCCAACGCGGACTTGAGAACGTTTCAATTGACTGAATTCAAAGATTGATTATGACTCGTTTGAAATTACTTGTAATTGGACTTGTGGGCGCGATCGCACTCTTTTGCCTCGCTCCGGCAGCTTGGGCCTTCTGCGGCTTTTATGTAGCTAGAGCCGACACCAGCTTGTATAACCAAGCCTCTCAGGTGGCGATCGCGCGTAATGGCAATCGCACTGTATTGACCATGGCCAACGATTATCAGGGTGAGGTGGCCGACTTTGCCATGGTAGTGCCCGTGCCCACGGTGATTCAAGAAGACCAAGTGAATGTGGGCGATCCAGCCATCATTGAACGACTCGACAGTTTTAGCGCCCCCCGCCTGGTGGAATATTTCGACCCCGACCCCTGCCAACCCCCGGTGGTTTACGCACCTCTGCCTACCAGCACGCTCGAAGATGGTGCGGTGAATCAGTCCCGTGGGAGACGTGACGCAGCGCTAGGCGTGACTGTGGAATCGCAGTTTTCCGTTGGAGAATACGATATTTTGATTCTCAGTGCACGAGAGTCCGACGGGTTAGAAACCTGGCTGCGCGAAAACAACTATCGCATTCCCGATGGGGCCAGTGAACTGCTGCGCCCCTACATTCGCCAGGGCATGAAATTTTTCGTCGCCAAGGTGAATCTCGAAGAATTTGATCAAGGCAACACTCAAAAGCTGCGTCCCCTGCAAATCGCCTACGAATCTTCCCGGTTCATGCTGCCGATTCGCCTGGGGATGATCAACGCTCAGGACGCTCAAGACCTAGTGGTATATTTAATGACGCCCGGCGGTCAAGCAGAGCTAACGAACTACCGCGAGGTGAATATTCCCTCTGATGCGGAAATTCCAGTTTTTGTCAAAAACGAGTTTAGCGACTTCTACCGCGACATGTTCCAAACCAGCTACGACCGCGAAGGTCGCAATGTTGCCTTTTTGGAATATGCCTGGAATATGGCTGGCTGCGACCCCTGTTCAGCTGATCCCCTATCTCCAGAAGAACTGCGAAAAGCGGGCGTCTTTTGGGTGAATCCGAATCAGTTTAACACCAACGTCTTCATCACCCGTCTGCATGTGCGCTATACCCGCGACAAATTTCCTGAAGATCTAATGTTTCAAGAAACGGCCAATAACCAACTGTTTCAAGGGCGCTATATCCTACGCCATCCCTATGAGGGGGAAGCCACTTGCCCCGTTGCCGAAGACTACAAACAGTCGCTCCCCGATCGCTTTGAGCAGGAAGCCCAAACCCTGGCCCGACTCACCGGCTGGGATATCAACGACATCCGCGACAAGCTTCCCAATGTTGAGGGCGACCCAATCCCTTGGTGGCAACAACTCTGGGGGTCGCTAACCAGACGCTAGGGTTGGCCGATGACAACGCCCCAGAAGTTATCTTCAAAGGGGCCTTCGGCCATCTCAATATGCCGCTTTTGTGCCCAGGTGTAGAGGTCAAAGCTAATGCTGCCGCTATCGTGGCGACCGAAAGTGCCCTTGGTAATCTCAACATCACCCAGCAGCACAATCCAGTGATTGGGCAAAGCCAAGGAAGGCTTCTGGGTATCGTTGAGCATGCCCTCAGCCGTAATCAACCCAAAGGCAACACCGCCAGCGTCAATGGCGGCTTGGGCTTGTTTCATCGCCGAAAGATCGCCTAGTAGATAGGTATGGCGATAGGTCACATTGTCGTACCCTAAAATTTCCCGTATCCAACCTTTCATTTCCCAAGATTTAGTCATGCCTGCCAAGTTGCGCACCACCTCTGGGGCGTTGGGCTCCACTGGGAAAATGCGGTTTTCTGATTCTCGCAGGGTTGAGAGCACCATCCAGTCAGCTTGCCCCATGCGTAGATTGCCCTGGCTAGCTTGGCGCAGGGCTTCCGAGGTTTGAATCCACTCAGTTTTGGCTTGAAACCCACCCATCTCAAACAGTTTGCGGCACATTTGCACGTAACGCAGGGGCTGTTTCCGCACCAACTCAAACAAAATCGATGCGGGGCCACAAAACGGCTGTTGCCCTTGATTGACATTGAAGGGATTGTGCAATCGCGATCGCATGTCTTCTAAAATTTCTTGCTTATCAAGGTGGGGCCATACCCCTTGGAAGGGCGATCGCTCGAAGGCTTTGAGTTCTTTGAGAGCGTAACGCTTGGCGTTAGCAGCTGGAGGGGGCGTATCTGGGTTGGTAGTACTCATACCTGACCTTGAAGAAGAAACGAATGGTAACTTAGACCCTCTACAAGGGTATTTTAGGAAATTACGTATCCTCCCAAACAATGAGAATCTTCGCGCCACTAAACTGTTTCCACATCCAGAAATGAGTTTTGCTTGTGGGAACACGCCATATCTTGAGCTAGACGTGATTTAAGCCTTCAGCAAGGCTTGAGCAAAAGAAATATCGAAGGAGTAAGGGCAGTAGCCTGGATTACCCGCAATCAAAGTAAACGGCTGATTCGGTTCTCCCAAATGGCTCAACACCAGGGTCGCTGCTGAAAAATCTTGATGCTGAGTGTAGTCATTGACGGTAACAACGGTTTTCAAACCCGACTGGGTCGCTGCCATCAACCCATGTTCAGTATCTTCAAATACGAGACAGTGTTTCGCAGCAAGGTCTAACTTCTCAAGCACGTAGTCGTAGATATCAGGGGCAGGCTTTTTGTGGGGTACGATGTCACCGGCAGCAATCACCTCAAACCAGTTCGGGCTGTCTGGGCCTAGCGTGGTTTCGAGTAGAGCGATGGCGTTTTCAAATCGGCTGGTGGTCGCGATCGCCAAACGTATCCCGACCTGTCGCGCTTGGCGTAGGAGTCTTTCTACCCCTGGTCTAAGGGGAATGACGGCTTCGGCTAATAAGTCGCGATAATGCTCGGTTTTAGCGAGATGGAGCTTGGCAATCAAGGCGTCTGAATAATGCTGGGGCTCAACCTTAGCCTGGTAGGCATGAATGAAGTAACGGATCCGTTCTTTTCCCCCAGAGATCTTCAAGAGATTGCCATAAAGCCCCACCGACCAATGCCAGCTCAGACCTGCCGCCGCAAAGGCTCGATTAAAGGCTATCCGGTGTCCGTCGCGCTCTGTATCGGCCAGGGTGCCATCCACATCAAAAATTAGCGCTTTGAGTTCAGCCATCATTCTGCTCCAAAATTCGCTGCGCCAACTCACAAAAGCCATCGACCTCAGTGGCTTGGGTGAGATAGGCTGGGCGGTGCTGAAACCGATCGAGATAGCGAGTGATATTGGCTACCCCTACAGAAATCGGAAACTTTGCCGCGTTGAATAAACTTTCGTCATTAGGACTGTCGCCGACAGTTACCACTTGGTCGGGGGCCAACGTTGAAAAATATTGCTGCATAACCTGCTGCAAACCCGCAGATTTTTCCTGTGATTGCAGCTTAATGTGGCACTGCACCGTACTGTAGGTAAAACCCCATCCGGCTGTATCGCAGGTAGCCTGCAGCCCATCCAATTGCCCTTGACTCAAGCCTGCCACATCAAACGTCCAGTCCGTCAGACGATAGCGATTGTCAGTGGATTCGTGAATCTGGGGTAAGCTTTTCTGCAACTGGCGAAAAAAATCGGCCAACCGCTGGCGATGGATGGCAAAGTCGTTAATGGGTACCAGTGGAACTGGCGCTGCTTGGGCACCTTTAAAGAAGAGTCCGCCATTTTCTGCGATCGCACCCACTACAGGCAAATAGTGCACCACTGCGCTAACCCAACCTGCCGAGCGCCCAGTCACAATTATCACGGGGATTTCTCTCTGGGCAAGCTGCTCTAACATCTGCACTAAACGGGGTGTAAATCTCTCTTCGGACGTCAAGGTACCGTCCATATCCGTCGCAATTAGGCGGATCTGTGGCAAAAGATTTGCAAACGAATCGGATTCAAGTGCCTGGGAATCGGGCATAAGCGGCATAATCTTTGTGACTAACGTCTATCACCAAGTTTGGGAGTGCAACTGTCGCGCAACTATGGCACCACTGGCAAGCGATCAACGAAATTATTATTACCTCATCGAAGCAGCCCGCACTGGCATTCATAAGCCCGTGCTGGCAGCCTTGCATACCGTACACCAAAGTCCACGGCTGCTGGATGGTGAAACCGGGTTGGGCATTGCCCCAGCCAATCGAGTTGCCGTAGACCAAGTCAACACCTTTCCCGAGCAGGTGCAGTATGCAGCCAACACTATCCGCAGCATTACCGATACTCTCACAGCCGAGGGCTGGCGCGGTCAAGATCTTTGGAATGCAGAAGCAGGGCGCTATAGCGATCGCTTGATTCAGACTATTTCCGAAGGCTACATGCCACCCAGCAGCGACGCTAGTGCAGCCCGATTAGAAGCCTGTGATAACGAAGCCCTACTCAAAGCTTACATCGCTGATATCAGCTTCGATTACCGCGCCGACCAACTGCCCCATAACTTAGCAGACCTCGATCAAGCCTTGTTAGCCTTTGTTGAAAGGGTTGGCCCCAATTATGGCCGTCTCGAACACCAGCGAACCGCCCTGCTAGAAATGGTGCGATTGTGGCGCAAACTTGATACTCAAGCCGTAGCGATCAAGTCTCTAGAGGTCTCCCTCAAAGCTGACGCTCCAGATTGGGGGGAGTTAGACAATGCCTTAGTGCAATTCGTTCGCCAAGTGTCCCAGTTTTATTCTGGCTATCCCCATCAGCGAGAATCCCTACTGCGACTGATACAGCTCTGGCGACAGCTTGACTCCCGTGAAGAGACCATCACCCTACTCGAACAGAGCGACCCTACTGCCGCCGAAACTAACCTGCAAATCGTTGACCCAGCACTGATAGCCTTTGTCGAACGACTGCCTGAATATTATCGGGGGCGTGGTGATCAGCGGTTCGCCCTAACGGAGGGATTTCGCCTTTGGCAAGATCTGGAGTCACGAACCCGTGCTCTTGAGAAACTGGGCATCAGCGCTCAATCTCTCACAGCCAGTGCCAAGAATCCTAATGTCTTAGCGGAAGCAGCCACTCAAGTCGATCGCGCCTTGCTGGCATTTTTCAACCAAGTCCCCACCGGCTACCAAGAACAGGAGGAACAACGAGAAGCCCTGATTCGGCTAGTGCAGCTTTGGCGAAAACTAGAAAGCCGTACCCAAGCGGTTCAGTCCTTATTTGAAGATTTGCGGCGCATGGCCCAAGCCAACCGCGACTCCCAAGACGCCCCGCCCCGCCCAACCCCGATTCTTCGTTCCCCCCAACCCGATCGCTGGACTCTTTCTAATCTTCAGCTTCATGCCTCGATTATTCCTAACGGCAACTTTACCTGGGCTGAAGCCACGCGAGGCGGAGCACGGATGCCGTCTAATCAAACCACGGTAGATGCTATTGTGCGCATTGCTAAGTTAGCCCAGCAGGCCCGCGATCGCATTGGTCGTCCTTTTATCATTACCAGTTGGTACCGTCCGCCAGAAATCAACCGCCAAGTCGGTGGGGCCGCCTTTAGTCGTCACATCGTTGGTGACGCCATCGACTTTTACTGCGAAGGACTAACAGGTAATCAAATTTACTGGGCTCTAGATCCCTGGTGGCCCGGTGGTTTAGGGCGCTACACTCGCTATCCAGCCTTGAGTCATTTAGATGCCAGAGGTTCTCGGGCGCGATGGTCACACTAAATTCCATCCAATCAAGTTTCCCCTGATCTTGACGTTTGTCCCCTGATTTTGTCACAGCAACCATTTCTCGCATTCAGTCAATCTTTAAACACAGTATAAAAATTCGATAAATTTTCCCTAATTCTCGGATTTTACGGAGTCTACTCCTGATTAGACATGGGCATGCTGAATCTATAAGCAATGGAAGTATTCTCACTAACGCCATGTCGAACCCCATTATCGAGATTTCTCCCCAATGGGTTGCCCAAGCACCCCCCCAACCGCCTACTGAAGCAGGCCCAGAACAGCTTTGGATGATGACCTCGGGGGGGCTAGTCCTGTTGATCGTTGGGCTCGGGATTATCTCTAAAGTCCAGTTCGATAAGCTGCGAAAACGGCTCAAGTTTGAGGAATACAAAAACCGTGAACTGAATCGGAAAGTCAAAATGGCCCTAGGCACCATCACCAAGATGGAGCGAAATCCTGATTTGATCCACTCTCGCGACTTTAACCTCGATTACTTGCGGATGCGGATGGATGAAGAGTTGTTTCACTTTTCAATTTTGAATCAGCTCAAGGTCAAAGTGAAGCAAAAAATCACCGTTGCGCTGCGACCCCGGCAAGCAGAGATTGGGCTCGTGGGCATTCCCTGTAAACCCCGTCAGGTGGATGAAATCTTTGACGTCGAATATTCGTCCAGTGATGACCCCCGTGCTAAAAAACGGGTCTTGTTCCGCATCCAGTTTAAGCTTGCAAAATTGCCTACCCAGACGACCTCTGCAACCATTGCCCAAATTATTGAGTGTATTGAAAACTTCTTGAGCCCAGACGCTGAGGAAAAGAACTGGCAACCGACCATTCAAGGCCGTCTTGCACAAATGAGTTGGGATCAAAAAGCCAAACCAACACCGCTACTGGTTCTAGAACAATCCGGTGACGGCGTGAACGTGACTTTCCGTAGCAGCGCTCGTCGGATGCCGCCTTCAACATCACCCACCCAAGGGAAAAAGGCCCGTAAGGCAAAAAGAGCAAGGGCTTAGCAGCACAACATCTATAAGAGTTATATTCCCAGGCGCTGATAAACTTCGTCTAAATGCTCGAGATGATGCCGGGGTTCAAAGCAGGCTGCGATTTCTTCTGGAGAGAGATGCTGGTTAACTCGATCATCCGCTTCAATCAGCGCTCGGAAATCACCCCCTAATTGGTTCCAAGCGGTGTGAGCACAAGTTTGCACGATGGCATAAGCATCTTCACGGTTGAGCCCTTTGTTAACCAGGGTTAACAATACACGTTGGCTAAAGACGACACCGCCGTATAGGTTCATATTGCGCTTCATGTTATCGGGGTAAACCAATAAATTTTTTACGAGATCCGTGGTTTCTACCAACATGAAGTGGGTCAAGATGCACGTATCAGGCAGCATCACCCGCTCAACAGAACTATGGGAAATGTCGCGTTCGTGCCACAGGGCAACATTTTCGAGCGCTCCGATAGCATAGCCACGAATAATGCGAGCCATGCCGCTCAATCGTTCTGAGCGAATTGGGTTGCGCTTGTGGGGCATGGCCGAAGACCCCTTTTGCCCCTTTGAGAAAAATTCCTCTACTTCTAAGACATCAGTGCGCTGGAGGTTACGAATTTCCACAGCAAAGCGCTCAATTGAAGCGGTCAACAACGCCATGGCCTGGACAAACTCAGCGTGAATATCCCGGGAAATTACTTGGGTAGAAGCAGTATCAGGTCTAAGGCCGAGGTTTTGGCAGGCGATCGCTTCGACTTTGGGATCCACATTGGCATAGGTCCCCACGGCACCTGAAATCTTGCCCACGGCAATCTGGTCATGGAGGCGACATAAGCGATCGCGGTGGCGCAGCATTTCAGCCAACCAACCCGCCAGCTTAAAGCCAAAGGTAATCGGTTCGGCATGAATCCCGTGGGAGCGGCCAATCATGACGGTGTTGCGATGTTCTTGAGCCTTGTAGCGAATGGCTTGAACGACATTTTCCACATGGTTCAAAATTAGATCGAGGCTATCGACAAGCTGTAAAGATAGCGCCGTGTCGAGCATGTCAGAACTGGTCATCCCTAAGTGAATGTAGCGCCCGACATCGCCTACATATTCATTCACGTTGGTTAAAAAAGCGATCACGTCGTGCCGGACTTCAGCTTCAATCTCAAGCACCCGCTGCGGATCAAATTGGGCCTTAGCCTTGATTTCTTCAACCGCTTCAGCGGGAATGTATCCTAATTCAGCCTGGGCTTCACAGACCGCGATCTCAACCCGCAGCCAGGTTTGTAGTTTGTGAGTTTCGGTCCAGAGATCGCCCATCTCGGGCAGGGTATAGCGTTCAATCAAGGCTCGTGTCGCAGAATACAACCGCTTTATTTTAATCGATGATTTGCATCCGTCCGCTGCCACGGAGTGTTAATCTCGGCTATCGGCAATTGCTGCGCGTCTAGGTTTGCCGCCAATTTTCGATCTGTAAATCGGGAACCCGCTCGAACTCTCGCTGGTTTGCTGTAACCATAATCAAGTCATGCTGAAGCGCGGTAGATGCAATTAAGACATCGTATGCACCGATAGGTTGTCCTTGAGATTTGAGCGTAGCCCGGATTTGAGCAGCTTGTTCAGCTTCTGCATTGCTGAAAGGCAGGATGTTGACAGAAGATAAAATGCTGACGACCGCAGGTTCAATTTTTTGAGCCCGTTGCGGATTGAGTGCTAACCATAGCGCAATTCCATGACGGTAATTGCTGAGATGGCTACATCAACAGGCAGCGTTTGCTTGAATCTCGCAATAGTTCCAGCTTCGCCTTTGATGAAGTCGCTGATGACGCAGGTATCGAGGAGATAGCGCATCAAAATAGCTCTGGTTCACGGGGCGGAAGAAGTTCGTCGCGGTAGGATTCAAATGCGGGAAAGTCAGGGATGCCTTCGTAAGATAAGACTATCTCTGACCACTGCGAAGTAGCCGCATCAGTTGATTGAGCTACCTGGCGCAAGGCTTGCAAAATCAGGGTTTGAAGCGGAACGTTAGATTGAGCCGCTTGACGAATCAAGTCTTGCTCTAGGTCAGGGGGGAGATTGATCGTAACTTGCATAACTTCGTTTTCCCAGGGATTATCTAATCTGCTTGTGGTGTGGATTCCTTCTCAACTTGAGGAGAGAACATCCGATTGAGCCCTTCCCTAAATTCTTCGTTAAATGCTCCACTAACAAGCATGCCAGCTAAAATACCAATTACGGCAAGCCAGTTACCCCAATTAATTCCTCTCTTTTCATCAGAACTAGAAATAGTCACATGGCTATCAGTTTTACCGCTTGTTCCGACAGGAGCATTGATGGGTGAGTTTGGCGAATTTGAGATGTTAATTTCATTTTTGATTTTGGGTTCATCTTCCATTTTCTTTGTTATCCGATCTACTACTTCTGAGTTTGACGGCTCTTGGATAATCACGAGTTGAAGCAATTCTTCTGGTGTTGGCGGTTGCCAAGCTTTGCGTCGGGTTAAAGCTTCAGCTTGTGGAAGTCGCCACTGCAATTCTTCTTTCAACTCGGGAAGCTCACCAATTATTTTCTGAAGGGCCTGACATGCTTCAGGAGTACCCAATTCTTGTAGTCGCTGCGGAATGCGATCTCTCCAAAGTCTAATACTATCTGCTGGCCCTACAATATAGGCTTCCAATCCGGCAAGTTCTTCCTCTTGAGGATTGTCTCGATTTTCACCATCCAAATCGGAATAGTGCTTAGTAAGAAATATATATAGATCTGCTGTGTACTCCTCTTTAATTTGTGTCTCCAGAGATCCTTCATATTTGAGAGCATAGGAAATTGCTTCAAGGACTTCCTTCCCAAATTCTGGACAAGCTTGAATTATTCTCCATATATTTGGCCATGCAGTATCAGCTGAATAAAGAATTAGTTTCTGAGCTACAACAGCAACTTTTGATCTTTCCTTATCAATTTCAGGGAGAGGAAAAACAATTAGAGACTCAGCAAAGGATATAGCTTCAGAAACTTGATGAGCTAAAAGCATTTCTAGCAGGTCACCTAAACCTCCAGCGGTCATCGTCTCATCTTGCACTTTAGCAAGCAAAAAACTTTTCAAGGTTTCATCCCAGCAGCACTCCACTTCTCTATGTATGGAAATAGAACTACGCTGAGAATTCTCTTGAGTGATTAAGATGTCTAAAACCCTGAAAAATTCATCAGAAGCATTGTGATATGCTCCCTTCAAAAGCTCTTCTCTTATTTCTCCACTCTTGTCTTCTCTGGCGTTAGGATAATCGAGAATAATAGCTGTCCATTTTTTCCATATTTCTGCAGGGAGAATGGAAATAAACTCAGGCTCGTTAAATGAGACAAGCCTAAGTGCTTGATAGCCGCTTAATACATATTGAGGGAAAGATCTAGTACCTAACCAGCTATCTGTATTGGAATTTCCTTTATAAATATACTGTTTAGCAGCTTCAATGATTCTGCGTCTTACTGTTTCATTTGCTTCTTGCCAACCTGGCATAGTCGTAATATCAACTTTCCAAGTCTGATTGTAATGAGTACTAGTTGGCAGCAATGTCATTTCTTGGCATAAGTACCACCAAGCATCCACTTGACCAGACTCCAATCTATCCAGACATTGCAAAATTCGAGTCTTAGGTGGAGGTTCTAATTTCTGCTGTTCCCCTAGAGTTAAATGTCGTTGTCTTTCAAGATACTGCAATTTTAACTCATCTGCTCTTTGAGAATTAAGAGGAATCAACTCTAAGTAAGGTGCAAATTCTGCTTTCAAGACAGAGTTGATTTGGCTTGCAGTAATGACTAAACTGATTTGCCCAGCACTTTTCCAATCGAGTTCCCAGTTAATCAGCTTGGCATAAACTCTCTGAATCTGCTCTGAATTGGATGTTTCTAGCTTCTCTATCAACCATGCAAAATCTCGTTCTAATGGAGTTAGGGAACTATACTGACTGTTGCCAGATAACCAATAAGGATCTCTGTCGGAATCTTGAATTACTGAAACACATTTCTCTATCAAAGCTCTTCGTTTAATATCATCCTCCTGCAACATCTCCTTAAATGAGATATTGTCATAGTTACCAATTACTTTGGCGTACTGACTTTGTTTTGATACAATTACTTCCGCAAAGACCGACAGTATTGCTGGATCGTCAAGTTTTTCCCATGCCCGTAGCATAATACTGTCAGCAAGAGCATCAAAAGGATAATGCGACTTATGTCTAACAGGCTGTTTTCTAACCCATGCAAGAGCCAAATTTAAATCACTTTCTGGAAGACGTTGACCGAAATCTTCTGCCAGAAACTTTTGATAGCAACCACCAAAATAATTTACTTGGGGTTGCGTTAGGTGGCTTAGAACTTCTTCTGTAGTTATATCCTTTGGATAAGTTGCTCTTAATCCATATCCCTTCAGATCATCTTCTGGGTCATCCTGAGGAATGATATACAAGTCTCTCAACCTTGCTTTGTCTGATTCTCTGCCGATTTTTACTACAAAATTCGCAGCTCTTGTTCTGATCGCATATGGATGTTCAGAAGACAAAGCTATCTCAACTAAGCTTGGTGAAGCACTTTGTAGATTACAACTCTCAGCAATATCAATAGCTACATAGCGAGCTTGAATATTTTTTGTTGAGTCAGAAATACATAATTCTAGCTGTCTCAAGATGTCTGGATGCGTTAAGTGCTGAAATTCCCTAAATCCATCATACTGATATACCAGTTTTCCTGAATCGTGTAGTTTTAATAACGAATCTATTAATAATGCTTTGACTGTTTGATCAATGCCTGACAAATCGCTCTGCAGCAGCACATCTGGATCTGTTTTCGTAATTATCTGAAGAACATCATGCCTCATGCTAGCTAGCCATGCTGCTGTCTCATACAGCTGGGGAACTAACCTGTAGCCTGTATTCTCAGAGGAGAAAATCAATTTTTTAATTTGCTCTATAGAGACCTTATGCTGTGTCAAATACCAAGCAGCTAGAAATCCAGCATAGGTTTGGTGTGCCCATCCCATTCGGTTAACTTCACGGTCTGAGAATAATGCAGTGTCCAAAACTTCTTGAATAAAATTACTGGTAACCTTTAAACCTCTTTCAGTATTAGTGCTTTCACACTGTCCGCATAGTTCTCCAGGTTGAACATCTATTTCAAGAGCATAATCTCCAAAACTCTGTCCAGCCCAGATAGTGGGTCGTAGACAAAAAGTCATGATAGCCGCAATACGAGCTGCTATGGATAGACGTTGGTCAACATCAAGACTACTTACTGGTTTAAGGGGATGACGGGTTTCATCTTTTAATTCCCGACAAAGTTCTTTATATCCGTCAATGTAAATATCAACTAGATTTTGATTCTTCGGAAGTTGTCCATTGTTTCGTTGAAGTCTCTTTATAAGAAATTGTAGTGATATAGGCTTGGTTGCAAATGGCAAAAGTTCTTTATCTATAATTTCTTGCCAGCACTGATCAGCATCTAATCCATTCTCATTAAACGCAGTCCTTATGTCACGTTCACTGAGTGGGGTCAAGTAGTAACTGCTGTAATGATTACTCCAAAGATCCTTAAAATCACTTTCAGCCTGCGAGAAAGGAAACACCCTACAAACTAATCGAAGATAAAGGCGACTTAAGTTAGGGCGATCTTTGATCTTTGCGCCTTTTCCAAAAAATCCAGTTTTGAGAGCTAAAAAGAGAAGAAGGCTAGGCTTCAGATTTTCCTTTTCGGGAACCTTATCAAGTTGTCTAAATTCCTCCACTAGCAAAGTTGGTAGTCTTTGAATTGTCAGCCAACCTTGATCTAAGCTATCTAGAAATAGGTAGAGTCTGTGTGTACCGTCAATCCAGTCAATGAAAGTCTGAGAGTTGAACAAATTAGCGTATAGCTTATTCTCACTACAGTCTTCAAGATCGAGTGAGAGGATTTGGTCATCTTCGTCAACGACTTCTTCCGTGTAGTTTCTTAGCTTTTCCAGTTCACGAGACTTACCAATACCTGGTTCCCCTAATAGAACCAAACATGAACCATCCAAGATCTCTTCTAGAGCTACCAGGTCTGGGTTGTAAGCTTTGGCCCCTTCTGCCTCTGGATTCGATAAATAGCCGCCGTCAGCTAAGTTTATGCTGCCTGTCCGAGGGCACCAGAACCTTTTCCAGTCGTATATCTGTTGCGGCATATTGAGCAGCAATGTAGGCAGAACGCTTTTTAAAGGATAACCCGCTCCAAAAGCTTCGTCCCCTTAATCAATGACTCATAGGATTAGTCGATTAAGTTGCTCCTAATGGGGGTATCCCAATAGATTGTCTTCAAGGACAGTCCAACTGATAGCAACCGCTAACTCACAAGTTATTAATCCAGAACGGAAAAGCACTCACAACCACGTCGGCAACTTATCACGAGTTGAAATTTGGTTACTTAACCATGCCAGAGTCTTACAAAAAAGCGGCGCAGCCTATCTCCGACAAAAGATTGAAAGCATGCTTCCTATTCTTCTCTACGACGATGCAGCGGCAAACTGGCATGCGATTGAAAGCGAAAGGCTCAGTAAACAGGGTAGAACACCACCCTATATTGATGGACGAATTGCCGCGATCACCGCCATAATCAGCTGAGCCTGGTTACCGCCGACAACGTCTCTTCAGGTTATGAAAGCTTCCAGGGATTACAGTTAGACAATTGGTTTGAGTAATACGCGGTCTACCTATAACGAGGCGGTGCCAAATTGCTCTAGTAGTTCGCCTAGTTGACCGTAAGCCTCTAGGATGAGGTCGCCGTCGAGGACAATTTCATCTTCGGGGTAGTCTTCGATCACTTCCATCAGCGTGATATTGCCATCATCAACAGCTGCTGTGATCAAGGCTGTACTTATATTTTGCAGGTTCTCACCACCCTCGGCGGAATAGAGGGCACCATCGAGTTGGGCTAGGGCGGCTTCGCCTAAGCTGCTAGTAAAGATGCTAAGTAGGGATTGCTCAAGTAAGCCCTCTAACGGTAACTGGCTCAGCAATACGTCGGCGAACGGCAGTGCGTCTAGCATTTCTGCATCGGGCAGGATGTCGCGAACAGTTTGACTGGAGACGGGACTAACGTTGATGCCCCGGTTAAGCACTTGGCGAAATTCATCAGGAGAGGTGCCTGCTGCACTCAAATAAAACTGGAGGGGTAATGAAGCGCGCCCCGTTTCGGCTAGGGTCGACAAATCTTCAACGGGAAACCCCAGGGTCAAAAACCCGTATTTCAGCGTAATTGTTTCTGCCGCCGCCGCTGGTTTGGCCCCGGTGAGGATGCCTATTGAAGCGATCGCACTCAGTAGTCCCCATTGTATCCGCGTCATCCAACCCATAATCCCAATCCTACTTGTTAGCCTGGCTACAGTTTCCATGACGCCCAATTGAACCCGAATTGTTTCCGCCGTGGTTGCCAGCTTTAAGAACCCATCAAGTTGGCGTTCCAACTACTTGAGTTAAATCAATTTTTCCCAAATCCGCTGTTAAGTCTACGGTTAACGGCCCGTATTGTTGGGTCAATCTCGTTGGGTCAATCAGTTTTGGATTTTCTGTTGGGCCAATTCATCGAGTAAACCACTCTCTGCGATCGCTTTGGGATAAACCAAAAGAAAAAATCCCATCCAGACTAACAGTGGCAGGGCAACAACACCTGTAAACCAGTACCGATGGAACCCCAACCAACTGGCAGCAATCAATCCGTTACCCGTGAGCAAAATTGACCAGGGCTGACACCACCAGGGTTTGTATTGCCAAATGGATTTTTGGGAAGGGGTTGGTTGGTTGGACATGGCGGTTGGAAGTTAAGGAGGTGATGGGGAAATAGGGGAGGATGAGTTATGGGTTATTTTCGATCAGTTGATTTATTTCGCGCTGGAGTCGTTGCAGGGTGGAGTCGGGTTCGATTTGGGTTAGAATGTCTTGCATGACTGTGTTGACGCCTTCGCGACCCCAAGTGCAGCCCTGTTCTAGATAGCGTTTTGCTGCGTAGCCCACAGTGTAGGTGCCGTAACCTGCGGCGCCGGCTTGGGCAGTCATCGCCCCCAATAACGCTGTAGCGCCGACGGTGCCGTCAAATAAGCTGGTGACGGCGGCAGCACTTTTGCCAAACCCAAGTAGTAGGCCGCTACCCAACTCACTCAAAAGCGTTGCCCCAGAACTGCGGAGGATCGATTGCCAAAGTTTTCCGGCTTCGTAGCCTGTCATTGGCAAGCTGTAGAGTTTGGCTAAAGCGCGAATCATTGCCAAATCGGTGGCGATGCCGCCTACCATATCTAGGCCGACGATGGGGTTTAGCGCTACTGCGATCGCTTTGTATTTGGCAAACTGCCAGATTAGGGTATCGGCATCTGATTGATGCAGTGCGATCGCTTCAGTAGCTAGCTTTGATTCGACATGGCTGGCCTGATACAGGGCGTTGAGCGCGAGCAAAATTTTGCCGTCCTGTCGCACGATGGCCAATAGCGCTGACTTGAGCGCTTCAATGTCTGGGGCTGGGGTTTCCCATTCTTGGCTGGTGCGGCCATCGGGCCACTCTATTTGCACAGGCAATGGGGCTGGATCGGCGGCGACGCAAACAATGTCATCTATCGACAACACGGTTTTGGTGTCCACAGTGTCAGACTGTTCCCATAGGGCTTGCAGGTTGCGTTCAATCGCGGTGCGGTCGGTGTCGGGGTAGAGATCAACCTTGTTGAAAACCAGCAGTAGCGGTTTTTGACTGCGTTTGAGTTCAGCCAGGGCTTGATATTCGGTGCGGGTAATGTCTCCCGCCACCACAAATAAGATCAGATCGGCCTGTTGCACAATCTCCTGGGCCATGGCGGCTCGGCTTTGGCCCGCAATTTCATTCAACCCTGGGGTGTCAATCAGTTCAAGTTGCAGCGGGCGATCGCGATCGTAGGGTGCTTCTACTGGGGGCGACCAGTAAACTGAGCGGGGCCACTGGGTGACGCCATTGAGCGGCCCGGTTTGCAGCAGTTTTTCACCCATGAGGGCATTGATCACCGCCGATTTGCCTCGACTGACTAAGCCAAAGACGGCGACCCGCAATACCGCACTGTCAAGCTTGTGAGTTAGAGCAGTAAGCTGCTCTATGCCCTGTTTAATCGCGGCTTGATGCTGCAAGCTATCGTTACCCGAGCGCGCCAGATGTAGATTGGGGCTAAATCGCGCGATCGCCCGCTTCAAGCTAGCCCGAGACTGTTCTAGATAGGCTGGGAGCGGGCCATCACTGACTTGCCCGCGAGGCGTTTGTGCAGCGGACGAGCTTGGGTCAAAATTTGAGGAGGGCGCACTCAAGGGGCAGAAAATTCCACTGTGGACGAATCAGCTTGTGTCGTCAGCGTAGCGCCTGTCGCTTCGAGTGATAAGGGTGGATTTCCCGCTGGTAGCGATCGCGCTGCCCCCATCCATCGAGTTAACCCCTGCTGCATCAGCGTGGGGAGCAAGCTACCTTTGGTTTGCTCAAACAGCGTACGCAACCGTTCGCCTAAATTCTCTAGTGCAAAGTTTAGATCTTTTTGCGGCGCATCTTCCAGGGTTTGGACTTCGAACCATTCCACCAGCCCTAGCCCTGCCAACCGGGTAAGGTAGGCGGCACTGACTCCCTGGATTAATCCCCCAGCCAAGTAAGTGGCGCTGTTGCTTTTTAGCAGCCCTGCCAGCGCTTCGGTGGAAAGTTCTACCAAGCCCAACTTAATCACGAGACTCGCCAGAGTACCCGCAGCAGTTTTGGCTTGCTCAAGGGAAAATTTCCGGTCGTAGACCTCGCCTAAATCCACGATCAACTGAGCCGTGATCGCAGCGGTAGCTACTAGGTCTAAGGTGGGGACTGGATTGGCAAAGGCTGCTGCCCCCGACAACCATTGGAACTGGGTAATGATGGGCAAAGCGCGATCGCGTTTCAGTGCATTGATCTGAGTTTGGACTTTACGCCGTAGGGCCTCTGCTTGACGTAGGGTGGTTTCGAGCACAAGCTGGGCCGCGTCTTGCCGCACCAGCTGGCTTAGGTATTGCTGCAGGTCGGCAGTGTCGGGTTCCGGTTGAGTCAGCGTTTCTTCGACAGTACCGTCAGTCTGATGGCGTCGCAGTTTCATCGGTTTGGGGGCTGCGGCTAAGGTCATCACAGGGGATTCAACCTGGAGTTGGGCCAGGCGGGTTTGTAACTGCTGTTGCACCACGGCCCGGTCAAGGGGGGGCAGGCTGTCCTGTTTATTCAGGCCAATTAAGAATCGTTGTCCCTGCTGTACAAAGCTTTGAAGCTGTTGAAATTCTGAATCGGTCAGGTCGCCCGCCGTCAAAAAAATCACTAGGTCGGCTGAGGGGATCGCAGCTTTAGCTGAGAGAGGCTCGGCATCGTCACCTTTAGCCGCGTCTGGAAGCACTTGTTCTTTCACATCCACTTGATAGGGGGCAGGCGCTTGCCATTGTTGATTCAAATGACTCATTAGCGCCGTTTTGCCCACAGCCTTTTCCCCTGCAATGGTGAAGGCTAATTGCTGGCGATCGAGGTCATCTCCAAGCTGTTGGCGTTGAGCTTCAGCATGGTCGATTTGTTGGCGCAGGGATGCTTGCTTTGCCGCTTCTAAGGTGTCAATTTCTTCAGTCCAAGTTGCTAAAATTTGCTCAACCCGCTGTAACCGTTGCTCTACCAAAGCCCGATCAACTAGCGGAGCGGCAGCGATCGCGGCTGTGTCCTGGCCAAATCGTTTGCGCCACCACCAAACGCCCGACCCAACTGCGATCGCGCCCATTAGCGTAGAACCGTCCATAATCGAATGGTTCACGACGTCTAAGAGCCACAGACTGGCTGAGAGGCCAAGTCCACCAATTAAGATCGGGCGATTGAATTGCATAGTCTTTTTTATAAATAGGCTGAGGCAACGTTTTTGCTTAAACTAAGTCCAGCTCAGAATCTAAAATTTCCCTACTACACTCCAAGTCTGGACTTAAGACAAAGCTTAAATTACTTATATCTTACCGACGCAGTGTCCTCGATCCGCCGAAGGTAGGGTAATCGATGCTACAAATATTAGCGTTTCTTTATGGCCAGTGAATTTTGATCGAGATGTCGCGCTATAGTCAACCTGTCAGTACCGAATGACTGCCAAGGAGAGAGGGAGTGACGCGATCGCCTGCCAAGGTGCCCACAAAGGTCTTAGTCATCTTAAACGGCAAGGGTGGCGTCGGTAAAACTACCACCGCAGTTAACCTGGCGGCAATTTTTTCAGAAACCATGTCGGTACTGCTTGTCGATGCGGATCCCCAAGGTTCGGCCTCTTGGTGGGTTGAACGGGGTAAAACAGCACCAACCTTTGATACATCTAAAGAGACCAATCCCAAGCTGTTAGGCAAACTCAAAGCACTTCAAGACTATGAACTGGTTGTCGTAGACACGCCCCCTGCACTTAATTCCAAAACCTTGGCCACTGTCGTGCCGATCGCGGATTATCTGCTGCTACCCACCCCACCTGCCCCAATGGATTTAGCCGCCCTGGTGACCACTGTTCGAGAAGCGGTAACCCCTGCTGGGGTAGCCCACCGGGTATTACTCACCAAAGTAGATTCCCGCAGCCTCGGAGAAGCCCTGGATGCTCAAAATACCTTGATGGAACTCAATATCCCGGCTTGCCATGCTTTTGTCCGCACCTACAAAGCCCATGAGCGGGCGGCTTTAGAAGGCGTCGCAATTGCCCAGTGGCGCGGCAAAAACGCCCAAGAAGCCAAAGCTGACTACTGCCGCGTTGCCGATGAAATACAGCGAGACTGGAAATATGCCTAAAAAACGCTTATCTGATTTGCTCCGCGAAGAGGTGGATAAACCCACCGAGCAGTCCATAATGCCCCCGCTCGCTGATCAACCCGCTGCTGCAGACCAACGCGATCCTGTTAACCCCGTAGACTCATCCGAGGCTACCGCCTCGACGAACGCCATGCCAGACGCCAATACTTCCAAACGAACGCCAGCGCGACGCCGCTCAGCCAGCAGATCTACCAGCCAAGCAAAAACCACAACCAGTCGCAGCAGTCGAGCCCCAACCAAAGCTGACTTAGAGAAGCAAGTGGCTGATCTCAAAAAACAGTTAGCCGCTGTCGAAGGACAGGAAAATCCGCTGCAAAAACAGGTCACTGGGCTCAAAGCTGATTTAGAAAAGCAGCAAGCTCTAATTTTTCAGCTTAAGGAGAATTTAGAATCGGCCCAAACTGAAGCTAAAAGCAAGGCCCAAGCGTTCACGAAACTTTCTGAAGAACTGGAAACGGCTAAGCAAACCATCCGCCAGCTCAATCAGCAGGCAAAGACGCCATCAACGCTAGCTAAGGCACCTGCCGAATCAAAACCCACCAAGCAACCCCTCAGCATTACACGTCCTGCAGATAACAGGCATCCCAATGCTAGCCGCATTCCCCCTTTACCGGCCTATGTCATCCAGTCTGGCCCAAAACCGACGATGCTTACCGACGAAGAAATCGGCTGGGTTGATTGAATGAAGCCCCTATTCGACTTGAATTAGGGCTAAAGATGCACCCTGGTAGTAGTGAGCCAAAATCTGATCATAGGTTGCACCACTGGCAGCCAGGTTGTGGGCTCCCCACTGGCTCATGCCAATGCCATGGCCAAACCCGCGACCCGATACCTGAACACCTCCTGCCATGGGCGTAATCGCAAATAGGGTACTGCGTAACCCTAGGGCTTGCCGAATTTCGTTACCGCTTAGTGTCCGAGTGCCTGAACTGCCCTCAAGACGCATGCTAACCACGCGGCCTCGGGGGGTTGTGCGGTCTGGGACAGCCGCAATTAAGTCGCCGATTCCTGGAATTCTTGCCTGAAATTGCGCATTGGAAAAATCTACAGTCCATTGATAGACGGGCGCCCCTTCGTCGTAGTCGCTAACGCCTCGCAAATAGGGTAGGGGCTGCATCCAAACGTCTTCAACATTTTCGGTGTGGCCCCCTGAAGAGGAGTGAAAGACGGCTTCAATAATCTGGCCATTGTAGGTCAACACTTGGCCTTCCGTTGCTGTAACAGCAGCCCGGGTTGTATCAGTTTCTTCGATCAGGCCCCGATAAACTTGCCAAGTGGTCGTAGCACCAACGTCATACAGTGCATTGCCAGAAGATTGACGCTGGTGCAAAGCATAGGAACGGGCAGCAACGGCCTGAGCTTGCAGGGCATCCAGGGGCCAGTTGGTCGGCATTTCACCCCCCAACACACTGTAGAGGTAATGCTCTAAATCCACGTAATTAACTGCAATAATGCCCCCTTCACCAAGGGTGGCGAAGACGCGACCGCGATACCAGCGATCGCCAATGTAGACGTATCCCCCATTTGTCGGTTCTACCCAAAAGCCTGAGCCTTGCCATTCGCCCAGGATAATACGTCCGTTCGAAAGGGATGCTTCTAGAGCCTGCCCGCCTTGGATTTGGTTTAGGGTCCGGCCTGAGCCATCACGAATAGCAGCTGGCGTAGAGCTGCCGAGAATTAACTGACTCACGCCACTGCGAACTGCAACCCTGAGTTCTAAGTCAGCTTTAGCGGGTAGCGCGATCGCGCCCCAAGTCAGCAGCGCCAACAACCATGGTGCGGTTTTCAGCCCAACCCAGTGGGACAGCTTAAAGCACCGATTAGACCAGGTAGATGAAGTCAAAGCCATAGCTTCAAAACGTTGAAACAACGAGCAAGGTAGACACTATCAACAAACTCGATCTTGTCCGAGTCCAGTCCGATCAGCTTTTCTCAAGGCAGCACACCTGACCGCAAACTGGACTTGGCAGAAGCACCCATGAAGTCAAAAATTTTGAGCAATTAACATAGCATCATAATTAGAATCGAGATCGTTTTTACACGGTATCAGCAGTCTTAATCTGTTCTTTCTACAGGACGCATTTATTACGCTCAGGTTCTATGGCCAAGAATTTTTTCATCAACATTTATCCTGAGTCAATCCAGAAAATATATGAGGGTTACTCGCTAGGCATCTGTCGATTCAGCTTAGTCGACCATCAAAGCAAGCCCGCTGACTCATAGAGCCGCCGCACCTGCGACATGATTTTTTGGCCATATTGGGGATCTGCAGCCCAACGTCCGCTGAGTTGATTGACTAACGGTGCCACACCGCGACTAATAAATCGGAATCGCGGATCAACCAATTCCTGCACTAGGGGTTCAACGCTGGCATAGGCTTTCAAGTGCTGGATCTGGGCCCGCACACCAATCCGGGCACTGGCAAAGGTTGCACCCTCTGGGCCACCATCGGCATCTCCCAATCCAGCAAAGTTATTTTGGGCCGGAATAATGATGCCGCCAAATCGCAAAAAATTGGTTTCGACACACATTTGGGCAAAGGCAATGTCGTAGTTAATTCCCTCGATCGCCCCTTCTTCGCGATACAGTTTGGGCAGGTCAGGAAACTGTTCAAGCGCTGTATCGTTGTTAGATTTCAGGAACAGACTCAACTGCACCTCTGAGGTTTTGCCATGGCCCATGATGCTGTCAATCAACCCTGGGCATAGCTGCAGCACGCTCATAGATTTGAGCAGTACTGTGCGAGTTTCAGCGTTCCAACCCACAGAAATATTAAAACTTCGAAGATCCACTGCTTTGACATAAACCACATTGCGATAGCGTATCCGGCGCACCTGGCTATTGGTAGCTAAGTCCACCCCTAACTGATCAACCAAGTCAATGGGCACGTAGGCATTGTCGTTAATAATTAGGCCACGCTCATCGTAGACGCCACCATTGACACTGATGCTGATTTCTGGAAGGGTACCTGAAACATCAGTGACCTGATTTTCAATGGCACGACTCCAAGACGCCGTACCATCAGCAATACCCAGGGCAAATTCACGAATGCGATTTTGCAGTAAATCCCAATCTTGGGGATTGGTAAGGTAAGCCACCTCCATTAACAGTGATGGACACTGTAGCTGGCGGCAAAATGCCAAACTCCCTAGCCCTGAACTGGTATCAGGTTTTGTTCCTCGACTGGGCAATTGAGGTACCCGCCTTAGCAGTGCCAACAGCAACAACTCCGCATGGGCTTTGCGAGCTTCATTATTGGCAATGTGATAGGCCGTTGCCCCCCGCGCCGCCGTATCGCCTGATGCTCCGGCATGAATTTCAAGGGCTACATCTCCTTGTTGACAGCGGGCGTTAATCCAATCTATGGTGCCGTTTGCGCTCAGATCATCAGGCACAGAGAACACGGTAAAGTTACGCGATCGCAGCTCCGGCACAATAAAATCGCGCAGACGAATCATTTCCTGGGCTTCGGTCGTCCCGCTAGCGGTTACCCCCGGATCTACCACACCGTTTTCTAACCCACCGTGTCCTGCTGAAATGAAAATCTGTCCCATAGGTTTTGCACCAAACGCCTATCAGTACAGCAGTTTGCCATTCTGCCTTCGCAAGGATACCCTAATCCATCTGGATTGAGACGCGGAGATTTCTGAAACGGCTTAACTTAAATTCCAATTTCTAACGTCTTTGCAATATTCGGAGCGTTGGTTCAATCTCAAAGGCCATGCTAGTTGGAAGAGTCTGGCCATACCAATGTCTTTAAATCGACGTGATTTTCTGAGATGGGGAATGCTGGGTGGCACGCTGTTGACCGCTCCGTTCAGTGTTCCACGCCCTGCTTGGGCGTTAAGTCCACAAATGCCCAGGTTTCAGTTGCCGTTTCAGGTACCGCCTGAATTGAAACCAGTTCGTAGTGATGCCACCACTGATTACTACGAGATTCAGGTTCAAAAAGCCCTGGCCAATGTTGTCCCAGGGAATCAAACCGAAATTTGGGGCTATAACGGGCTGTATCCTGGGCCAACGATTCGACAGCAGGGGGGCAAGCGTAGTGAAGGGGGTCGTCAATCTGTCGTCCGGTTTATTAATCAACTGGGGCAAGATGAACAGGGTGAAGATATCAGCACGGTGACCCATCTGCATGGCATGGCTTCACTGCCTCAATATGATGGCTTTGCCGAAGACTTGATTCCCCCTGGCTATTTCAAAGACTATATTTATCCCAACGATCGGGCCGCGACAATTTGGTACCACGATCACGCCATCGACAAGACCTCTCGTAATGTCTATCGGGGGCTAGCAGGGATGTACATCGTTGAGGATCAGGTGGAGCAAGGTTTGTCTCTACCGAAAGGGGCCTACGATGTACCGTTGATTCTTCAGGATGCTTTCTTTGACACCAAGGGTCGGATGGTGTTTGACGATCGCGGCGAAAGAAGCCTCTATGGGGATGTCGCTTTAGTGAATGGCGTTCCCTGGCCGCGCATGGCCGTGGCGAATCGCAAGTATCGATTCCGGATTTTGAATGCCTCTGGGTCACGGGGATATAACCTGGCTCTCAGTCAAGATGAACGGCGCTTGACTCTGGGAGAAACGCTGATCGTGATTGGCTCTGACGGTGGATTGCTGGGGGAGCCTGTTGAGGTTAAGACGCCCTACCAGGTGCTCGAAATTGGCATGGCCGAGCGTTACGAGGTCATGATCGACTTTGCTCGATACCCCGTGGGCAGCTCGATCTATCTGAAGAATATTGGCTTTACGGGCAGCATTGATACCGACGACCGGATCCATACGCTGATGCGGTTCGACGTCGTACGTGAGGAACCAGACGATAGTCAACTGCCAGATACCTTACGTCCTGTGGAACGCTTATCGCCTGAAAATGCCGTACGCACTCGAAATTTCCGGTTTGCCCGTAACTTTAACCGTTGGGTAATCAATAACCACGAATGGAATCCCAACTTTGTCATGGCTAATCCAGAGCCTGGGGATGTGGAAATTTGGGAATTGGTCAATCCAGGCAGTGGTTGGTTTCATCCGATTCACATTCATCTGATCGATATGCAAATGTTGAGCCGCAATGGCTTATCTCCCCGTCCCTATGAACGGGGTTGGAAGGATGTATTCCATGTGGGTGAGTTTGAGACGGTGCGGATTATCGGTAAGTTTGGCACCCGCGATGGGGCGTACATCAATGGCAAGTTCATGATGCACTGTCACAACCTGGTGCACGAAGATCACTCGATGATGACGATCTTTGAAGTCGGTATGGGTGGTAGCGACCCAATGTCGGCTCCGGCCCAGCCGATTTCAGAGATGCGATCGCTTTAAGCCATATCCGATTTCAAAACTGAAAATCTCGGCTTAGGGAAAACTGTGGTTTGAATGGGGTCGAGATTTACTCAACGTCCCTCACCATAGAGTTCTTGGTCGTAGGTTTCAATAGCGTCCATGTTGTAGGGATTGGGTGCTTGCTCGTAGGTTTTGCCTCGACGGGATTGTGCGGGTGCATTTTGTTTTGACGACTGTTTAACCCGCTGGTTAGTTTGGTTGGGGCGTTGATTGGTTTGAGCCGAAGCGGGTTGGTTAGTTTGAACGGTGGGAGTTGACTCAGCCGTAGGGTTGGGTTGATTCGTTTGGGCCAGGGCGATTGGTGGCCACAGGATGATTAGGCAGCAGGCGATCGCGGCCAGCAGTTTCCACAAGAGTTTTTGAAGATAATTCATAGTGCGCTCCTTTGAAGCGAGAAGCTATGGCCGCATTGTAGCTCTGCTAAGGATTTGGCGCTATGGTGAGTGATTCTTCAACCACTGGCGGAACTGTTTCACCAAACTGTTTTCACCCGTAGTCGGTTGCAATTGCAGAAACCGCTGAATGGCTTCTGCTTGAACCAAGGGTAATGCGAGACTATGTGGACTGATCACATACTTACCCGCTTGCAAACTATAGATATTTAGCGATCGCCCATCGTATCGCCAGATCTCTGGAATGCCAAGATCTTTGTAGATAGTAAAGCGATCCAGTGAGCTGCTGGTAATATCGACCTCCACGGCCAAATCAGGCGGTGGAAATTGGATTAAATCAATTTGAGCAATACCCCGAACCGATGCTTCATTCTGAATGTAGTAGCACTGGTCTGGTTCCAGTCCTTTAGCCAAATCTTCGCGATCGCAGGTGCGTGAGCCCAAACTGCGAATTTCTAAATCCAATTCCTCCGTTGCCGCCTCAATTAAACGACCCAAGAGCTTTTTGTAACTTTCGTGGGGGTCAAGGGGCATCCGAATTTCAAGTGTGCCGCCATCATAGGTCACGCGAATCGCAGGCTCCTGTTCAAAATCGTGAACCAGCGACTGATAGGTTTGCCAGCTAATATTCTGCAAGATAACCCGGTCGGGACTTTGAATCAGGGTAGCGGTCATGGGGATGCCTATAGCGGGAAAGGGCCTATCTCTAGTTTTGGGTTGATTGGACTGCTGATCCAGACCAACTTTGTGATCCTTAAAGCGTTGCCAACAGTTCAGTACTCAGATTTCAGTGTAAATCGAACAAAGATTCTTGCCCAAGATGTTTCACGTAGGTCTTGACCAGTGGTGCTAATTGATCGACTCGGCCAATCTCAATCCAATCGTCGATACGCCCCAAATAGCAATAGCGCTGCGTCTGAAAGATGCGCTTCTGCCTATCCACCAAAATGAACCGGAGATCAGAAGCATAGGTCAGCGATCGCTCGAGTACCTGCTGAACTTCCTTGTCACCCCTGCAAACAAAGTTGCTGTAGAGGTTAAAATTTCGGACAACCCAGAAGGATCTTGATTAGGGGTATAAATTCAAAACGCTATGGCACCAAATTAATGATTGTCTCAAGGGCGAGACTCTACCTGCGATCGCCATTGGCAACAACTCGGGGCCAGCGTAATCAAATCCTGAATATTGCGATACATCGTGCGGCAGACATCATCCAGCGGCAGATCGTTGGGATCATTGCCAAAGGGATTTTCAATTTCGATGCCGATTTCTTCGATGCCAAATATGGTGAAGCTGATTAGGCCTGCAATCAATGGGGTGAACCAACCTAAGCTACCAACCAATTGAAATGGCAGGGCCAGACAGTAAATAAAGACAAGCTGCTTGAGATGAATGGAATAGGCCAGCGGAATGGGCGTTTTCAAAATTCGTTCGCAACCGCCGAGCACATCTACCATTAGATCTAGCAAACCCATCATGGCGGCTAACTGATAGGTGTTGAGGTTATCTTTGTCGTGCTGATCTTGCAGATAGTCGGCAATCCAAAAGGCAATTTCCAAGGGCGGGTGGTTCATCGATCGCAGCTTGTCGATCTGCTCAGCAGTCAGCAATGTGGCGATTTCAGCATCCAGGGGTTCAGAGCGGAGGTGGAGTTTGATGGCGATCGCGAAGGCGACCAACAACTTCAAGGTTTCGACCTTGGCTTTTTGATCGGCGACAGAAGATTCCCCAATCGATACCCAGATTTGCCGCGCCAAATTGCGTACCGTATTGACCAAGGTGCCCCAAAGTTTGCGCCCTTCCCAAAACCGTTCGTAGGCCGTATTGGTGCGAAAGACCAGCAACAGCCCCAGCACAATGCTAGGCACCAAACTCCCTAAAATTGGTAGCGCTACCCCCAGGCCCAACTCATCCAACCCGGTGATTAGGCAGGCAAAGACAACACACACCAACACCCGTGGGATGACGGATACCAGCACCGACCCCTGCACCCGAAATAAGACGCGAAACCAATGGTCTTGCTTATGTCGGGCGATCGCAGTTGTTTCAGTTTGAATCACATCGACGGTGGAACGATGGGGGCGACGGGTAACAGTCTGATTTTTCATCACCGACTTTGCTAGGTTAGGGTTCGAGCTACCAATGGGGTTAACCCCATACACCGCTATGCCATATCGTAACCAAACAAATTGGGGTCGACCTCGTTCATTTCTAGATCAGCTAGGCCATATTCAGCCCAGCGCCGATCGACTTTAGCCGCCGTTTCTGGGTCAGGTTTGAGCGGTTCACTCCAGGGGCGATCGCTTTCGGGATAAATTTTTGTCGTGGCGTCAATCCCCATGCGGCTACCCAGCCCCGGTTTTTCCGTTGCAAAGTCCAGGCTGTCGAAGGGACTATCGGGCAAGATAAATACGTCCCGTGCCGGATCCATCTTGGAGGTAACCGCCCACATTACTGCGCGCGGGTCGCGGATGTTAATGTCTTTATCCACCACAATCACAAACTTGGTGTAGCTGAACTGGGGTAGGGCACTCCAAAAAGCCAATGCCGCCCGCCGCGCTTGCCCCGGATAGGCTTTATCAATGGAGAGAATTGCGGCCTTATAGCTCAATCCCTCCATCGGCAAGAAGAAGTCGATGATTTCAGGCACCTGCTGACGCAAAATTGGCGTGTAGATACGGTTGAGCGCTAGGGCCATCATGGCATCTTCTTTGGGGGGGCGACCGCTAAACGTCGTGAGATACACCGGATTTTTGCGATGGGTCATGCAGTGGAAGCGAATCAGTGGCGCATTTTCGCGCACCGGGCCGTAGTAGCCGATGTGGTCTCCAGCGGGGCCATCCACCGCCACTTCACCTGGGGTAATCGTGCCTTCTAGCACAAATTCTGACTGGGCCGGGACTTCCAAATCAACGGTTTTACAATTAGCCAACTTCACCCCTTCGCCCGCGTAGAGGCCAGCAAACAGCCATTCGGAAAGATCTAGAGGCAGGGGGGTAGCAGCCGCAAGAATCAGGAGCGGGTCAACCCCAAGGGCGATAGCGACCTCTAATTTTTGACCCCGCTCAGCGGCTTTACGCAGGTGGCGGGTCGCGCCACGCACCGAGAGCCACTGCACCGTCATGGTGTTTTTGCTTTGCAGTTGCAGCCGATAGACCCCTACATTTGGGGTGCCGTTTTCAGGATCTTTAGTGATCATCAACCCCAAAGTCACCACCTTGCCCGCATCACCGGGATAGACCCGCAACAAGGGCAATTGATTCAAATCTACCCGCTCGTCTTTGAGCACCACCTGCTGACACTGGGGCAAAAAATCGCGCCCTGGCTTAGCCTTCACCACATCAAATAGGGCTTTACCCAGGTCAATGGCTTGAGAAATTTTCTTCGGCGGGCGGGGTTGGTAGAGCAACGCCAATTTATTGCCCAAGGCTTCAAGTTCCTGGGGCTCATTCATATTCAGTGCCCAACAAACTCGCTCAACCGTGCCCATGACGTTGATCGCGATTGGGTAAGAGGCCCCTTTAACATTTTCAAACAGCAAAGCAGGGCCGCCTGCATAGAGCATGCGGTTAGCAATTTCGGCAATTTCTAACTCTGAATCAACGGGAGCTTTGATCCGCCGCAATTGGCCACGCTGTTCAAGTAGGGTTAGAAATCCCTGGAGGTCTCTTGCCATGGTAAAGAAGTGTGAAGTACCACTGTTATTAAACCTTACCCGCGTCCACATCCAGATCCATAGTTTTTCCTTGAGCAAAACTCCAGGTTTCAAATCGGATGTGTTTTTGTCTTCAATCAAGTGGCCAAAGCAACACCCTTGGGAAAGCTTATTTTTTGTCCGGAGAAATCTGTTTTTTAGATGAACCAGGAGTGTGGTGGGGAACCTTTAAGGCAACTTTCGTAAATATACTTGCGTCAGATGTAAATAAATATAGGCCACGTCCAAAATCAAGATTTTTCTCTAGGCTAGCGCTCAAGTTTTTCCCTCGTGATGTGGCTGAAGTGAGGATAGGACAAAGCTACTAAAGTCGTTTACCCTGGAACTGGGCATCCCAGGCATGCGATCGCGTCTTCTGCCCTCTACTAACCTCTTCAACGCTGTCTGTCGTGCTTCCTTTCGAGTTTATTGTTATTGGCAAACCCATTTCCCATCAAACGAAAGATAAAAAACGTTTACGGGATTGGAAAAGTAAAGTGCGCCACACTGCCGAAGTCAACTGGCCTAGCAGTCAGCCCTTGGGGGAGGCTGTTAAAGTCACGATTACCCACTACTACGACGCTCCGCACGGCGAAGAGACAGTCCCCGACAGCGACAATATTGTCAAGCCAGTCCGGGATGCGCTCAATGGCGTTGTATATGTAGATGATTATCAGATCACAGATTTCGTCAGTCGTCGCCGGAATCTGAATGGGTCTTTCCGCATTAAGGGCATGTCTCTGGTGCTTGCAGAAGGGTTCTGTAAGGGAGACGAATTTCTCTATGTTAAGGTAGAGGGAGCTCCTGATCCGGCTGAGCTAGCTTGAGTTCCTGGTTAGGTTATCCATGAGTTATAGAGCGCACCAAACTCCCCTAGAGCACCGTCGTGTCATGCGATTGGCCCGCGAATATCGTCGCCATGGGTACGACGTTACGGTTTATCCAGGTGCTGAAGATCTACCCCTAGTGTTATCGAAACACCCGCTTGATCTAGTCGCAAAGGCCGAAGGGCGAACCGTTGCTGTTGAAGTACGAACACGGGAGAATCTTACCCTCAACGGTTCTGAAGATTTACGACGAATAGCAGAGCGGGTGAACCAGATTCCCAACTGGGATTTTGAGTTGGTTGTCACCAATTCCCGTGCGAAGACGGTTAGCTAGGACAGTGTAAAAATAACCATTCAAATTTTGAATAACTTTTGATATAGAAAAGTTCCCTTTATTCAGATTATAAAGCTGATTAAAAAAGGGAACGGGGGGTTCAGCAAGCGAACTCATCAATGCTAGAAAATACCGACAATAACCATCAGTGTAAACAGACAAAATACACCCAATATTATTCCAGCAATGATTTCATAGGGTGCATGGTTAATACTCTCTAGGTATTGGTTAGCTTTGTGATCATCCTCTTCAGGATGCCAAATCATCGGTTTCATAAGATAGACCTCATTAAGAAATGGGCACATCTGCGTAGTGCTTCCATTCTATGGTGAGTTCTTCGATTAAAGAGGTAGATTGATTTGAAAACAAAACAATCTTAAGCCTTCTTGGAGAAAGTAAATATCCTCTAGTGGGACTAAGGTCGTAGGTCTCAATTATGACTGACAGTGAAGCTAAATATAAAAATTTCACCCCTCGAAAGCGTAACCGTCCTAGAAACTGGGCTGGCTGAGCGAAGTCGTTCGCGAAGGGTCTCCCAAAGGGAGAAAGCCAAAACTCAACCAGAATGTCCCCTAGCCCCTTTGGGGCGGCAAAGCCAACGACTCCGCTCAGGGGACGGTTACTCGAAAGCTAAGGCAAAGAAAAACTCAATCTGCTGAGGGGTTATTAAGTGATCGCACTCCGGAACAAACCAGTTGTTGACGCTACCAATTTGCCCTGCTAGGATTCGAGACAGGTTAGGAATTTTCCTCGCAAGAATTTTTGCCATGAGCGCGATCGCCCACAAGTTTTATTTTTGGCACTTTATTCCGGTTCACTGGGGGTGAGTCCAGCTTTCGCATGGCACCTTGAGTGAACCGCAGGCCAAAGGCACTGCGGTTTTTGTTTTTTTAATCCCTGTAACCCAATCTAGTTTTAACCCCATGCCCCTCTCTAACCCTTGGCTTTTTGATTTTTACTTTTACACCCTGATAGGCTCTGGGTGATCGGCTGACCTATGGTTTGCCAAAGCCCGGAGCCCTAGGCTCCGGGCTTTTTTTATTGATTGATTTTGACTGCTTGTTTTGAGTTCAGCTCCAGCACAATATTCAGGAGATTTCCATGAAAGACGCAAAACTCACGCTCAAATCTGAGGCCCAGCCCCAAAGCGTGATCGAACTCCCCTATGGCATTACTGTGGGCGGCAAAGATCTTTGGATTGTGGGTGGCCCCTGCACGGTGGAAAGCCTCGCACAGATGGAAACCGTGGCCGAACACTTGACCGTAGCCCCAGTGCAGGGCATTCGAGGCGGGGCGTTCAAGCCGCGTACCTCACCCTACTCTTTTCAGGGCATGGGGCAAGCAGGACTTGAAGTTTTAGATCACATGCGTCGCCGCTACTCGGTTCCGGTCGTGACAGAAGTGATGGCAGTCGACCAAATTAAGGCGATCGCGGCCCATGCAGATGTCTTACAAGTAGGCAGCCGCAATATGCAAAACTTTGATCTGCTCAAAGCCCTGGGAACCGTCCAGAAACCCATTCTGCTAAAGCGCGGACTCGCCGCCACGGTGGAAGAGTTTGTCATGGCAGCCGAATACGTCATGGCTCACGGTAATCCCAACGTTATCCTCTGTGAACGGGGTATCCGCAGCTTCGATACCTACACCCGCAACGTGCTTGATCTGGGTGCTGTCGTCGCCCTGAAACACTTGACTCACTTGCCCGTGATCGTCGACCCCAGCCACGCCGCAGGCAAGCGGGAATTAGTCCCTAATTTAGCCAAAGCCGCGATCGCGGCTGGGGCAGACGGCCTAATCATCGAATGTCACCCCGTACCAGAAGCTTCCGTGTCTGATGCCCGCCAAGCCCTGTCACTAGAAACTATGACAGGCCTAATTGGGGAATTAAGCGCGATCGCGATCGCCGTGGGTCGTCAAATTCCCACAGCCCAACCGATAGCCCACAAGTTAGCCGCCGCCTAAACAGCAACGCTATAGCAGTCGCCAGTCCGGATAGGACGCGGCTGCGAGCCAGATTGCCTGTAGATTCAGCATCCCAGCGATACTCGGTGCCTTAAGCAAGCTGGCCAGCGCTATAAGTCAGAAACCGGGTTGCTTTGATCAAGCGTCATCATGGCGGTGATTCTCTGGCCAGAAATTCGGTTTCTAGAACCTCAGTCTTCATCTGGCTAGGACGCAACTAGGAGAGCCGCAATGAAGAATCGAAAGGCACAAGATAGAACGAAACCCCTAACTTGGTTTAGAATCAGATGCCTCTTAATGCAAGACATCCGCAATCCCAAACCGTAAATCCAAAATCCACAATTCGGTAGCCTATGTCGAGCCGCAAGAAAAAATCATCGGATCCCAACCGCGATCGCGTCGCTTACCAGGAGTTTGGCCAATCCCAAGCGAGTGCCTTTGCCCGAGGGGTACCCGACCTGCCACCCAATCAGCAGTCCATCAAAGTAGAGGCCAGCCGCAAAGGGCGAAAAGGCAAAACTGTAACTATCGTCAGCGGATTTCAACATAAACCGGAAACCCTCACTAACCTAGCGAAAGACCTAAAAGCCCAATGCGGCAGTGGCGGCACGGTGAAAGATAACACCCTAGAAATTCAAGGCGACCACCGGGACAAATTGGTGACGCTGCTGAAGGGGAAGGGCTACCAGGTCAAAATTAGCGGAGGATAAGACAATCGGTATGGTTAAGGGGCATCAAAAGGCGGGGTTAAGGCAGCTTTGGATACGGAGTTTCGTCCTGTTTTTGTTAACGTTTGCGATCGCAATTGGCAGTAACCTCCACTGGCCCGTCATTGCCCAAACCGAGGAAACACCGACTATCCCAGGGGATGTTCACTTTGACGAAGATAGCCCCCCGATTCTACAGCCCAACCAACCATCACCCAGTGAGTCGCCTAACCTGGATCCGTCTCTATTTGAACTGCTTCCACCCCCGCGACTCCGTGACATTGACAACCACTGGGCCAAAGACTGCATCCAAGGTCTAGTGGATCAAAACCGCTTGGGCAATCCCAATACCTACCCCGATGGCCAATTTCGTCCCGATGACCCAACCACCTGGCAAGATTTAATCACCTGGCTCAACCCAGATAGTTTGTCCTTGGCCAACTCTGCTGCGAATGCCTTAGGGATTACCAACCCCAGTAATTTTCTCTCCCATTATCCCGCCAACTATTTTGAACTGAACCAAGCCTTAAGTCGGGTTGAGGTGATGATGGCGATCGCCGCCAAGCGCGATTTTCCCTATGTAAACAACGCGATCGCGGCCCTAAAAGCTAACTTTGCAGATGCCACTGTAATTCCAGAATTTGCCCGTGAAGGGGTCGCGGCGACCCTGGCCCAATCAGCGCTGGTGCTCTACCCCCCTTCAGATCGCTTAGACCCTAATCAAATTGCCACCCGTGGGGAAGTTGCCGCGATGGTGTGTCAGGCAACCCCCATCGCGGCCCTGACCAATTCCCTCCCCAGTGAAGCGGTTCGCATTCCCCAAACGGCTGGTGCACCCGCCATTCCCGACCAAGAACTGCGCGGCGTTTGGCTAACTAACATTGATAGCGAAGTATTGTTTTCTCGTGAAAACCTAGAACAGGGGATAGCTACCCTGAAGGAGGCAAACTTCAATACGGTCTACCCCACCGTTTGGAACTGGGGCACCACCCTTTACCCCAGTGCTGCTGCCGAACGCACTATCGGCGTCAAACAAGGACTGTATCCTTACCCGGAAAGATCTCAACGCGATCGCGAGTTAGAAGCCACCCAAGGCGATCGCGACATGCTTGAAGAGCTGATTGAAATCGGCCATGGCCAAGGACTCAAGGTAATTCCCTGGTTTGAATTTGGCTACATGACCCCCTCAAACTCCAGCCTGGTTGAGCGCCACCCCGACTGGCTTACCCACAAAGCCGATGGCACCTATGTCACCCCAGCCGGAGATTTCAACCGCGCCTGGCTCAACCCTTTCCATCCCCAGGTGCAGCGCTTCTTCTTACTCATGGTGGATGAGTTGCTGCGCAACTACGACATCGATGGCTTCCAGGTCGATGACCACATGGGCATCCCGGTTGAGTTTGGCTACGACCCCGTCACCATCGCACTTTACCAACAAGAGCACGATGGTCAGTCTCCTCCGGTCAACCCCAACAACCGCGAGTGGGTACGCTGGCGGGCCGACAAAATCAGCGACTTTATGGGCGAGATTGCTCAATTGATCAAAAATCGACGCCCTGACGCCATTTTGTCCGTATCGCCCAACCCCCATCCCTTCGCCTACGACAACTACCTGCAAGACTGGCCGACTTGGGTCAACCGGGGCTATGTCGACGAGCTGATCATCCAGGTTTATCGCCGTGACATGGAACGCTTCATTTGGGAGATGAACAAGCCTTGGGCCCAAAGTGCGCGTCGCCGCATCCCCACCAGCCTGGGCATCCTCACGGGGTTGCGCACCAGCCCCATGCCAATTGAAACTGTGCAGCAGCAAATTGATGCTGTCCGCGATCGCGCCTATGCTGGCGTTTCTTTCTTCTTCTTTGAAAGCCTGTTCAACTACAACGATGAACCCGCCGACGCTCGTCTCGACGCCATTAAATCTGCTTTTCCCAACCTCGCCACCATTCCTAATCGAGAATCCGGTTGGCGATCGCGGAATCCTCTCTAACTTTAGAAAGTGACAAACTGTGCGGAAAAAGTTCGAGATCCCTAATTTTTCCGTAAAAATACGGATATCCCAAATGCAGCCTAAAAGGACTTAAGCCCTTATCAGAAGGGGCTTAGAAGGATCTTCAACCAAAATGATATGGATCGGAAAACAGGTGGGTAGCCTAGAACCATGGAGCTAGACACCCGTTATCCGCATCCCTCTGAAGGAGACAACATTTAAAATGAAAACTGAACTCAAAGCTAAACTCATCCAGCATCTTCTGAGCAAGAAGAACGACACCAAAGGTTTCACTCTGATTGAACTGCTGGTTGTCATCATCATTATTGGTATCTTGGCCGCGATCGCTCTTCCCGCCTTCTTGAACCAAGCCAACCGCGCCCGCCAATCTGAAGCGGTAACCTACGTCGGTTCTATTAACCGTGGTCAGCAAGCCTACCGTCTAGAAGAGCCTCAATTTGCAGAGTCGGTTCCTGACCTAGGTCTTGGCATCAAAGTCAGCACTACTTTTTATGAATATCAAGATGACGAAACTGGCGCTGGCACAGACGGCAGTACTGTTGACTTAGGTGGCACCTTCGGCAGTGGTGCAGGTATTTATGCCTCACCAACAGATACTGTCTTGTTGGGCTATGCTGGTGCGACCTACACCTTGCAGGATGCGGGTGGTAACGCAACAACAACTGCTGTCTTATGCACTTCTGAGGAAACTGGTGAGGCCCCTACCATAACTGCTACTTCCTTGGGTGATCAAGCTGCTGAGGTTGATTCAGCTGAAGGTGATTGCGACTAACGCCAAGGGCTGAGTTAATGTAGTGCTTTGTGAATGTGAGGCATATGTCTAGATGTAAAGCCTTTGGAAACCAAGGCTAGCATACGCCTCAGGAGATTCAGAAACATTACGCAGGCACTCTCTAATTAAGGGCAGCTAGTCTTAGCTGCCCTTAATTTATTTTGTGTTCAAAGTATTTAACGCGACTCACAAAAGTTATGCTCTGGGTTGTTAGCGAGTTGCAATATACTAAAGTAGTGTCTACACAGGAAGCTTGTTCAAGACTGAAACCATACCAAAAGCAGTTACTGAGATGACACAATCAGTTTTCACAGTTTTTTGTCTCTCTGGTGCTACTGATTTCTCTTACGATTTTGACAAAAGTTGTAGGGCTTCATTGTGTTAGGACTTAAACATTTATTTCATTAAAGCAGTGATGAAGTCCTCAGTGATGAGGTGTCTAAATCTCTTTTAGAAACTGACCTTATGAAAACGTTGTTTCCCTTGAGACGAAAACTCTATTCTCTGTTTATTATTGTTAGCGTATTCGGGGTCTTGGGATTCCAAAAAGCCAAGCTTGATACTATCCTGACAGGTAATTCGTCAGTAGATAGTTCCTCAAAATCGAGGATCGCGCTTCAAGATCAAGCGCTCAAGTCAAATCTTACAGTACTCAAGCAGTCTCCAAGCTTTGGTTATAGAAATGTTATTAGCGATTTCTTGTATCTGAGTTTTTTACAATATTTTGGTGATCGAGAAACCCGAGGAAGCATAGGTTATTTGGCTAGCCCACTATTTTTTGAGAACATTGTAGCCCGAGATCCATTTTTCAGCGAAATCTATTTATTTTTGTCGACCAGCGTATCACTTTACTCAGGTCGCCCCGATATTTCTGTGACCCTAATGGAGCAGGGTTTAAAGTCAATGGCACCCGATGTACCGCCTGATTCCTACTATATTTGGCGCTATAAAGCCGTGGACGAGTTGTTATTCTTAGGTAACGGTGAAGCAGCTAGAAGATCTCATCTTAAAGCTGCAGAATGGGCAAGTTTGTCATCAGATCCAGAAGGTAAAATAGTTGCAGAACGCTCTCTCAACACTGCTCAATTTCTAGCCCAAGATATTAATAGCAAACCTGCACAAATCGCCGCATGGGCTCAAGTATTAGCAGGTGCTGTCGATGATGAAGCCCGTCAGATTGCAGTATTAAATATTGAGGAGTTGGGCGGCACAATTATTGTTGATCAAAATGGGCGAGCGACCGTGCAATATAAGATCGACAATGATGAACCCGACTTAGATAGTCCTGAAACGCCTAGTCAAAGCTGACGCGATCAATTAGATTTTGCCTTAATGGTTGCAAGGCTATATCCCAAGAAGGTAAATAGTTCGGTGACGGTAAAACTATGTCAAAAAACTCTGTCATGGGAATATTTTCAATTCTGGGTAGAAAGTCTGAGGGCAGAGAACCATCAATATGACGCATGAGAACGCCAAAGCCGAGCCGTTGACTCCGAGGTTGCCAGTTTGGCGCTAGCATCTTGAGCCATTGAAAAAACGTTTCAGCGCTGCTCATTGTTTGAGTTAACTGGTCGACCACATCGCCGGTAGGAGACTCAACTCCAAGTTGCGGAATCGCTTCTGGGCGACTCAACCAGGCTTGACGCAGTAGCTGTTCCCGATTCTCAGGCATAAGCCAAGCCTGCAGCGCTAGCGTCCCAGGACTCACAGGCAAGTCATCTATTTCTTGATTAATATCTTGCCCTTGAGAAATCGCTAATAAAATTTGGCAAAAATCGTTGTTTTCCATCTGCCAATCCTCATCCGCCTTCTCAAAATCACCTTGCCACCAGTAGAGGCCACCCCTAAGTTGATAAATCAATTGATCTGTTTCTAAGTCAGATACCTGAGTTAGCAAATCATCATAGTTTGCTTCCAATTTAGTTAAGATTTCGCTATAAATAGGTCTAAATTGCCGCAACTGCCATATTGGACTGGTTAAGGTCAGGGGATGTCGCATTAACTCAAGCGCCATAGCCTCAACTGCCAATTCAGTTTTCCCCTGTTGAAGCAAGCTAAAGCCCAAACCAAAGAAAACTCCTTGCTTAGCTGACACAAGCCGAGTAGATTTGATAAATTCTTCGGTGGCGGCCTTAGGGTTTGAATTGATTAATAGCCAACCTAAGTTAGAATGCCCAAACTCATGGGAAGGAGAGATTTTATTAGCAATATCAAGCCACTCTACTGCTTTCCTTCTCAAATCTTCTTGTTCTTCAAGATCTTGAGTCTGATAACTCAAATCACCAAGATTCCAACCAAGTTGATAAGGATAGTAAACCTCCCAAGGTACAAGACTATGGACTTTTGATAAGACCTGTACAAAAGCCTCAGTGCTCCCTTCCCTAAGTTCGAAAAAACCGTAATTTGATAAGGCCCAAGCCCGATGAATCGGAATTAGCCAAATCCCGACTGCGATCGTAATACCAGCACCTATGCCTACCAGATAGCGATGCCCCGTAGGGAAGTATAAATGATGGGGAAATTGCATAGATTGAGAGAACTGTTGCGCTTTGAATTCATCAGCTAATACGGCAATGTAAATTAAGAGTATTCCACTAATACAAATATTATCGAGCTGATAATCTGTAAGACTAAAGATAAGGTAAGAAAATAGCCCTGCTAAAATACTCCAGATCAATATATTGTCCTGATTAACGCCCCGTTGTTCTTGAATCCATTGAATACTCAACCTGCCGATCAGAAAAGTTCCCATTAGAGGAATAAACACGCCCCAAACCCCCAATTCTGCCCAAAGTTGAGCTGGTGTGCTGTGGAGTTGATATACCATTTCTGCTTCTCGCCCAGCCCAAAAAGGCCTGTATTGCTGATAACTCTGAGGCACTGACCCTAGCCCCAAACCAGATAGAGGATAAATGATTCCCATCTGCCAACCTGCAACATTTGTGATGATTCGATAACCTAATTCACCGCTGCCTTTACCCTGAATGAGGTTAAGGATAAGAGGGCGAAATCGGCTATTTGCTAAAGCCATTGTAATCATCACAATGACGCTGCTAAGGCTTAGTACTGCTAGTAAATGACGTGGCATTTTACTGTAGATTGCAACAATGATAGCCCCTACCAAACCTAAAACTAAAAGCGCTAGCCAAGCTCCCCGAGAACTAGTGGTATAAAGACATAAGCTTCCCAGACTAGTAGCAACAAACCAAAACCATCGATGCCGCTTTTGCTGCTGTATCCCTAATCCAACAAGTAAAGGTAGAACTAAAACTAAGTAACCCGCTACATAATTAGGATGACCTAGAGGATGCCAATTTCGTAGACTATTAGTACTGAAGTCAAATCTTGCCTCAACGCCTACTATTTGTAATGCTTGTAAGCGATCCAACTCTGGGAAATAGGTTTGGGTTAACCAAAGCACAAGGCTTAGAACAATAAAGCAAACTGCAAGATAACCTTGAAACATTAAAATCCACTGACGTCGAGCAGGGGAGTTTAGCCATCCTTTAACAGCATAGAGTGCGGCCAACATACAAAGCGTCGCCCAGCCATACCAAATAGAATATTGAGGAAATTTTGAGCACAGACTCGAAATAATGATTCCAATCCCTAATAGGCCAGCTAATATATCTAAATGATGACCTAGTTTCAACGCTGATATCGGTCTTTGATACCAAATCTGCCAGAGTAACCAAATGACAGGCATTACTAAGCTGATTTGCCAAACAAAAACCCAAGGCCATAACAGCACCATTGTGTTACTGCCAGGCATCAAGGTTAGCCAGATATAGGCGATCGCAGTAATTATGGCCAGCAGCTTACCGTCAGATTGATCTAATATCTTCGGAGAGGTTGACATGAAAACATCGACGTTTACTTACAAGAAGGTTTAATTGGAGAAATTTAACTTTCCTGATTGAAAGTTGCTGTTAGTTACGTGGGGCAGTCCAAGGTCTGAAATTTTGGCGCGCTCTAATAAATGATCAAGTTCAGGAAATTCTCGGATGTAATCAGGAAATAAGTCAATTAGAGTCGCGATAGAATTTGCCTGTAACCCATCGGGATAGAGCAAGGTGCCAATTTTCTGTGCATCTTGGTTACGATAGGCTAAAGCAAGCTGCTGACGATTATGCTTGCCTTTATCTTCCCAAAGAGACTGAATCCAAGCTTTAGCATTACGATAATCTCGAATATGATTTTCTGCAGACTGTTGCTCTTGTGGGCTAACTTCCTCAACACTGAAGAAGTCATCTAAATATTGCTCAGGTCTAAGCCAAGCTTGAAGGAGTAAAAGTGCTTCATCATCAGGAGTTTCTGTTAACGCCGATTGCACAATATCTAATGCTTCTTGAGGTGCTGAATCTGTCTTAAGTAAGGCATGGACAACGGGGCGCAGTTGTTCAGTTTTTAATTTAGATGGTAGCTCCTGGTTAAACCACCAGTTTATCAGCAGCCAGTTTTCATAGATACGACTGTACCCAGGTGTTGTCTCTCCTATTGATGAGAGTAATTCAGTGTTGAGAGCTTGGGTTTTTGAAATCACTTGGGCATGAATCTCTGAAAAAGGGGATTCCGTCCAAAGTGGCATTGTGATCACTGAAGGATCGATTAGGGCTTGCAGTGCAAATGCAGTGATTGCTGCTTCCAGATTCCCTTGATCGAGATATATTCGCCCTAGCAAAAAGTAAGTATATCCTCGATTTCGAGTCAGTAATTGAGCTGTTCGACCCGCATAGATTTCGGCATTGTTTAAATCACCTATATTCATATAGGCGATCGCTAAGTTTTGGTTAAACCAAACGTCATTAGGCGCTGCTTTGAGGACATATTGAAAGTGCTCAATAATGCCTGCTTGAATCGATTCTTTGCTCTTATCATCTTCAGCAAATTCTTCCAGTTGATAGAGCATGCCTCCAGCTAACGCATCATAGGTTGGATCCCAAGGAATTAAGTTTGCCGCAGCTGTCCATCGTTGATCCGCAGTAACGTAATTATCGGCGCGCTCTTGTTGATTACCCAAATGTCCTAAATAAAGAGCCGTATCCATTGGCAACCAAAAACGGAGGGCAACCGCTAGGAAGGCAAAGATTGCCAAGCTATAGATGCGGCGTAGTCGCTTTGACGGTGTAGGTTGTGGTTTATCTGACAAATATTGATCGGCAAGATAAATCAGCAAGGCAGTGTTTAAGGTTAAAACAGTCGCAATGCCAATGTTTTCGAGCTGATAGTCCGTCAAACTTGACGCGCCATAGGCCAGGACGCTACCGCCGATGCCATAGAGCATCCAGCGATCGCGCGTAGTCAAGTCTTTCTGATGGACGCGCAACCACAACCGACCGCACATCACAATCCAGCCGAAATAAATTGCGATCCCCCACAGTCCGAGTTCTCCCACAAACTGGGCTGGCGTATTATGCAACTGTTGAACATGATCTAACCCCGTACCGGTTTCGATTGGTCTGTAAAGGTTTGAAACCCGAGCCATATTGCCAGGGCCAACACCCAGTAATGGGCGATCGCGCAAAATATTGGCAGCCGTTCTGAGCATAAACCAACGATCGCGAGCTGGCCCATCCCCGACTTGTACCGTTGCTGTAGTCTCTTGACTAATTTGAATACCACCAATCAAATCTCGAACCCTGGGATTAGTGCCAATGCCAGCCACAATAATGATCAACCCGGCTAAACAAGCAATCATGAGACGCTTGCGCTGACTCCCCCGACTACGCAAAAGGGCAACCGCCATAGCCACTAATGCATAGACTAAAAATCCCAAATAGGCTCCGCGTGAACCACTCACATAAAGGGCAAATAGAACAGTGACACTGCCTATTGTGAAAAGTAGCTTTAGCCAGTTCTTCTGGGCCATCGCAAAGCAAAACACTAACGGTAGCGTCAACGCGAAGTACCCGCCAACAAAGTTGTGATGCCCCAATGGCATAGCATTCCGAATTGCAGCTCCAAAATCACCCGATACCCACATACTGGGGTCAGGTCGCCAGTACGACAAACTAATAACAGCCGTAATCGAGATGCTAATGGCTAGTCCGGCCCATAAGCCGTAGGCTTTGCACGGTGCGGCAATCAGTAAGTTCCGAATGCTGTAAAACACCAGAGCATAGCAAGCCACTAACACTAGATTCCAAGCAGCTAAGGTTGGAAAGCTCGACAGGGCAGCCGATAACAAGAGCCCTGAACTGGTAAATAGGATCAACCAATCCAGACCATACCCCAGCCCTCGAAACGGTAACTTAAACTGGCGCAGCATCCAGACCAGGCTACCCCCCGCGCACAAAAAACCAAGCTGCCATAGGATAATCCAGGGCCATCCCACCATGCGAAAATAGCTCATGGGAAGCCAGGTAAAGACAACCAAGAAAATAAGGCAAATTCCAATCAACCATTGGCCTTTCCAGGCAGTGCCTTCAGCACTGTCGGCAGCAATTTTGCGGAGCGAAGAAAACCAAGCAAGCGGCTGTAGTTTCATAGAGACTCACTGCCCAACAGGCATCAGCAGAAAAAGGAAGAACTTCAGGCAGGAAGAGAGCTAGTATGCCCCCTTGCCAAATAAAACAATCCGAATGGTTTCCATCAAGATTTCTAAATCTAGGTTAAGTGACCAATTGTCGATATAGTGCAGATCAAGTCGAGCCGCATCGTCAAAGCTCTCAATATCTGAGCGGCCGGAGATTTGCCAAAGCCCTGTAATTCCAGGCAAGACCTGATGACGAGTATGGTGCCATGGATCAAACTGCGCTACATCTCGCAAGGGTAAGGGGCGTGGCCCCACTAAACTCATTTGCCCCATCACCACATTAAACAGTTGGGGCAGTTCGTCAAGACTAGTGCGCCTTAGCAACCGACCTACGCGAGTTACGCGTGGGTCGGTCTTGATTTTAAACAACACCCCATCCTGGGTTTGATTTTGTTTTTCTAGGGCGGCCTGGAGCTGAGGTGCATCAGCACACATCGTACGAAACTTCCAAACTTGAAAGACTTTGCCGTGTAGACCAATTCGTTCTTGGCGAAAGAAAGCAGGCCCAGGGGAAGATAGCCTAATCGCGATCGCTGTCACCATGAATAGGGGAGCTAGTAGAAGTAGACCCAGAGCTGCACACACCACATCAATCCAGCGCTTTACATGATAATCAAGCCCATCGAGTAAAGGCGCTTCTAGGCTAAGAATAGGAATACCTGCAAAAACTTCTGGCGCACCGCGGCGATACAGCATTTCTCGACTCGATGGAATCAGGTTGAGGGCAATGCCTGCCCGTTTTAGGTTCCAGTAAAAGCTGGAGGCTAAATCGGCATCGGGAAAATCTTCGATCAGTACAGTTTTAGCCTTAGAGTCCAAGATTGCCTGCAGGGTAGTTGACGTATGGGCAGCGGCAGCCAGTGCAGCTCCGACAATTTTGTAGTTTGCCCGTTGCTGTAGGGTATTTGCGAGAAGTTTTAAGCGATGAGCTGGGGCAATCAGAAACACGCTGGCTTGATTGTGGGTCTGTTCAATTTGCTTGAGTACAGCATTGAGCAATAATCGCATCAAGATAACGAGAGCCACACTGCCAAACCAGGCCGTAAAGAAAAGCGATCGCGGTGGATCAAGCTTGGGGTCATAAAAATAGGCCAACACCAAGGAGGATAAGTAGACTATGCTTACCCCTTGTCCTGCAGCCAGGTAATTTTTAACCTGAATGCTAGTACCATAGAGACCATTTTGGGCAAATAAGGCTAGCGTTGCTACAGCTAAAACCCAAAATAGACTGGGTAAACCCAACCAAACCCACCAAACGAGCTGGGCCGGAATAGGCGAATAAAATTGATTAAGGTAACGGGCAACCTGCCATGCGATTGCCAGCGCTAACACATCCCCCAGCAGTAGTACTAGTACTCGCTGCCAGCGCCAAGAAAGGAAATGATCTAAGCGAAGACGGCGAGGGGCACGAATATCTGACAGCCACCTCCGAGAGGGTTCAATAGTAGATCGAGAATGCTGTTGATTTGTCATGGTGAAGGGGAGCTGAGGGAGAAAGCGCCATTGCACAACTGTGAACAATGTTTGAGATAAAACCTAAAAGGTGAACCTATCTTCAGTATTCCACCCATTAACAAGAATCTTTCAGTTTAGTTTTTTTCATCTTGTATACCCTTCTCCATAAGTAGAACGTTTGAGAATGACTCTCGCCTGGTGAGCAATCTTTAATCTAAAATAATCGCTTCAGAATCTAGATCTAACTAAAAATCAATAAGAGTACATCTCCCAGAAGCAAACTTATCCACTCTCGATAGTGCTTTATGAAACAGCTTTGGCACAGCGCACTGCGGAGTACTTCATCTATTAAAAGAGATGCCTATGCCAGCACCTGGATGCCAATGTTCAAAGGGCTTTTCCTTAAAAAACACAAAATGCCTACTCATTTTCAACGAAAAGTTTAGAAGCGCATCTGTAAAATCAGCATTATCCCCAAGTATAATCGCATGCTCAGATAACTTATTTGCAACTACTTCATACTCCATAGCTTCATAGTCGGCTGAATGATCGCTATCATTAATAAAAAGATCAATCATACAATCAAGTTCTTTCAAAGACTCAATCGAATCTCCATATAGAATGGTTCCGAAACCAGCGTAGTCTCCAGACAATAGATATCCAGCTTTTGGTTTTATATCCGTTCCATAATATTTACCTTCATAACCTTCTTCCTTATTTCTTTTCAGAGCTGATGCTAGAACACATGCACCTAAGCCTTTATCTACTCCAGTTTCAACTACAACTCGGGGCTTTAAAGCCCTGACAAATGCATACCACCCAACTCTTCTGCCAAATCGAGCTTCTTTGTCTGCGATAAACTGCCAATCGCTCTTAGCGGTTGCATCTGAAATATGTTTTTTTAATATTTCGTCTTGTTCAACTTCTTCAAGGTATTGAGTGACAACATCAAATTCAATATTCGCCACATCTGCAATCAATGAAGCTAGATGACGCTTGTTACGATCTTCTAAATCAAATGTGAAATTGGTAGTTTCTTTGGACTTCAATAACCATCTGAGCAAATTTAAAATCGGCTTCTTAAAATATCCAATTGCTAGATTTGCTCTAAAAACCAAGAGAATTGCATAGCCCAAAAATGGTGTTCTTGCTATTGTTAGCTTTAACCGTCTCATTGTTTCTACCTTGAATAATATTCAAATTGATCGTTATTATCTTTGCTGAATGAGAACTTTTATGATTGATTTTTTGTCAAATCTATTAATAGTCAGACGTTTAGTCTGACTTATGAGTCTCCAAATCGCCTCAAACCCTAAGTTTATTTTTTGGAAGCGGTCTGAAATCTCCTTAGGAAGGTCTGCAGTAACTGCCCTGCAAACAAGACTAGAAATGCTGGGTTGTTGATTAGATATCGTTGCCACAATCGTTTCGGCTCCTGACTAAAGCGATAAAGCCACTCACAGCCCAAGCGCATCATCCAGCGTGGAGCCTGAGACGTTTCACCACTGTGGAAAGCAAAAGCTGCCCCTACCCCAATCATCACAGCCTTTAGTTTGCCTTGTTGTCGGGACATCCACAATTCTTGTTTGGGACAGCCTAACCCCACAAACACAATCCTTGCCCCCGATTGGTGAATAGAGTCAATGTCAGCCGATTCTTCGGCGGGGCTTAAATCCCGAAATGGCGGAGAGTATGTGCCTACGATAGGTAACCCAGGAAATCTCTGCAAAAGTTCAGCCACAAGCTTATCTAGAGTGACTTGACTACCGCCGTAGAGATAGATGGGAATTTGGTACTGTGTCGCACGACCGCACCAAGCTAACATTAGGTCCGGCCCATAAACTCGGGTTTGCCCTTTTATGCCTAACCATCGTAGCCCCCACACTAAAGGCATTCCGTCTGGAGTTACCAGCATCGCCTGATTGACAATAGCGCGATAGAGTAAATCCCAGTAGGCGGTCATCACAACATGAACGTTAGCTGCAATGACATAGCTGGATTGGCTAGATTCAGCAAAAGACTGGATGCGATCGCAAGCATCGCGATAACTCGTCCCATCTACTCGACTACCTAAAATGTTTCGTGATTCCATTACATTCCGGCATTAATCCGTGCCTGTTCATAGATCGACACGAGTTGGTGGTAATTTTGCTCAGCTGTATAACATGCCTCAAACTCTTGTCGTGCTTCATGACGCATAGCTTGCCACTTTTTTGGATTTGCCAACATCCAGGTAATTTTAGCGGTTAAATCTTGCGCATCACCCGCTCGAAAAAGTAATCCTGTTCGTTCCGACTCAATCATTGTTTCCATAGCACCCAAACAAGATGAAATTACGGGAGTGCCTTTGGCAAAAGCTTCAACAATGGTTCGTGGCATACCTTCGTACCACAGGGAAGGAAAAATTAACGCCTGCGCCTGTCCTAGCAAATTGTATATCTGCTCCATCGGCTGTTGTCCCAGGTACTCGATCCCAGGATTCTCGTTTGCCGCAGCCTGAACCTGAGCCTGGAGTGGCCCGGAACCCGCAATTTTGAGTTGGATGCGATCGCCTATCTGCTGCCAAGCCTTTAGTAAAGTATCTATCCCTTTTTCTGGTGACAGTCGGCCTACATAAAGAACTGACTGATCTAGTCCAGTCCCTGCATGTGGATCGGGATGTACAAAGTTGGGCTTTACTCGTAGCTTGTGGCCTGGGATACCATGGCTGGCGAATTTGTTTCGAGCAAATTCCGTTAAGGCAATGAACATATCAACCTGTCGCTGATAGGTGCGCAGCAGTCGGTGCAGGCTAACCATGCTGGCAGTGACCACTGAGCCAGGTAGGCTATCACGATAGCACTTGTGGTGGATGCCCGAAATTGGGACTGGTTGATCAATGCATTTTTCACACACCTGGCCATCTCGGAAAAAATAAGCATTCAGACAGTACAGACGATAGTTACGAAGGCTCATCACCGTAGGAATGCTTTCTTTCTGAGCCGCATAGAAAATAGCAGGGGAAATCAACGGAAAGGTATTTTGAACGTGCAACACATCTGGGCAATGCTCCCGAATTACCTGACGCACAGCTTGATAATCTTCACCACTCCATAGGGTACGGAGGCTAACCTTCCAAAGAGGAAGTTGCGCTATCGTCTCGTTATTACGCAGATAAGGCACTACGTGATGACCATACTCCCTCAACAGCTGGCTCTCTTGAGCAAAGGACTCGTCCTCGCCTCCAGGTACCAGGTGAGTGTTGTGAACCATCAGGATTTTCATCGCCTACTTCTAATTTATAAGTATCCGAGCATTTAGTTGAGATCGTTTTTCTTTTTGAGCAATGCAATACAGCCTTCTGCTTGCCAAGGGAAAAATCTTGTAAAAACTCGTTCCAGGGAAGCACTTATTTTGACAATCAACCTTTTGTCTCTTGCTTCAAACTGATACCAGTTTATTTCTATTACCTCCAGTCCCATTCTGTCTGCCAAGGTTTCGAGAGTAGCAAAACTATAATAACAAATATGGTCAGGGTGAACTTGTTCGTAGCGGAAAAAGCTTTTCAGAAATCGTATTATCCCAAAAGCATTTGGAACACTGATGATTATTTTTCCATCTTGCTCTAGAAGCTGCATCGATTCACGAATAACAATACCGGGGTTTTGAATATGCTCAATCACATCTGCTAAAAGCACAATATCAAATCTTTCCGACCGGAGGTCGCTAGCCATTGACTCTGCGTTGACGAGGCGTACATCATAATTTAGGCTTTGCATACGATATACGTCATCTCCAGCAACGTCTATACCGACCAATTTCTGAGTATCAATACTGGCGACCTTTTGATGAAGTAAATTCCCTTCAAGTAAATTTATTTCGAAGAATGGATGGTCAGTACACCCTACATGTAAAATTTTCTTGTCCTTACATTTCGCCAGTATAAACGCATCTCGCTGGAGACATCTCCCATACTTAATCATTCTCCCCATACCCATTTTGCACCTCACTGAATATCTATTTACCTGCCAATTCAATTTATATGCTGCTAGACATATATCTATCTTGACTTTATATCTTTGCTCTTTTCAGGAGATTTAAACCTTATCCAAGTCCAGGCCTGGAGTTCTCCTACCGATAAAACTCCAGGCCTGGACTTGGATAAGCGTTCATAAGATTGACATATTCGCACTGAAATTCTCCCAACATTTTGCTAAAGCATCTTAAGATAATTAATGAGATCGCCCTTTCTATATTTTCACTCTATACCTTAATTAGAATTAGAGAGGATGCCATGACTTTCGCAATATAACGAGTTTTGGGGTGTATGAAACAAGCTAAGAATATAGCGAATCCATAGGAGATAAGTGTTGCGATCGCTGCACCATTTATCCCACTTATAGGTATCAGAAAATAGTTTATTAGGATATTTATAATTGCACCAGATGTAGTTGTCAAAAAAGAGAATTGAGTAAGCCCCTCTGCTGCCATCCATAATTCCCGAATTGCTCCAAGTGAAACAAATAATCCCGACCAGATATGGATTGACAACACACTCCCAGCAAGTGAGTAACCTTGCCCGAGCAATAACGTCATGATTGGATTTGCTAATAGTGAGGTTGGAATTACAATGAAATAAGTGAGCCTAAGTGTGATTCTAAATAAGTCATGTAATTGTTTTTTGTATCGCTCGCTATCATATTCCTTGGAACGCAATAGCATGGGAAAACTAGAGCTTGCAATTGCCATTGGCATAAAATACCAAGCCTCGGAAAGTTTGACGGCAGCGGAGTAAATGCCTACTGCATCATCGCTTAGCATTTGCCCAATCATTACCTGATCAATTCGCATGTATATCGTGACCGCAATCCCAGATAAAACCAACGGCCAGCTAGCTTTTGAGAGAACTCTAGCTCGATCAAAACTGAATTTCCATTGATTCAAAGAGCATCCTAATCGACGATATATAACCGTAAGGTTAACACAGCGTAGAACTATTTCTAAAAAGGGCAATAAGCCAAATGAAAGTACTTTCGCTTTGCCTAATATAAGACTGATTCTAGCTATATTTGTGATCATATAAGCCGAGCTCCGAGCCATTACATCTGAGCGTGCCTGCATTTGAGATTGAAACCAATAGCTGATGACGTCTGCAGATTGAAAAAGCAAGCCGGCTGCTGAGACCCCTACGATCCAATGAACGACTTTATCATTAGGTCTGAGATAAACAATGCTGATCAGTGCAGCGATACCGAGCAGTAGGCCTGTTGAAAGTCTTAGAATTAGAGCAGTTCCTAATATTTCATCCCGACAAGTTGGCTGCTGAACCATATCCCTCACAGCTATCTTGTGTAAACCTAATGATGCTGGCGCGCTAAAGACACTAATAAATGCGATCGCATAATTAAGTAGCCCAAAGTTCTGAGGCCCCAAATAACGCGCCATCCAGAGGCCGATAGTGAGTTCGCCTCCGGCTTTGATAAATTTATCGGCAAACAGCCAGCCAGTATTGCCGACAACTTTTTGCACGTCTGAGCTGCTGAGCTTAGCGCGAATGAAGGGAGGGAGATACCGAAGCCAGTTGGGTTGCATAGGTTAGGGGTCGACCCATGACACATTCAAGGGGATGCAGTATCTATCATGCCCATGATTGGCTCAAAGCATTACTATTGTCGTTGTTCGCCGTAAGCAATTAGGCGTTCTAAAGCGGTCAGACGGTTTTGCCAGGTTTCGAGGCGATAGGTGCTGCTGGCAGATCGCAGGGTAATACCACTACTGAGCAAATCTATCTGCAATTGGTTAATGCCCGACTGGACTTGACGCAGTTGGCGATCTGAAGGATTTTCAGCCAGGTCTTGCAAGGCTTCTTCAAGCAGATTAGCGTCGGTAATCCAGCGATTGAGGCTACTTTCATCCATGATAATTTGCTGGTTGGCGAGCAGTAGGTTCCACTCTCGCTGGAGGGCCTGATAGCGGGACAGGGCAGCTTGGTAAGGGTTCTGTTGAGGTAAGGGTTCTGCAATATCTGAGTCAGCCGGCCCTTGGGTGCGGTTAAGAATGGTTTCAAACGCCTGGTTGAGGTTAGCGGTTGCAAATAGGGCATAACCGTTGGTGGGCAGATCTCGCAGTGCCTGAATCTGGTCGATGGCAGCGGGTTCTGATAGGTTCAACAGCCGAATGCCTGGAATCACCAGCGTGGTGTTAAAATCGCTGTTCACCAGCCAAGGACTAGCGAGTTGTTCGAGGCGGGCGGTGTCCAGGGCATAGCTCATCAGCACAATCCAATCGACGTTGCCATTGACGGCCCAGGTTTCCCAGTCTTGCTGAATTTTTTGTAAGCGTTCGTGGGTTGGATTTGAGAACACAGCGGTGGAAATAACAATATCAGGATTGTGACGCCGAGCTATCTGAGCCGCATCAGCCACAAAAGAACTGACCTGCTGAATCCGAAATTCAGTCCAGCGATTCCACAAATACCGTTCCCGTTCCCGTTCTGCTTGAGTTGCGCCAGCCCGATCACGAGGCGATAGGTTAATGGGGTCTACACCCGTTAGACGATGGAATTCTCGTCGAGCTGCAATACCATAGCCATAGGTGCGATCCGCGCTGGGATCTTGAAACGGGTAGCGAATATAGTCGAGTTGCAGACCGTCTACATCGTAGGTGGTGACGATTTCTGTAATCAACCGGGTAAGATAGCTGCGGACTTCAGGATTGGCTGGGTCTAGGAAAGGCTTGGTTTGACCAATGGGGATCATGCTGCCCTGGTTATCGTAGGCCGCCCAATCGGGATGAGAGTTAAGAATCGGGCCAGGATAATCGGTTGGCAGGTTCAGCAGGCTATTGTGCAGTTGATTGCCCGCTGCAAAGGTCCATATCCAGGCATGGAGTTGCATGTCCCGTTCGTGGGCCAACTCAACGGCCGCCTCAAGGGGATCCCAGTGGCGAGTGAGGGGATTTTGAGAGGGGGCAATCTGGCTAGGGTAAATGGGATAACCCGCATTGATAGTTTCAAAGAAGACGGTGTTGATGCCAGCGGCTTGGAGGCGATCAAACAACTCAGCTAATCTCTGCTTTGAACCTGCTTCTACAATGGTGCCCCGGTCTAGCCACATAGCACGGATTTCAGGTTGAGCTATGCGTTGATCGAGGGGGAAGTTTTCCCACAGCGATCGCCGAATGGCTAACCAGCGATCGCGGGCTTCTGCATATTCCCGCCGTTCCATCAAACTAGGCCAGTCTTGCATCAGTTGTTGAGCTTCGAGTAACACAGGATGCAAGGCTGTGGTTGGGCCAGAAGCCACTTCTACTGGTTCGCTGCTGGCCGTCAAGATTGGGGCGGCTGCAGCTAATTGCAACTGGCTGGGTTGATCGGCTGACGCTGCGAGCAAATAAGCACTTTCAAAGCGCCCCATCAAGTTATCCATTTCTTGGCGCATGGCTAGCGCCATGAACGGCGCAATCGGCTGGTTGCCGGGCTGCACATTTAAACCGGGTGGTTCTGCTTGATCGGCTGGATCTTCACTGTTGAGCTGCATTTGACGTAACAGCCGCGATCGCTGTTCAGAGGTTAGCGGCTGTCTTTGGGCAGTGTTAACCCCGCCAGAAGCATTTGTTCCCGATGAGGTAGTTTGAGGCGTCTCCGCTTCAGGCGTTGTCAAGGGGGCAACGGAGGTAACGCCATTGGGTCGCAACAGACCCGATTCCGGAGAAATTTCTAACTGAATCGGTGCCCCGTTGGCTTCAGTACTTGGCCTGGATTCCTCACCCGATTCTTCCCCATCAGGTTTCATCGCCAGCAAAGCAGTGTGTTGTCCCTCAACTGCAAGGGCCAGGGACATAGCCCTATCGCTAGATCCTCCAGGCTGGGCTGCATCAGCTGCATCTGAGGATTGAATTTGGGGTGCGGCTAAGACGGCTTGTTCCAGGGTAAGAAAAACACTACCGACGAGAGAACTGGCCAACGCGATCGCCAATTGAATTGAACTCGAACGAAAATGGAACATAAAACCGACTAACCCAACAGATAAAAAAGCGAAGCAGCTCAGACAAAACAGATTTTTCCAAGCAAAAGTGGCTTGAGTAGATTGCCAAACAAATCTAGACCCTTCCCAGCGACTCAGGCTCTGGCAACTCGGCGAAATTGCGGCCCACCGCTATTAACGGCATAGCCTTTTTGCCATCCGCATTATGCCCAACCTCCAGACAGTAATACATCCCCATCATGAGTCAGCCATGAGCTATCGCTGAGTCTAAATTCGCCGACCCCAATTGTAAAACGATGTGAACCTGATTTGAGATTAATGATTTTAGTAGAGATACTGCCTATCTGCTCAATAGGCAAGCCATTTCACGGAATTAACATCATTAATCCGTAAAAATACGGGTAATGCATCCTCGTCCAAGGGGAATAAATCTTTTTTCATGCAGTGATCCAACTTTTCCGAGAAAATAAAAAAGTAGACGCGATTACTTTTCTGAATCCCACAGTTTTTAGTTTCACAGTATCGTTCAATTTTTTTGATGTCATGGGCTCGATTAAAAATCCACAGTTGGCCAATCAGATTCATTTCCAAGGGAAATCAGAAGCAGCCTGGAAAATTAAGCTGCTGTACGACGGCGAGTGTCCCCTATGTCTGAGAGAGGTCGATTTTTTGCAAAAGAAAGACGCTGGTCGTGCGCTCGTGGCCTTTGTAGATATTGCAGCAGCAGACTACAACCCAGCCGAGCACGGGGGGATTGATTTTGAAACGGCCATGGGCCGCATCCACGCGGTATATCCCGATGGCACAGTGATTCAGAATGTGGAAGTCTTTCGCCAGGTCTATAACGTCTTAGGCATCGGCTGGATTTATGCGCCAACCCGATGGCCTGTCATTGGCTTTATCATTGATACGCTCTATGATCTGTGGGCCAATTGGCGCTTAAAGCTGACGGGTCGTCCTGATTTGGCAACCCTAGTCGCTCGGCGTCAGACTCAGCAACTGGTTAGCGAAGCCTGTGATTCAGGCGATCGCTGCCGCCTAGAAACCTAAATTCTTCCTATGAAACTCGCGACCTGGAACGTCAATTCCATCCGCACTCGGTTGCAGCACGTCACTGACTGGCTCACAGAAAACCCAGTGGATGTGCTCTGCCTGCAAGAAACCAAGGTCGTTGATGCTGATTTCCCAAGCGCAGCTTTTAAAGACTTGGGCTATCATCCCTATGTCTTTGGCCAAAAGGCTTACAACGGCGTAGCGTTGATTGCCCAAGCCCCGCTAGCATCAGTTAGCTATGGTTTCACGGGTATTCTAGGGGCTGAAGCGGTGGGCGATTTAGACGACCAGAAACGGGTGATTTCAGGCATTTGCCAAGGCACCCGCGTCGTAAATCTCTATGTCCCCAACGGGTCTTCTATAGGCAGCGATAAGTATGCTTACAAACTCCGCTGGCTAGGGTTATTGAAAACTTACCTGGCAACTTTACTTCAGGAAGATCCAGCGCTTCATGTCTGCGGCGACTTTAACATTGCCCTAGATGACCTCGATATCCACAATCCAGAGGGCAAGGACACTCACATCATGGCTTCCCCAAAAGAACGAGAAACCCTGAGAGACTTGCTGTCTTTGGGACTGGCCGATGCCTTTCGCAAATTCACCCCAGACGGCGGCCACTACAGTTGGTGGGACTATCGCGCTGCCTCCTTTCGCCGTAACTTGGGCTGGCGGATTGATCACCACTATTTATCTCCCCCCCTGTATGACCGTGCGATCAACTGTACGATCGATGTCGCCCCCCGCAAGCTGGAAAAACCCAGTGATCACGCCCCCGTTGTCTTAGAACTAACGGCATGATTAGTCGTTTACGTTGAATTGCCCTAGGAAAAATCTAAACTGCTGTTGGGTCTGCCAGACATAATCTGTGGGGTTCCATAGCTCCCGCAAGCCAAAATCAATTAGCTGAGCCGGGACGAGACGATCCTTGCGCTCTACTAACATCATGCGCTCCAAAATCCAAGGGTCGCGGGAATATTCGGGATGGCCAGAAAAAACTAAGATGTGGCCCCCCAGCATCCAGCCCAAGTATTCGGTGACACCGCTAGTGCCCAGGGACACTGCGCCAGGAGGAAGCTGGGTAACCCCATCGTTATGGTGTACCTGAATGGCATAGGATTCACGCTCAGTACCGAAATAGGCTTGGGCAGCAGTGCTAAGGCGAATTGTCACCACAGACAGCTCCGTCCCAGGGGGGTTGGGCTCGACTTTGCCACCGAGCGCCTGAGCCACAATCTGAGGGGCGAAGGAAAACCCCGACATTTTGATCTGTTGCCGATGGTAGTCACGCAGCACTTCCTGTAAGCGAAGCAACCAGTCATCCTGATCGTATGCACCACTGGCAGAACCCGAAATCACGATGCCGTCGAGATTATCCAGATCTTCGTTGCTGGGGTATTGTCCTTGGCGGGGTTCAAACTTAATCAGGTCGACGTCGGTTAATTCAACCCCTCCGAGGTCACTGGGTTGGCTTTCGCGACAGACCTGCTGGAAGAGCTGTTGGTGCATGTCGTAAAAGCCACCCGGATAGCGTTCGATAATTTCCGGAGCCCACCATTTAAGGTCATCGGTACCGACATCAAAGCTGGCCAAGCGGAGGGTTTTGGAAGACATAGTTTGAGGAGGGGGAGTTGTTAATTGTCGGCACTCGTTGCGATTAACTCAGAATCATTCACCCATCTCAGCTACGGCTTGAGCTCAGGCAATAAGGCATCTTGACAATACTCTTGTAAAAACGGGGTGCGATCGCCGTCTTTTTGCCAAAGTATTGGAAAGAAGCTATCGTCCATGGACAAATCTCCGATACGGCGATAACGGCTGAAGATGTAGCCCGTGCCGATGTCAAGCGGCTGAAATTGAGTAGCAGCAGGCAGCGCAGTGATGGAAAGGCTACGGCGAGTTTGGTCAGCAGTGCGATTACGGCCTGACCCGTGCCAGAGGTTGCCATGGAAGAAAACGGCACTGCCAAGCGGAAGCTCAATAGGGACAATTTGGGGACTTTCAACGCCTGCTTCAGTCGCCGCTTGCCAGAGAGGGGCGCGGTAATCATTTTGAGGAGCATGCAGGAAACGAACAGTATCCGAGCACTTCCATTGGTGAGATCCTGGGGCAATTTCGAGGGTGCCAGCTGCGGCAGTAGCGTCACTGAGGGCAATCCAACAGGTGATCACAGTGGCCGGGGCAACGCTAGAGACGTAAGTATTGTTGCGATGAAACGAAACTTCTGGGGCATCAGGGGGCTTGATCCAGCAGGCATCAAACGCGTAACGAGCGCCGTCCCAGCCCATGAGGGTAGCATTGAGGCGGGCAATTTCGCGAGAGAGGGTATAGCTGGCTAGGGTGCGATCGCAGCGCCACAGCCCAGTCATCTGGCGAGTTGCATTAGGCTGGCTAAGGCCAGGGCGACCATACCATTCATCGGGATAGATGCCGGTTTCAAATTGGGTGTCAAAAAGGGGATCGAAGCGATCGCTGATTTGGTCAACCTGAGCAGGCGTCAACAGGTTTTCAAGGATGAGATAGCCCTGGGATTGAAATTGGGCAATTTGCGCCAATGTCAGGGAGATAGGGGTTTGCAAAGCAGGCATAGGATATTCAGAAATTAGATAGCCAAATGGGATGTCTGGGCGTTGTCGCAATAATCCGCCAGGAACGGGCTACGATAACCGTCCTCGCGCCAAACAATTGGGAAGAAGCTTTCATCCATCGTGTCATCGCCATGGCGACGGTATTTGCCTGCGATGTAGCCCCCTGGGACATAGGCACCAAAAGGCTTAAACCGGGCTTCAGCAGGCACATAGGCCACCACCATGCTGCGGCGAACAACGTTCATTGTGTTTTGGCCGGAACCGTGCCAGGTATTGCCGTGGTGAAAGACACCACTCCCAGGAGGAATGTCGAGCTGCACGACTTCAGGTTGCGCCACCCCTGCCAACTTAGCCGCCCGCTCCATTTCAGCCAGATAACTTTTGTCCTGATTATGAAATTCAGGGACGGCCTCAGACAGCTTCCATCGATGGGATCCCCGCGCGTACTCAATCGTACTGGCCCCAGCAACGGCATGGCTAAGAGCAATCCAGCAGGTAATCACGCCCGGTGGCGTGTGGTAATTGATGTACATGGAGTCTTGGTGCAGGGTTGTTTCCCTAGCCCCATAGGGTTTTTGCCAAAGACCATCTGCTAGCAGCCGTGCCCCTGACCAACCTTCTAAAACTGCTGCTATTTGACCCATTTTGGCCGATAGCATGGCTGAGGCCACCGTGTGATCGCACTTCCATGCCCCCGTCATCTGCCCCGCAGCCCCCGGCTTGCCCAGGTACGGATTCCAGTGCCACTCGTCAGGATAAACCCCGGTTTCAAATTCCCCTGCGAACAAGGGATCAAACCGCGCCACTAAACGCGCTACCAAATCTGGCTCGATGAGATTCTCAACGACCAAAAACCCGTCGCGGTGAAACTGTTCAGCCTGCTCAGATGTAATGGACCCTTGAGTTTTTGTTGTCATCATGCTCAATTCTTAAGCTCCTGATAAACCACTCAGTTTTTTGCTATCACTGCCGTTGTTAGGCCACATCTAATTAGCGTCAGGGAGAACCCATTAAGTTGATGTGGACAAGGTTTAAACCGACAGCACATCACCACTTCCTCCCTAATACACCTCCAAATACTCCGCCACTTCCCAATCTGTAATGTGGTCATGGAAGCGCGCCAGTTCAAATTCCTTGACGGTCGAGAACAATTTGCAAAACTCGGCCCCCAGCATCTCTTGCATTGATGCATCTGCGGTCAGCGCTTCTAAGGCCGCGTCTAACGTTTTCGGGAAGGGCAGCAAACTGGGATCTTCTTCACTGGGCCCGTTGACCATCGGCTGTAGTTCTCGCTGTTCCTTAAGGCCCAGTAGCCCCGCTGCCAGGGTTGCCGCTGCGCTCAGGTAGGGATTACTCAATCCTGAACCTGCCCGCATTTCCAAATGGGTACCCTCGTCTTTAGTGGCCTTCACCCGCACCATCGCGGTGCGATCTTCAATGCCCCAGCTAATATTGGACGGGGCGAAGGTATGGGGCTTTAGCCGTCGATAACAGTTCGGTGTTGGCCCAATGAGCGGTAGCATCGCTGGGGCATGGTCAAGAATGCCTTGAATGAAAGACTTAGCGGTTGAGGACAAACCATCGCGATCGCTGGGGTCTAAAAAAACATTCGTGCCGTCTTGCCAAAGACTGAGGTGGAAATGGCAGCAGCAGCCTGCCAAGCCCGCAAATGGTTTTGACATAAAACTGGCGTGATAGCCCAGATGGTGGGCAATTTCTTTCACCGCATTCTTAAACGTAAATGCCTTATCTGCCCCCTGAATACCTATACCTGGCCCGTAGTTAATCTCAAATTGAGAGGGCGCATACTCACAGTTATGGGTAATCACGTCTATGCCTGCGGCTTGCAGATAGTCAAGCATCTGACCAATCTCAGGCACATATTGATTGCGGATGTGATTGAAAATGTGTAACCCGTCAAACAGCGGTTTATGGGTCTCCGGATCAAGCAAGTAAAACTCAAACTCGTGCCCCATCATCACGTCAAAGCCCATTTGCTGAGCCGTGTCGAGCAATGATTGCAGCACGTAGCGGGGAGCCCCCAACAAGGGCTCTTCCGGAGTCCAGTAGGCATCACACACCACCTTTACGGTGCTGTCCATCCAGGGCACAGCAGTGCAGCTATTGATATCAGGAAACAGCAGATGGTCTTGGTATTTGCGTTCTTCGTGGTATCCCGATGAAGACACCACCGATGACGCCGTATCTAAAGCCAGGGTGCCGCCATAAAAGTTAAGCCCTTTGCGGGCATAGCCCTCGACCTTAGCAATAGGGATGACTTTCAGCCGAGAAACCCCATGCAAATCGGGCAGTTCAAAACGCACATATTTGACATCCTGAGCCCTTAAGGATTCAACCCAATCAGTAATTGCCTCAGCAGAGGGGATCGCCACAACCATTAGCCGCTATCTTCTAAGGAACATTCATTAATGTGTCGGAGGATGCGGGTCGGTGTTGTATCGACTGGGACAAAAGGGGAGAAAAGAGTGCAGGCGGAAGGGGGGGGCTAGGGCAACGCGCGTTGCCCATACTCAAAAGCTGCTGAACTGATACATCACGACCAACACGCCCCAGAGGAAGATAAATAGGGTAAGCAAAGACGCCATAAAGCTTCATAAACGCTACGGTTACAGCTTAAGTGGCACGTCTAGTTAACCCTAGGGGAAATAACCGATCTATCTTGTGGGTAGACCATGGGTGGCTGGTTGTACCATTTTGGATTTTAGATTGGCGATTGTGGATTGTGGCAACAGTCTGGAAAATGGCTGCTAGTTTTCTGAACCTGTGATGCCTTGCACGACATCAGGATTAAAAGGAATCGTGATCCGAAATTCTGTGCCTCGACCGACTTCAGAAAGACATTCCACCATGCCGTTGTGGTTTTCAGTGATGATTTGATAACTGATGGAAAGGCCCATCCCTGTGCCTTTACCAATCGCTTTCGTGGTAAAGAAGGGGTCAAATAAACGGTTGCGGATATCCTCAGGAATGCCTGGACCATTGTCGTGGATGCCGATTACCGCCTGGGGTAAAGAGGCACTCGGCAAATGAATCAATCGGGTTTGAATCGTGACTTGGGGTTGCGGGCACTGGCCTGCTTCATAGGCCTCCTCTAGGGCATCGATGGCATTGACCAAAATATTCATAAACACTTGGTTCATCTGGCCCGCATAGCACTCCACCTTGGGGAGCGTGTCATAATCAAACACCACCTCAATGGCAGGGCGGTTGGGTTGTTCTTTGAGACGACTTTGCAAAATCATCAGCGTGCTGTCAATGCCCTCGTGCAGATCAACCGCTTTCACCTCCGCTTCATCCATGCGCGAAAAGGTCCGCAACGACCTAACGATGTCTTGGATGCGTTGGGCTCCCACATTCATCGATTTGAGCAGCTTGGGCAAATCTTGCTGTAGGAAGGGCAGATCGATAGTGCTAGTTCGGGTGGCGATCGCGTCGACAGGCTCTGGATAATAGGTTTGGTAAAGGGCAATCAGCTCTAATAAATCTTCGGTGTAGGCAGTGGCATAGTCCAAATTGCCGTGGATGAAGTTGACTGGGTTGTTGATTTCGTGGGCTACCCCAGCCACCAGTTGCCCCAGACTCGACATTTTTTCGCTTTGAATCATTTTTGCCTGGGTCTGCTGTAGTTCTTTGATTGCCTGTTCGAGTTGGGCTGCTTTTAAGCGCAGATTCAGCTCGGATTGTTGCAGCGCAATTTCTGAGCGTTTGCGTTCAGTAATGCTCAACCCCGCACCGCGAAAGCCAATCACCTCGCCTTCAGCATCGAGCTGAGGAACGCCGCTCATTTCTTCCCAAACAATTTCGCCTTCTGGAGTGCGGGTGCGATGTTCGAGTCGAAAACTTCTGCGCCGGATAGCAGCCCTTTCAATGATGGCGTTGACCCTGGACACATCTTCAGGGGGCATAAATTCGTAAGGAGTATGCCCAATCAACTCAGAGGGCCAGTAGCCTTTAACCGCTTTGGCTTTATCTGTGACAAAGGTATAGCACCCTTGCGTATCTATCTCCCAAATGTATTCTCCAGCCGCTTCGCTGATGTCTCGGAAACGCCGTTCGCTCTTGCGCAGGGCATTTTCAGCTTGTTTACGCTCAGTAATGTCTCGGCCAATGGTCGAGAGAAAACCGACCTGCCCGGTGTCGTCTCGGTGAGTCACAATCACCTGGGAAATGGGAATTGATTGTCCAGTACGGCTGTTGAGGGTATTCTCTCCACGCCAAATGCCTTGCTTGAGGGCGATGGGGATACCTTCTTGCATTAGCCGAATGCTGCTCTTAGGCGATAGAACTCGGTTAATGTTGGGCAGTTGCGCATCAGTATCGAGCCCCAGGATCTGTTTCCCAGCTCGATTGATATACAACAGCTGACCTTGGGTATCAGCGATACCGATAAAGTCTGGGGTGGCTTCTAAGATAGCAAGCAGTTTGGCCTGCTCTTTTTCGGCTTGATGGCGCTGGGTAATGTCAGCCGCAAAGGCAGCGATGCCGACAACTGACTCATTTTCATCAATCAAGGGCGAGTTATGCCACTCACACAAAATAGTGTGGCCATTGCGGGTGAGATTTTCATTGACCCGAGTGATCACCGTTCGCTGATTCAACAGGGTCCTGAAGGTTTGCTGCACGTCGGGCCATTCTTCTGGGGGAACGCATCGTTCAAAGGTTTGGCCAATGACTTCAGCTGCAGAGTAGCCAAACATGCTTTCCGCAGCGGGATTCCAAGCCTGGATTTTACCGTCAAGATCCCATTCAATCACCGCCATGGGGGTCTGCTGAATCAGCAGCTCTAACTGTCGCTGGCTCGATTGCAGGGCGACAGTCCCCTCGGTAACGCGGGCTTCGAGTTCAGTATTGAGGCGATGGAGCTCGAGTTCGGTCTGTTGGCGTTCGGCTTCGAGCCGTTTCCGCTCGCTAATATCCCGGACGATTACGAGGGCCTCATCGGCTTGGCAAGGCACCACGCGCACTTCTTCGTATTGAGGCTGACCTTGATACTCTAATCGCTGTTCATACTGCTGCATTTCCCCGGTTGCCAACGCGGCCTGGATAGCAGCCATGCGACGCTGGGCTAGATCTAGCGGCAGGGAATCCTCCACTCGGGAGCCGTCGACAAACCGATGAATTTTGAGGGGGGCTATGTCACCACTGGTTAGCACATTGAGATTGACGCCGTCTCGACGCACCCGAATCAACAAATCGGGAATGGCGCCAACTAAAGCGCGGTTAGTTAATTCGCTCTGTTCCAGCGCGGCAATCATCTGTTTGTGTTGGGTGATATCAAAAATGACCCCATCGAGATACGCCACCTCCCCGTCTTGATCAAGCTGCGCTTGGCCCCGTTCTAAGACCCAGCGCAGATGGCCATCTTGATGTCGCAATCGGTATTCGATTTGGTAGGGTTGGCGGGTGACAATCGCAATGGTGACTTCAACTTCAACATGAGCCCGATCTTCAGGGTGAATGATGCTGGCCCAACTGCGATCGCGGTTATTGACAAAGCTTTCTGCGCTATAGCCAGTGAGGTCTGAAGCAAAGTCGCTGACAAAGTTCATCGTCCAATCAGCATCGTAGCAACAGCGATAAATCATGGCTGGGAGATTGCTCATCAGATTGTGGAAGCGAGTTTCACTCTCGGCCAAGGCATGTTCTATCTGAGTCGGTGTGATGATCTCGGCGTCCTGAGTTTGCAGCGTACCCAACACGTAGAAAGTCCCGCGCTCATCTTGCAAACGGGAGCGATGAATTGTGACAACCTTCGCTTCTCCTTGGTGATCAATTACCGTCGTCTCTACAGCGCTGGATTGCCCGGTCACAAATACCTGCTCATCGAGCTGTCTACCCTCATCAGCCAATGTCTGATCTAAATTGCGCTGCATTAACGACAGATCATCTGCCCTACCCACAAGCTGGCATAAGGGCTGGTTGCACAACACCCAGCGATGATCCCGCGCTTTCACATACAGCGGGTCGCGGATGTGTTCAATCACGGCGTGCAGCAATGCAGACGTCGGAGCAACTGACTGAGAATGAGCTAGCGCTAGAGAACCCATGACTTAAAGGCGGGAAGGCAAGGGGAGCAAACAGAACGCAAAACCAATGCAACGAACGACTCAGCGATCGCATTGACCCAAAGCTCTTATAGTAACCGCCACAATGTCTTGTGCGATTGCAAGCCCCATTTCTTTAATTAGCTCAGGCAAGCCAGGGAGCTGGATATGGTCAAGATTTAACCCCAAATCCAAACATCAAACACTTGATCAACATCAATTCAAAAGAGTTATCCAAAATACTATTTCTCAAGATTGAGTAGCGATGACTATTTTTGTCATAATAAAAAGCCCCCAGCTAAGCGCTAGGGGCTCTATTTGTGGTGATGAACCTGCTAAAGCCTTTAGCATCAAAAACTTTAGCCCTATGAAAACGTTTGAAAAGTGCTCAACAGACTACTAGCTTTCCTCTGCTGACATGGATTAAAAGCCCTGCAATCTTCCATACGGTATGCCCCAAGGAAGGAATGGTAAGGAAGTTAGGCTCAACACCCAGAGAATTTGGGAGTCAAGGAGTCAGCTTCAATAGCAGTCAACTTCTCCGGAACAATCACCTAGTCCTTGTCAAGATTTTCGCTGCGGATTTCATCCAAGTTAGAAGCATCTTTATCTAGGTTTTCGCGACGGAGCTGGTCAAGATTGACACCACCAGCAACTTCCTTGAGTTCATCTACAGACAGTTCACCGTCGGAGACAGCTTCTTTGATGTCCTCAGCTGTTTTCTTGATATCTTCCATACCCATGGTTAAACCCCATTCAAGTTGAATGTTGACAGCTCCACCCTAGCGCCTCCAAAAGGAATAATCAACTCTTGAATCTGAGCAGTAAATTAATTTTTGTTTAGAGACTAATTTATGGCTGCGGATTGAATCCCGGCATAACCTTAGCTGATGAAACGTCAGTAACCCCTGGTTCTTAAAGGGTTGATCATAAGTAGCAGAAGACGAACTGAAGTTTTTATGAATTGACTAAATCCTTTTGACTTGATAGGTTCACGGCTAAAAGCATCAAAAACCAGCAATTGGTTCTCTAGATCAACGTTGTCTGGAAACTAAAGCCCAGCAAAATCTGATTCTTCATAACTCGGATTTATACTAAAACTGCATCATGGATGTTCCAACCTAACTTCCCTTAGACCCTATGGCAGATGTTCTGTTGCGTGAGTTGACTAATACTGACCTCGACTGGCTCGTCACCACTGGACAGCACGATACCGTATCGGCTGAGCAAGTGATGCTACGCCCCAACGATCCTTGGGATGCCATTTATGTACTGTTAGAGGGCGGGGTAACCCTGTTTCAAGGGGATAGTGGCGATCGCCCCCTGACCACCATTAACCGGGGGGAAATTTTTGGCGAGGCGCCTTTGTTCGACCTACCCTCACTCGGGATGGTGAAAGCAGTTCAACCCTCCCAGGTGATTACCATTCCAAAAGGGTTGCTGACGACTAAGTTAGCCGAAGATATGACCTTTGCGGCTCACTTCTATCGGGCGATCGCGGTGATGCTGTCAGAACGCCTACGCAGCATGTTTGAAATGTCTGACAAGCTGAACTTAGGTAAAGCCCATGCCGTCAAAGAGGCGCTGTTTATCTTTAGCGAGCTGCGCGACAGTGATGTGGACTGGTTGATTAGCGCAGGCAAGGTGGAAAAGTTATCTGCCGACCGAGTGCTATTGCAAGTGGGGCGTCCGGTGGATGCGCTGCATCTGGTTCTTGACGGGCGCTTTTCTATCGCGGTGCCCGATAGTTACTGTAACCCCCTGTCCATGTGCTTCATCAGTTTGGAGAAGCGATCGCGCAATTATCAAGTTTTTGCTGAGATTTCTAAGGGGGGGCTACCAGGAATTATATCGTTCTTAGATTCTCGTCCGATGCCCGTCACCATTCGGAGTTTAGGAGACTCGCTGGTGTTTACCATCCCCCGTTCGGCGATGACGGTGAAGCTGCAAACAGACATGGGCTTCGCCTCCCGGTTTTACCGCGTGATTGCGGTGCAAATTTCGGAGCTGCTGCAAACGGTAATGGAACAGTTAGTTGGAGGGTCAACCGCTACGCAAGGGAGCAATGGCGGAGTTCAAGCGATGAGCAATGTCATGGACGACGATGAGCTGGATCTCGATGATCTCCAGCAGGTTTCCCAAGGGGCAGCGCGGTTTAACTGGATGTTAGAACAGTTGGGATTGTAATATGTCTGATTCCGCCAAAGACAATCAAAATTCTCTATTTCGTCAAGAGGCGCTGGAGCGGCTCTCTTCCCCTGAGCGGCTTGACCAACTGATGCAAATTGTTAATCCGCGCAGTTGGTTGCCGTTGGGCGCAGCAGCGCTAGTGATTACTGTCGCGATCGGCTGGAGCATCTTTGGTCGGATTCCCATTCACGGTGTCGGGGAAGGCATTTTGGTGTATCCCAACGAAGGCACCGATGACCTAGTGGGCATCACCTTTTTTGACCAAAGCACGGGCACCCGCATTGAGCCTGGGATGAAAATCTTAATCGTGCCAGCGGCCATGGCGGGCGATCGCGCTGGGGGCTTAGTGGCTACCGTGGTCGACGTGTCAGAACCGCCGATTCGCACCCTAGAAATGGCGCGGTTTAAGCAAGACGAAGCCCCCGACACGATGCAAGACGGACGGGTGGAAGTGGTTGCTGAAATTGAACGCGACCCGCGATCGCCTGATGGGTATCGCTGGAGTGCTCTGGGTAGCTCCCATCCGCAACTAATGGCGGGCACTTCAACCACGGCCCGCGTGATTTTAGAGGAGAAGGCACCCATTACCTTTGTATTACCGTTTTTGGAATAGGCGTAAAGGCTGAGTCGAGGGGCAGTGGCCTCGGGTTAAAGATAAGGAGTGGAGCCTATGGTGACTGAAGCAAAACCAGCAACCCAAACGCGATCGCCTAAACGCGCCAAAACACCCACCGTTCTACAAATGGAGGCGGTTGAATGTGGGGCTGCTGCCCTGGGCAGCATCCTAGGACATTTCGACAAGCAGGTTCCCCTGGCAGAATTGCGCCAGGCTTGCGGTGTTTCTCGGGATGGGGTAACCGCCGCTAATGTGCTCAAGGCCGCCCGTAACTACGGTTTAGCCGCCAAGGGGTTCAAAAAATCCTTAGACGCGCTGCAACAACTGCCACCCCCGTTTATCGTGTTTTGGCACTTCAATCACTTTTTGGTGGTGGAGGGATTTGGTCGCGATCGCGTTTACTTAAACGATCCGGCTGTGGGGCCACGGGGCGTCACCTACAGCGAGTTTGACGAAGGTTACACCGGCATCGCCCTCACCTTTGAACCGGGGGAAATGTTCACTAAGGGGGGCCAAACCACTAGCGTTGTGACGTCCTTGACACAGCGGCTCAAGGGGTCAACTGGCGCACTATTGTTTTGCGTGCTGGCTGGTTTTTTGCTGGTGTTCCCCAATTTGGTGATGCCCGCCTTTACCCAAATTTTTATCGATCGCATTTTGCTCGAAGCCCGCCTCGACTGGTTGCCTTACATCCTGCTGGGGTTGTTGGTTACCGTTGTCCTGCAAGCCTTATTGACGCTGCTGCAGCTGCGCTATCTGCGGGCGCTCAAAATCAAACTTGCCGTGGGTATGGCCAGTCGCTTTGTGTGGCATGTCCTGCGGTTGCCCGTGACCTTTTATGCCCAACGCTTTGCTGGGGAAATTAGCAGTCGGGTGGGGCTCAATGACGACGTTGCGGATGTGCTGTCAGGGCGATTGACCCGCACCATGATTAGCAGTGTGATGGTCGTTTTTTATGCGATCGCCATGGCCCAGTACGACTGGCTGCTGACGTTGATCGTGATTACCTTTGCTGGGGTAAATGTGGCGACGTTGCAGTGGGTTTCGCGGCAGCGGGTTGATGCCAACCTGCGTTTGGCCCAAGAGTACGGCAAGGTGTCTGGGGTGGCCATTTCGGGTCTACAAAGCATGGAAACCTTAAAGGCGTCGGGGCTAGAATCAGATTTTTTTGGTCGTTGGGCAGGCTACTATACCAAAGCCGTCAACGCTCAACAGTCGCTGGGGTTGATCAACCGTCTAATGGGGATTTTACCGTCACTTTTAACGGCACTGATGTCCCTTTCGCTGCTGGTGATTGGCGGTTGGCGCGTGATCAACGGCAGTCTCACGATCGGCATGTTAGTGGCCTTTCAGTTGCTGATGGGCAGCTTTCAAGGCCCGGTGAATCGCCTCGTGCGCTTTGGCGGTACGCTACAAAACCTGCAAGGTAATCTGCGCCGATTGGATGACGTGTTGGAAAATCCGGTGGATGATTTGGGAGAACAACATCGGAGCGACGCGATTAATCGCGGCGCTCCACAGGAAAAGGATCAGGGGGGAACAGCCAGCCCATCGGCGAATGGTAATGGACGGCACGCAGACAGAAATGGTGTGGCTGAACCTGCGCTAATCCAATTCGCATCACCGAAGTTGGCGGGGGCAATTGAGTTGCGCCATATCAACTACGGCTATAGCCCGCTGGATGCACCGCTGATTGAAGATTTTAATTTGTCGATTCGTCCGGGACAACGGGTGGCGTTGGTGGGCGGTAGCGGTTCAGGTAAATCGACGCTGGCGAAGGTAGTGGCAGGGCTGTACCCGGCTTGGTCGGGGGAAATTTTGTTTGACGGCATCCCGCGTCAGCAAATTCCGCGGGCAGTAATAACCAATTCGCTGGCGGTGGTAGAACAGGATATTTTGATGTTTGAGGGGACGGTGCGCGACAATTTGACCCTGTGGGATACCACCATTCCAGAGGATCGGGTGCGGCGGGCCTGTCAGGATGCTCTGATTGAAGATGTGATTTTAGCCATGCCGGGGGGCTACGATGCGCCGCTGTTGGAGGGAGCAACCAACCTGAGTGGCGGTCAACGGCAGCGATTGGAAATCGCGCGATCGCTGGTGAATACCCCCAGCATCTTAATCATGGATGAAGCCACCAGCGCCCTAGACACCGAAACCGAAAAAGTGATTGACCAAAATCTGCGGCGACGGGGATGTACGTGTTTAATCGTGGCCCACCGCCTCAGCACTATCCGCGACTGCGACGAAATTATCGTCTTGGAGTATGGCAAGGTGGTGCAACGCGGCACCCATGATGATCTATGGCAACAACCCGGTGCCTATGCCCAACTGATTCGCAGTGAAGGCGGTTCTTTGCAGGAGGCGCAAGCATGACCCCATCCCTAGCCACCGAAACCATCCAACAGTTCAAAATCCAGGCCCACCAGCCATTGGTACTGAATCATCCCCAGGCCATGTGGCAGATTGTCTCAGGGTCACTGGCGGTCTTTGCAACACCGATGGCAGACGGTCAACCCGTTGGAGCGCGGCGGTATTTGTTCACGGTTGACACGGGTGACGCCTTATTCGGCGTGGAAGAACAGTGCCAGCCATCTGGTTCAAAGGCAGCGTTTGGCGGATTGATGGCGGTGCCGCTAGAACCAACGGAGATTGTTTATCGTCCGCTTTCGTTAGAAGAGGGGGCTGACCCTGATCTCAATACCCTGAAGCAACTCGTTGATGATTGGCTGCAGCGGTTCAATCAGGTCGAGGGCTGGCCACAGTTTCCCAAAGCGGTGAAAACGGATGCGATTGTACCAGACATCCACTATTTGTCGCTGCTACCGGGACAAAGCTGTCGTCCCGATCATCACCAAGTGCTGTGGATTCGGATGCAGCAGGGTCAGGCACAGTGGATGGGAGATGCCCAGTTTTCGATGACGTCGGAGTTGGGGTGTTTTCCAGTGGGCGATCGCGCCTTTTTTCAAGCCGAAGACGACATTGAGTTTTACGCCCGCAATACCTTTGAGGTCAAAAACCGCAAAATTTTGATCAAAGGGGTGGCCCAGTTCCATCGGTATTTCTTGCAGCAGCTGATCCAACTCGAAGCCAAAGCCACTGAGGTAGAGCGGCGACGGTTTGAGGCCAGACAGGAGCTAGATCAGCAAGCCACCCAAACTACAGTGCAGGATTTGGCCGCAGTCTTACAGGCCGATGACTTGCCATTTCGCGCCGAAGATGGGCCATTGTTGATGGCGGCAGGGGCTGTGGGTCGAGCTATGGGGGTCACCATCGAACCCCCGGCCCGGTCTGAAAACTTAGAACGCTTGAAAGAGCCTTTGGAAGCGATCGCGCGGGCCTCTCAACTGCGGCTGCGACGCGTACTGCTGCGGGGCCAGTGGTGGACCCAAGACGGGGGGCCAATTTTAGCCTATACCCGGGGCGATCGCCATCCGGTAGCCCTGTTACCCGTCAGTGCTAAGGCCTATGAGCTGTTTGATCCCAAAGCGGTCGGCAACAACGGCGATCGCCCCCCTCGCGTACCTATCGATCTGGCCATCGCTCAGACCCTCGATCCCCTCGCCTTCGTGTTCTATCCGCCGCTCCCCCCCGGCAAACTGAACGTTTTGACGCTACTGGGGTTTGCCTTTCGCGGTCGGCAAAAGGACATGCTCGCCATTCTGGCGACCGGGGTGGCGGCAACAGTCATGGGCATGGTGGTGCCCCAGGCCACAGCAGTGCTAATCGATGAAGCCGTACCCTACGGCAACGCCAGTCTGCTGGTGCAAATTGGCATTGGCTTGTTGGCCGCAGCCTTTGGTCAAACCGCGTTTCAGCTCGCCCAAGCGATCGCCTCCATGCGCATTGAAACGGCCTCTGACGCCACCCTACAGGCGGCAGTGTGGGACCGATTGCTGCAACTCCGCACGGCCTTTTTCCGAGACTACTCCATTGGCGATTTGAACTCGCGGGTGTCGGCGATTAGCGCCATTCGCCGCAGGCTGAGCGGCAATACCCTGCAATCAATATTTGTAGGGCTGTTTTCTCTACTGAACTTGGGTCTGCTGTTTTATTACAGTGCATCTTTGGCAGTGTTGGCGCTGATCGTCGCCCTGATTGTCATTACCGTGACTACCGTGACCGGGGTCTTGTTAATTCGCACGCACCGTCCCCTGATGCAGCTTGAAGGCGAAATCAACGGGTTGCTGGTGCAGTTAATCAACGGGGTGCCCAAGCTGCGCGTCGCCGGGGCCGAAACCCGCGCCTTTGCGCACTGGGGACACAAGTATAGCCAACAGTTGCGCTTAGTGCGCAGTACCCAGCGGTTAGAAGACGGCGTCAGCGTGTTCAACACACTGATGCCAACCCTGACGACGGTGGCTTTATTTTGGTTAGCCAGTACGTTAATTGGCGATGGCAATTCTGGCTTTACTGCAGGCATGTTTATCGCCTTTAGCGTGGCCTACGGCACGTTCATCGGGGGGGCTACTAGCCTCAGCCTCACCCTGCTAGAAGTGCTGGATGTGATCCCCCTGTGGCAGCGATCGCGGCCCATTCTCATTGCAGAGCCTGAAGTCACCCGAGACAAAGCTGACCCAGGACGGCTAACCGGTCATATCAAAGTCGAACAAGTGAGTTTTCGCTACCGTGACGATGGTCCATTGATTCTGAATCAGGTCTCGATTGAAGCCAAACCCGGAGAATTCATTGCCCTAGTCGGCCCCTCTGGCTCAGGCAAATCCACCGTTTTTCGATTGTTGTTGGGGTTTGAAACGCCGATCACCGGGTCAGTCTACTTTGATGGGCAAGATTTAGCGGGTTTGGATGTGTCGGCAGTGCGGCGGCAGTTGGGCGTCGTGCTACAAAATGGTCGCATCAGCGCCGGGTCAATCTTTGAAAACATCGCGGGCGGGGCGTTAATTTCTTTAGAAGACGCCTGGATTGCAGCGGAGCGCTCGGGATTGGCCGATGACCTGAAGGCCATGCCGATGAAGCTGCACACGGTGATTAGTGAAGGCGGCGGCAACTTGTCGGGGGGGCAACGGCAGCGATTGATTATTGCCCGCGCGTTGGCGCTAAAACCCCGAATCTTGCTGCTAGACGAAGCCACCAGCGCCTTGGATAATCGCACCCAAGCAATTGTCAGCAAGAGTTTAGATGAATTGCAGGTCACCCGCTTAGTAGTAGCCCATCGGCTCAGCACGATTCGCAATGCCGATCGGATTTATGTGTTGGAGAATGGGCATGTGGTGCAGCAGGGCAATTTTGAGACGCTAGCGGCGGAGCCGGGATTGTTTGCTAAGTTGATTGCCCGACAGATGGCCTAGTGTTTCAAATCTTCCAGAACCCTAGTGACCATAACTCGTAATTGTGGAATATCTTCTTGAACCGCTTGCCAGATAATGGCTACATCTGCGTTGAAATAATCGTGAATCAGTTTATCCCGCATACCAGCAATATCTCGCCAAGGAATATCAGGATATTGGCCTCTGACAGAATCTGGTATTCGCTTAACGGCTTCACCAATAATCTCAATCGCTTTGGAAACTGCGAAAACTTTCTCTAGGTTCTGTGAGAACGCTCCAAATTCAACATCTGCCGTAAATTTCTCAATGGCAGCAATGGCATCCAAAATATCTTTCAAATAATCTTCTGAATTTCTTTTAGTCACAAATAGACAACCTCTGACAAGATCCGTTCACCTATGCGGGGTTTTAAACCACTTTTATGCACGAGATCGACCTTGACGCTTAAGTTGTCGCTGAGATAGTTCTCTAAATTGACAAACTTCAACAAGCTTGGTGTTTCGGAAAATTCTACCAGCACGTCAATATCACTCGTTTCTGTCTGTTCTTGTCGAATGTACGAACCAAAAATTCCTAGCTCTCTGACTTTGTAGTTTTCTTGCAATACTGATTTATGCTGTACAAACCATTGTTTGATTTCCTCAAGTGTTTTCATGATTTCAAGCGTTCTTGTTAGGAATTTGTTTAGAGCGAGCTACTCCATAGCCATCAGATCATTAGGTGACCGTTAGTTCGGTAGTTTTAATTGAGGAATTTGTAGAGTGGGCTTTTGATAAGACTTGACTGTGGGAGCACCTTGGCTCGCAAACAAAGTAATTCTCCTAGCGACTTTAGATGCTTTTGTTTCAGTTTGATATTCCTTTAGTGATTAACGCGCGCGAATGCCTCTGCTTGTTACCCACTGGGAACAAATCGCGATGCTCGATGGAAACACTTTCAACATAGCTTCTATCCCCGCGTCGTAGCCATTAAAAGCAGTCTGCTCAACGATCACAAGCTCAAAAGCGCCGCCACATACACCAGTTGTTTCGCATTACTGCTCGTTTATAGCCTAGATCTACCCTAACGATAATTCGTAAACTGAATCGCCACAGGCCATTCCTCCTGCTTAATCACCTGCATCGCAACTTGCAGATCATCTTTCGATTTGCTCGAAACCCGCACCGCATCTCCCTGAATCGAAGCTTGCACCTTCTTCAGATTGTCGCGAATCAGCTTGGTGATTTTCTTAGAGATATCCTGGCTAATGCCCTTCTGCAATTTGACTTCCTGACGCACGCGAGTGCCGCTGGCCGATTCGATTTTGCCAAAGTCAAAGATCTTCAACGACAAATTTCGTTTTGCCGCTTTCGTTTGCAACACCGTATGTACCGCCTGCAGTGTCATCTCACTGTTGGTTTCAATGGTGATCACATCTTCACCCAATTCCACCTCGGTTTTCGTGTCTTTGAGATCGTAGCGGCTAATAATTTCTCGCCGTACTTGATCGAGAGTATTCACCAACTCCTGTCGATCAAAGTCACTAACAACGTCAAAAGAATAGGAAGAAGCCATAGGTCAACCCCAAAATGCGCTAAAACAACGCGGTACGACAGCTCAAGAAAAACAACGTGAATACCCCGATATTAGCAACACCAAACATCAGCGATCGCAGCGTTGGAATATTCAAAATATAAAACAGGGGATACAGCAAGCGGGCGATCAAATAGGCGATCGCAGCCCCCAACGCCACCGTTGAACTTTGCCCGGTTACATAAGCCATCAACGCTGCTGGCGCAAAAAACGCTAACGACTCAAATCCATTTTCGTGCGCCCAGGTTGCTCGTTGAGCATAGGGAGGCAGCTTGTCGAACAGAGCTCGGGGCTGGGTGCTGTCATAACCCACCACCAGCCGCCCATACCCAACCACCCCAAAGGGCACATAGACCAAAATAGCTGCGATCGCGATCGCCACTAAAAAAAGCCCTGGCACAGATTGTTCGCTGACAAACTGGTTAATAAATGCCATACCTAAAATTAATCAAAATAAAAGCGCGTGACTAATTTTCGCTGGTCTTCTGCATCTTCGCAGGTTTTCAGCAGCGTATTGCTATCGTGAAACGCGAAGCAAATTAACTGCTGACAGCGAGAGATAATCTCTTGGTTGCAAATCGCGCTGGCTTCCGCCAAAGATAAGCTGTCATTGTGGGCATTTTCCACTAAATGCATCACCTGCTCTAACTGATCCCGCGATTCTCGGGGTTGGCGAGACAAACTCTGGGGCAAGATCACCGTCAGCAAGCTGGGGTCGGCCTTCATCGCCCCCCGAATGGCTGCTGAATTCGTCCCCGTTGCCCCTGACGTTAAGATGCGGTTGCCCCCCAGCGCTAGGGCATAGGTCAGCAGCTCAATCAATCGCTGATGGGTAATGGGTACGTGACGAGATCCTAAAATCGCGATCCGCTTAGAACCAGACTGCTGAAGCGCAGCTAGCTCTTGCATAAAGACATCAACTTTAGGGGAATCAACCGAGGCTTCGATAGGTTGGCTCAAAAGATGCTACACACTATGGACTAAGACGAACGCGCCCATTGTATCAGACCTAATGACAACGCACAGCTAGGCACTCACAGGGGACAAGCCCAACTGCCCCATCAGACCCGTGACATCAAAGTGAGTATCCATTAAATGACGCAGACACTCAACCTTAACCGGTTCATGGAACCGCACCTGACCAAAGGTTTGATCAATAATTTCAACCGTGGTCAGCGTGTCGAGATCAACCGACAGCATGGGGATTTCTAGATCAGCCGCCCGACTCAACACCTGGGGCGAAGGGGGCAAATGCCCCGTGAGAATTAAGCACTGGGTCGAGGTTTCCAATGCGGCGAGCTGAATGTCAGTGCGATCGCCCCCAGTGACCACCGCCATGTTGGTCGCTTTGCGAAAATACTTCAGGGCAGAGTTGACGTTCATCGCCCCAATGGTCAAACTTTCAACCATCAGGTCAAGCCGATCTTCGCAACACAACACCTCAGCTTTTAATCGCCCTACCAGTTCGCCCACGCTAATACTGCGCATCAGTGGCGTTTGGGGCAACACGCCCAGCACCGGAATTTGGTGTTTCGCCAGGTAAGGGGTAACCATCGATGCGATTTCATCAGCGGAGATTTCAGGCGCGTCATTGATCACAACACCCAACAGGCGATCGCCCAATCGCTGCTTTGCCGACACCAAACTATCTACAATCAGAGGGCTATGATAACGAGCAACCAATACCACTGGCGCATCCAGGAAATTAGCAAGTTGGGGCAGAGATAGGTTAAATAACGTCCCTTCTTCTAGGGTGCCAGGCCCTTCTAGCAGAGTTAAATCGGCACCAGGAACCGGTTCCAGATACTGCGTCAAGGAACCATTGGAGTCAAAGTCACCCCCTTGGGCCAACTGACTTTGAACCATAGCCGGGGCTAGGGTCACCAAGGTATTGCGGATGCGATCAGCGGGTAAGTCTAACGTGCTCGCCAAAAAGCGGACATCTTCGTCCACCGCATCTTCTGGATGTTCACTTAGACAGGTTCCTAAGGGTTTACCGTAAGCAATTGGTACCCCCCTCGCTTGCAGTTGAAAGGCGATACCTAAAATAACGGCCGATTTGCCACTGTAGGATTCAGTAGAGCCGATGAGTAAATGTTTTGCTAATTTGGGCACGCCCACACTCCTGTCTTAAATCAATTTTAAACCCCGTCCACATCCAGATCCATAGTCTTCCCCGGTCAGGGCGCAAGCTTGTACGCCCCTATATCAAGGCTTTAATCGGCTGCGGTGTCCTAAACAAATCTAGCCTTATGCATTGAGTCAAGCCCAAGGAGGGATAAGTCGCGCTGGCGAACCAGTCGTGATTGAGTCTTAAGTTTTATTTTGTCATGGTTAATCGTAACTGGGTCGGCGACCATAAACCGTTAACTGATCACGATTTTTTCAGGCTTCGGATGATTCAGGGGTGATGAGCTAAAGGGAGTAGGTTATTTCAGGGACGGAATTCAGAAATCAGAATGCAGGAGTCGGAACTTAGAATCCAGCTACCATAAAGCCAATGGCAACCCCACCCACCATGGCAATCCTGACTCCACCACTGACGGCGCTACGCGATCGCCTGCGATCGGGACAGCAGCGGTTGGCTGATTGGCAGGGGGGAGCTTTGGCCGTATCGGCAGTGCCGGGTTCGGGTAAATCGACGGGAATGGCTGCCGCCGCCGCGATCGCGATTGCCCAGCACCAACTCCACGCCCGCCGTCAACTGGTATTGGTCACCTTTACGCGTTCAGCCGCCGCCAACCTCAAAGCCAAAGTTCGTTATCACTTGAAGGAGCTAGGACTGCCGCAAAATAGCTTTTGGGTCTCCACTCTGCACGGGCTGGCGTTGAATGTGGCCAGCCGTAACCCAGAACTATCTGGGCTTAATCTGGAGACGCTGACTTTGGTGTCGCCTACCCAGGGCAATCGCCTGATTCGAGCCAGTGTAGAACAGTGGATTGCCGCTGATCCCAAACGCTATCAACGCCTGATCGCTGGGGCACAGTTTGATGGCGAAGAGGCAGAACGCCTACGGCGGCAGTCAGTACTGCGGACTGAAATTTTGCCCGCTCTGGCCCATACCGTTATCCATGAAGCCAAAAGCTCGGGGCTGCTACCCCAGGATTTAGCTCACCTGGCAGAAAATCTGGCCCAAGGGTTGCCCGATGGCGTAGAAGACTATGACGTGATCGCGATCGCGGCGGGGCTCTACGAACGCTACCAGACGCTGCTGGCCCGTCGAGACTTGATTGATTATGACGACATGGTGCTAGCGTCGTTGAGAACATTGCAGGACGACACTACCCGGCACTTTTGGCAGTCGCGTGTCTTTGCCATCTTTGAAGACGAAGCCCAGGACTCCTCACCTCTGCAAACCCAACTGCTCGACATTTTGGCCCGCGATCCCGATCGCCCAGAACAGACGCCCAACCTAGTGCGGGTGGGAGACCCCAACCAGGCAATTAACTCCACCTTTACCCCCGCCGATCCGGTGTTTTTCAATCAGTTTTGTGAAGCCTGTCGGCAACAGCAGCGGCTGGCCACTATCGATCAAGCTGGGCGCAGCACGGCAATCATTATGACGGCAGCCAATACGGTGCTGGACTGGGTCAACCAAACCTATGCGGCCCAGGTAGAAAAACCCTTTCGCCCCCAGGCCATTACCGCCGTTGGCCCCCAGGATCCCCAGCCCAATGCCAATCCGCCAGCTTTAGGGCAAGGATTAGAAGTTGTGATCCCCCCCGATATTCATCACACCGGACAGCTAATCGCCCAGCGACTGCAAACTATTTTGCAGCAGCGCCCTGACACTAGTGCTGCTATATTGGTGCGCGAAAATCGCCAGGGCCGCTTCATCAGTCGGTTGCTGCAAGATCCAGATCGGGCTGGGGTGGATTTAGAAAAAATGGGGATCAGACTGTTTGATGTGGGCGATCGCGATCGCCAGTCCCACATCCCCACAGAGATGCTGACGCTGCTGCAATTCATCGAGCGACCCCACTCCCCCGACTATCTCAAAGCAGCACTCAAGGTTTTGGTCGATCGCCAACGCATCCCCAGCCAAGATCTCAATACCCTAGTCATACAACCCGAAACCTTTCTCTACCCCGGCCCCCTTGACGATCTGCCGACCACTGAACCCGCCCGCCAAGCCCAAGCATTCTGCTGCAAGATTCTCAGGGCTCGTCTGGCCCTGCCACCCTATCATCTGATGCCGTTTTTGGCCCTAACGCTGCACTACAACCAAAGCGAACTGGCCACTGCCGATAAGCTCGCCGCTCGGGTGGCCCAACAGACCGCAGAAGACAGCCGCCTCAGCACCATGATTCAGATCTTGAGCGAAATCGCGAGTTCAGAACGATTTGAAGGCATCGACACCGAAGATGCAGAAGCCATCTACACCCGCAAAGGTCAGCTGACGATCTTGACCATGCACAAAGCCAAAGGGCTGGATTGGGACGTCGTGTTTCTACCGTTTTTGCAAAGCCGTACCATCCCTGGAAACCTCTGGGTGCCTCCCCAAGGGGCTTTTCTCGGCGACTTTACCCTGGCAGAAGTGGCCCGCGCCCAAATCCGTGCCCACACCCACGCTGAGCAAAAACAAGCACCCATCCCTACCGTAATCGAGGCTTGGCAACAAGCTGCCTATCTCAAAGAAGCAGAAGAATATCGCCTGCTTTATGTGGCCATGACCCGTGCCAAACGCCTGTTGTGGATGGCGGCAGCGACCCAAGCCCCCTTTAGCTGGCAAAAACCCGACAATTTACAAGACATGCCTCCCTGTCCGGCGTTGCCAATGTTGCAAAAGTTGGTCATGGAATAAAACGCGGCTCGCTAAACTGGCTTTAGAGCCCCTTACTTCCCCAGCGCCATGACTCGAACCGTAATTAAATTTTCCTCTGAAGACTGCGGAATTTGCCACAAGATGGCTTTCTACGACCAAAAAATAGCCCAAGAATTGGGGCTAGACTTTGTTGATGTCAAGATGCAAGACACGGCCACTTATCGCAAGTATCGCAAAATCTTGCTAGCTCAATACCCCGACAAAGCAGACATGGGCTGGCCCACCTATTTGGTCTGCGAAAACCCAGAGGCAGACTTCAAAATTCTGGGCGAAGTCAAAGGCGGTCATCCCAAAGGCGAATTTCGCAGTCGATTGCAGGCAGTGTTGACCTAAATGATTAGCCTACGGCATCGCCGACTTGGGCCAATTGAGCTTCGCCAAAGATCGCGCTTTCGTGGCAGTAAAACTTAAACTCCAATAGATTTTGGAACGGATCGGCTAAGAAAAAGGTTCTGTGTTCCAGGGGGGAACCCGTAAAGCGGCGTTTCGGCGGTTGATAAAAGGTGAGTCCCTGACGCTGGGCACGTTCCAGCAGTGCTTCCCAATCCGCTTCTTGGCGAAAGACGAGACCAAAGTGACGAGGATAGATGCCCGGTTGGGGATCGATTGGTTCGCGGGTGACGTGGGCCACGAGCTGGTGCCCTGCCAAGTTCAGAATTACAGAGCTGGGGGATTCTCGTCCAACGGCACATCCTAAGCCATCCACATAAAAAGCTTTGGTTTCAACCACGTTAGCTACGGGAAAGGCCAGATGAAAAATAACATTGTTCATGGGATCAAAACGAGTAGGTGGAAAAGACCATTATTTGAAACAATAGGACTGAATATAAACCACATCCGATTTGAAACCTGGAGTTTTAGCTTAAAGAAAAACTGTGGATCTGGATGTGGACGCGGTTTAGCTTTAATCCAGGCTTGAATGGGCTGTGTTCCCCAATACCCCGAGCTAAGCTCGGAAGCTGATAAACCGAAAAACCATTAGCCTCATTTTAGTCGGTCGCTTTAACCCTGCTTATGCCTATGGATGGTCTGTTGTTTATCAATCCTTGGTTCTTTGCTGTTGGACTGAACACGGTGCTGTTGGCAATCGCGTGGGTTGCCCCCAAGAAACTATTGACGTCCGCAGGCTATCTCCATGCCTGGGTATTGGGCGTGCTCATTTGGGGAGCCATGGGCTGGCGGGGCTATGCCGTGGTGTTGTGCTATTTCATCGCAGGCTCAGCGGTGACGCGGATAGGCATGGCCCAAAAAGAAGCCGCAGGCATTGCTGAAAAGCGCTCCGGTGCCCGTGGACCAGAAAATGTCTGGGGATCGGCCCTAATCGGTGCACTATGTGCCTTGGGTCGGATCGCAGTCGTCTATGGTGACATTTCTGAAAGCACAGCGCTGACTTGGAGCGTCCTGCTGGGTTTAGCCTATGTTGCCAGCTTTAGCACCAAGCTTTCAGATACCTGCGCCAGCGAGATCGGTAAGGTCTACGGCAAATCTACCTATTTAATTACGACCCTCAAACCCGTCCCCCCCGGCACCGAAGGCGCTGTCAGTCTAGAGGGCACCCTGGCCGGGATCGTAGCCTCTATCGCGATCGCATTGGTCGGCTGGCTTGTCGGGTTAATCAGTCCCCTCGGCATCGGGATTTGTGGGATGGCGGCCTTTATTGCCACCAATTTAGAAAGCGTGATTGGGGCAACCCTCCAAGATCGATTTGACTGGCTGACCAATGAACTGGTGAATATTATCAACACGCTGATCGGCGCAGCAGTCGCTTTAGGCTTGGGTTGGGGATTAGTCGCTCTGGGAATTTAAGCATTGGTTGGCATTGTTACCAGACGCCAACAAATGCGCTTAATTTGACCTATAGCTATTCCTTATATCCTGGCTTCGCTTTACAATGATCCCAAAGCAAAGCTTATTGATTATGCCTTTATATAAAGATATGGTTTTGTCCGTTAATGAAACGACGTTTAGCCGCGATGTCTTGAATGCGCCAACCCCTGTAATCGTTAATTTTTGGGCCCCCTGGTGCGGGCTGTGCCGCATGATCAAACCCCTTTTGATGACATTCCAACAGGAATGGGAAGGCAAGATTCAACTGGTTGATGTCAACGCCGATGAAAACTTGAAGCTGGCCAATTTTTATCGATTGACGACGCTACCCACCTTGCTACTGCTAGAACGGGGTGATTTGATCCAACGCATCGATAGCTTTCGGGGGCGAGATGATTTGCGTCAAGCGCTAGAGGCTGCCATGCGTAGTCGAGGAGGCGAATCCTACCTATCTGCTACGGCTCAGATGTCAATGACGTCTGAGCTGTCTGCTTTGGATTAGGTGAGTTTAGGTACGCGTCAACCCGCAGATCGTTGCCTACGGTCTGCCAACTCACGCGGCTCAAGGGGAGCGCATCGGACATCTTTAATAAACCCAATTCCCCTACTGGGGAAGGGGCGCCGACGCCGCCGATTAGCTTAGGGGCAATAAAGGCGCAGACTTTTTGCACGGCCGCCGCTGCGATCGCGGCGGCGGCAAGCGTTCCACCACATTCCCAAAGCACTCTAGAGATTCCTAAATCATAAAGATAGCTCATAGCTGCCTCCGGCGTTAGTTTCGGAAAGGCCGCTATTTTTACGCCCAGGGTTGCGAGCGCATCCTGCATCGTTGGATCAGCGCTAGTCTCTGTCAAAACCAGGGTGGGCACCTGATCGGTGCGCCACAGTTGAGCCTCTCGGGGTAAATCGAGTTGCCGACTCATCACGACCCGCAGCGGATCGCGATCGCCCCTGCCATGACTGGTTAAGAGCGGGTTGTCTCTGCGTACCGTATTTCCTCCGACAATCACCGCATCGCACTCAGCTCGCAGTTGATGCACTTGGGCCCGCGATTCCGGGCCGCTAACCCAAGCACTATGGCCAGTCGGCGTGGCAATTTTGCCATCCAGGGTCATGGCGTATTTCAAAATACCAAAGGGGCGCTGATATCGCACGCGATGGACAAAGGCTTCATTCAACTGTTGACAGTCAGCTTCTTCAATCCCAACCGTCACTGCTATACCCGCAGCCTTTAACCGGGCGATGCCGCCCCCAGCAACTCGGGGATCGGGATCAACCATACCGACAACGACACGACCAATACCCGCCCGAATCACCGCTTCACTACAGGGTGGGGTGCGACCATAGTGATTGCAGGGTTCTAGATTGACATAGAGGGTGGCTCCCTGGGCGCGATCGCCCGCTGCCCGCAAAGCAAAGACCTCTGCGTGGGGTTCCCCCGCCTTCGGATGAAACCCTTCTCCAACCGATTCTCCCGCTTGCACCACCACCGCGCCCACCATGGGATTGGGGCTGGTTCGACCCAATCCCTGCCTGGCCAGTGCTAAAGCCCGCTGCATCCAGACACGGTCAGTCTCAATTGGGGATAAATCAGTTAGCTTAGTCACAGCAATAACACGTCATTTTAAGGGCAGCTATGCCTGGGTTCGGCCTGCTCAGGTGGCTCAACCTGGATGGATCTCATCGTCATTATTTTATAAACCCTGCTTGAGGCGACTTCTGATGCTAGGCGGGAACCTATATTAACGCGTTCTCTTCTGTAGAAACCGTTGCAGACAGCCTACCGATCAAGCCGCATCTTGATCACACTTGATTACCGCATTTAAGGGCAAGATCTTGCGTCCCACAATCCAACTTCTGAAGCCACAAGCTGTTCTACTTGGTGTGCCAAGACCCATTCGACCATTCCTATGCAGTCAATCTCGGTGGACTCGTACGAAGCTGGTCATGGCTGCGATCGCGGCCTGCTGTCTGACGCTGCTCTTATCTCCGGCTACCTACGGTAGTAGAGATTCCTCTAGTAGAGAATCCCCCTTACTATCCCAAATCTCTATATTCCAGCAACCTATCGAAGAGCTTGTGCCACCGGATATCCAAAACTTCCTCATCGAGAACGCGGTGGCAGTGAAGGCAGCCCCAGTCCAATTTGACGGTCGCATTTTGTTTCAGGTTGCTGACTCAAGTGTGTCCGCTGAAGCGCGATCGCAAGATATTGAACGCCGCCTGCGAGACTTGGCCCAGCAGGACTATACCGCCGAGACATTAGATGTGTTCTGGGAGCCTGAATCCGAGAGTAACCAACCGGTTATCTATGTCAATGGGGATTTCTTACTGACGGTAACTTCAGCAGATGCCCAACTCGAAGGCCTCGAAGATCTGACGATTCGAGCCAATGAGTTGACCAGCCTGTTGCAATCAAACCTGTTGCGATACAAGCAAGAACGTCAACCCGACATGCTCTGGCAAAATGCCCGCTACGGTATCGGGATTTTAGCCCTGACAACCCTGCTAAGTGCCGGATTAACTCGGTTGCAATACGGCCTCTATCAGAAACGCAAATATCTCAAGCAGCAGATCGAAGCCAACACTGCCCAGACTCAAAATGCCATTGACCAAACCCCGATCAACACGGCACTGCGCCAGCAAATGATGCAGCGGCAAAAACGCAACTTGCTAGAAATTCAACGGGGAAGCTTGATGCTGATCCAGCTTGGCCTCTGGATCAGCTCCATCTTGGGAGTTTTGGGGCTATTCCCCCATACCCGATGGCTGCAACCCGTATTAGTTGATGGGCTAAAACTCCCCTTGCGGCTAACGATATTGGCCTTGGTGATTTATGCCTTAACCCGTCTGGGAAATATGGTGGTGAATCGCTTATGCCTGGCGCTACAAAATGAAGCCATACTCACCCCAGAACGATCGCAACGGGTGTCTCTGCGCCTTTCCACCTTTTCGCAGGTCACCAAAAGTATCGTGGCTTCTACTCTAATTGCCCTTGGCATCCTGGCTGGGCTAGCGCTAATGGGGGTCAATTTAGCCTCGCTGCTAACCGGGGCTGGCCTGATTGGCTTAGGTATCTCGTTAGCGGCTCAAAGCCTAATCAAAGACATTATCAACGGATTTTTAATTCTGTTTGAAGATCAGTATGGGGTCGGCGACGTGATCGTTGTAGGGGATGTAGCCGGTTTTGTGGAAACGATGAACCTGCGCATTACCCAGCTCCGCAACGAAGAAGGGCGGTTAATTACCATTCCCAACAGCCAAATCGCCATTGTGCAAAATCTGTCGAAGGAGTGGTCTCGGGTAGACTTGATGGTTTCTGTTGCCCCCAGGGCAGATATCGACCAGGCGATCGCCTTAATCCGTCAAGTGGCCGATGACATGGCCCAAGAGACTCCGTGGCAGCACCTAATTTTAGAATCCCCATTAATCCTGGGGGTTGATCGTCTCGATCACTATGGGGCAACCGTTCGCATTTGGATTAAAACTCTACCCCTGAAGCAGTGGGATGTTGCCCGTGAATACCGCCGCAGACTCAAAATCGCCTTCGATCAGGCCGATATTCCGATTGGTGCGCCACAACAATTTGTTCAGATTCAAACCACTGAGCCAGAAAGCTCAGCGCTGAATCAGCACTTCAGCAAATCTGCTTGAGACGAGTTTCAGGGCTAGGCTAGGCCCAATTGACATGCTGAGTCAACTGGCAGTAATAAAAGACACATGCAATACTAGGGATGCAGAAACTCATTCACCCCCAGAGATGCCTTCCTCTGCCGCCTAGGGACAATGTCTTATGCTTGAGATTAAAGCTTTTAACGGCTATTGAACCAGTGGTGGGTTGGTGAAGTATGAACAGAGGTTATTCTGGAATCTTCATACTTTTGTGATTGAACATTAGGCATTGTCGGTTCAGGTTTTCCACAGTGGGACTGGAGTGGGTTTAAAGCAGTGCGATTCTATCGACAGGGATGGCGATTGTTACCAGGCTTGGTTACTGTAATTTTGGTTGCAGGGCTAGCAAAGCTGTCTGTTTTTAAGCCCTATGAACAAAGTGCCTATCGATTTGCCTTTCAGCTCCGTGGGGAACGAACCTGGAGTGAAGATGTGGCTGTCATCGCCATTGACGATTACAGCATTGCTAAGTTGGGTCGTTTTCCCTGGCCGCGAGATTACTATGCTGAGCTGCTAACCATTTTAGACACCGCTGAACCCAGGGTAGTTGCCTTTAACGTCTTATTTTCAGAACCGACCTTAGAAGATGGGGCATTGGCTCTAGCCATGCAGGACGTTGGCCAAGTTGTCTTGGCCGAAGCGTGGGATGCAACTGGGGAATTACTGGCACTACCAGGGGGACTACAGCAAGCTGCCCTTGAAACGGGGCACATTGACCAAAATGAGCAGGACAGCGATGGCCTCGTCCGATCGATTCAGCCTTTGAGGCGTGGCCGTCTGGCCTTGCCTTGGATGGCGGTTGACATGGCAAAGCCGTCCTTTGAGAAACAGCTGAGCCAAAATCCAAGTCGCACGTTTTGGATCAACTGGCCCGGCTCGGCTCGTGGATTATCGACCTATTCCTTTGCTGATGTGATGCAGGATCAGGTCGATAAGAGCGTATTTCATCAGAAAGTTGTCTTGGTAGGCGTGTCGGCTACGGGAATTGATGCCCTCAGAACCCCTTTCGATCTAGAGACACCGACCAGTAATCTGATTCTCCACGCGGCGGTAGTAGACAATCTGTTGCTCAATCGCCCCCTCAAGCCTCTGAATGGAATCTGGGTCTGGGGGGGGCTCATACTGGGAGCCCTCGGATTAAGTTGGTGCCTTGTCTCTGTGCGATCGCGCAATCAGTTTTTAATCATCCTAGCCTTAGGGGCAAGCTGGTGTGGGGTGTTTAGTGGATTATTTTTCATGGATTACTGGTTGCCCTTGGCCAAGCCATTAGCCTTAATCGGCATGACGGGTAGCACGTCAGTCATCTATCGCAATCTGCGTGAGAATCGCCTACTGCAACAGCATATCAATCGGCTTTGGCAAAATTATCAGGCTGATTTGGTGCTGCCTTCGGTTCAGGTCTCTCCGCAGACAGAAACCATTACTGCGGCTGAACCGATTAGCCCCAGCATGCAGCGATTGACAGTATTGGCTGAATCCTTTGGCCGCTCCCAATCAACCCAGGCCGCGATCGCCCGCAATCTATCGTTGGGACTCCTAGCCGCCGACACCCAAGGTACCATTTGGTTTTGCAATCCGGTGGCGAAGCATTGGTTACAGGTCACGACTGGGGCTTCGCTGCTGGATAGTTTAATTCCCACCTGGATAACCACCGATGAATGGCAAGCTGATTTGGCGGTACTGACCCGCGATCGCCAGCCTGTTCATCGAGAGATTTGTCGAGGCGATCGCTGGTTTGAGCTCACCCTAGAGCAGCTCACTTACTCGGTTGCTGATCTCCGAAATCCTGGGTCAACGCTGCGCGAAGGCTGGGTTTTATTGCTAGAAGATATTACCCACCGGAAACAAATCGAAACCCAACTGCGCGATCTCAATCAAACCCTGGAAACCCAAGTTCAGCATCGTACAGCTGAACTCGAATCGGCCAATGCCGACCTCAGACGCGAAATTTCAAGCCGTCGCCAAGCCCAAGAACAACTGGCCTATCGAGCCTTCCACGACGAACTCACAGGGTTACCGAACCGGAGTCAGTTCATCTATCAGTTGCGCAAAACCCTGGATCAAGCCAAACAAGATACCAATTATCAATTTGCCGTCCTTTTCCTAGACTTTAATCGATTTAAGCTGATCAACGATTCCTTCGGACATTTAGTGGGGGATCAGTTGCTCAAAGCCTTTGCTAATCGTCTGCAATCCAGTTTGCGTCCTCGCGACTGGATTGCCCGGTTCGGGGGGGATGAGTTTATGCTGCTGTTGCGAAAAATTGAAAGCCGCGAAACGGCTATTGTTGTGGCCAATCGGATCCTAGAGCATTTGGTAACGCCCTTTCACATTGGCACCCAGCAGATTTTTGTCAGTACTAGCATTGGCATTGTCGTCGCCGACCAAAATTATCAGCGGGCGGATGATATTTTGCGCGATGCTGATACCGCCATGTATCAAGCCAAACACCAAGGCCTACCCTTTGAAATTTTTGAAGGCGGTATGCACTTAGCGGTACGAAGCTCACTGCAAATGGAAACAGAGCTCCGTATCGCCTTAGAACAGCAAGAGCTCGAAGTCTACTATCAACCTATCGTAGACATAAATAATAATAGTCAACCGATTGGATTTGAAGCTTTGCTACGCTGGCATCACCCCGAACGAGGATTAATTCTACCGGGCAAGTTTATCCCCGTGGCGGAAGAAACCGGACTGATCTTACCGATGGGACAGTGGGTTTTGCAGCAAGCCTGCCAACAAATGAAAACCTGGCAAAAGCAACGTCTCGTCACTGAACAAACTTTGATCAGTGTTAACTTATCTGGGAAACAGTTTTCTCAACCCAATTTGCTAGAACAAATTGAAACGGTACTCGCAGAAACCCAACTCGCAGAACACTGTCTAAAGCTTGAGATCACCGAAAGTGCAATTATGACCAACACCAAATTTGCGATTGAGACGCTCAAGCAATTGCGCGATCGCCAGATTAAACTCAGCATTGATGACTTTGGTACCGGATATTCTTCCTTAAGTTACTTGCAATCACTGCCTGTCAATATCCTGAAAATTCATCGCTCATTTATCTATCGTCTCACCCAAGATCGGCGTAAATTAGGCATCGTCCAAGCCATTGCGACATTAGCAAGAACCTTAGATATTTGTATCATTGCAGAAGGCATTGAAACCCCAGAGCAGCTAAAGCAGCTAAAGTCGCTGGGGTGTGAATTCGGTCAAGGCTATTTATTTTCGCACCCTCTAGACCACTATCAAATAGAAGCTTGGCTAGAAGAACAAAAAGCGGTTCCCCAGCTTTAAAATGAAACTTTAGACTGCAACCATTTTGTAATTAGGCGCGGACAGTTTCGTTTAAGCCAGCGCAGTGCAAAAAAGCGAAATGCGGGCTTGCTCATGCGGGCAATGGCTTTAAGCAGGCGGTTCAGTGGGCGGGCTTGAAATCGCTGATTGATTAGATTCACAGAACCGACATCGTAGAGGCAGTCCACAATGATTTTGACGGTTGCCTCTTCGCGCAAAATCAGGTTTTCTAACATTAGCAGCACATCGCTCATCCGCTCTTGTTCCATGCGCTGTTCCGCCTGGTAAGTCGAAAGATTAACGGGTTTTCCAGAAAGAACCTGCATGCTCAGTACCTCAACCAACACAATTATTATCCCCCCTGATGCTGTTCTTTAACGCAACCCTAGGGGCATGCTAATCCCAGGTGTATCTTAGAAAAACACTATGCTGGCACGGAGCTGGAGCGCAGCCCTGGTTGGGATTGACGCAGTTAGAGTTGGGGTTGAAGTCGATGTCTCTGGTGGATTGCCAGCCATTATCGTTGTCGGACTGCCAGATACGGCAGTCCAAGAATCAAAAGAGCGAGTCAAGGCGGCTCTAAAGAATGCCGGGTTCGCTTTTCCCATGCGGCGAATTGTGGTGAACCTAGCCCCGGCGGATTTGCGAAAAGAAGGACCGAGTTTTGATTTACCCATTAGCATCGGGGTTTTAGCGGCTTCTGAACAGGTCAGCACCGATTTATTAGACGATACGTTGTTCTTGGGCGAATTGTCTTTAGACGGAACGTTACGCCCAGTGGCAGGGGTCTTAGCGATCGCAGCGGCAGCAAAAAAACTGGGCATCACCCGCTTAGTTGTGCCCACTGATAATGGTCAAGAGGCAGCAGTAGTCCCTGGGCTTGTAGTCTATGGCTGCGATCATCTGTCTGATGTGGTGGATTGTTTGAACCAACCCCAAGATCATCAACCCGTCGAGGTGAATGGACAGGCGGAACTGGTGCGATCGCCTAAAAATTCCCTCGACCTCAAGGATGTTAAGGGTCAAGCCCAAGCCCGGCGCGCCTTAGAAATTGCTGCTGCGGGGGGTCATAACCTTGTCTTCGTTGGCCCTCCTGGGAGCGGCAAAACCATGTTGGCCCGACGGTTACCTTCAATTTTGCCCCCCCTGACCTTTGAAGAAGCCCTTGATGTCACCCAAATTCACTCTGTAGCAGGGCTGCTGAAGAATAAAGGCACTTTGGTCAGTCAACGGCCCTTCCGCAGCCCCCATCATTCTGCTTCTGGCCCATCTCTCGTTGGGGGCGGCAGTTTCCCAAAACCAGGGGAAATTTCCTTGGCTCACCGGGGAGTTTTGTTCTTAGACGAATTAACTGAATTTAAGCGCGACGTGTTGGAATTTCTGCGTCAGCCGTTGGAAGACGGCCATGTGTCTATTTCTCGTACACGACAGTCAGTGGTGTTTCCGGCCCAATTTACTTTGGTGGCTAGCACCAATCCTTGTCCATGCGGCTATTTTGGCGATTCGATTCAACCCTGTACCTGCACCCCGCGTGGCCGTGAGCAATATTGGGCGCGGTTATCGGGGCCACTGATGGATCGGATTGATTTGCAAGTGGTGGTGAGTCGTTTGAAGCCAGAAGAGATGACCCGCCAAATGGAGGGGGAACCGTCAGCAGCGGTGCGAGACCGGGTACAAGAAGCTCGCGATCGCGCCCGCGATCGCTTTCAATCGGTCACTCAGCTACAGTGCAATGCCGATATGCAAAGCCGCCATTTGAAAGAGTGGTGCCCCCTCGATGAGTCGAGCCGCAGTTTGTTAGAAAACGCGGTACGTAAACTGGGTCTCTCCGCCCGCGCCACCGATCGCATCCTCAAAGTGGCTCGAACTATTGCTGACCTTGATGCGGCTGCAGCGCTCCAAACACACCACGTAGCTGAGGCAATTCAATATCGCACTATCGATCGGATGCAGTAGGCCCAAACCTCAAATTCCCAATCTCTGCTAAGAAGCCCATGCAACCTAGCCGTTTAAGCCGTCAAAAACCCTTCATCAACCGAGTTTTCGACCGTTTCTAACACCATCGGCCATAGCTTGGGAGCCCCAGTTTCAACAGGCTGCATCCGCTTCATCACTTGCGCCTTACTAATGCTGTGCTGTTTCCAGGTACCGCCTTGGGTGTGGTAGTTGTGCAGCAGGGGCTGAATTCGATCCAGGGCAGCGGCAAAGCGGGCAGTGGGGGTAGCTTGGGCTTCAAACTCATCCCATAGGGCACGAAACTCTTGGCTCTGATCCTGAGGCAATAGGCCAAAGATGCGATCCGCAGCGGCGATTTCGCGGGCGGCTTTATCCAGATTGCCGTTAGCGTCATAGCAAAAGGTGTCGCCCGCATCGATTTCAACAATGTCGTGGATCAAGACTTGCTTGACCGCACTGAAGATATCGGCACCCTCAGGGGCATAGTCTGCTAATGCGATCGCCATGATTGCCAAATGCCAAGAGTGCTCCGCGCTATTTTCCCGACGCGATTGATCGATCAGGGGGGTTTGGCGCAGAACTGTTTTGAGCCGATCGATTTCGACAATGAACTGCATTTGCTGGGACAGCCGTTCCATAGGGAAACTCCTGAACGTTGCAACGGGAAGTAGGTGGGGTCAAATTTGTAGGGTTTCACCTTGATGATGTTATCCTGTAGTTGACTCGGATCCACGCAATTACAACGCCCAAATCTTGTCAGGACCGGAAGGTAGCAGCAATACGGGATGCTTGTGATAGGCGTGGTCTCCGGGTCTCTTTTATTTGGGGTAAGATTCTCTGGCTACGGTAACCCGAATAGCCGTTTACGGTTGTTTGAGCCTATGCTAGAGACGAGTTTGCAAGATTCTTCAAGCAGACGGGTCTTGACCAGTGAGGGAGTCCTGAACAATGGCAGGGTTTGGTGATTTAGTTCAAAAAGCATTTTACTTGGGTGTCGGCGCAGCCTCCTATGCGAGTGAAAAGGCAGGCAGTACCCTGGGTGAACTCCGAGTACAGGCCCAAAAAATTGCTGATGAACTGGTAGCTCGGGGAGAATTGACCACTGAAGAAGCGCAGCGTGTGGTCAACGAAATGGTAAATCGGGCCGAATCTGCACCAAAACCCGTTACCGAACAACCCAAGGAACCTCGCCGAATCGAGATTTTAGACGATAATGATGAGCCCACGCCGACTGGTTCTACAACGGATGAAGCAGAGGTTCTAAAGCAACAGGTTGAAGCTTTGCGCCAAGAACTCAAAGATATAAAGCATCAGTCCTAAACCACATCCGATTTCAAAACTTGGATCGGGGCGTAGAGCCCTGCGGCCCGAAAAGGTAAAGTTACGGCTCTGGATGTGAACGAGATTTAATAATGGAAGATTGGTCTAAACAATTATTTCAAGCCTTTGAAGCAGTCGCCAATGAAACAGAGCAGTGGGCCAAGTCGGTTGCTCAGCAGCTAGAAGAGAATGCTAATGCCATGGCAGATTGGTCAGAAGCCTTGGCTGAACAGCTTGAAACCCATGTTGCCCCTGAGGTCGATCATTGGGTGGAATCGATCCATCACTGGTTGGAGCCTTTGGAAGCTGCGATCGCGCCTGAAATTGAACGCACAGCTGATCAAATCAATGCCGCTATTAATCCTGTCATCGAACAATGGCTCACCGATGTAGATCAGTGGGTCAACCAGGCATCAACGCCAGTGAGCCAAACCATAGAGCCACTCGTCAATCAACATTCAGCTTGCATCGGCTGTCGTCATTATCATGGCCAAATCTATGGTGATACGATGCTGGTTTGCGCCATGTATCCCTATGGCCCCGACAGCGATCGCTGCACAGACTGGGAATCAACCTGGGAACAATCTGAACCCAGCGAACCGGATAATTTCTAGGATGGGCAAAGTCCTGTGTGCCCACCAATTATCAATCGTCAGGATGATGCTGAGGTATTCACGGAGCCAGCAGGGGGTAAAAGTGGCCAACAGGCCCTTGACCTTGGCCAATTCTCAGTGAATGCTTGAGGGCCTGGGTGACGTAGGTTTTGGCTCTTTGAGTAGCACTAAGGCGATCATGCCCTAGGGCCAGATCTGCGGCGATCGCCGCAGATAAAGTACATCCCGTGCCATGGGTATCGGTCGTGTCTATGACTTCTGTTCGCAGGGTTTCGAGTTGGTGTCCGTCGTACCACACATCAACACCTTTGAGGTCGGCAGCCATACCGCCCCCCTTCACCAAAACGGTCTGAGGCCCAAGCTGATAAATCGCCTTGGCTGCGGCCTGCATCTCAGCTAAAGAATTGATTTCCATGCCGCTCAGGATTTGGGCTTCATAACGATTAGGCGTTAGCACCGCTGCAAGGGGAATCAGGGCATGGCGCAATGTGGCGATCGCTGAGTCATCAATTAACTGCGCCCCTGTTCGAGAGACCATCACCGGATCCACCACAAGGGCAACGTTGGGTAATGTACCAAGCTGTGCTGCGACTGCCTCAATAATGGCTGCATTGAGCAGCATCCCTGTCTTGATCGCTTGCACGCCAAGATCAGTGATCACCGCTTCTACTTGGGCAGTCACCGCTTCTGGGGGCAAGGCATCAACCCGACTAACCCCTTGAGTATTTTGCGCCGTGATACAGGTGAGTGCACTAGCACCATGGATGCAGTGCATTGCAAAAGTTTTCAGATCGGCCTGAATCCCTGCACCTCCCCCGCTATCCGAACCTGCAATCGTCAAAGCAATGGGGATAAAGGCCATAGTCAAAATGGGTTCAGGCAGAGCCTATCGACCACCCGGACGGCGACGCTGCAGGAAATCGGGAATGTCCAAGCCCCCAGGCCCGGGTGCTGACGAGGTTCCTTGCCCTGCCGGGTTAGTATTACCCAAAGAGCGCTTTAACGGCGTAATTCGGGGCTCAGCTGCCGTTGCCGTTGCGGCTTGGATCCGGCTTTGGGTATTGAACCCCGTGGCAATCACTGTAATTCTGACTTCACCCTGGAGCCGATCATCAATGACAGCTCCAAAGATGATGTTCGCATTTGGATCAACCGCTTCGTAAATGATCTCGGCGGCAGCATTGACCTCGTGCAGGGTCATATCATTCCCACCCGTAATATTAAAGACCGCCCCCCCAGCACCATCAATAGAGGCTTCTAACAGGGGAGAAGAAATAGCGGCGATCGCCGCTTCTCTGGCCCTTGACTTGCCCGAGCCAATACCAATCCCCATCAAGGCAGAACCCGCATCTGCCATAATCGCACGCACATCGGCGAAGTCAACGTTGACTAACCCTGGAATGGTAATGATGTCGGAAATGCCTTGAACCCCCTGCCGCAAAATATCATCGGCAACCCGAAAGGCCTCTTGAACCGGCGTCTGCTCTGAAATCACCGACAGCAGCTTATCGTTCGGAATTATAATTAGTGTATCGACTCGGCTTTGCAGTGCTGTGATGCCTTCTTCCGCCTGTGCAGTGCGACGACGGCCTTCAAAGGTAAATGGCCGGGTCACAACACCAACCGTTAGCGCCCCCGCCTCTTTAGCAACTTCAGCCACAATAGGAGCGGCACCCGTACCTGTACCGCCACCCATACCAGCGGTAATAAATACCAAGTCAGTTTCTTCCAGCGCTGCTGCGATTTCGTCGCGGGATTCTTCTGCCGCTTTTTGACCAATGGCTGGGTTCCCGCCCGCGCCAAGTCCGCGCGTTAGTTTTTGACCCACCTGCAAAGAATTGGTAGGCGATGTATCGCTGAGTGCCTGGGCATCGGTATTCACCGACCAGAACTCAATTCCTGATACGCCACTGCTAATCATACGGTTGACAGCATTACAGCCACCGCCACCAACGCCAATCACTTTAATCTTGGCAATACTACCCGGCACAATTTCACCGCCTTTCGCTGTCTCTTCTGATGACATAACATTGAGCTCACTGGACTGCCCCAATCCCAACCCAGAGTGAGCAAACAGATTACCGTCGGAGGCAGTACTAATGTTTGCAGATTCTGATGTATGAAACGGTTCAGACTGACCAGAGTCTTCATCAATCACTTGCATATTCGCCAATGAACTCTCAGAAGGCCTTTGAACTGCAGACATAAGACTAAAAGAAGGTTAACTCAACTCCGACTTCACCAAACCCCAGGCAGTTCTAGTCAACTATAGAGTAACTCGCTAGAAAAACCAAACCCTCTAAAACCGACAACTATTGAACTATTCAACCGTCCTGGCAAAAGAATAAGGACTATTTAACCTCAGATTCAGAACAAATCAAGGGGCAAGGGCCAAAACTTCAGGATCATATTAAACAATTGGGCGATCGACAAGTACAACTTCCACACAATATTTTGTGCAACAACGAACCAAATTGCTTCTTTAGCAAAGCCGTTCAAAGCTGCTCGGCGCTTTACCCGTGGGCCAAACTTAGCGTTGACCTCCTGTCATAAGTTAAGGATATGGATCAAGGTGTCTGACTTTCGGCATTCTGATTAGCTTGCAGCATCTGCACTACAGGCTGATCAGGATTGTGGATGTCGATGTAAGCAATATCTTTGGGATCTACCTGCTGGTTGAGATCCTTCAATTGCCCCAATGCCGCTAATTGTTGGGCAAAGTCATGCCCGTAGGGGCCCAAATGAATTCGACCTAATTCGGTATGTAGTACCAAATTATTCGGCATTTGCCAGTCCACTTCAAAGATATCTACGGGGCTTTGATCGATCTCCGCATAGATTTTGGGCCAATCGGCTAAATACTGACGACGCATTTGGCGCACTTTAAGTTCGGGTAAGGACACGTCTTCAAAGAAGACAAAGCTATCTTCGGCAATCCAAACCCCTTGAGCGTCCAGCAGACCTGCGGGCAAATAATCCGCATTTTGGCTGAATTCACTCTGAGGCGCGGCTTGATGTCCATCAGCGATGACGACAGCAACGGGCTGGCGTTCTTGGAGTTCAATTGTCAATCCAGGGGGAAATAGTCGCCGCCGCACGGTAACGTTGGCAACGGGTGCGTTGGCTTTAATGTGGGTTTCGATCGCTTCGGGTTGGAGCTCAATCAGCGGTTGAGGATAGTCGATAGGCAGCAGCGATTGGATGGCCTCAGCAGCTAACATTTGATTGCCGCTAATGTGAACTTGAGCTTCACTGCGAATCAAAGTTTTTGGCGAGTTAGCGGCCCACACTAAGCCTGCGGTCAACCAAGCGATCGCGGTCGTACGCCAAAGCCCTTGCAAAATCTTGAGACGCCGTTGTCGTCGCAGCTGTCGTCGTCGCTCTGCCAACTCGATTTGAGAAGGGGGCGAAAATCCTGGGTCGGTCATTATTGCTCGTCAATTACCATGCTGCGTTCCAATCATTCATCACATCTTAATAATCAACACCGCTCGACAACAAACTTCACATCCACCCTCTGAATCACCTCCGAAAACACTGAACACCCTATCTACGTAGGCGTTGAGCTGTCATGCTGAAACTTTTGCACTTGCTTTTGAAGATATTCAGACCATTGAATAGCGAGTGTCAAGTCAGTAAAGGGAATCTCGACCTGGCGATCGCCCATTAGACTCAGCACCAACATTGGCCGCCCAGCTTGTTTAGGTAGAGCTTTAAGGTCGATGATTTTGCCATCGATTTGCACCGATAAACTTTCAACCGTAGCTAGGGAGGCACTGCTAAGGTTAACAGGCCCCTGTCGGGTCGGTTGTCCCCAAGTCAGCGTTGCCTGATTTTGCCCTAGCACAGCATAGATGTCATATTTTGCTTTTTCAAACTGGGCTGCCCAAGTCTTATAGGCTTCAACTTTTCGATATTCATTCCACCCCGCCCAAGCTAACCAGGCAAAAACTCCCAGTAGCGGCAACCAGAGCAATCCCCGTTCCATAGTCTTCCTGTGAAATTTTTAGGTATTGAACCTGGCCACTGCTAGAGCCGTCATCTTTCGACTTATGTTTCCGACCTATGAGGGTGCAAGGCTTTGCGCCCCCACTCAGGTTTTCAAGTCAAATGCGGTTGGGATCGCGATGTGGCCTTTGGCATTTTAATCTGCTATTGCCCGACATGCCGATTCGGAAAAGGATGGGCTATGGTTGAAGTCAATCGGGTGCAAACGAAGTTGTAAATCAACAGGCAAGCGGGAGATGGGCTCATGAAGCGATGGCTATTGGCTGGACTATTTTTAGTGGGGATCGTCCTGGCGATTGCACGATTTCCAGGCCTCGCTGCTCAAGGTAGCTATGACAGTATCGTCTTAGATTTCAATGATGATTTATCGCCTGCCCAAGTTGAGCTGCACCTCAAGCCTTGGTCAGATCGTGGCATTCGTTTGAATAGTGAGTTTGCAGATGCTGAGCAAGTCTATGTCTTAGAGGGCGATCGCACCCTATTGAAAGCCCTACGCCAGTCTGAATTGGCCGATGTTACCGAACATATTGAACCCAACTATCAATACAGCAAACAGTTCATCCCCGACGATCCGGACTACGCCAAGCAATGGAACTTGCGTAGCATTCAAGCAGAATCTGCTTGGGATCTTTCCACTGGCAAAGGGGTCACTGTCGCGGTAATTGATACGGGCGTCAGCCGCGTCCCCGATTTGAAAGAGACAAAATTTGTGCGGGGGTACGATTTCATCAGCGATCGCGGCGGTACCGATATTCCCGACGATAATGGCCACGGCACCCATGTCGCTGGCACCATTGCCCAATCCACCCATAATGGCTTTGGCGTTGCTGGGGTTGCCTTTGATGCTGCCATTATGCCCCTCAAAGTGTTGAGTGCTAGCGGTGGGGGAACCGTTGCCGATATCGCCGATGCCATTCGCTTCGCTGCCGATAACGGAGCCGATGTGATTAACCTCAGTCTGGGGGGTGCAGGCGATAGCCATGTCCTTAGAGATGCCACAGAATACGCCCATCGTAAAGGCGTCGTCGTCATTGCTGCTGCGGGCAATGAGAATCGAAATTCGGCCAGCTACCCCGCCCGTTACCCCCATGTGTTAGCTGTTGCTGCCGTCGGCCCAGCAGGCGAAAAAGCCTTCTACTCAAATTATGGGGCTGGCGTCGATATCGCGGCACCCGGTGGGGTTGTACAACCAGATGCTCCAGCGGGTGGCATCTTGCAAAACACCATCAATCCCCAAACCGGTGAGTCTGTCTTTGTTCCTCTCCAGGGCACCAGCATGGCGTCACCCCACGTGGCTGGCGTCGCTGCCCTTGTCAAAGCCGCTGGGGTCGCGGAACCCGATAGGGTGGTCGACATTTTGAAGCAAGCAGCCCGTCAAGTCAAAGACGATAGCTTGAACCACTTTGGCGCGGGTCAACTGGACGCTGCCGCCGCCGTCAAACTAGCAGACCAGGGTCAAATTGGGGTTGATCATTTCTTCCGCTGGCTGCGCGACAATGGCTTCCTCAGCCCCAAATTCTGGCTCGATGGCGGTGTAATTGCCCTATGGCCAAAGCTGGCAATGGTGGTAGGCTCCTACCTATTAGCTTGGTTATTACGCATTTACTTCCCCTTTGCTTGGACAGCTTCCCTCGGATGGGGACTGGTGATGGGTAGTTCTGGTTTATTTATCTTTCGGGGGCTCTACATCTTCGACTTACCCCAGTGGCCCTTGCGGGTCGCAGGCAGCTCTCTGCCAGAACTCGGCACGGCAATCCAGGGGAGCGGGCTACTTAACCCAATTTTTGCCAGCGTCTTAATTCCATTTGCTTTGGTGGCCTTGTTGTTAGGTAATCCCGTTCTGCGCTGGTTTGCGATTGGGACAACAGTAGGAGTAGCAGCGTGTCTGAGTGTCAGTGCTATTAGCGATCCAGCATTACTGTGGCTAGGCAGCGGCATAGCAGCACGGAGCTTTTTGATCATCAATGCTCTGCTTTGTTACAGCTTGGCCTATCTGGCAACTAAGTCGATTGTCACCGAATCTGCGACTGGAACGGCCTAACCATGAGTCAAAACCATGAGATGACTGTGGAAGGCAGCGTGGAGCGTTCAACGATGGGGCTGGGCGCCTGGGCATTGGTGACCCCAGAGGGGCAAACCTATGAGATCTACCAACAGAATGCACCAGAAGGCTTACTCAAAGCCAACCAGCGCGTCAAAGCGACTGGCCAAGTCCGCCAGGATGTAATGACGATAGCCATGATTGGCCCCATCTTCGAGGTGTTTGATTTCGAGCTTGTGTAAAGTCTTACGAAGAGATAGGTATGCTGCTTCATCTTTTGATGAAAGATGAGGGCTAGGTCAAAAGCCTACACAACAGCGGTCATTGGCCATCAGTCTGCTGTGGGGCTCATAACCAAATTGATAGCAAAACTGTTGTTTAGGAGACTGGACATTGGCTTATCTACCTCTGCTTGCGGCGGTGCCCACAACCCTGGAATGGAGCCCAAAAGTTGCCATCGTGATGGTGATTTGCAACGTGTTGGCGATCGCCATTGGTAAATTCACCATTAAATACCCCAGCGTTGGCCCTGCGTTACCTTCCCCTGAACTGTTTGGCGGCATGGGGCTAGGGGCACTTTTAGGTACCACAAGCCTCGGGCATGTGTTAGGGGCTGGCGTGATCCTTGGGCTAGCCTCCATGGGTGCGCTCTAAGTAGCTCCCTAACGCTAACCTTAGTAGCCGACCTCAACCCAACTCATTGCCTTAGCTGGCAACATAATCAAACTGGGGTGAGAACAAACCTAGAGGCTACTCACACGTTGTCAAATCCTTAAGGGACGCAGATTTGCGTCCCTTTTTTAGGGTCATCTGTGGTCTGAAGATCCAGTTAAAACGGCCAGTTAAAGCGGCCAGTTATCACGATCGCGCTATTCACCCATCGCAAACCACACTCATCACTTCTGCCGTAACATCCTGCTCAAAACGCTTGTTCTTAAAGCTTAAAAAGGTTTTCATTAGCCTGAGGGAGGCTGATGGAGCCCAAACTGAATCCCTTGCGGATCGCGACAGAGGCAAAACCTGCCAAAGCCAGGTTCATCGGGGCCGGGTTCATCGGCTTGCCCACCTAATGCCTTGACGCGGACTATGGCATCGTCTAAATCAATGACACTAAAAAAGATTGAGAACTGCGGTTCTGGGTCATTTCCATGCAGGCCAACTTTAAGTGACGGGGTTTGAAACCAGCCCTCACCATCATCGCCCATGGGATTGAAACGCCAACCAAAAAGTTGCTCAAAAAACAGGCGAGAGGGTTCTGTCGCTGCGGTGCCGATTTCCAGGTAAGACACGTCGCTAACCATGCTGTATTTCCCTGCTATAAATTTCAGAGACCATGGTAGGCAAAGCAACGTAGCTTTGTCTTGAATAAAAATGACCCCACTTAAGCGTCGATGATATGGCTGGGTGTCCCTAGCAGATCTGTGAACCGCGCGCTCCGATAAGCCCTAGGAGAACACCCAGAGAACAAATGGAACTCGCGCGTGAAGTGGCTTTGGTCACTGTAGCCACAGATGGCTGCGATCGCGCTCAATCCCAGACAATCTGGAGCTTCCAATAAACGCAGCGACCGATTAAACCGGATTCGCCGAGCAGCAGCTTTGGGAGTGATGCCAACTTGCTTTCGGAAGCGGACAGCAAAATAGCGATCGCTCCAACCGATCGTTTTCGCAAGTTGGCGGATGGAAAGACACCCGCCATGGACATCGAGTTGTTTCCACGCCCATTGAATTTCCGGCAAGACGCCTGTGCTAAAGGTGGATGCTTTTTCTGCAAGCATGCGATCGACCCAAGCAAATCGCGCTTGCCACGTTGGCAGTTCACTGAGTTGCTCAATCAGTAACTGAGCCTCGTTGCCCCAAATGTCTTGTAAATGGATCGGCCCTTGAGTAAATTCAGGAGCTGGGGTGCCTAATAGTTGACTGACTGCCCATGGTGGCAGTTCAACCTCAATGCAGGACTGCATACCGTCATGTTTTGTGACGAGTGGTTGTTTACCAAAGCCAACGACAAAGGCACCGTATTGGCTAGAGGTTGGGCTCGCTCCTACAGGCTGGATCTGTAAGCGATCGCCAAACCCCAAAATCAACATGACTCGATCTTTAGGGACCTCAAGTCGGCGTACGGGCTGTCCGACGTTTTCGCGATACCCCCCGTAGGAGTACACCCAATCGGCCAAAGCAAGGGACGGCTTCCCTGAGCGATATTCCCATAGCGAACCGCCCAACTCATTTTGCCCAACGCTTTGATGCTGTAATCCAGGGCTGCTCATAAACGTGTTTGACATGATTCGAGATGCGTCTATGGAAGCAGGGCAGGCATTATCTTAGGACTTGATTAGTTGTGTCTGAATCGCTTGCAAAATAGCTTCAGGCGAGTTGGCAATATCTACCGAGATCGCGCCCTTCGGCACCTCCAACGCCTCAAACTGACTATCTAATAAGGCAGGAGACATAAAATGATGGGTACGAGCTTTCAGGCGATCGCGAATTAGATCTTTATCTCCACGCAGATAAACCCAATGCACTTCAGGGTGATCAACATGGAGATAGGTTCGATAGCTGGCTTTGAGGGCAGAACAGGCCAACACTATATTTTGATGATGGGTGAGCCAGTCCGCAATCGCAGCTTGCAAAGCGATTAACCATGGCAAGCGATCGCCGTCAGTGAGGGGGATGCCCTGACGCATTTTGTCGATGTTGATCTCGGGGTGAAAGTCATCACCATCGATAAATTGCCAACCAAAATCTGCCGCTAACTGCTGGCCAATGGTGGTTTTGCCCACACCAGAGACCCCCATCACAATCACAATCAACTGGCTGCGCTCCAACGAATGTAGGGTAACTGGTTCGCCGTTTGTTGAATCTGCTTAGCTTGGGCTACCAATTGACCGCAGGCATCCCAATTCCCATCGAGAAACATCTGCCGAGGCCCGTCTCCCATAGCAATCGGAGCGCTGTCATCACCCCACTGCACCGTCATCGTATTGAGATCGATACTGATGGAGAGTTGGGAATTGGCCGCGATCGCATCCTGGATTTGCTGCACCACTGCTGGGTCAGTTGTCACACAGGGCACGCCCATCGCCACACAATTACCCAAGAAGATTTCTGCAAAGCTTTCCCCGATTAAGGCATCGATCCCCCAACGGTGAATAGATTGGGGGGCATGCTCTCGCGAGGAGCCACAGCCAAAGTTATGATTCACTACCAACAGCTTGGCCCCCTGATATTGGGGTTGGTCAAAGGCGTGTTCGCCCTTTAACTGAGTCCGATCATCAGCAAACACCTGCTCTCCTAATCCATCAAAGGTGACGCAGCGCAAAAACCGAGCCGGAATAATCCGATCCGTATCAATATCATTTCCTTTGAGGGGAATTCCCCGACCTGAGACGGTGGTGACCTGAGACATAGTGATTTCCTTGCCGACTGCTTGTCTTAACTGAGTGACTGCCTTGACTTGCTCAGCAGAATCATTGATGTTGACTACAACAGTTCATGGTAGCGGATTCAGGCGGGCGCTTGGTATGACAAAACGAATTCTGATTACCGGGGTAAGTCGTGGTCTAGGGCAGGTGATGACAGCAGGCTTTATCAAAGCAGGGCATACGGTCTATGGTTGTGCCCGCAACCCTGATAGCGTGGCTGAACTGACCAAACTCTACGGACATCCCCATCAGTTTGCCGTGGCCGATGTTGCCGATGATGCCCAAGTCCAGGCCTGGAGCCAAACGTTGTTGGCAAGCCAAGCCGCTCCTGATCTACTCATCAATAACGCCGGGTTAGTGAATCACCCCGCTCCCCTATGGGAAATTAGCGCTGCAGAATTTAGCCAGGTCATCGATGTCAATATTAAGGGCACTGCCAACATCATTCGCCATTTTCTACCCGCCATGATCAAGCGAGGGAAAGGTATTGTGGTTAACTTTAGCTCTGGCTGGGGGCGCTCGACCTCGCCAGACGTGGCACCCTACTGCGCCACCAAATGGGCCGTGGAAGGTTTGACGCGATCGCTCGCCCAAGAACTGCCTAAGGGTATGGCTGCCGTGGCGCTTAACCCCGGCATCATCCACACCGACATGCTCGAAACCTGTTACGGTGAAGCCGCCGCCCAATATACCCCGATAGAAGCGTGGGGCAAAACGGCAGTCCCTTTTTTACTGGGGATTAAACCCAGCGATAACGGCACCCCATTGACGGTGCCGTCAGTCTGATAAGCCACCTTAAACATTCCGTCGGTTGTTTAGCAGAATCCTTGGCTATGCCGACAGGGTAAAAAAGGTCAACCGCACATTGGAAACCCCCATGATTTTGTGTATTGGCGATGTATTAACTCCAGATGAGTTAGCCCTGATCGCAGAAAAACTCAAAACGGCTGAATTTGCCGATGGCAAACTCACAGCGGGTTGGCATGCCCGCCTAGTGAAGCAAAATACCCAATTGCCCAAGGAATCGCCAGCCTTAAAAGCGCTGCGATCGCTGATCGACATTGCCCTCCATCGCAATCGCCTGTTTCAGATGGCGGCTTACCCCAAGCGCATTCATCCCCTATTAGTAAGTCGCTACGAGGCTGGTATGGCCTACGGCACCCACACCGATGATGCTTTGATGAATCGGCAAACGCAGGTCATGCGATCGGATATCTCGTTTACCCTATTTCTCAATCCCCCCGATGCCTACCAAGGGGGTGAGCTGATCATCGATAGTGCCCAGGGAGAACAAGACTATAAACTGCCTGCCGGAGCCATGATTGTTTATCCGTCATCAACACTCCACCGGGTAGAAACGGTGACCGCCGGGATGCGGTTGGCGGCAGTGAGCTGGGTTCAAAGTTTGGTACGCGACCCCCAAGACCGAGAAATTTTATTCGACCTTGATACGGCCCGCCAGTCGTTATTTGAACAGCACGGCAAAACCCAGGAATTTGATTTGTTATCCAAAACCCACGCCAATTTGCTGCGGAAATGGGCGGATTGTTAACTTCTCAAAAAACATGATAGTAGGGGCACGATTAATCGCACCCCTACTACGACATTGCGTTTTGGCATTACAGGGCTATAGCGATTTCAAAAACGCGATCAACGCGTCGCGATCAACGCTGTCCATCGTCCGAAACGCCTCCTGGGCATCGGCGGCTTCACCCCCATGCCAAAGGATGGCCTCCTCTATCGTGCGGGCCCGGCCATCGTGGAGATAGGTCGAGTAGGGTAGCACCGTTTGTACGAGGCCAAGCCCCCACAGCGCAGGCGTACGCCATTCTTCCCCAGAGGCTTGGAAATCAGGGCGATTGTCCGCTAGGTCTGGCCCCATGTTGTGCAGTAGCAAATCCGTATAGGGATGGATGGTTTGATTCACTAATGCTGGAATTTCATGAGGGCCTGTCCGCAGTTCGCTCAAATGGCAGGCAGCACAGTTAGCATCAGCAAACAACTGCTCTCCCCGTCTGACCTGGGTATCGTTGATCTCAGTTCGAGCCGGAACCGCCAGGGTTTGTACATAGATGGTGGCAGCTTCGAGAATATCCATATCAATATCCTCGGTACCGTCTGCTGCCGGAAACAGGGGATTGGAGACCCCCATATCATTAGCGTATGCAGAGGCCGTTTGCTGGAGTAAATCGGGGGCATTAGCCTTCCAGCCAAACCGACCTAGCACATCTGTCTGCTGCAAAACATCCCAAACTCGATTGGGGCGACCGGAGATACCGTCTCCATCTAAATCTTCAGGATCGGCCGATTGCAGGACAACTTCTTCCGAAACAGCCTCCAATAGCCCCAAGCCAAAGACTGGCAATGGAATTCGATTGGATATCACTACCCCTTCCGACAGTGGCTTGCCATCCCAAGGCGACAGGGTCAGTTCAGGCGATCGCAGCGTGTAGGGACTGCCGTCCCCATAGGTACCCGCCTCATCTTGCCAGGTGATTTCTATCCTCGCCTCGGGGGGATTGCCATAAATCCCTTGCTCCTGGACCTGGGTGCCGAGGCCAGGTACGGGGGGTGTATTTGCAGTGGGCGCAACTGCCTCAGCTGCATAGGGATGCACTGGGGGTAAGGCAGTGTTTGCCGCTGTGTCCAGTTGGCTCACCCGCACGACCCGTTGCCCCTTCTCTTGCAGTCCTCGACCGTTGTTAATGTGACAGCCGACACAAGAACTGCTGTTAAACAATGGTCCCAAGCCGGGATTGACATTGGCTGGGGACGTCACAAAGGCTGCTTCAAAGGCCAGGTCGCCAGCGGCATGACGGTCATCCCAAAATTCATCTAGATTGGGGGCCGGTTGGGTGTAGGCCTGGGAAGAGCGGATGTTTAGGGTTGTATCTCCTCCTGACAGGGGTGAAAGTTGGGCCTGTACTGGCAAGTGAAGCAGTGTTGAAACCACAATGCCTGCGATCGCAGTCCCCAAACCCAGCACTAGACGATGAACCCAATGCCTCTGGTGTCGAATTAACTGCATGGGTGATGTCATCATTGCTGCACTAATGGTAAAATCTGCTGTTGAAACACCTCAAACAGTTCCAAAACGCTGTCTTGAGCTGCCGAGATCGCCGGTTGGGCACTACTGTCACATAGGGTGATCTCGATGGGGCCAGGAATCGCCTCCAAATTGGCCAACGCAAGCTGCAATTGGACTCGAATCTGAGCATCTAACTCTGGATCAACCCTGGCAATGTAATCGCTTAGGCCGACTCCTGAGGTGCCACTACCGTAGAAATCACCCATGTAGGCATTGTGGGCGCTACGGAGGTTTGCCTTAAAGTCTTGTAGGGAGCTTTGCGAAAAACGGCTTTCCAGCAGAAATGGATTTTGGGTATCGACGGCTTCGCCAATCTTGACGTTACCCAACTCGTCCAAAATGCCGATAATCCCCTGGACGATTTCTTCCCCCGCAGCCTGAACGGTTGGATAAATTTCACTACCTTCCCCAGCGTTAATAAACTCCCCTTGGAAAGGTGGCAGACCGTCTATGCCCTCAGTCCAGCTCAGCAACAGATCGTTAGCCGTCTGGTCAAATACAGGGGCGATCGCGGCTAGGTACTCAAAATCCCGTGAGGTGAAGGCAGAAAGTTCCTTATTATCATCCGTGCCAAACAGCAGAAACCCGATGGCGTGGAACCCCTTTTGGCTGGTTTGCAGACCATCTACATAGTCAGGGGTAAGCGAATCCCCGCTTTCTAAAACGGCGATGACGTCAACTTCGTTCAATGGCCAATCGTCTAGCTCGGCATCTAACCCCAGGAACGCTGCAGGACCAAAGGCAAAGGACTCACTTTGCTCCCAGGGCGTGCGGGTGGCGAGCCAAATCTGCCGAGCGGTGGCCAGAGTATCAGGGGTGGGATTGTTAACAAAGGCCGTAATGCCTTCTGAAAGTTCTCCAGTCCGCTGGGTCAGCAACTCATAGTTGGGAATGACCAATTGATCCACAAATGTGTTGAGGATTTGGCGATTGCGAAATCGCTGGGCCTGGGGCAAGTAAACCCTACTCGGACTCAGCGCCTCACCGCCTTCACCGCCTTCACCGCCTTCACCGCCTTCACCGCCTTCGCCACCTTCACCACCTTCACCGCCTTCGCCACCTTCACCGCCTTCAGGTGCTTCACCACCGCCTTCACCACCGCCTTCAACCGCGACGGCGACACAGGCATTGTTTTGACTAATCAGGATAGAAGGTGTTTCGTCGGATAGGGTTAATAACTCCTCGGCATGGGCGGCGTCTGCAAGCGCAAGCGGCGTTAAACCTACATTGACCAAGGCGTAGGTTCCGATCCCTGTCCAGAGTTTTAATCTCTTGTTCACCACACTTTTCTCCGTAAAACGCTTTAGCAAACGCCATTGATTCAATAGCAGTCAGGGTTTGCGACTGAGTTCAATCCATGACCCCTTTACTATTGACATTAGTTCTTATAAAAATCAAGCCTTTACCGTGTTTTACTGCTGTTCTATCGCAGATGGAATCGCTATAGTACAGACTGCCCATGAATAGGCTGCTGATGCTGCTTACAAGGCCGTAAGCACTGACAGTAGGATGTATAAGCCTGCAAAGTGTGCTGCCTAAACTTTGTAATAAATTAAGCATTTACTCAGGGTCTATCCCTGGGTTTGCTTGAGAGTCTGGATGCTGATTTGCAGTGAAGCGACTTGAGTCAGTCGCCAGTTTGGAGCAAGATTTGAACTTGAGGGACTAATGGTGCCCTATGATGGTTTATTGATAGTAATTCCTATAGGCTTCTGCAGAATTTCAGATATCGGTTACGAGGTAGCCTTTCATGGCCCATCTTGGAATGCTCTAATCATCTCAATTCAAGAATCAATCGCTGCTGGTTCCGAATTAGCCCAACCATAGATACTGAACTGTTTCTTAGTAAGCGCTTGACTTTGTGTAGAGAATAAACGAGAATTACTCCTAATTAATCGGCAATTAAGGCTATGGCCTTCTATTCTGATCAGATCCTCAAAACAGAGCTCAACGCCAAGGGATATCGCTTAACTGCACAGCGCCAGAAGATTCTGAGCATTTTGCAAGCCTTACCTCGGGGAGAACACTTGAGTGCAGAAGAGTTGCACATCACGCTGGTTAAACATGGTGAGCGCATTAGCCTCTCCACGGTTTATCGAACCTTACATCTGATGGTTTATATGGGCTTACTGAGGGAGTTGGAATTGGCTGAAGGTCATAAACACTACGAACTGAACCGTTCTATGCAAGAACATCACCATCATCTGGTGTGTGTTCACTGCAATAAAACCATAGAATTTCGAGAATCCTCGGTTGATCAAATCGGCAAGCGGCAGGCCGACGATTCTGGCTATTACCTGCTGGATTGCCAACTGACCCTGTATGCAGTTTGCTCAGACTGTAGTCGCTCGGGTTAAATCTAATACAAGGGTTCGCTCCCGATCTAAAACTGGCTTAGAGGCCATCTCTCTAGCTTTAAACCCTCAGCGTTAGGCTTTTAGCAGTCGCTGCAAAGGGTTGTGTACTCAGCGTCTTAGCAATACTTGGTGCCTTAAGCAATCTGGTCAGCCCTATACAGGGCGATCACCAGGATTTACAAATTTATTGGGAATTTTTCTCGTTAAAGCACTAAAGCCTGTATACTGGTTGCAGTTTACTATTGAATCTAATTCGCAGTAACAAATAAATTGTAGTCACAAGCAATTCGCAGTTACAAGCAAATTGAGCCGATTTATGGCATTAGATGGCCTTGGCATTCAAAAAATACCAATGCCGTTCAGCATTCCCGCTAACAGCAAAACCGCCAGCGATGGGGAATCGCGATCGCTGGCTTCCTTCTTTTCTCAACAACGAAATTTGATCTAAATATCTGAAATACAAACCCTAAAACCATGGCACACCCTTCTGAAGCGCTCTGGCTGAGTGTGAGTCCCTGTCTCAAGCGGTTTGATCAACGCCTGCTGGTTCAACTGGCTCGAAAAAGTGAAATCCGCTGTTGGGACTATGCTCAAACCGCTGATGAACCCTGTTGTTTGGCGATAGCGGTCACTGTACTCCACGACTATCTAAAGCAACGCGATCGCCCAGTGCATCTTTTAGGCCACGGTATTAGCGGGTTGGTGGGGCTACATTATGCTCAGCAATATCCCCAGCGAGTGCGATCGCTAACGTTGATTTCCGTCGGTGCAAATCCAGCAGTGAACTGGCATGCCCATTACTACGCCTTGCGACAGTTGCTGCCTTGTCGTCGGGAGATGATTTTGGGTCAAATGGCGCGTTTGCTGTTTGGCGTGCAAAGTATGGCCGCTATGACCGCGTTAATTCAACTGCTGCAACAAGATCTAGATTCTCAACTCACACTTCATTCTTTGGTGAATCACACTGTGTTCACCTGTGGCGGCATTGAACCGCCGTTGTTCGTATGTCACGGTGCCCACGATGTGGTTATCGATAGCAACACCCAAGTGCAATGGCGCGACTGGCTCAAACCTCACGATCGCCTCTGGCATTGCCCCGAAGGCAAACACTTCTTTCACTATGACTACCCCAAGCGTGTTGCCCAAGTCATCCATGACTATTGGCAAAGCTTGCCAGCCTCAAATAACCGTTATTCAACGCTCGCCTTGTAATCAGGACATTTCAAATGATGACTGACCGCCTGAGAATCGAGAATACCTGTTTTAAGCGTCATACGCTGCTCTCGACCCATGAAGGGCAGCTTTGGCGAATTCACTGTGGCATGGTTCGTGCCATTACCTGGGACGATCAGGGCCAAATTGCCCCGCTTGGCTTCTGGGGTAAAGGCAGCATCATTGGCTCTCAATTAAATCCGATCACACCGTACGAGTTTGAGTGTCTCAATTCGGTGGAAGTTGAACCCCTCGTGCTAGAGGGTCAAATATTCACCCAAACCTTACTCACGCACATCCATCAATCTGGGGAATTGATGAGAATCCTACACTGTCGCCGAGTCGAGGTGCGCTTGCTACAGCTGATTGACTGGTTTGCCCAAAATTTTGGCACCCGTTCGCGCGATCGCATCTATATGGAACTCCCCCTAACCCATCAGCAAATTGCCGAATCCATCAGCAGCACTCGCGTCACCGTCACACGACTAATTCGACAATTTGAGCTGGCAAAAACCTTACAGTGGTCTCGTCACCACCAGGTTGTCTATCTTAATCGGCACAAATCAACGGAGCGATGGTTGAGACCCATTGGTTAAGTCTGTTGATCGGCAGTGAGGGCACTGTAGTGCTGGTTAATCAAAGCTGCGATCGCATCAGGTGAAACTCGACTATGGCGAGCTTTGTTGGGCATAAAGACAACATTGGGGCCAGCCTTGCAGCGATCCATACAGCCCGTTTGTACGATTTTAACCTGGTCGGTTAACCCTTGCTGAGCGATCGCGGTTTCTAAGCTGCGACACACGGCCTGACTGCCGCGTTTGCGACAACTTGATTTTTGACACACTAAGATCTTAGCTTTGGTTTTGGCCGGGCGGGGTGGGGACGCTGCCACAGGTGTAGTCGGGTTATCACCTATTTGAACAGGCAACGCTGAACCCGCCCCGGTGGACAGTTTCATCACCTCTTCAGCCTTGAAACAAGGTTCTCCTGTCTTCTTATCGAGTTTCTGCTGCCCAACAACCCGGATGTTGTCTCCCGGTGAAAGGTAGCGGAACATCATCAACCGCAGGGATTTGCCCAACTTAATTGTCGTTAAACCTTCGACCGTCGCTAACTGTAGATACTTGAATGGAGACTTGGGTCCGGGTGCAAATCCAAGAAACTGACCCTCTAGGCAAAATCGTTGGGGTATGGGCTTTAGATCTTTGCGAGTCATAGCAGATGAACAAGTCGGAGTTATTGAGAATCATTTTAACCTGATCTTAGTCAAAACGGCAGTAATAACGAGTGGTGTGCTTTGCTGATGTCAACCTCCATCTTCCCCTTCTAGTTAGCCACTCAAATATGGGCTAATCTGGCTCTGGTAAATGTCTTCATCGATCTTTTACGGGTTAAAAAATTTTTTTGTAAACGAAAATGTCTCTAGCCAAGGGAACAGATCTTGAGCTGCTAGAATGAAACTATTGATACTATTTCTCAACTACGGGTAGAATGTTTAAGGGGGCAAAGCAAAAAAAAGAGCCCTGTTACTAGGGCTCTTTCTACTGCTATGTCATGGTGATTTGCGATCTACCAGTCTTGCCATCGACCAATGGCGATTTTTTAATTTTGTCCGTTGAAGCTGACTAGCGTGTCTGGCGCTAGGAAATGTGCGAGATGATAAGCCCGTTCTTCGGTCTTCAACAAAATCGTTTCGTATAGGTGGCGGGTTGCGCGATCGCTTAGGCTTTCAGCCTGAGCGGCTTGCCGACGCAAAACACCAATCACAGCCTGTTCAGCCTGGAGATCGTTTCCGACCATCGTGCGGCAACGATAAATGCCATCAGACTCTGGGGTAAAGCAGCAAAGCTCTGCTAGTTTGCTAAAGCTTGCTGCAGGTACGCCACCTAGTCCATTGAGGCGTTCACCCAGGTCGTGAACATGGTCTTTGACCTGATCGTAGCTGTCTTCAAAAAATTGGTGCAGTTGGTAAAACTCAGCGCCTTCGACGACAAAATGGTGTTTTTGATACTGAAGATACAGGGCTTGAAAACTTGCCAGTGCGATGTTCAACCCTTCACAAATGGGTTCAGTCGTTGATTTTTCAAACAAAACAACGTTGTCACTAACTTCACCAAAGGGGGTAACCATTACGGATGTATCAGGCATATGCTTGGTCTCCTGTTCTGAGGTCTGGATAGCAAAGGGAGATCATTGATAAAAGTCTATTTATTCGCTGACCCTTCTAGCTGCAGCTATCAAAAAAATAGCGGCATATTTGTATTCTAACTTATTGAGAATTGATAAAAATCTCTGTAAATCAAGGTTTCATTGAGTTTGAACTAATAGCTATTCTCAATAGTGATGTTTAGGATACGCCATTGGGTCAGGAGGTTTATCAGGCTAATGACTGTTGACCACAACTCTCAGAGATCTGCTTGATGATTAGCAAAATACTCCTTATCTAAGTTATTGAAAATAACTCTTATTTGATCTCGATCGATTTAAAGAACTAAAAGCTGGCTTGCATAAACGCAGTATTTCTAATGTGCTTAATCAGAAGTTACTTTCATTATCTGGCCTAAAGATAATCGTTTGGGCACAGGGCTTTTTGGGGAGACCCTAAATCTGTTGGATTTTATTTAAGGTTTGACGCAACCGTCGTTTGGAGCTCATCTTTCATGCCAAATCAAGATTGTTCATCATCGGCAGAACTGCCCGATAGCTGGACTGGCAACTGGATTGAGATTACTTGCTGCGATCGCTGGCGAGTTTATCATCGGCTACAAGAGCTTGGTGTGCCCTGTCAATGCCGGGCCTATCAGCCTTTACAAGCCGACCCCAGCACGGCTGTTGCTGCGGTTCAGCTTTGGAGTGTCGTTAAACAGGTAACCGCATCCCAGCGAGAGCTAGCCCAATGGCTCGAAGGTTGTTGGCGTCTACCTGTTAAATAATTCAATCCACCGATTTAGCCAGGAAAACAGCTTTAGCTGAGTTATTTGGGGCAGTGGGCGGAGGGCGAGTCGTAAATGTCCCTCATCGCTCTGTTGCAGCAAGACTCGGTCGCCAACTTGGATAGCTTGGATACTAGAGCGACCAGGGGTTAGCCATAGTCCCAGTGCTTTTGGGGTCTTGGAGGTTTTGAAAACGACGTAGAGTCTTTGCCCCCTCGGGGTCGAAAGGACTTTAATTGAAACAATCCGGGCGGCAATCATACGACCTTTTAGAAAATTGGCGGCTGGAGCAGGTGTTGTTCTGACTTTATGGGCCTTGCAAAGCACTGAGTTCCTCAGTCGTCATTGACTGATCACTAAACACATATCGAGTTCCCCCCAGCACTGACACGATGCTGATGTAGTACTGAGGTTGGTCATCTTTGTAGGCTGCGTAGATCTGGACGCCTGGAGTCTCGGCTAGATCGTCCGTTAAGTCGCGAAATTCGTATCCCTCTGCTTCTATTTGGGCTTCAAGTAGAGGGGCATTGCTTCTCCAGTTACCCGGCATTTCCCAACAGTCTTCATTCCCCTGGCAACCCGCAGTTGCGCCAGTTGGGTGGGTGAAATTGGCGTAGGGGAGAGGATCGGGTGTTTCGTTCGTCTCGGACCCAGTGGTTGCAGAGCGAGGGTTTTCGGAATCTGGATCAGATGTTGTATTTGGCGTTAGTTGTGTTTCTGGCGTCAGGGTAGGTGGTGTGGCCGGGTTAGGCGGGGGTTGTTGTTGGGGCGTTGGATTGGATGGCGGTGGTATTGGATCGCCTGGGGGAGCGGTTTCAGGAAGTTGTGCTGAGGGTAGCTCAACCACATCAAAAAAGTTGTCGCTGGCCTCGTCAATGATGGATAAATCTTGGCGGATATCTTCAGACTGACTGAGAGACAGCATTGGCAGTCGCAACATAACACTGTGCAGCCCTACGGATGCCAGCAAATACAAGGCAACTGTGAGCAATCTGCGATGATCTTTCCAGACCTTACGCGATAAATGAGATGATTTGTCAATCATTGACAAAAACTAATAGGATCATTCTTGTTTTAATCGCTTTGATGATGACAACGACTCATCATTAGAAATTTGGGACTATCCAATACAAACTTAGTCTGAAAGGCTATTGAAGCCTATAGTACGGTGAATTAAGAGATTGATACTGAAACAGCTTGATTCCATGGTAAATCTATTTTAATAGGAGACAGTCTCAATTAAATCTCTGTCACTGACGGAGTTGAAGCAAGCCCCATCTTTCACCTGTGAGGTAACATGCAATGAAATTCAACAGACGAGTATTTCTAGGTGCTGGAGCCGCAGTCACGGCGGCGGCCTTTGGACAGTTCCGACCCAAGACGGCAAGCGCCCAGTTTGGTGGACGCAGCAATTCGTCGCTGAACTTATATTCTTCTCGGCACTACGATACTGATGATGCTCTCTATGAAGGCTTTGCAGACGCCACGGGGATTCGCGTCAATCTAATCGAAGCAGAGGCTGATTTACTGATTGAGCGGATTAAAAACGAAGGAACCAATAGCCCGGCGGATTTGTTAGTGACGGTCGATGCAGGGCGACTGTGGCGAGCCGATCAGGAAGATTTGTTTGAGCCAATTGCCTCTTCTACGTTGGAACAGGCGATTCCTGAGTACTTGCGACATCCAGAAGGACTATGGTTTGGTTTAACCAAACGGGCTCGGGTGATTATGTACAACCGAGATGCTGTTGATCCAAGTGAATTGTCAACTTACGAAGATTTGGCTGATCCAAAATGGCGGGGACGAATCTTAGTCCGTTCGTCTACGAATATCTACAATCAGTCCTTGGTTGGGTCTTTGATCGCAGCCCACGGTGAGGAAGCCACTGAGGAGTGGGTGAGTGAGTTTGTGGCGAATTTTGCCCGCGATCCGGAAGCAAACGACACAGCTCAGATCAAAGCGGCTGCGGCTGGGTTGGGCGATATTGCGATCGCGAATACCTATTATCTAGCGCGTTTAGCCAAGTCGGATGACCCTCAAGATCAAGCGATCGCTGACCGAATGGGGGTCTTTTTCCCCAATCAGGGTGAGGGCGAGCGGGGGACGCACGTCAACATCAGTGGCGCAGGGGTTTTGAAGTCCGCTCCCAATAAAGAAGCAGCTATCCAGTTCCTGGAATATCTGGTCAGCCCAGAGGCCCAGCAAATTTTTGCGGAGGGTAATAATGAGTACCCTGTTGTTGAAGGGGCACCCCTTGATCCAGTAGTCGCAAGTTTTGGTGACTTCAAAGAGGATACGGTGAGCGCCGCTGTTTTTGGACGCAATAATCCGTTAGCACTGCAAGTCTGCGATCGCGCGGGTTGGGAATAAATTCAGATTGCCTCGTTGCCAGGACAACCTGTAGATAAAATCGCGATCCTGATATCAACCTTGAAAGACAGTGCAAGGGCAGGGTCGCGATCGCTGTAGGCATACCGAACCGCTGCACTGGTTAAACAATCCCTTAGGGCTGATTGGCCCGTGCGTCTTTTACTGCTGCATAGAAAAACAGCCCGGTCAGGGGAATGCAGACGGCTAGGAAAAGGCCCGTGGGCAAAGTCCCCCAATCGGGTTCTCCCGTTGACAGTTCAAAGATCGCCGCCACTGCTGAGATCGCAGTGAGACAGCAGCCCCCCAGCAAAGCACCACTTTTTGGAGTCACAGATTTCTATCTCCTCAACGATTGATATTGCAGAGACTAGCAAATAGACCGTACACATCCCAGCATTGATAACAGGTTGGCGCTGAAACGATGACGGTATCCTCTTTCCTCTGCCCTTTAACTACAGATTAAACTGTCGTCCGCACATCCTTGGCAGAGAAGCCGTTTTTTTGGAGCTCTTGGTTTAAGGCCAAGGCATTGTCAACCCGATCGACGAACATGACGCCTGTGAGGTGATCCATTTCGTGTTGAATGGCTCGTGCCAATAAATCGGCTGCCTGTAGTTTTTGGGGCCGACCATTTTCGTCTTTATAGGACACTTCGATCGCCGCAGGCCGGATCACGTCTAAATAAACCCCCGGAATGCTTAAGCAACCTTCTTGCCCGGTACAAAGCTCTTTGCTGTTGCGGGTAATTTTGGGGTTGATCAAAATCAAAGGCTGATTGGTGGCTTTGTCGGGTTCGGTATCAATCACAATTAACTGCTTATTTACGGCCACTTGGGGGGCAGCTAAGCCAATCCCGTCAGCGCTGTACATCGTCTGTAGCATTTCTCGTGCCAGGGCGCGGATGTCGTTGTCAACCTTTGCGATCCGCTTAGCGGGCTGTCTTAAAACGCGATCGCCCAAGTAATGAATCTCTAAAGGTGGGGTTTTAAGCTTTTTCTTTGCAACTTGAATCTCGACAGCCATGGATGCGCAAACCGTGAACGACGGTAGGAATAGTTATTTTCTTCCCCATCCTAACAACACAAGGGAGGATCTATTTAAGTTGAAAAAATCTGCTACTGACAGGCAAGACATGTTGGATTTCGTTGGGGGCAAAGCGTTAGGGGGAAGGGGGTGTTTTTGCACCTAACGCGCTCACCCCTGACCCCTGATGATTTCAGCGGAAACTAACGCTAGCGGCCCCAGATCTTGACATTTGCTTAAGACCGCCCTAACTTAAGCCATGCCAAACTTGTGGCGGGTGCATCTTGATCATCTTTTCGCTATCGGTAGAGTCCAACACTTCAAGACGGCTCCACATCTGGGGATTACGACCATGTTTAAGCTTTTAACCAAGTCTGACTATTTGCTGCGGGAAACCCTCTTGGGGCTACAGCGGGGCGGTTGGATGAACTGGGCGGCGGTGAGCACGATGACGGTGCTGCTGTTTCTCTTTGGCATTAGCCTCCAGTCCACCTGGCAGTTGGAGAGCTTGCTCAACCAATTTGGTAGCCAGTTGGAAGTTTCGGTTTATTTGGAGAGTGGCGTTAATGCCGACACCCTGAAGCCTCAGGTAGAGGCTTTCCCTGAGGTAAGTGGGGTTGAAACTGTTAGCAAAGAAGCCGCTTGGGAAAATTTGGTCAAAGATCTGGGCGTCTCTGATATCGAAGGCGCAACGGAGCAGCTCAAAGGCAATCCCTTAGTTGATGAGCTAAAAGTGCGGGCGCGCACTTCTGAGGATGTACCCACACTGGCCCAAAAGCTGGACGCGGTTGAAGGGGTGGATGAAGTACTCTACATTGCTGAAGCGGTGAAGCGACTGGCCCAATTGAACGAGGGTTTACGCTGGGTGGGATTCTTTATCATTGCGATTTTGAGCCTGACTGCGATCGCAGTGATTACCACCACGATTCGCTTAATCGTCATGGCCCGTCGTCGTGAGATTGAAGTGATGCAGTTAGTCGGTGCAACCCGCGTTTGGATTTATTTGCCGTTCATTTTGCAAGGGGCTACTTTTGGTGTTTTGGGTGCGGGGTTATCTTGGGTGTCACTGTACGGCATTCACCGGGCGCTACAGGAATTTACGGCCCAACAACCGGATTTTGTCCAGTTTTTGCTCAATGGCCTACAACTCACGGCTGACCAAGCGATGTTGCTACCCATCTCTTTATTCTCTTTGGGAATTATCGTGGGGCTGCTGGGTAGCCTACTCGCGGTTCGCAAGTTTGCTGTGCGCTAGGGGGCTGTCAACTATCAGGGGTTCATTACTCGCAGCACAGTGGTGACAGCCCCTAGTTCGTTTAATTGGTCGGGCGTGACAAGGCTCAGCCATAAAGTTTTTCGCGTTTAATTGATGACACGCCCTAATAAGCAACAGAAAAGCTCTCCCGACATAGAATCGGGAGAGCTTCGAGTCGATTTTGTCATCTTGCGATTAGAAAATCGATCGCTATCGGCAGGCTTAGTAAGCTAAGCCCATACTGCGGGTTGTCTCTGCACCTAGGTAGACCCGGATGCTGAGGAAGTCAGTGGGGCAAGCCGTTTCGCAACGCTTGCAGCCCACACAGTCTTCCGTCCGAGGGGAGGAAGCAATTTGACCTGCTTTACAGCCATCCCAAGGCACCATCTCTAGCACGTCCAACGGGCAAGCCCGAACGCACTGGGTGCAGCCGATGCAAGTATCGTAGATTTTGACTGAATGAGACATTGAATGAAGGCTCCAATGTTATAGGTATTGCACAGTACGACGCTAAGCATTCTCATAGGAAAATCCCAGAGAGACTTAGAATCGACTGCGAGTAAGGGTTCTCCAATCAATGAATAGTCTATAGCGACGGTTTTTCCTGTTTGAGCTTGGCACTACAAAACTTTATGGAATGTAATAAAGCTGGGGAAGTTTGTTTCGCAGCAATGCCTGATTGGAAAAGGGGTTGGGCGACTGTGTAGGGCGATCGCCTCAAGCTGACTTTTGAGGGGTTGTGCCTAATCCTGTTCAGGCACAGACAACTGAATGGAGCGGCACGCTTTCAGATAATATGATGAAATGCTTGGAGGCTAAGCTCGGCCAATTCAGGCAAAGGATAGCTGCTTTGCGGACAAATTCGGTGAATAGCGCTGTGCTTAACCTGATTTGCCGTCAAAGTAGCGGGAACCGTAATTTTCTCTATGTCAGTAAAGGGTAAGGAGTCCATGAGCGAAGAAGTTTTTGAGAAAGTCAAAAAAATCGTGGCTGAACAACTGGGCGTTGACGAAGCTGAAGTCAAGCCTGAAGCTAGTTTTGCCAATGATTTAGGGGCCGATTCCCTAGACACTGTTGAGTTGGTCATGGCTTTAGAGGAGGAATTCGACATAGAGATTCCGGATGAAGCCGCAGAAGGCATTGGTACGGTTCAATCTGCCGTTGACTTTATCAAAGAAAAATCAGCTGCTTAGCAATTGCGATCGCCCCGTTGCCAGCCTTCCAGGTTTTCGTGGATGGCTAAGGCGACGGGGCAGCGTATTCATGGAGCAAGCTCATGGGTGGAATGCAACCGCATTTGCTGATCATGAATACGGACAGTACTTAGGCAAAGTTATGGGTGCAACAGAACTTAGGCAACGGTATTGAGTGCAGAGGGACTTAGATCACGGTATGGGTGCCAGGTCACTCAATGTATTTGAACGAGATTATGACAGATTCGACTAAAAAGCGCGTTGTGATTACTGGCATGGGGGCGATTACGCCCTTGGGCAATACCCTAGCTGAGTATTGGGATGGGTTAGTCAACGCTAAAAATGGCATCGGCCCGATCACAGCTTTTGATGCGGCTAAACACAACTGTCGCATTGCCGGTGAAGTAAAAGGATTTGACCCCCTCGCCTATCTCGATCGCAAAGACGCCAAGCGCATGGATCGCTTTGCCCAATTTGCGGTGGCGACCAGCTCCCAAGCACTGCGGGATGCCAAATTTGAGATTACAGATCTCAACGCGGAACAAGTCGGCGTCATGATCGGCACAGGGGTGGGCGGCCTCAAGGTGATGGAAGCTCAACAGGAAGTTTATCTGACCCGCGGGCCCAGCCGCTGCAGCCCCTTTATGGTGCCCATGATGATTGCCAACATGGCCGCAGGTTTAACGGCGATTCATACTGGCGCTAAGGGGCCAAATTCTTGCGCGGTAACGGCCTGTGCTGCTGGATCCAACGCCATTGGCGATGCGTTTCGGATTGTCCAAAATGGCTACGCCCAAGCCATGATTTGTGGCGGTACAGAGGCCTCCATTACCCCTTTAGCGATAGCCGGGTTTGCCTCAGCCAGGGCACTCTCAGCCCGCAATGAAGATCCCAGCCATGCCAGCCGACCTTTCGATCGCGATCGCGACGGGTTTGTTATGGGTGAAGGGTGCGGCATCCTATTACTTGAAGCGCTCGATCATGCCGTCAGTCGTGGCGCTAAGATCTACGCTGAAATTGTGGGCTACGGCATGACCTGTGATGCTTACCATATGACAGCCCCAACCCCAGGTGGGGAAGGGGCGAGTCGGGCCATCAGCATGGCGTTGAAAGATGCCAACCTGACCCCCGATCAAGTGAGCTACATCAATGCCCACGGCACCAGCACCCCCGCCAACGACCCGACAGAAACTAAGGCGATCAAAGCTGCTTTGGGAGCCAGCGCCCATCAAATTGCCGTGAGTTCAACCAAATCAATGACGGGCCATCTGCTGGGTGGGTCTGGTGGGATTGAAGGGGTAGCGGCTGCGATGGCGGTTGCCAACGATTGGGTACCGCCGACGATCAACCTTGAAAATCCCGACGAAGGGTGTGATCTGGACTATGTTCCCCATCAAGGGCGGGCTCAAACGGTTGAAGTTGCCCTTTCCAATTCCTTCGGCTTTGGCGGACACAATGTCACCCTGGCATTTCGAAAGTATCGTCACTAAACGCCAGCCGATTTGAAAACTTGCTTTTTTGAGTTTGGGGAGCGCCACAGCGTTTAATCTGACAATGTTTGGCATACAAATTGGGTTGTCAATAGGTATAATGACCTATCAAGTCGCTAGGTCGTTTAGTGCTCCCCCATGCTTTATCTACCCGTATCCCCCTTGCTCCTTGATCCGAGAGGATGGGATGATTGAGGAGTTCGTCCACATCCAAAATTCATGATTTTTCCCAATGGGAATGATTGGGCCTGATGCCCTACTCAAGCTTTTAATTGGAAGTGGTTTGAACGCCCACCTGTTTGCTCGGAATTGTAGAGGCTGCCTGTTAGCCTTCCCCACCCGCCGTTGTACCGTCGTTAATACACACTAGGAATATGGCTGTCGCAACCCAATCACTCGAAGCACTTTGTATCAACTCTATTCGCTTTCTCGCCATCGACGCTGTGGAGAAAGCTAAGTCTGGTCACCCAGGGTTGCCCATGGGGGCAGCGCCCATGGCTTTTGTCCTATGGAATCAGTTTATGCGGGTTAATCCCAAAAATCCTGACTGGTTCAACCGCGATCGCTTTGTGCTTTCAGCCGGTCATGGTTGCATGTTGCAGTACGCACTCTTGTATTTGACTGGGTTCGACAGCGTTACCCTTGACGACATCAAGCAGTTTCGCCAGTGGGAATCGCGCACCCCAGGTCACCCAGAGAACTTTGAGACGCCTGGTGTCGAAGTAACCACGGGGCCTTTAGGCCAGGGAATTGCTAACGGCGTTGGGTTGGCCATGGCTGAAGCCCACTTGGCGGCTCGCTTCAATAAGCCAGATTGCACCTTAGTCGACCATTACACCTACGTTATTTTGGGTGACGGTTGCAACATGGAAGGGGTCTCCGGGGAAGCCTGCTCTTTGGGCGGGCACTTAGGGTTGGGCAAGCTGATTGCCCTCTATGACGACAACCATATTTCCATTGATGGTTCAACCGATATTTCGTTTACTGAAGATGTGGCCAAGCGGTTTGAAGCCTATGGTTGGCATGTTCAGCATGTCGAAGACGGCAACAACGATCTAGACGCGATCGCCAAGGCAGTTGAAGCGGCTAAAGCCGTGACCGACAAGCCTTCTTTTATTAAGGTCACCACTACCATCGGCTATGGTTCACCCAATCGGCAAAATACCGCAGGGATTCATGGGGCTGCCCTGGGCACAGACGAAATCAAGGCAACCCGCGAGAATCTAGGTTGGAGCTACGGCGAATTTGAGATTCCTGACGATGCCCTCGCTCACATGCGTCAAGCCATTGAACGGGGGGCGAGCTATCAGGCTGAGTGGGAAGAAACCCTAGCCACCTATCGCACCAAATATCCTGAAGCTGCCGCCGAGTTTGAGCGAATGCTCTCAGGTCAGCTGCCCGCAGGCTGGTCTGATACGTTGCCGAGCTATACCCCAGCCGACAAGGGCATAGCCAGCCGCAAGCATTCAGAAAAATGTCTGAATGCGTTGGCTCCCGCTATTCCTGAATTGATTGGGGGTTCCGCTGACTTGACCCACTCTAACCTGACGGAATTGAAAATTTCGGGCAGTTTCCAAAAGGGGCAGTATGAAAATCGTAACCTGCGGTTTGGGGTACGAGAACACGGCATGGGGGCAATCTGTAACGGTATTGCTCTGCACAATTCTGGATTGATTCCCTACTGTGCCACCTTCTTAGTTTTTGCGGACTACATGCGGGCTGCGATTCGCCTGTCAGCTCTGTCTGAAGCGGGTGTCATCTATGTGATGACCCACGACTCTATCGGGTTAGGGGAAGACGGCCCTACCCACCAACCCGTTGAAACAGTGGCGTCATTGCGGGTGATTCCTAACTTGACGGTGATTCGTCCGGCGGATGGCAATGAAACGTCGGGTGCTTATCAGGTCGCGATCGCCAATCGTAAAGCACCGACCTTACTGGCCCTCACTCGCCAAGGTTTGCCTAATCTGGACGGTTCTACTGCGACTAAAGTTGCCCAAGGTGCTTATGTGTTGTCTGATAGCGATGGCACCCCCGATTTAATCTTAATTGGCACAGGGAGCGAAGTGAATCTGTGTGTGCAGGCCGCTGAAACGCTGCGTGCAGAAGGAAAGAAGGTGCGCGTCGTCTCCATGCCATCTTGGGAATTGTTTGATGCCCAAGATGCCGCCTACCGTGAGTCTGTGTTGCCTAAGGCTGTCACCAAGCGCTTGGCAGTTGAAGCAGGGGCTAGCTTTGGCTGGTATCGCTACGTGGGAACTGAGGGCGATACAGTCAGTGTGGATCGCTTTGGCGCGTCTGCACCCGGGGGCAAGATCATGGAGGCGTACGGCTTTACGGTTGAGAATGTGCTGGCTAAGGCTAAAGCGCTATTGGCGTAGCGGTTGGCCCACAGATTTGATGGGTTGTTACCGTAACCTCAGACATCAATTGCTGGAACTATTTAAGGCCCCTGGATTCTTTAAGAATCCGGGGGTTTTGAGTGTTGGGTTGACGGTTAGGCTAGGCGGCCTGGCGGCAGGGATACCACTGTTGCGCAATAGTCATGTGCCATCACCCCGTGACGCCAGCTCACAGTCCTCCCATACGGGCAGCGGCTCTGCTTTCTCCAGCCATTTTGCATAGTGCTCTGAAATCCGCACCGACCTAAAACCTTCAGCTACGCTGCCCCTCAAGGCTTGATCTGTGTAACCAGATTTTTCGTAACGGCCTCCACCCATCTGGTCTCTAAACACAATATCTATTAATGGATCCTCCCCAGAGGCATAGATACCATGGAAGTGGGCACGGACGATCACCTCGTCACTGGGTTGAATCTCAAGGGATGACAGCGTCGCGGTAAAGGTGAGGTTGCCTAGATGGGGATGGGTGTAAACTTCTCGTCCCTTGAGCATCCCGTTTGGGGTGATGATTTCTATCCAGTCGGCATAGTTGTCGCAATCTTCGTCAGGGCTTTGCACTGAGACTTCAAAGGTGTAACTGCCAGCATTCCCCATCACCTGTATACCTTGTTCACCCTCCGGTAAAACAAGGGCTCCCTGAATCAATCTGAGGTTTCTCCCTTCCGCCTGAGCAGTGAAAATCTGCGTCAGCCCCACAATTTTCTTGCTCTCCTGACATTGTCTCAGAGCAGCCAGCGCCTTGCCCCACCGATGCTGCTTAGCATACAGGGCAGAAATTTTTACCATTGGTACAGACGCATTTTCTCCATTGGCTGACTGTAGTGCAGCCTCTAGCAGCGCTTGTCTGAAGGCTTGATCCGGCCATTGATCAATAGTTTCAATAATCAGAGATAATGCACTCGATTTAGCCCCGTCGTCCTCAATCGTCTCAGCAGCGGCGAGGGATTTTTCTAACACTTGCGCGGCCTGGACATCGTCGTTTAACTCGACAGCGGCAGCGGCAATAGCACTCAACGCCTCCGATTTATGCCAGTCGTGCTCAATCGTTTTTGCGGCGGCGAGGGATTTTTCTAACACTTGCGCGGCCTGGGCATCGTCGTTTAACTCGACAGCGGCGGCGGCAGTAGCACTCAACGCCTCCGATTTACGCCAGTCGTCCTCAATCGTTTCAGCGGCGGCGAGGGATTTTTCTAACACTTGCGCGGCATGGGCATCGTCGTTTAACTCAACAGCGGCGGCGGCAATAGCACTCAACGCCTCCGATTGATACTCGTCGTCTTCAATCGTTTCAGCGGCGGCGAGGGATTTTTCTAACACTTGCGCGGCCTGGGCATCGTCGTTTAACTCAACAGCGGCGGCGGCAATAGCACTCAACACAGACGATTTATACCTGTCGTCCTCAATCGTTTCAATCGTTTCAGCGGCGGCGAGGGCCTTTTCTAACACTTGCGCGGCATGGGGATTATCGTTTAACTCGACATAGGCAGCGGCAATGGTACTCAACGCCGACGATTTAGACCTGGCGTCTTCAATCGTTTCAGCGGCGGCG